>NZ_JBAGJD010000004.1:0-678983 GCF_036864815.1 Paenibacillus sp. A14
CATGTTCGTCTGCCGCAGGAATTTCTTCAGGCGAAATAGAGTCCCGATGATCTCTAATCCAACTACGGACAGTCTCAGGGTGGACGTCGTACATTCGAGCCAATACCCCCACCTTAACACCTGCCATGGCTTCTTTCACAACTTTTAAACGTTTTTCTTCATTCAACCTTTTTCCCATACCGATCATCTCCCTTTGTCCTAAGTTTAAATTATTGGGCAGGGAGACTCCAGTTTAATTAGGGGGCCTTAGAGGATTTGCAGGAATTTTATTTAAGTAGCTTATTACGAGAGAAATTCCTGCAGATTTGCAGGAATTTACTTTCGCTGGAACTTTCTCAGGATGGGTGTAGACCACGAACGTAGGACCGAAGGACAAATATATGCCGGGAACTCGTACTCTGACGTAAATCGGAATCCTGGTCGACGGTATTGAAGCAAACGTTGCATCAGACCCTGACATGGTGCTGCCCATCTTGAGACTAATTCGCCGCCTTAAGAAGTTACGTGGCGAGCAGGAGCTGGCGCCCCGCAATTTCCCTAGCCGTCCGCCGATATTAACGGCCTTTTGGGACGCTGTTTCGGCCCGATTCGGCTTCGCGGGATTCATAGCGGCCAAAAAGGGCCTTATTGGACTGGTAAGGGTCCCGAAAATCAGGGTTTGCCTTGCCTTTTCCCAAAAATAAGCCCCTGAAAAGCCACTATTTCACATCACCCAGCTGAATTCGACAAAATAGAGCCGTTTAAGGCACTTATTCATCAGCCCTACTTCAAAGAGAAGCTGACCGCTGACAAATTTGTTCGTGATTAAGATTAAATTGTTTAATGCCATGCTAGGCTTGTTTGCTGAAAAAAGTAACGCCCAAAAAGTCCGCTATTGCAGGGAAACAGGCTCACCATAGGGATCAAAGGCGGATAGACTGGCTCAAAGGATTTGACAGATTTGGCAAACCTAGGTACAGTAGAAGCAAATGAATAGGAAGTCCACTAGGGGAGCCGTCAGCGGCTGAGACAAGAGGATATCTTGGACCCTTTGAACCTGATCTAGTTCGTACTAGCGTAGGAAAGTGGAGTCGGTCATATCAAAAGCGATGGCGCACCGCTCAGGCGGGTGCCGGGTGACGCTTTTTTTGGGTGAAGCCGCTCCGTTTCCGGGGCGGCTTTTTTGGTGTCCTCGGAAACAACCAGGCGGAGCTCCCGGGACTTCCGTCTTCATTTCAACATCAATAGGAGGTGGAAAGGAATGCGGTTTACCGAGGAGCTTCGCCGGGAGGCGGATGGATTGTTCGAAGCGATTTTTGCCCATCCCTTCGTGAGAGGAATCGCGGAAGGAACGCTGGGCAGGGAACAGCTGATTCATTATGTGAAGCAGGACTTTGAATATTTGAATGCGTACATGCGGGTTTACGGCATCGCGATTTCCAAGTGTTCCAGCCGGGAAGATATCGCGATGTTTCATGAGCAGATTTCTTTCATACTGCACAGCGAGGTCCATCCGCATCGAAATTTTTGCGCGGTGGCCGGCGTAAGGTTCGAGGAGGTTCAGGGGTTCTCTCTGGCCCCGTCGGCGGACCATTACGTCAAACATATGCTGACGGTAGCCCATCAAGGCAGCCTGGGGGAAATCATGGCCGCGCTGCTGCCCTGCCCGTGGACCTATCTGGAAATCGGTCAGCGGTTGATGGAGGAAGTGAAGCCCGATCTATCCCATCCGTTCGGGGAGTGGATCCGGTTCTACGGCAGCCTGGCCGGCGAGGCGACGGAGTTGATGCGCTTGCGGGTCGATGCCTGGGCGGAGACAGCCAGTCCGGAGGAACGTGCGCGGATGAAGGAGCATTTTTGGTACAGCTGCCAGTTGGAATATTTGTTCTGGGATATGGCCTTCAAGGTGGAGGAGTGGCCGGTGCCGATGAAGGCCGCGGTGATGTAGACGCCAAACCCGGGAGTCGGTTAACGATCAAATTCGCGAGGAATAGAAAGGTGGATGTCTTCTATGCGTTTGTTGGAAAAGGAATTGTCGGATGTCTTGACCCGTTTGCAAAAAAGAAAGCCGCTCGTGCATAACATGACCAATGAAGTCGTCACCAACTTTACGGCAAACGGACTTTATGCGGTCGGCGCATCGCCCGTGATGTCCTCCGCGTCCGAAGAGGTGGCGGAGATGGCCAAAATCGCCGACGCGCTGGTGCTGAATATCGGCACGCTGAACGCGGGGCTGATCGACGCCATGATCCTGGCGGGACGGTCCGCAAACGAGCATGGGGTGCCGGTGATGTTCGACCCCGTCGCCGTAGGGGCGACGAAGTTCCGGACGGAAACGGCACAGCGCATTTTGCGTGAGGTCAACGTCTCGCTGGTGCGGGGGAATGCGTCGGAAATCGCCAACCTGATCGGGGAGGCCCGCGAGATCAAAGGGGTGGACGCCGTGGAAAGCGAGAGCCAGGACAATGTTCCCCTGGCGGTACGGGCGGCCAAAGCCCTGGGGACCGTGGTGGTCATCACGGGCCGGGTGGACGTGATCACCGACGGAAGCTCGTGCCGGATCATCAGCGGCGGAGACGCGCTGATGACGCAGGTGACCGGCACGGGCTGTCTGCTGACGTCGGTGCTGGGCGCGTTCGCGGCGGTCGAGAAGGACCTGATGCTGGCCGGTACGGCGGGGCTGGCCTTCTACGGCACGGCGGCCGCCCGTGCCGCCGAAAGGACGGCCTCCCTCGGTCCGGGCAGCTTCCAGACCGCCTTCCTGGATGAGCTGGCGAAGCTGCATCCGCATTCGCTCAAAGGCTATGCCGCTGTCCGCGAGATCGAGACGGCGTCCGCCGGAGGCCGGCCATGAAGGAGGGCCTCTCCCGCATTCCCAAGGCGCTGACGATCGCCGGTTCGGACAGCGGCGGGGGCGCCGGCATCCAGGCCGACCTGAAAACGTTCCAGGAACTGGACGTTTACGGCATGTCGGCCATTACGGCGATCACCGTGCAGAACACGCTCGGCGTCAGCGGGGTTTACCCGCTGCCCCCGGCGGCGGCAGCCGAGCAGATCCGGGCGGTCGGCTCGGACCTTGGCGTGGACGCACTGAAAACGGGGATGCTGTTCGACGCGGAGATCATCCGGGCGGTGGCCGCGGAAATCCGCCGGTTTCGCTGGAAGCGCGTCGTCGTCGACCCCGTGATGATCGCCAAAGGCGGGGAAACGCTGCTGCAGCAGGAAGCGGTCGCGGCCCTGCGCGAAGAATTGCTTCCGCTCGCCCAGGTGGTGACGCCGAATATTCCGGAAGCGGAGGCGTTGTCCGGGCTGCCGATCCGCACAATGCAGGAGCGGCGGGAAGCGGCCAAGCGAATCCGCGCGATGGGTCCGGAAATCGTCGTCATCAAAGGGGGGCACGACGAGCGGGACGCTGAAGGCGGTGGGACATCCCGGTCCTCCTCCCCGTCAGGGGTGGAGGTGGTCGACCTAGTGTATGATGGAAGCCATTTTACCGAACTGGTCGGCCTCCGGGTTCACACGGTGCATACCCATGGAACAGGGTGCACGTTCTCCGCGGCGCTGGCGGCCGCCCTGGCGAAGGGAGCCGCACTGCAGGAAGCCGTGCGTACGGCCCGGGCGTTTATTCAGGCGGCGATCGAGGACAGCCTGGAGCTCGGGCACGGGCATGGCCCGACAAATCACTGGGCGTACCGCCGGCGCCAAGAGGTGCTGCTATGACCGGCGCAGCGGCCGGACCGCGGATACGGCCGGACCGCATGCGCGAGCTGCTGCGCATGTACCTGGTCGTCGGCACTCCCAACTGCGCTGACGCCGATCCCCTGCACATCGTGGAGGAAGCGCTGGCCGGGGGCGTGACGCTGGTCCAGTTCCGGGAGAAGGGCCCCGGCGCACGCACCGGCGAGGCGCGGTTCGCCCTGGCCCTCCGGCTGCAGGCCGCCTGCCGCCGGAAAGGCGTGCCTTTCATCGTCAATGATGATGTGGACCTGGCCCTGCGGATCGGGGCCGATGGGGTGCACATCGGGCAGGACGATGAAAGCGCCGGGGAGGTCCGCGCGCGGATCGGCGGCCGCCGGCTGCTGGGCGTGTCCGCCCATACGCCGGAGGAAGCGCGGCGCGCGGTCGAGCAGGGCGCGGATTATCTGGGCATCGGCCCGATCTATCCGACCGCGTCCAAGGCCGACGCCCGCCCGGTGCAGGGGACCCGGCTGCTCTCGGAGCTGCGCGCCCTCGGCATCGGCGTCCCCTTGGTCGGCATCGGCGGCATTACCGCCGTCCGCGCCGGGGACGTGGTCCGGGCCGGAGCGGACGGCGTAGCCGTCATTTCGGCCGTCACCGGCGCTCCGGCCGGCGAAATCCGGACCGCGGTGCAAGCGTTCTTGTCGAAGATGAGGTCGGCGTTTTAACATATCTCTCTATATCGCGCCCCATGCGCTTCAGGCGGCCCTTCCAAGGCCGCTTTTTCGCGTCTGCAAGCCGGTGAGTCTTGCGTCTGGGAAGAAGGACTTTTTCCATAGGACAGATAGGACAAAAGGAATATTTTGCATGAAACAGCCCCGTTGGCAGTGGAGATTTCAAGGGGTATAAGGTAGTATGTTTGGTAAATCGTGCAAGGAATTTATTCCGAGCGAACCTTTTTGCAATGGAGGAATCAGGGTGTATTCATCAAGTGAAATACGCGCGGTCGCCAGAAAAATGTCACAGGGAAACGCGGACCTCAAACGCATGGAGAAACAGTTCGTTTCCACGGTGCACGAGACCTCTTCCTGGTGGAAAGGGAAAGCGGGCCAGGCGTTCAAAGAGGACTATCTCGGCAAAACGCACAGCGAAATCGAACGGCTGTACGCGGAGATTCGCGATCTGGAAACCGGTCTGGACCGGCTCGCCCGCGAAGTGCAGGCCGCGGATGACCGCCGCCGCGCGGAAGCGGAAAGAAAGGCCAAAGAGGAGCTATTGAAACAACAAAAAAACAAAAAATAGAGAACTTCATCTTTATATTGGGGAGAGACAATAGGAATGTGGAGCGTAAAGGATTATGCATTGTTGTGTGAGTTGGCCCGCACCGGGCTGCTTCCTGCGCAGCAATCCGGAGGCGTGCTCGAATTGACCGCCAAGCTGGAGATGAAGCTTGCGGGGATGGGCCAAGGGGATTTGGCGCAGCAGATCGGAGGCTCGGCGAACCTGGTTGACTGGGAATGGGAGCGGCGGGAGGGTGATGGGGAACGCCCGGACCGTTATTTTTTTGTGCACAAGGAACATAAGCGTTGGGTTGTTGTTATGCAGGAACCTTCGGATATCCCTTTTTCCCATACATATAGCATGGAAGAATTTGCGGCAGCGCTGCAGCGCGTCACCGACACCGGAGGTGCCCTGAGCTTTACGGGACTGGGACAAGGCGGCTGGCGCGCCGCGGAACTGGCGGCTATCCTCGGCGCGGAAGCGGTTGTGTTCGGGGCGCCCGGCGAGGAAGAGCTGCCGGGAACGGCGGTCAATTATGTCGGTGAAGACGACCCGGTCGGCGCTAGTAAGGAAAAAGTCGTGTTTGTGAAGCAGCAAAGCGGGTTGAAAGAAGAGGACGAGGCGTTTTATTACCGGAAGCTGGAGTTCGATGATGAGGGGAGCCCGGTCGTTGCCGGACAGAGCGAATTTTCCCGATTCGTCAGCTGGTTCTATCAGCGGGCCGGCACGGTGGAGCCGGACATTTGGGGAATCTTTTTCCCCGGGCCCGAAGAAGAAGGGGCTTTGCTGGCCGATCTGGGCGTGTATTCCGTCTACTTGCAAATCGGGTCCTTGAACCGGGAAGGGATTCTTCGCTCTGTTGACGAAACGATACGGCATGCCGGAAAAGTGCTTACGGCCAACCGTGAAGTAATGGTCCGGGAACTTGCGAAGGTCGGGGACGAAGACTATCATACCCGGGTGCCGGAAATCGCCGGGGAGCATGCGGCTCGGGCCAGCTCGTTCGTGGAGCGGACGTTTGACAGCGTGCAGACGATTTTTATGGGAATCGCGCTCTTTTCGCTGGATCAGGGCCAGTTTGATGTGACCCCCTGGATGGCGGGATTTTACGACCGGATCCACGAGCTGCTGGACAGGGAGCAGACCAAGCTGGAAGCGTGTCTGGACCAGGCGATCGCGAGCCATATGGAGCGGCTGCTCCAAATGCCCGATTTCACGTTGGATTGGTAAACATGAAGAACGGTTCCGGAACGAACCCGAACGAGGTTCACCGGAATGCCTACATAGGAGGTATGTCCATTGAATCGCCTGGCGATGCGAACCGTAATGCTGTTGTTGACGATCATATTTTCTTTGGGAGTGAGCGGGTGTATGAAGAGTGAAGCGCAGACCAACCGGAACAGAGATCCGGAAGCGATCAAGGAGCGGATGCTGTCTCATTTGCAGCAAAAATACGGGGAGGAATTCGTTCCGGTGTCCCTTACTTTGAGCGGCTTCGCCTACAATTATGACAATTTGTCGGCCTATCCCAAACAGGGAACTCAAAGCGATGCTTTCGAAGTTTGGGGAACGCAAATGAAGGATGGTTCCTACCGGATTAGCGACGGGTATTTCGGAAAATATATCAGACCGGAGTACGAAGCGGCCATGTCCGGTCTCATTGAAGAAATGTACAGTACGTTCAAGCTGTATACCAATTTCGGCGAGGGCGTACTGCCGGATCGGCTGAACAAGGAGACGAAAATTGAAGAAATTTATGCCCCGGGGGAGACTGTTTCCTCCGATACCGTTGTTTTTGTGAAACAGGAGGCAGTGAGGAATCCGGCGGATGTGGAGGCAAGCCTGGTGGAACTCGCCAAAAAAATGCGCGAGAAAAAACTGGTCGGCTTCGTCCAGCTTTTCGTTGTCCGCAATGACAAGTATGAGAACATCGATTTGCAAGCCCTGAACGCCGCGGATGACAGCGAGTATTTCGTAGGCGACTACAAGTCCGTGATGGTCACGCCCGAGCTGAAGATCCGGCAGAACGGGAGGGAGGTCGACGTCGATGGCTGAGCTGTCCGAAAGCCAGCTGACCCTGCTGGATAATTTGATTTACCTGAATGATGTGGCCAACAAAAACAATCGAACCGTCGGCGATATCGTGGACTCGCTTTTACATGGCGGCGGCCTGGACAAGAGCAAGACGATCAAGGACGGCAAAGAAACCTATCCCGGGCAAATGGACCGGGGCGAATGGGAAACGGTTCTGAAGGCGATTCAAAAAGATAAGGACTTAACGTCGTTGAAGCTCAAGCATGGCGTCGTCGGCACGACGTATGATACTAAAGGCAACCCCGTGCGCGGCAGTGACGGAAGAATTTTGGAGACGGGCAACCGGTCCGCCGCGTTTGTCGATCCCCAAGGCCATGCGACCGTCGTGTTCCGGGGGACGTCCGGGGACTACGAATGGCACGACAACGGGACGGGCGGCTATTTGTCCGATACGGAAATGCAAAAAGCCGCTCTGGATTATATCAACAGCCTGCCTTATGAGAACATTACCGTAACCGGCCATTCCAAGGGCGGGAACAAGACGCAGTATGTGGCGATTCTGTCCGATAAGGTGGACCGGGCCGTATCGTTAGACGGACAGGGGTTCTCGAAGGAGTTCCTGGAGAAGTACAAGGATGAAATCGCGGCGAACCGGCATAAAATCACGTCGATCTCCGCGGAGGGGGATTATGTCAACGTCCTGCTCAATCCGATTGCCGAGTCCGACAAGATCTTCTATATCGATACGGATGAACAGCGCGATTTTTTGAATAATCACAAGCCGAATATTGTGCTGAAAGAAAACGGTGAATTGCGTAATCCCGCGGAACGAAGCGCAATTTCCACGCTGATCAATGATCTGACCATTTACCTGAATGCCAATATGAAGGAGCCCGACCGCAGCTACGCGGTCGACGGTTTGCTTGCTTTACTGGAGAGCGGGGAGGAGGGTTTCCCCAAGGAGAGCGCGGAGCATACCAAGGAGAGCATCAAAAAGGTGCTTCCCTATGTGGGGAATTATTTGCTGGAGAACGCCGCGGACGGGGCAAAGGATTTCTTGGGACTCGTGGTCACTTCCTTCGGAGCCAAAGTGTTCCCCCAATACTTTCTGGACGATTTCATGAAGTACGCGGCGATCAATGCACAAAACTTCAGCTACTTGTATGATTTGGCGACCGAGATCGGCGGAATTCTAAAAAATATCATCGTGGACAAACTGACGGAATTCATGTCCAATATCGCCGCAAAAATATCGACGACCGCCCAACATATCAGCGCGGCCGTCACCGGATTCGTCCAGAGGATCAAGGACGGCTGGGACCGGTTGGTCACCGGAATCCGGGAGATGGGCGAAAAGGTCAAGAATACGGTCATAGGGGCCGGCGAGGCCATTATGCGGTTTAAGGATAAAGTGGTGCAGGGAGTAACCAGCTTCTGCAACAGCCTGGTCGAAGGCACGAAGCACGTCATCAACGCGGTCCGGGATGCCTGGAACAGCGCGGTGGACAAAGTTTCAAACTTTATCGGCGATACCCGGGATAAGCTGGCCGCGAAGTGGGGCGAGTTCAAAGCCGGCGTGAAGTCGGCCCTCACGGCAACGAAGGAAGGCGTGAACCGGTTCATCGACGCCTCGGTGCGCAAGGTTCGGGAGACCGGGGAGTTCCTGGTCAACAAAATCAAGGACGGCATCGAGAAAGGCAAGGAAATCGCCGCCCGAATCGCCGCTTCCTTTACCGCTTTCGCCGAAAGGGTGAAGGAAGGCTGGGAACGGCTGAAGGCCGGAATCCGCAGTATGGCCGAGACGATCAAAAATACGGCGGTCCGAGCCGGCGAGGCCATATCCCGGTTTGCGCAGCATATTACCCTTGTCGTCAAGCGTTTCGCCGAGAAGCTGGTCGCGGCCTTCAAACAGGCGCTTCAGCAGGTGAAGAAGGCTTGGGACAGCCTGTGCGACAAAGTGAACACCGCCTTCAATTCCGTGAAGGATGCGGTGAAAGTCAAGGTCTCCGAGTTCAAAGACGGGGTCAAGCGGCTGGGGAAACTGACGAAGGAGGGCATCCGGCAGATCGGCAAGGGGTCGGCCGATTCCTTCAAGAAGTTCGCCGGCAAAGTCGTCAAAGGTATGGCTAAAATTTCCCACGGACTGCTGCTGGTGAATCTTGCCCGGTTAAGCGATCTTCAGTCCAAGCTGAAATTGCTGGATTCCGACATCGAAGCCAAAACGACGCGGATGGTCGGCGAGGCGGAGAGGGTCAGTTCCAGCGTCGGCCGCTCTTATAGCGAATCCAACGTGCAAAGCCAGGTGCGGCAGGTACAGAAGGCTTGCGATGAGGTCAAAAACCGGAGCCGGCGGGTCTCCGCGGAGCTGCAGCGGAAGTCCAAATCGCTCGCCCATGCCGAAGAACAATACGGCAAAATAGAAAGTATGCTTAAAAAGGGCATTTCCAGCCGAAATCTCTAGAATTGAATGACCTGATATTGACATCAAAAAAAGGGAAATTTAATATAGAAGTAGATCGTTAGCACTCGGATTCTTAGAGTGCTAATATATTGTTCACTGGAAGGAAGGAGCCCAATCATGGCAAAAAAGCAATTTCAGGCCGAGTCGAAACGATTGCTGGAAATGATGATCAACTCCATTTATACGCAGCGGGAAATCTTCTTAAGAGAATTGATTTCCAACAGCAGCGACGCCATCGATAAGATTTACTACAAGGCGCTTACGGACGAGAATTTAACGTTCAACAAAGACGATTACTACATCAAGCTGACGGTGGATAAGGACAACCGCACGCTGACCCTTTCCGATACGGGAATCGGGATGACGAAGGAAGAGCTGGAGAATAACCTGGGGATCATCGCCAAGAGCGGTTCGCTGGCTTTTAAGAACGAGAATGAAGCGAAGGACGGCCACAATATTATCGGCCAATTCGGTGTCGGTTTCTATTCCG
The DNA here is from genome assembly GCF_036864815.1 of Paenibacillus sp. A14. Taxonomy (NCBI): domain Bacteria; kingdom Bacillati; phylum Bacillota; class Bacilli; order Caryophanales; family Paenibacillaceae; genus Paenibacillus; species Paenibacillus sp. A14. The sequence continues at coordinate 9,924 of NZ_JBAGJD010000004.1, forward strand.
CCTTTATGGTGGCGGACAAGGTCACCGTCATCAGCCGCGCTTTGGGGAGCGAGGAAGCCTATAAGTGGGAATCGACCGGAGCGGACGGTTACGCGATTGACGAGGCGGAGAAAGCGAACGTCGGGACCGATATTATTTTGCAGATCAAACCGAATACCGAGGACGACCAATACGATGAGTTTTTGGAAGAGTACCGCCTGAAGTCGATCATTAAGAAATATTCGGACTTTATCCGCTACCCGATTAAAATGGATGTGACGACCCACCGGCCGAAAGAAGGCAGCGAGGGCGAGTTTGAGGAAGTGAAGGAAGAGCAAACCCTCAACAGCATGGTGCCGATCTGGCGGAAAAACAAAAGCGAGCTGACGGACGAGGATTACGAAAATTTCTACATGGAGAAGCGGTACGGTTTCGACAAGCCGATTTCGCATATCCATATCAAGGCGGACGGCGCGGTCGTTTACAATGCGATTCTTTTTATTCCGGAGAAGACGCCGTTCGACTATTACACCAAGGAATATGAAAAAGGGTTGGAGCTGTACTCCAACGGCGTTCTGATCATGGAAAAATGCGGGGACCTGCTGCCGGATTACTTCAGCTTCGTGAAAGGGATGGTCGATTCCGAAGACCTTTCCCTGAACATTTCCCGCGAGCTTCTGCAGCATGACCGGCAGTTGAAGCTGATCGCCAAGAATATTCAGAGCAAAATCAAAAGCCAGCTGCAAAGCGTGCTAAAAGACGACCGGGAAAAGTACGAAACATTTTACGCTTCGTTCGGCCGTCAGCTGAAGTTCGGCGTATACAACGATTACGGCATGAACAAGGAAGTGCTCCAGGACCTGTTGCTGTTCACTTCCTCCAAAGAGAAGAAGCTGGTCACGCTGGACGAGTACGTCTCCCGGATGCCGGAGGATCAGAAGTACATTTACTATGCCGCCGGCGAGTCCGTAGACCGTCTGGAAAAACTGCCGCAAACCGAGCTTGTGTTGGATAAAGGGTACGAAATCCTTTACTTCACGGACGATATCGACGAGTTTGCGATCAAGATGATCCTCAACTACAAAGGCAAAGATTTCAAATCCGTCTCGAGCGGCGATCTTGGCATCGAGCCCGAGGAAGGCGATAAGGACAGCAAGGAGACCGAATCCGCGAACAAGGATCTCTTCGAGGAGATGAGCCGGCTGCTCGCGGGCAAAGTCAAGGAGGTTAAGGCATCCAAACGCCTTAAGACTCATCCGGTCTGCCTGTCCGCCGAGGGCGAAGTTTCCATCGAGATGGAAAAGGTGCTGAACGCCATGCCTAGCGGCCAAGACGTCAAGGCGGACAAAGTGCTGGAGATCAACGTCGGCCACGAGGTGTTCCAATCTTTGAAGGATGCCTTTGAACAGGATAAAGAGAAGCTGGGACTGTACACCAACCTGCTCTACAATCAGGCCCGCCTAATCGAAGGGCTGCCGGTGGAGGATCCGGTGGAGTTCACGAACAACATTTGCAAAGTGATGGTTTAAAATAACGGCATAATCCCTCGCCCGGGTCTGTCCTGGCGGGGGATTTGTTGTTTTATTGGTAAGTCAAATACCCAAGCGCGCCTAGCCATGCTATGCACGCCGGAGAGAATTTGACGCTTAATTTAATGAGATCATTAGTAGTGTAGTAGAGATTCAGTTATTAATCGGAATTTCTTTATTAAAAAATACGATTGATGCGATTTCCTTATCATTTATAACATTTTCAAAAGTTTTGATCGTAAGCATTTGAACTCCAAATTCCGTTAAAGTCCATCCGGTAAAAATACTTGTCGTTTCTGCGGTGCCATCTTTATAGTTTATCGTGATCGGGTAGTTATCCAAATATTTGAATTCATTTACATCGGACTTCCTTAATCTTCCGGCTGCCTCATCAATCTCTTTCAATGATTTACCTTCAATTTTTAAAGAAATCGAAATGGGTGAGACGGAGATCGTTTTTAATACTGCCCTATAACCAAACATGGTAATGTTTTGATCGATCTGATAAAGCGTAGAGTACTCCTTGAAATCCAGCTTAAAGGAAGTTTCCCAAGAACCCGGTATGACCGTTTCAAAAACCCCGGGAAGCGGATCTGCTGCTTGTAAATCTTTTAATTTGAAATGAACGGTTTGGCCAGCTATTGAATTTTTGGTCATAATTCTCATAACCAAGCTAACTTTATTGTCAATCGGATTTCCATCGTCGACCACCTCAAACCCGTAACTTTGAGTGTCCTGATCTGTCGTCATCGTGTCAACCATAAAACGGTATCGCGCTGCATTTAAAACGGTGCCTTTCGGAGCAGTGAAGTCCATTAAGATATAGGTCAGATTGCTGTCACCGATAACTTGCTTAATGGTAAGTGTTCCTTTCTCGTTTGCCACTTGTTTGTCAACCACATAAGCGCCATTTGACAAATATTCTGCCTGCTCATGATTGACTGGATTAAGAAATTTTAAAAATGTTTCATCTATTCCCAAGTATGCCGCTGCAAAAGCTGTTGTAGTTAAACAAACCATCAGCACAGCAGCCAATACTGCAGATCTTACGTGTTTCATAGGAGGAAGTCCTCTGCGCCTTGTGTTTTCGTTCTGGCTTTGCGTCAAAATGTTCTGAAACATTTTTTCTTTTTGCGTTTGGATCGTACTTTCTTTGTGTCCTAACATCTCCGAGATTTCTTTTACCGAGTACTCCTCTATATAGTAGAGATATAAAACGGTTTTGTATTTTTCGGGAAGAGAAAGCAGTTTTGTAAGCACCTTCCCCGATGGCTCATCGCTATTCCAAGAAGAAAATTCCGGTAAAGCGTCTAATTCCACGCGACGGGTTTTCCACCAGTTTTTAAGAATGTCTTTGCAGTAATTTCTAGTGGTTACAATTAGCCATGCTTTTTCATGCTCGGGGTCATTAAAAAAACCATTTGAGATTTGATCAGTTTTAGAAATACAGATTGAACAGCGTCTTCTGCATCAACGGGATTTTTCAAATAGATATAGCTCAGCCTGTAAACTTGATCGACATGCCGTTGATAGAGTTCAGCCAATTCTTTATCCGTACGCAATAAAGAATTGTTTCCCATTTACTCGCCTCCTGATTACAACACGATTGATGACTCGAAAATATCCCAAGATTTAAGAAATTTATACGATTTTAAGACTTTAGAACAGTCCCAACTTTTTTATATTTAAGTGCCAAATAACCCCTACCTTTGTTCAAGGACGGGGGTCGGACTATGCTGGTATTAAGATATAAACACTCGGGAGGTTAGCGGTAACGACACCGACCACGGAAGCAGACGATTCAACGCTTCCGAATTTTTCGGATGCTCGAGCTGCGGTAGTTGCTCAAACAAGTAGTTTAGATATTTGTTCGGATTTAGCCCGTTTTCTTTTGCCGTCTCGATCACACTATAGATAGTGCTACTAGTCTTCGCATGCGCCCAGCACCTGAGAAGCGTGCCACCGTCCACATGCAAGTAGCCCGCGAATCCCTGAGAAAAGCGCGTGGGTTCTCGCCGTATCGGGTTGGCCGGTAATCGAATAGCACGATATAAGCGGAGGCGAGGCTATGTTCTCATTGCAAAATCTTGAGCTTGTTCTTCTCACGGTTACAGAATACGAACAGAGCTGGAGAGAACGAGGCGAGACCGAAGCCTTGCTGAACAAGGGCGGCAAGTCCGTCAATGGATTTACGTAGATCCGTCGATCCGCAAGCTAGATAGACAGTATGCGTGCCAGGCAGCGTTAGCATGTGAACGAAGGACCTGAACGACTTCACGAAGCGGGCGAGGGTCAAAGTCGGTCCGAAGCTCGATGCTCACTTCCCCGACAGGGATGATGAGCGGTGTAGCATGGGCTGCAACACTTGCGGTGTCACCCACGGAGAGGGGGATGAAGGCCGGGGGCGGGATTTGGTGGAAACGTTGGATGACGTCCCTTTTAATTTGCGAAGCCAGTACTTTAGCGTATGCAACGTAAATTGATTAGTGGAGCACCACGCAGTCTTAGTAAGTCCACTGGCTTTGTAATTCCCATATGAGAGTGATCCATTCTTGACGGCGAGCTTTCTGGGTTTTCATGAGGCGGCCTCCTATTTCTTTCGGATGACCTCTTTTTGCTTTCGCCTCAGCCTCCCCCTCCATCTCCCCCTCCATCTCCCCCTCCATCTGCCGGAATTTTAACGGAAGCAGTAGACGCTATTTTGTCCAAAAAGCGTTTTCCCCGATTCTAACGGAACTGGTAGCGCCTATTTTCTGCAATCACCACTAAAACGGGCCATTTTTGTCCGAATAGCGGCTATTATTTCCGTTAAAGTTTGAAATCTGCCTTTTTTGCAAAAATAGCCGCTCCTATTTCCGTTAGATGTTTTCCGGACCATGGAGTGCCATTCATCCATTCACCCATTCGCCCGTCCACCCCCTTATGTTTCTGAGGTCGTCGCCCACCGGTAATGTGTGATAAACTGGATACAGAATCCCAGAGTAAGGAGAATGAAGCATGGCCCTCGAAATCGAACGGAAATTTCTGCTTCCGGAGTATCCGAAAACGCTGCTGGAGGAAGGCGCGATCCAGGTCCTGAAAGAACAGGTGATTGACCAAACCTATCTGGCCCTGGATGGAGACCAGGAGCTTAGAGTGAGAAAAATCAAGGATCTCGGCACCGGCGAGGTAACCTATACGCATACCTTCAAACGGGGCTTCGGCTTGGCGCGCGAGGAGATCGAATACGATATTTCCGCCGGGCTGTACGAGCAGATGATCCATATTCGCCGCGCGGTTCCTTTGGTCAAAAAACGGCTTACAGCCCTGTGGAACGGCATCCAGGTTGAAATTGACAGCTATCACCAGATCCAGATGGCGGTCCTGGAAGTCGAGTTCGGCTCAGAGGAAGAAGCGACGCGTTTTGTCCCTCCCGCATGGTTCGGGCCGGACATCAGTACGGACAAACAGTACAGCAACAAACGGATTTGGCGCGAATTGCAGGGAAGAAAGCAGATTTAATGCTTCACTGGCCCGAGGGAGGAAAGAAGCTTTCAGGGCGGACTGATCAAATACATAATCCGAGAGGTGAGGGCATGTCGAACGAACTGCTGCAGGCGCTTAAACTGATCAAGCAAAAGGAATGGATCGACCTGACTCATACATTTGGCCCGGATTCCCCGCATTTTGCGGCTTTCGCGGCGGCGGAATTCAAGACGCTGTTCACGCACGACGACGGCTTTTTTGCCCAGAGCTTCACCTTCCCCGGTCAATACGGCACGCATCTTGACGCCCCGATCCACTTCGTGCGGGAGGCCCGCTATCTCGACGAACTCGGGCTCAAGGAACTGGTGCTGCCGCTCGTCGTCATCGACAAGTCGAAGGAGGCCGCGGCCGACGCCGATTATTCCCTGTCCGTTGCGGACATCGAGGCGTTTGAAGCCGAACACGGCGAGATCGAAGCGGGAAGCTTCGTCGCCCTTCGCACGGATTGGAGCAAGCGCTGGCCGAGCCAGGAACGCTTCGAGAACAAAGATTCGGACGGGAACAACCACGCCCCCGGCTGGTCGATGGAGGCACTGGAGTTTCTGTTCCGGCAGCGCGGCGTTAAAGCGATCGGTCACGAGACATTTGATACCGATTCGGCTGCGGATTATACGAAGAATGGCGCGTTGCTCGCCGAGTATTACGTGCTCGAGCGGGATACGTATCAGGTTGAGCTGCTGAAAAATCTCGATCTTGTTCCCGCCAAGGGAGCGGTTATTTTCAATATCGTGCCCAAAGCGGAACGAGCGTCCGGCTTCCCGGTGCGATCCTTCGCGATCCTGCCCTGATCGTTTAAAAATCATTTTTTCATTTTTATTACCGGGAAAACCTCCCGTTAATTTCTCGCTTCTGACCCTTGGCTCCGATTTAACCGGAAAAGCTCCATCTATTTCGCGGCCCTTTCGCCAATACCCGCAGTTTCAGGCACATTAGCGGGAGGTTTTCCAGCTAATCAGCCACTTCAGCCATAAAGGCAGTAATTTAACGGGAGGTTATCCCGTAAAATTATAAGCCACCGGTTTTTTAGCCCGGTTAACAGTAACAGGCCCATCCGCTAAGGATGGGTCTTTTGCCAGTGGCGATCCTTACCGGATAAAATTGGTGCGTCAAAAGGACAAAATAAGTCATGTACATTAGGACGGTCGGATAGTATATTGATATCGATAATCATTATCAATAGATTTGAAATTACGGGAGGCCATGAAATGAAAAGCTTCAAGATGATATTTGCCCTGATATTAACCTTGGCGGTTGCCGGGTGCGGAGGGAACTCAAACAGCGCGGGGAGCGCCAGCGGCGGCGAAACGAAGGGCAATACGGCCCAAACGGCCCAAGCGGCGGAAGAAGCCGGAACCGGGAATGGTACCGGAACCGGGACAACTTCCGGAAGCGAAGACGGACCGAGAACGATAAAGCATGCCATGGGGGAGATCACGCTCAAGAAGAAGCCGGAGCGGGTCGTGGTGCTGTTTAACGGCATGGTGGATATTACGGCGGCGTTGGGAGTGAAGCCAGTCGGCGCCGTCGAATCCTGGGAAGAGAAGCCTTGGTACCTCTACCTCCGGGACAAAATGGAGGGGGTCAAGGATCTGGGAGAGGAGAATCAGCCGAATCTGGAGGCCATCGTAGCGCTTAAGCCGGATCTGATTATCGGTACGGAAAGGCGCCATGAAAAAATTTATCCCCAGTTGTCCGAAATCGCGCCTACGCTGATTACCAAGGAAATTTTCGATTGGAAAGATAACCTCCAGCTCAGCGCCCAGGCGCTTTATAAGGACAAGGAAGCGGAGCAGCTCATTAAAGATTGGGACGCCCGCGTAGCGGACTTTAAACAAAAAGCCGGAGATAAGCTGAAAGATACGAAAGTTTCGATTATCCGGTTTGAGGATGACGGCAGCGCCCGCTTTTACGCCACGGGGTTTGCCGGAACGATCTTTAAGGAGCTTGGGATCGGGCGTCCGGAAGCCCAGATGGTCGAAGGCAAAGCAGCCGTGAATCTGACCTCCAAGGAGCAGATGGGGCAATTGGACGGGGATTATATTTTCGACATCACCCGCATCAGCCCCGGCGACAACGACACGCAAAAAACCAAGAACGAATGGACGTCCCACCCGCTTTGGAAAACCCTGAAGGGCGTCAAGGACGGCAAGTATATCGAAGTGGATATGATTACCTGGAATCTAAGCGGCGGGGTGATGGCGGCGAATGCCATGCTGGACGATGTCTACGAAATTTTTGGAATCAAGTAAAAAATACGGCATAGGGAGAAGGCAAAAATGACAGGGGCGATACGCGGGCGGAGAGCCGCAGGCATCATATTAGGGGTCCTGGTGCTGTTGCTGGGGCTGGCCGGAAGCATACTTCTGGGGGCCACGAACTATAGCCCGGAGACGGCCTGGGACGCCCTGTTTCACTACGATCCCAACGTGACCGACCAAATCGTGATCCGGACGACGCGGCTGCCGCGCGCTTTGATCGCGGCGGTGGTCGGGGCAAGCCTGGCCATCGCGGGGGCGATGATGCAGACGCTGACGCGAAACCCGCTCGCTTCTCCAAGCGTGCTGGGGATCAATGCGGGCGCGGGCTTCTTCGTCGTCGGCGCCACGGTGCTGCTGTCCGTTTCCAACCTGCAGGCGTTGACGTGGTTTTCTTTCCTTGGCGCCGCAGCGGCAGCGGGAGTGGTCTACGTGCTGGGGTCGGCGGGCAGGGAGGGATTAACGCCGATCAAAATCGTGCTCGCCGGTTCGGCCATGACCGCCCTGTTTGCCTCTTTTACGCAAGGCGTCCTGGCATTGGACCAGCAGAGCCTCGGCTCGGTATTGTTTTGGCTGACCGGCACGATCGCCGGGCGCTCCTCCGAGATACTCGCCACCGTGTTTCCCTATATGGCCTGTTGTTGGGTAGCCGCCTGGCTGCTCGCCCGGGGAATGAACATTCTCCTGATGGGCGAAGACACCTCCAAAGGCCTGGGTCAGCGTACAGGTGCCCTGAAAATCGGGATCGGCATCATCGTCGTTATCTTGGCCGGGGGCTCGGTGGCGATCGCAGGGCCAATCGGCTTCATCGGCATCGTCGTACCGCACATGGCCCGTTATCTGGTCGGCACGGACCACCGCTGGTTGATCCCTTTTTGCGGAATATTCGGAGCCGCGCTGCTGCTGTTGGCGGATATCGGAGCGCGGTTCATTATGATTCCGGAGGAGCTTCCGGTCGGCGTGATGACCGCGGTGCTCGGCGCCCCGTTCTTTATGTATATCGCCCGGAGAGGACTTGGCAAATCATGAACCGAGGAAACAGATGGATTCCATATGGGCTGCTGTTCGGCTGCCTGTTGGCGGCGCTGCTCAGCGCCAGTCTGGGCGAAACGTTTATTTCGCCCGTCCGGGTATTCGGTAGCCTGATGGGCGCCGGCCCGGAGGCCGAGGCCATGATCGTGGAGAAGCTGCGCTTTCCCCGGATCGTCACGTCGCTGCTGGCGGGCGCTTCCCTGGCCGCCGCCGGGGCCATCCTGCAGGGCGTGGCCCGCAACCCGATGGCATCCCCGGACATTTTGGGGGTGACAGGGGGGGCTTCCGCGGCGGCGGTGGCCTTCATGACGTATGGCCTCGGCGTATTCAGTATCCGCTGGCTGCCGGTAGCCGCCATGGCGGGAGCTGCCGGCGCCGCGCTGCTGCTGTACGCGTTCGCCTGGAAGAAAGGCGTGACCCCGCTTCGCCTCGTCCTCGTGGGCGTCGGGATGTCTTCGCTCATGTCGGCGGCCACGACGATGATGATTGTGTTTAATCCGCGCAACGACGCCGGTCAGGCTTATACCTGGCTGACCGGTTCCGTCTACGGCGCGAATTGGGAGCAGGTGCTGCTACTGCTGCCCTGGACCGCCGTGCTGCTGCCGGCGGCGCTGCTGATGAAGCGGCACGTGAACATTTCGCAGTTGGGCGATGAGGTCGCCACCAGCAGCGGCAGCCGCGTCCAACGGGTCCGCTTCCTGCAGATCATGCTCAGCGTGGCCCTGGCCGGCTCGGCGGTCGCGGTGGCCGGCGCGATCGGATTCGTCGGCCTGCTCGCCCCGCATATGGCCCGCAAGCTGGTGGGGGCGGACTTCGGCCGGCTGCTGCCGGTATCGGCGCTGCTTGGCGCCTGGATCGTCCTGTTGGCCGATCTGGCCGGACGCACGCTGTTCCTTCCGCTGGATGTGCCGGCCGGAGTGTTTACGGCGGCGATCGGCGCTCCGTTCTTCATTTATCTGCTGTATGCGAACCGAAATCAATAGGAGGCGAAACGATTGGCTGAAACAAAACCCCTGCAAGGTGATGAACAATTAGAGGCGGCGAAGGCGGCTGATCCACGGTATCCTTTGGCCGACCTGATCAAGAGCCGCAGAACGGTCCGCGCGTTTAAACCGGACCCGGTCAGCAAGGAGCAGATTGTCGCTTTGCTGAATACGGCGGTTTGGGCGCCGAATCACGGGAACCGGCAGCCTTGGCGCTTTATCCTCGTGATGGACGAAGCGAGGGAGGCCTTCGCCGAGGCGGTGCTGCGCACGCATTCCGCCGAGGAGCGGGCCAGGATCGGCGCGCAGCGTCACGAGTATTTGACGACGCTGCCGGCGCAGCTTATCGTGCTGCAGACGGAGGATTCCCGCCATAAACAGCGGGAAGAGGATTTTGGCGCCGTCTGCTGCCTGATCCAGAATTTTCAGCTGGCCGCCTGGGAACAGGGGATTGGCGTCGTTTGGAAGACGAATCATTACATCCACGAGCCGCGCTTTCGTTCGGACTTCGGCATCCAGCCGGGGGAAAAAATCGTGGGCGTACTGTACATCGGCTACGCCGAAACGATCCCTACCGCTCAGCCAAGAGACAGGGCGGAAACGAAGCTGACCGTGCTGGATCGACTGCCGCTTACCAATTAACCTTAGGCGAAAGGGGGGAATCTACCGATGGCGTTGAATGCGGCGGGGCTAAGGCCTGTAGTGCTGTTCTCCTCAATCCATCGCCGCGCTTTTCATAGTTCCGGCCATGGCCATGACATCAAGATTCCGACCTATCTGCTTTGCATGGTGAAAGAGGGGAAAGGCTGGGTTAGCTTAAGCGACCCGGAAAAGACGGCGACCGTCGGCCAGGGGGATTGCTTTGTGCTGACCCCGGGGTCCACCGTGCAGTTGATTCTCGAGTCCGAATCGCTCGAGTGCTTTCTGGTGTTGTTCAGGCCGGTGACGCTGCAGCGGCGGAGGGGGAATTGGCAAGCGGGACCGCTGCTTCCCGGCGACGGCGGATGGTCGGGATTCGCCGGCAAGCTTGAGCCGGTACGATCACCCGCGCTTTTGGGGGATGCGGCTGCACTATATGCGGACAGCCGCTTGCCCGGGGCTGACAGCGAGCAGTTGCAGCTGCGATGCCAGAGCCTGCTCTGCATGGTGCTGGATCAGCTCAAGGAGCGGAGCGCGGCCGTAAAGCCCAGCGGACTGGAGCTCAGTATCGGATACATGCAGCGGCATTTCCGTTCCAAAATCCAGCTGGAGACGCTGGCGGAGATCGCCGGGCTGACGCCGAGCTCCTACTCCAGGCGCTTCAAACGGGAGAAAGGGGCGACTCCCGTAGAATACTTGAGCCGGCTTCGGCTGCATCATGCGAAGATGCTGCTCTCCCGTCCCGGCATTACTGTGAAAGAGGCGGCGGCGGAATCCGGTTTTGGAAACGAGTTTTATTTCAGCCGAGTATTCAAGCGGGAAGTCGGCATGGCCCCGACGGCTTATATCAAGCAATTTAAATCATGAACAAATTGGTCCGCGGCCAGCAGCGGCTTCATCCGACAAAAAAAGCCTGCAGATTTGCAGGCTTTTTTTGTCACGCGCGAGTACAGTTTATTTCGCCGTCAGTCCGCCATGATCACGGAGCAGGTGACCGTAGTGCATGCGGATGAACTCCAGCACTTTGTCGGAGATGATTTGATGGCCGGCCTGGTTCGGATGAATCCCGTCCGAGCAGAGAAATTGGGTGAAATCGGGATGCTCCAGGAAGGCTCCGCGCACATCGATGAACTTGGTTTTGGTCAATTCCGACACTTTGAGGATCGTGGAATTATACCTCTCCTGCCACCAATAAATTTTGGTAACACTGCCCAGCCATTTGAGAATGTTCTTCTCGGCATCGGGATTGTTCCTGCTGACCCATTTGAAATAGCTGTCCGCATTCAGGGGGGGCAGGCTCATTAGTACGGGGGTAATCTGCTGGTTTTTCAGAAATTGAACGGCTTCGGTCAGCATTTTTTCGAACAGATTAAAATCCGTTTTCGGGCGGTGCTCGCCTTCAGGGTTGTTCGCAATCTCGTTCCAGTTAAAGTCGCAATCATTCCCGCCGTACTCAATGAGCACGATGTTCGGTTTGTCTTTCATGACATCTTTGCGCAGGTTGGCCACACCCTTCATGAGCGTATTGCCGAACCGGGCGGTGTTCCGGACCGCGCCCTTCAATCTGTTCTGCAGCAGGGAAACGTAATTGTCCTCCAGCAAAACATATTTGTTCTTGACCTCGTCATAAATAACCCCTTTGGAGATGGAATCTCCAGTAACCAGGTATTTGGCCGGCATATCCGGGCTTCCCTGATTTTCCATACTCTTCGGATCACCTCGTTCCATTGCTGTTTTCCTTCTTCAATTGTAGTTGAGTTTCACACCGGAAAGCAAGCGGATTCCCTTAGCGGAGATCGGAAAGAAGCGGATCAGAATGCGGATCAGAATCCGGCAGGATTCGGGTGCGATGACGGGATGCCGAAAGGATCGCCCGGATCGGCCGGAACGTCCTCGATTCGGTTTGCAGGCGGGACATAAGGTCGTACAACCAGTACGGTGGCCGCATCCGTAAAGCCCGCATATTTTGCGATGACACGGGTGAGTCCCGGCGAGAGCCCCGAAAGGTTACCGCTCGCGTCGATCGAAGCGATGCTTGGATCCTCGATCGTGAAATAAGTAGCCTCCGTTACCGATTTAACACCGCCGTCCGGAGCTTGAAACAGAGCGACAATATCCAGCTGTGTATCGACAGAAAGGGAGTAATCGTCGGAATCCAGGTAGAATTGGCTTTCCCCAGGAATCTCGTCGACCGTTTTGTATTTGACCAGCTTTAGCCGTTCCGAACCGTAAGTTGAAGTGATCCATACAAGCCCCCCGTCCTGGGGAATGTCGGTGCGGGCGGCGTCGTAGAATCTTGGAGCGAGGTTTTGAAGCAGGGACCAGAGGATCGTTCCTTCTACATCGATTTTTAATGTGAGATGCCGTTGGTCCGATCTGCCGCTGATCAGATAGCCGCCCGAGCCGTCCGGGGTAGGCTTCATGTAAGAGAGAAGCTCGGGGAACTCCGGGTCTACCAAGCCTTTTCGCCAAACCGCGTCACCATCCTCCGTTAACTTCCACAGTCCGGAGCCGTCGAGCATGAAATACCCGTCCCCGCCGGGGGGGGGCACCAGTTGCCGGACGTAGCCCCAGCCCGCCTCGTAAGGCAGCGTTTTGCTCCACGTAATTTCACCTGTCGGACCGTATTTCACCAGCAAGGGAAGCCAGGAGGTACTGTTTTCCTTCACGGCGTACCCCGCGGCTAAGAATCCTTCATCCTCCGTCTCCACAACGTCAAGGAGCACCTGTTCTTGATATTCGCGGTAATAATGATCCCACAACGGGGTTCCTTCCGCATCGACCCTCAAAATATAAGCGGGCTGGGTACCCGATGCGTTGGAAGTCCAGGAAACGGCGATAAAACCGCCATTCCGGGTTTCTTTGATCCGTTGGATCGGTGCATACCCGCGGTACTCGCCATAGGACCCGCTCCATACAGGGTCTCCGTCTGCCGACAGCTTGAGCAGATAGGCCCGGGAAAAAGGCTTTCCATCGCTTCTGTCGAGCATTCCACCGCCGATCAAAAATCCGCCATCCCGGGTTTGGATCATCGATTGAATGGTGTACATCTCAGTCGGGTAGGTTTCATCCAAATATTCGCGTTCCCATTCCGTATTTCCGCTCGAATCGGTTTTGATTGCAACGATTTTGGCTAAGGGAGAGATTTCATTCCGCGGGGTTGCGGTGCCTACAGCGATATAGCCTTGATCGGGCAGGGACAATACTTGGGATGGCTCATTGTAGTTGTCCGGCGATCCGAACTCCCGGGACCATTCTTCCGCGTAGCCTGCCGGACCTTCGGCAGCAAACCCTTGCACCGGGGGGACGTACCAAAGGCCGACGGCCATCAGGATGGTAAGTATCCACAACTCGGCTTGTCTGCGCATCGGTGCTTTCATATTGCATCATTCCTCCTCAATTTGGAAATCATATCAATTTCAGTGTGATGGAAGGGAAAGTCCTGGAACAGGTACGAAAGAGAGAATTCTTCTGTGAGCTAGGTCTCAATTATTGACTGCAAGTGGACATAAAGGGGCAGCTAATGAGAGAATACAGATAATGCTATTAGAAAAAGGGGGATGCATTCAGTGCTTCGATTCGGAATCATCGGAACGAACTGGATCACGGAACGCTTTATCCAAGCGGCGGAGGAGACGGAGCAATTCGCGCTGACGGCCGTTTACTCGCGCACGGAAGAGAAAGGGGAGGCTTTTGCGGCCAAGTACAACAGCAACCCTGAAGTATTTACGGATTTGGAAAAAATGGTGTCGAGCGACCGGGTGGACGCGGTGTATATCGCCAGCCCCAATTCGTATCACGCCGAGCAGGCCATTCTGTGCATGAACCATGGGAAGCATGTGCTGTGCGAGAAGCCTTTTGCATCGAATGTGGAAGAGACACAGCGGATGATCCGGGCGGCGCAGGAGAACGACGTGCTGCTGATGGAAGCGATGAAGTCCACATTGATGCCGAATTTCCGGGTGATCGCGAACAATTTGTATAAAATCGGGCGTGTGCGCCGTTACTTTGCCAGCTACTGCCAGTATTCTTCCCGGTATGACGCGTTCAAGCAAGGGACGATTCTGAACGCGTTCAATCCCGCCTACTCGAACGGCGCGTTGATGGATCTGGGGATTTACTGCCTGTACCCGATGGTGACTTTGTTTGGCAAACCCGAATCCCTTCAAGCCACCAGCGTGATGCTGTCGTCCGGCGTGGACGGGGAGGGGAGCATTCTGATGCGCTATGAAGACATGGATGCCGTAGTGATGTATTCCAAAATCGCCGATTCCTATGCCCCGGCGGAAATTCAAGGGGAGAACGGCACGCTGATCATCGATAAGATCAACCAGCCTTACGATGTAAAGATCATGTACCGGGACGGCACCGTTGAGGACCTTCGGCAGCCGCAGATGCAGGAGTCGATGTTCTACGAAGCCCGGGAGTTTATCGAACTCGCGCAAACGGGCCGGCGGGAAAGTGGCGTGAACACGCTGGCCAATTCCTTGATCGTTGCCGAAATCATGGAGGAGGCCCGGCGGCAGATCGGGTTGAAGTATCCGGCGGACCGGTTTTAAGGGTGTAAGTGTACCCGGCATGGTAAACTCTTGCCCGGGGCAGAGCCCGTTCAACGCAATTAACAGGAATTCCTCCCTTAAATATGGTCCCTACCCGGCGGCAGAGGTGAATTAACTGGAAAAACTCACGCTAATTTGCCTGAAAGAGGAGTATTGGCGGCCGGAACCGCGTAAATAACCGGAGTTTTTCCCGTTAAATCAGCTTAAAGGGCCCTCTGCCGTCAATTACCGGGAGGTTTTCCCGTTAATAGGCATTAACGTGTAGGCTAGTCCATAAAAAACCACCGACATCACAATGGATGCGGTGGTTTTTTGTGGAATCAATTATTATTGGTATTTCACGACGAGCGCATTGCTGATTTTCCGGCCGGGCGTCGTTAAATACTTCCCGTTATAATAAAGCCCGCTCGAAGCGCCGCCATCGAGGTTCATCGCCTGATACGCTCCGGCCTGTCTCATGATTTGCGCCAACTGCGGCATCGTTGCCTTTTTGGTCGTAAGCAGGATGAGCATGTTGTCGCGCGTGAGCCCTATGGCGCTGCGTGTGCTGCCGCCCTTTAAAATTTTCGGGTCGCGGAAGCCCTCGCCCCTGAGGTTCAGAGCCACTTTTCCGTCGGTGACGAGGCGTGGTCCCGCCTGCAGGGCACCTTCCAGATCGCCCTCCGCAAAGAGGTCGTTGAACTTTGTGCCCGGAATCATTCCGGCAAGTAGGTTGTGATTGTAAGTGAAGACGGTACGCCGGTCGCCCGACGCTATCATTTGCAGCTTGCCGCCGCTGACGATATATCCGTACGGTGTTTTGTAGCTGTTTTTCGTGTAGGCATCGAAATAGGAGCCGTTAATGGCAACGATGGCTTTGCTGCGTTTGGCGATACTGCTCAAGCTTTCGACCTTCCCCTTCTGATTGCCGGCCATGACCACGTCCAGGTGCACGTTCGGATGCGCCAGAGAAATCGTAATCATTTTCACGGAAAAGTACTTGTTCCCGACCTTGAATGCCTTACGGGCGCTGACGATCGGGGACGCGGTGCTGGACAAGCTGCTCCGTTTCACGGCGGGGAGCGTTATTTTGAAACCGTCGCGGCTCAGGGTGAGCGCGGTAGGATTCCTTTTCCAGACCAGTGTGTAGCCCAGGTGTTCGCTCAAAAATTGCAGGGGCACATAAGTAGTCCCGTTTCCCCGGAACGGAGCGTCCGTTAAGGTGACCGTGGCGTCATTGACCTCCGCGAAGGTTTGTCCGACAAACACTTTTACGCGGTTTCGGGTATCCGTGATCTCAAAGCTTTTTTCGCTTTCGTTCCACAGCAGGGAGGTCTCCGGGTCCCCTTTAAGCGCGGAAACCGGCAGGAAAGCATGGTAGGTCTGGCCGTCGATCAACACTACGGACTTGGGCGCGGCGGCCGAAGCGGCGGTAAGTTGGGCCGGAACCAGGAAGGTCAGGGCCAAAAAGAGGAGGAGAAGCGGGATGAGTCTTGGTCTTTTCATGCGGGTCATAAACTCCTTTGATTCGATTATGCAGGTCATAAAGTCCCCTTATGTAATATCGGATCGACTCCACATTTTCGTTAAAAAAAATTCGGACCGCCAGTCCCCTCCTTGGGGAATCCGGTGGTCCGAAATATCATCGGCAAAACGGTGGTTCTATTCGCCTTTTTTGATATACATCTTGTCGTAATATTCTTTCAGCATTCGCTTGGTGGCGAAGGCTTCACGGGTCGTTCCGATACTTCTTTCCATCATCCGCACCCATTGAGCCCGGTTCTCGTAATAGGTCGGCAGTACGCTGCCCAACAGGGTGTCGTACAGGGCTTCGCAGTCGTGGCGGTCCTGTGCTTCGAAATCGGACGTCTCGAAGCCGCCGCCGATCTGCCAGCCGTTCTCCCCGTCTTGACAAGCCTCCGGCCACCAGCCGTCCAGAATGGAGCAGTTGAGCACGCCGTTCATCGCCGCTTTCATCCCCGAGGTGCCGCTGGCTTCCAACGGCCTGCGCGGATTGTTGAGCCAGACGTCCGAACCCTGGGTGAGCTGGGCACCGATCGTCATGTCGTAGTTCTCCAGGAAGACGACGCTTTTCGGATATTTCTTCATCATAGCGACCAGGTTGCCGATGATCCGCTTGCCGGTGTCATCCTGCGGGTGAGCTTTGCCGGAGAACACGATCTGAATGGTTCCGGACTCCAGGTAAGGACCAATCACTTCCGGCTTGGAAAAGATCAGGTCGCTGCGCTTGTAGGGAGCCGCCCGGCGCGAAAATCCGATCAGCAGGCGGTCGGGATCCAGCGGGATGCCGGTTCGCTTCTGGATGAAATCAAGCAGTTCCCCCTTGAGTTCCATATGGGCGCCCCACAAATCGCCGCCTTCCTCATAAGCGCGAGTGATGCGCTCGTCGACCCAGGTCTGGGGATGAATGGCATTGGTAATCCCGATGATTTCGGAGCGCCCCGAGACATCCTGCCACATCTTGTTCGCGGTTTCCGCGTGCAGCCGGGCAACCCCGTTGGAAATGCGGGACAGCCGGAGGCCGGCCACCGTCATATTGAAGGGGTTTCCTCCGATTTGCTCCATCTGCTCCCGGGTCAGTCCGTTAAGGGCCGACATATATTCAAGCCGCTCCAGCGGGTGCGCTTCGTTGCCTTCCCGGATCGGGGTATGGGTCGTAAAGACGACCTCCTCCCGTGTCGCGAGCCAGGCTTGCTCAAATGTGTTGCCGGCGCTCATTTTCTCGCGGATCAGCTCCGTGGCGGCCAGGGCCGCATGCCCTTCATTGAAGTGGTACACCTCCACGGGGATCTGAAGGGCCCGAAGCGCCCTCACCCCGCCGATTCCCAGCACGATCTCCTGGGCGATCCGCTCCTCGCCGAACCAGCCGTACAGCTGTCCGGTGATCCAGGAATCCGCGTTTTCGGGAATGTCCGTATCCAGCAAGTATAGCGGGTTGTTTCCGAAACTTTCCGTTTTCCATACCTTGCATAGGACGTCGACGCCCCGAATTTTTACACTGACTCTAACGCCCGTGTCCTCGAGAAAATCATAATCATAGTTATGGTAGCTGTCATAAGGCTTCCCGTATTCATCAATTCGCTGGTCCGTGTAGCCTTGCTTCCATTTGATGCCGATCCCGACGATGGGCGCGCCGATATCTTTGGCCCCTTTGAGGTAGTCCCCGGCCAGGATGCCCAGTCCCCCAGCGTATATTTTAAAATCGGAATGAAGCCCGTACTCCATGCAGAAGTAAGCGACGGTAGGCAATTTCAATTCGTTCATGAGCAGCCTCCTTCGGATATATAGCACATCATATGCGGGGGAATGGAGAGGGGGAGTTAACGCGAAAAAAAATGGGCTTGACCTCATCCATGAAAGCGGTTATATTGGGAATGTAAACAATACGTTATATAACGTTATATAAAAGGAGAGATTACAGATGAACGTATCAAAAGTCATTAGCACGATTCATGAGCAGACCAAAAACGGTATCTCGGAGGTTTATCTGGTCGCCTGCGGCGGATCCCTGGTAGATATGTATCCGTCCAAGTATTTTCTGGAGAGCGAGGCCCAAAAAGTGGTTACGGGGCTTTATACCGCCAATGAATTTGTCCATGCTTTGCCGAAACGCTTGAACAAGGACTCCGTGGTCATCGTTTGCTCTCATGGCGGCAATACGCCCGAGTCGGTTGAGGCGGCCAAAGTGGCCAAAGAGAACGGGGCGCACACCATCGGTTTGACACATAATAAGGAAGCGGGGCTGCTGAAATACACCGACCATCCTTTCTTGTACGAGTGGGGCGAGGACAGCGATGTAAAGAACAATCCGATGGCGATCATTCTGGAATTGGTCGTAGAAATCCTGAACGTGACGGAAGGGTACGCCCATTACGAAGCGTTCCGGAACGGCATTCACAAGATCAACGGCATTATTGTGGAAGGTAAGAAATTGGTGGCTCCCCGCGCCAAGGCATTCGCGGAAAAATACCGCAGCGAAGATTTGTTCTACATTCTGTCCAGCGGAGCTTCTTTCGGGCATGCGTACGGGTTTGCCATCTGCTCTTTGATGGAAATGCAGTGGCTTAATGCGGCCCCGATCCATTCCGGTGAATACTTCCACGGCCCGTTTGAAGTGACCGATAAAGAGACGCCATTTATCTTGATGATGAATGAGGGGCGCACCCGCGCATTGGATGAACGCGCTCTGACCTTCCTGAATAAGTATGCGGCAAAAGTGGAAGTCGTGGACGCCAAGGAACTGGGATTGAACACGATCGCCGATGAAGTGGTGGAATTCTTCAACCCCGTCCTGTTCTACAGCATCTTGTGCGTATACCGCGAAGAGCTGGCGGACATTCGCAATCATCCGTTGGAGACTCGCCGCTACATGGGGAAAGTGGCATATTGAACTGAGAACAGGGGTGATATAGCATGAAAGTTTTGGGGATTGGCGATAACGTTGTAGATAAATATGTTCACTTGGGTGTGATGTATCCGGGAGGCAATGCGCTGAATTTCAGCGTGTTTGCCAAGAAACTGGGCGTGGACGCGGCGTTTGTCGGCGTGTTCGGAGATGACCGGGAAGCGCGGCATGTCGAGCGGACCTTGAAGGAACTGGAAATCGACATCAGCCTGTGCCGCCATCACCACGGCGAAAACGGTTGTGCACGCGTTACGTTGGAGAACGGGGACCGAATTTTTCTGGGAAGCAATGAAGGCGGCGTTACCCGCATGAATCCGCTGCGGCTAAGCGAGGAAGACAAGGACTATATCCGGGGGTTTGCCGTGATGCATACCGGTCTTTACAGCCATACGGGGCATCTACTGCTCGAACTGCAAAGCCTCGGCGTTCCAATTTCCTTCGATTTCTCCGATGATTTTGATGAGGCTCAGGTTGAACAGCATATTCCCCATGTTGACTTCGCCTTCTTCTCGTGCAGTCATCTGAGCGAGGAGGAAACGATCCGTTATATTCAATCCAAACGGGGCCGGGATGGGCAAGTGATTGTGGCTACCCGGGGCGGCGACCGGGCTGTCGCTTTTGACGGATCGCGCTTATATTATCAGACTCCGGAGTTGGTGGAGGCCGCGGATACAATGGGAGCGGGAGATTCATTTATCGCGGCGTTTCTGCTCCGCTATCTTAAGGACCGCAACATCCAGGCGGCGATGGAAGAGGGCTCCCGGTTCGCCGCGGCCAGTTGTCTCGTGGAAGGGTCCTTCGGTTTCGGAGTATCCTACGAATGACGGAAATGGCGTTAAACCATCTTCTTGTATAATCCGGTAACGTTTGATACGCTTTAAGCAAGAGTCTATAACGTTATAGTACAAGAGAGGGTCCTATGTTAAATTCTGATCATCCTGAACCATTATATATTCAACTCAAAAAAGCGATTCAAACAGCGATTCATAACGGAATTTTTCAGCAAGGGGAGAAGATTCCCACAGAAACGGAATTGAGCGATCGTTATAATGTCAGCCGCATCACCGTTCGCAAGGCCGTTGAAGAACTGGCGCAGGAAGGATATTTGACCAAGCGGCAGGGGAAAGGAACCTTTGTAAGTCATCCCAAAATCGGGCGGAAGATTGAGCACTTGATCGGATTTACTGCGGCGTGCGAGGCGAACGGACTATCTTCGCACAGCAAGGTGACCCGAAAGGAAATGATCGTTCCCGACCCTGAACTGGCGCGTGCCCTGCAGCTGGTGAAGGGAGAGAAGGCGATCTATATTCAGCGGAAAAGATATGCCGGCGACAACCCGCTGATGCTGGAGAACAACTACTATCCCGAATCGCGGTTCTCGTTTCTTATGGATGAGACGCTGGAAGGCTCGCTCTATGATCTGCTGCGGGATAAGTACGGAATTGATCCGAACCGGCCCGGGGAGTCGACGCTGGAAATCGTGCTGGCGGACGAAGATAAGGCGCGTTTATTGGAAACCTCGATCGGAAAGCCGCTTTTTTACTTGAGAACGATGATCTATGACCAGCGCGGATTACCGGTGCACGTCGGAAAACAGTTCATGATTGGAGACAGATATCAGTTTACCTTGTAGACGTTCCGTCCTTTTGCCGAAAACACCATAACCTTCTTTTCCCTGATGAAGGGGAAGGTTGATCCCTAGAACATAACGTTATAATACGTATGGTAGAAGGACGGAGTTTTCAAACAATATGCAGCCAAAAAAACGAGCTTTAACGAGCTTTCATGATATAGGAGGGGTGAACATGCAAGCTTCCAATGCCACAAGGACCGCATTTGCCGATCTCGTCCTCTTGTCGGATGCGGTCTTCACCGGGAAGGAACCTGAGGCGAGACCCGGATTTGTTGCGGTGAAGGGGGAGAGGATTGCCGCGGTTGGGCCAAAATCGGGATTTCGGGAATGGATCGGGCCTGACACGAGAATATATGATTTCAAGGATGAATTGATTATGCCCGGAATCCATGACAACCATGTGTTTTTTACCGGCTATATGTCGATGCATCGAGGCCTGGACTTGTCGAAGACAACCTCTGTTCAGGAAGCGCTGCGCATGCTGGTGAAATATGCGGACGCGCTTCCGGAAGACAAAAATGTATACGCTTTCGGTTGGGATCGGGACATTTGGGGGGAATTGCCGGAACAAGCTTTGTTGGATGGTGCCTTCCCCGACCGGGCGGTGATTGCCATCAACCGTTCGAAAAGTTATTGCTGGATGAACGGAGCCGCCATAGACAAATATGGATTTAAGCCGGACGAGTGCAGTGCGGAGGCAAGAGCCCGACTATTGAAAGAAATGCTCCAGGACAAGGAACTGGTGGAAGCCGAGTTTCTTGACTTCGCCCGCATGCTGGCGGAGCGCGGGGTGACCTCGATCAAGGATATCGGTTTTGATGATTACAGCGGTTTGCTGCCGGTCTTGACGAAATTGGAGGGGAGCGGGCGTTTACCCCTGCGCGTTCATTTTGCCCTGGAGCCTGTTTTGGAACCGCTTAACATCTCGTTTGGTCTTGAGTGCCGGGAGAAATACAAGGGAGACCAGCTTCGTTTCCAGGGATTCAAGCTCATGCTGGACGGCGTGGTGGCCGATCATACGGGCGACATGCTGGAGCCCTATGCCGATCTGCCGGGGATAACCAACCTGCGTCCGGTGGATTACGAGGCTATAGAAGCTGCGGTGCTGGAGGCCGATCGCAACGGGTTGAAATGCACGTTGACTGCCGAAGGCGACGCGGCGATCCGACGTGCGGTTTCCATCCTGGAAAAATGCCGGGAACAAAACGGGAAGCGGGATGCAAGACATTCGATCAGCGATCTGGAATATCCTCACCCGGAAGATCTGCAGCGGATGGCCGCGGCCGGAATTTTCGCGGAAGTGTACGCCCAGGTCCTACTGCTGAATCCGTCCTATGAAGATGCTTATATGGCGGAGGTGGTCGGGAAAGATAAGGAAAGCCGTTTTTACAATTACAAGAGCATGCTGGACGCCGGGGTCACGATCACCATCGGGACGGATCTCCCCCTGTTTATAACGAGCGTTCCGGATTCGATTTACGCCGCAAGCGCCCGGTTATTTCCGGATGCAAGTCCGCCCGGAGGATGGTACCCTGAAAAAGCGATGCCAGTGGAAGAAGTGCTTAAAGCATGGACGGTCAATGGGGCGAAACATTGTTTCATGGAAGACCGGACAGGCTCACTGGAGGCGGGAAAACTGGCGGATATCGCCGTTTTTGACCGGAACTTGCTGCAAACCCCGGCAAACGAGCTTAGGGAAGTCCGAGCGGTGTTGACCATTGCTGGCGGAGAAATCGTCCATGATCAACGCAGTTAGTTTGCCCTGGATAAGACATCTTATAATGTTATATTTTGCGAATAATCCAATTCCGGAATGAGGGGTTAAGATGGAAACGGGAAAAAACAGATTCAAATGGTCGCTGCCTCATAGCTATACCCTGATCTTCTTCATTATGATTTTAATGGCGGCGTTGACTTGGATTGTGCCGAGCGGGCAGTTTGAACGTCAGGAGGTGACGGTGGATGGAGTGACCAAATCGGTCATCATCCCCGGAACTTATCATTCGGTATCCAAGCAAAGCGAG
Source organism: Paenibacillus sp. A14 (assembly GCF_036864815.1). Classification (NCBI taxonomy): domain Bacteria; kingdom Bacillati; phylum Bacillota; class Bacilli; order Caryophanales; family Paenibacillaceae; genus Paenibacillus; species Paenibacillus sp. A14. The sequence goes on from NZ_JBAGJD010000004.1 coordinate 32,487, forward strand.
GAAACCGATTTGCGCCAAGGGATTCCGCAAATTTTAAGCGCTCCTATGGAGGGCGTCATCAATGCGGTCGATGTCGTTGCTTTTGTGCTTGTCGTAGGCGGCGCTTTTGGCATTATTCTCCAGACCGGAGCGATCGATCGCGGTTTGCTTGCGCTGGCCCGGCGGCTTAAAAACAAAGGAATTTTGGTGATTCCGATCGCTATGGTGATCTGTAGCCTCGGCGGGTCGACCTTCGGGATGAGTGAAGAAATCATCCCGCTGTACGCGATCTTTATTTCGCTGATGTTTGCGCTGGGCTTCGATTCGATGACCGCCATATTGATTCTTTTCCTGGGAACGCAAATCGGTTATGTAGGCTCGACGACCAATCCGTTTTCCGTGCTTATCGCACAAGGAATCGCGGGGGTTCAAGGCAATCCGCAGTTGTGGCTCCGATTTGTCGAATGGATCGTGTTTACCGGCATATCCATCGCCTTTACGATGTGGTATGCGCATCGGGTCAAGAAACATCCGGAGAAATCCGTTGTTTTCAAAAATGACCTGATTAACCGGCCGCTTTTTCTTAAAGAAGATACCGGGGAAGAAATCGGCTTCTCCCTGCGGGACAAGTTGATTATTTCCGGTTTTGTGGCCACGTTGGGACTGATTGTTTGGGGAATTCTTACGAAAGGCTGGTATATGACCGAGATCGGAGCGCTATTCTTTGCGCTTGGGCTTTTTGCGGGTGTGATATCCAGAATGAATCAGCGCGAAATGGCGGAGAATTTTGTGAAGGGCTGCGGCGAGTTTGTTTATGCGGCCGTTATTATCGGATTGGCTCGGGGGATACTGGTGCTTGCGGAAAACGGCATGATCATCGATACGATCCTGAACTATCTCTCCGATTTGCTGAAAGGACTGCCGAATTACGCGTTTACCACCATCATGCTGCTTGTTCACAATATCATTACCTTCTTCGTGCCGTCCTCTTCCGGGGAAGCGGCCCTGACGATGCCGGTCCTCGCGCCGCTGGGCGATTTGGTCGGGATCAACCGCGAAGCGATCGTTACGACCTATCAATTCGGAAACGGACTGACCAACCTGATTTCTCCGACCGGCGGGGTATTGCTCGCGGGGCTGGCTATCGCCCGTGTCAACTTCGGACAATGGCTAAAAGTGATTATGAAACTCTTCATCGTGCTATGGGTCATCGCGGCCATTTTCTCGGCGGTCTCCGCTTTCGTGGGGATGTAATGCCCTTCGGAGGACAGCGAACAGGGGAATGAACGATCCGGGAACTGCAGGGAGTTTTTCGGCATTATATCTCTGCCCAGGGCTTCCGATTTTACGCGTTAGCCGTCGAAAAACTCCTCCCGCTGTTGTTCTTCCTCCGCGACCGCCTGGATTTCTTCGGGGCCGATTTGAAGATACAAATAACCGTCCTGCGCCTGTTTTTTCAGCGCCCGTTCTTTGATATATTTGGGGCTTGCTTCCCCGGCCTCTTCATCGTAGACCAGCAGAATTCCGTCGGTTTTTCGCAGCAGCAGCTCATCGCGGGCCGTAAATTGCCATCTTCCCTGGTAACCTTCTTTACTTACCGAGCCGTAATAATCGAGCCGGTGCACCAAATCGCGATAATACGTTTGTTTGTCCTCGTTCCACTGTTCTTCGGGGTGGCTGAAGGCCGTGATGATGGAGCATTTCAATTGAGGGTATTCCTCTTTGAGCCGGAGAGCGGCTTCGCAGGCCCACAGGTCGACGCCATACTGTCCGGGGGTGATCACCCATTCCAGCCCTTCGTCCAAGAGGGGAAGGAGCCGGTTGATGATGGCTTGTCTGATGAAAGGGATGCCTTTATGTTTATTGTTATATATACCGAGCTCGTGCGCACGGTAACCGGTGACCAGCAAGTTTTTCAACACGTTTCTTCCTTCCGTTCCGGGTTCTCTTCGTTAACATTATAAACCATACATGGCAGGATAACTTAAAAAAGCAACGATTATAGGTCGAAATTACCATATTATTATGATGATAATAAGCCGAAATGAGTCTTTTTGCCCTGTCATCCCTTTAGCGCATTGGGTAATATCGTTAGGAATACATATTCTAGGAGGATAAAGATTTGAAAAAATTAACAGCAGTATTACTGGGGGCAGTACTGGTACTTGGCATGACAGCATGCGGCAAAGAGAAGGCGGCTGAAGGCGGCGCTAATAAAGCGGCCAACGGCGGCGCAAATAAAGCCGCAGAAACAACTACGAATACGCCGGCGGAAACAAAGGTTCCTACTGTAGATGAGTTGATGGCGAAATCCACGGAAGCCAGCGAAAAGCTGAAAAGCATGTCCATGGAGGCCAAAATCAATCAAACGATCGTAATGAAACAAGGTGATCAATCGCAGGAACAAAAGATCGACATGACGATGAAATCGGATATTGTGAAAGAACCGATGGAAATGCATCAAGTGATCAACGTGTCCATGGGAGATCAAGGAAGCCAAAACGTGGAGCAATACATCACGAAGGATTCCGTTTACATGAATCAAGGCACAGGCTGGATGAAAGCTCCGGCTGAACAAACCCAACAATTGATAGACAGCCTGAAGCAATCGGCAAGCCCGGAAGCTCAACTGCAACAATTTAAGTCGATCGCCAAGGAAGCGAAAGTGATTGAAGAAGGCGGCGAATATGTATTGACCGCGGATCTGTCCGGCGACGGCGTGAAAGATTTGGCGAAAAACCTGATGAATCAATCGGGCGGTCAAAATGCACAAACAGCGGCTATGCTGGAGCAAATGAACATCAAGAACATCAAAATTTCTTATGCCGTAAACAAAGACACTTTCCTGCCAACGAAGTCCAATGTTACAATGGCCATGGACATGAGCGTGGAAGGACAAAACGTGACGCTTGACATGGTGATGGACAGCACGATTTCCAAGTACGATGAAATCACGAAGATCGAAGTTCCTAAAGAAGTATTGGATAGCGCAAAATAAAAATCCAATGGTGCAAAGCCGGATCCCAACATAGAAGGGTCCGGCTTTTTCCGATGTACAAGCAAAAAAGCCCTGCGGCAGAGCCGCGGGGCTTATCCAACGAATGACAACGGTTTCAACTATCCGTGTATGGACATTAGCGTGAACGCGATATAGAAGACGGCGTAGAAAATACCCAAACCGATAATCCAACCGAATATGCCGCTTTTGGTTTTACTGCTTCCAGGTTCCCACATAGAGAGTCAGCTCCTTTTTCGCAGTGCAGATATAATTTGTGAACATTCTGTGTCTTATCTATATTATTGAACATTTTGTGTCTAAAATCAAACATTTTTTTGAACTTTATTTAAAATTTTTGATAAAAAAACAGCCCAAGGATTTCTCCGTAGGCTGCGATCCCGCTTATTTCTATTTTTTTTGCGGAACAAATCCTTCTTCGGCCAGATATTCCCCGGCCTCCTCCCGCGTCTCAAACACCATTTCCAAGCTCTGTCCGGCAAAAATGTACCATAGATCGTCTTCGTATTTCAGGGTCAGCACCGCTCCGTCAGCGTTCCGCCAAAGGCCTCCCGGCGTATCTTTGAATGAATCGGAAGGGAGGGGACCATCAAGTTCGTCGGCTTCCCGGTCATCGCGCACGGATAGGGAACGGATCGACCGCTCCAACAGGGTACGCAATTCTTGTTCGGTAAACTCGCGAATATTTACATAACCTTTATCATCCGTTTCATATCCCTCCAGCAAGCCGGCATACACGTACCCGTTCCCATTGGGATGAAGACGGTAAGCTACCGTTTTTTTATCGTAGACACTTTGCTCATACTGGTAATTAACGCGTCCCAGCGACACATTTTTTCGCTCCAGCTCCGGGTAGGAATCCAGAATTTGCAGCTTCTGTTCAAATGTAAGCATGATTCGCCTCCGCCGTCATATCGTCTTTTTCGCAAACAGCTTCAGTATAACGGATGGGCCCGCGAAGAATCAAAGGAATTTGTTCCTGACGGGCAGCCGTATTTCACAAACCCCGGAAAAGGGTACATGTTATTTAGTATAGTTGTAATGTAAAGGAGGAGGAAGCATGAGAGGGTCTGAGGCCAAAAAAGTGAAATGGGGAATCATGGGGACGGGCACGATCGCCGAGCAGTTTGTGGCGGACCTGGCCCATACGACTAACGGAGTCGCTTACGCCGTCGGCTCGCGCCAGCCCGGACATGCCGCGGTTTTTGCCGCGCAATTCGGAATTCCGCGGGCCTACGGAAGCTACATGGAACTGGTCAATGACCCTGAGGTTGATGTCATCTACGTCGCGACACCCCATCGCTATCATTTGGAAAATACGCTGAACAGCCTGCGGGCGGGCAAAGCCGTCCTGTGCGAAAAGCCGATTACCGTGAACAGCCGGGAACTGGACGTGCTGATTTCGGCCGCCCGGGAACGTGGACTGTTTGTTATGGAAGCGATGTGGACGCGGTTTCTGCCGCCCATGCGCAAAGCCATGGAGTGGATACAATCCGGCCGCATCGGGGAGGTCCGCCTGGTCCAGGCGGAATTCGGCATCATGGCGGATTGGGAGCCGGAAGGCCGGCTGCTGAACCCGGAGCTGGCGGGCGGGGCCCTGCTGGACGTGGGCATTTATCCGGTCGCTTTTGCCTCCATGGTATTCGGAACGCTGCCCCGAGAAATCTGGAGCACGGCCCGGATCGGCGAAACCGGAGTGGATGAGCAATTCTCGGCTCTGCTCACCTACCCCTCGGGAGGTATAGCGTCCCTGCACGGGGCGATCCGGTTGGGTCTCCGAAACGAAGCGGTCATTCACGGGACGAAGGGATGCATTGCGCTTCCCTCAATCAATAAGGCGCCTTCGGTCACGCTGTATATCGGCGGGGAAGCCGTGGAGACATTTGCGGACGAGCGGAAAGGCAAAGGGTACGAGTACGAGGCGGAAGAGGTGGGCCGCTGTCTTGTGGAAGGCCGGACCGAAAGCGCGCTGATGCCGCTTGCCGCTTCGATGCAGGTGATGGAACAACTGAGCACGATTCGCACCCAGTGGGGACTGCGGTACCCTTTTGAATAGCGATAGAAGAAAAGTTGGTGTTCCGTTTATCCTGCTGATAGAATTAATATAGTCACAATGAAATTATTGTCAGGAGGGAAACTCTATCGTGGAAAAAGCGGGCGGAACAATCAAATGGGGAATCATGGGCACAGGATGGATTGCCGAGAGGTTCGCCGAAGATTTGGCTTACGTCGGAAATGGAGAGGGTTTGGCTGCAGGGTCGCGGACGATTGAAAGCGCTAAGAAGTTTGCGGATCGATTCGGCTTGCCCCGCGCTTACGGCACCTATGCGGAATTGGTGGAGGATCCGGATATCGATGCGATCTATGTGGCAACGCCGCATCCTTATCACCGGGAGAACGTGCTTGCCGCTCTGAATGCGGGTAAAGCCGTCTTATGCGAAAAGCCGTTCACCGTAAACAGCGCCGAGTTGGAGCCGCTTGTGGACGCGGCGAGGCGGAAAAAGCTCTTTTTGATGGAGGCGATGTGGACCCGGTTTTTGCCGCCGATCGTCCAGGTCAGAACGTGGCTTGAGGAAGGGCGGATCGGCGAAGTGAAGCTGCTTAAAGCCGAATTCGGTTTCCGCAGCGACTGGAATCCCGAAGGCCGCCTGTTGAATCCGCAGCTCGGAGGCGGAGCGTTGCTGGATGCGGGCATTTACCCGGTCTCTTTCGCGTCGATGATTTTCGGAACGAAGCCGGAACACATTTGGAGCAATGTCTATCTTGGGCAGACGGGTGTCGACGAGCACTTCTCCATTCTGCTGGACTACGGCCAGGGGAAAACCGCCTCCCTGCACGGAGCCGTCCGGCTTGCGTTGATGAATGACGCCTATATTCACGGAACGGAAGGCTCCATTTATATTCCGTCTTTCCTGAACGCGAAGGAAGCCTATCTGCGGGTTGCCGGCCAAGAGGAAATAAAATTCTCTGACGACCGGTTGTCCACCGGATATGCTTTTGAAGCGGAGGAGGTGGGCCGTTGCCTTCAGGCAGACCTGAAGGAGAGCCCGTCCATCACGCTGGAGGAATCGCTCGGAATTATGAAGCTTCTTGACGAAGTCCGTGGGCAATGGAATTTGAAATATCCGTTCGAGTGAAAAAATAAACGGCAGCCGCGGCTGCCGTTTTCGTTTTATTCTCTGGTGTGCTGCATCAGCGATTCGACAAAGCTTTTCATCTGCTGGCTGGCCTCGTTCAGTTGTTCGATGACCGTCATGAACTCCGTGACCAGAACGGCCTGCTCTTGCGAAGAGTGAACGATTTGCGAAAAATCGGTTTCCAGCCGGCGGATGGAGTCCTGAACATTGGTTAGCGTCGAGGAAATATTGGCGGTGGCCTCTTTCGTGCTGACCGACAATTTGCGGACTTCCTTGGCCACCACCCCGAAGCCGGCTCCGAGTTCACCGACTCTGGCCGCTTCGATCGCGGCGTTTAGCCCAAGCAGATTGGTCTGCTCGGAGATCTCTTTAATAAATCCGATGGTATGATTAATCTCCGAGGAGTTTTCCACGGTTTGCTTTGTATTGGCCAGCATGTTCTCGCTGGTGGCCGTCAGTTCTTCGGAATGGGCGGCCACGGTCTGTACCATATCGACAAGGCGGCCCGCAATGGACTCCATCATCAGCATGTTCTCTTCCAGCTTCAATTGGTTCTCCATGGACTGGGCGGTAGCCAAAGCTCCGATGATGGTTCCGTGCTCATCCCGGACCGGGATGGCGGAAGCCAGGATTGGAATTCCGTAAATATCCGCAGGAAGTTGGGTGGAAGAGATTTGACCGGCCAGGGCGGTTCTCAGGTTTCGGTCGTCCGCCGGAATAGGATCACCGGGCTTGATCTGAAAATCGATAGCCTGAGAAGGTTCATAGAGCAGAAATTTTTCGAGATCGGTGATTCCGATCATAATGTCGCCCTTAATCATTTTTTTCATGTAAGGGACCGAAGCGACTAGGCTATGCAAAATACTCATCCGCTGATCAACCGCCTATTCATTAATTTTTAAATAGATTATATAGTACATTCCGAAACGGTGACAATATTCGATATTTTTTGACTATCCGCGGCTTAGGCATAGGACGGGCTTGAAGGGAATAAAATGATGCGGAAGGCGGTTTGCTAAGGGCCATGAAAAACAGGAAGCAGCCAAAGGCTAGGAACTTGTGCTCGAATGGGGCCAGGCTGCTTCCTTGTTCACTGTGACGACACGATACAACGGGTTCGAAACGGGATAAACTCAAACTCATTTGGCTTTTGCACCGGTCTGACCCGCCGGGCTGGCGCCGTCGATGCTTTCTTCGAGATTTCTGACTTGCTCGGATAATTCTTGAATCGTAGAGTTCATGGTATCCAGCTTTTTACCGACAGTTTCAAGTACATACTTGATGAGGATAAAGCACAGCGTGACGGGAAATCCAACATTCGCCACCATCGAGACAATGTCCGTGACCTGCATGTTCAGGGCCTCCTTTCTCTGAAAATTCCCTTTCACTTATATAGAGAAAAAAATTGTCCACTTTGACAACCAATAATTAGAAAAAATGTTATAATTGAAATTATCTCGCATATTAATGGTTGTAAGTTCAACCTTCACATTTCCCTATACATAGAAGATGAAGATGGAAGGGGGAGGTTAATTTGAAGGAACAACCAACCGTGTATGAGCAATATCGGAAAGAAGTTTATCGGATCGCCTGGAGGGTACAGTACAAAGCCAAAGTTGTGAAAAGACGGGAATGTTCATTCAACGGATTCGAACCGGCCGTATCCAGTTTTACCTCATCTTCTGATGACAAAATGTTGATCCGTCAGCTGATCGATGCCTTGCCTTCGAGTACGGGGCGTTTGATCATTTATAAGCTTTATTTGCAAGACAAGACCGAGCGTGAGGTAGCCCTTGAATTGAATATGACTCAGCAAGGGGTGAACAAATGGAAGCGCAAAATGATCCAAGAGTTGTCCCGGATGATGAGTTCCTGACTTTGCTTCATCGGGCGAAGCAAAACGACCCGGAGGCCGTACTGCAACTGCTTGAGCTGTATAGAGGCGATATCCTGCGAGTCAGCAAGTACATTCATTCGCCGGCCGAAGATGCGGTATCCGATATCATTCTGGAATTTCTGGAATTGATCAAGGAGAAGGAAGAGCAGGACAAGTGAAGAAGAAGGTTTATGCTGCCGCCGCGACGAGTTCGGCGGCTTTTTTTGCGCCGCCGGCGATGTCCGGGGTTTAAAAGGGTGCCGCTGCTGCTCCCGTGGGCGAAATTCCTGCAAAAATGCAGGCTTTGGATCGGGGATTTCAAATAAATAAAGAATTCCTGCAAAAAATGCAGGTATTTTCGTAGGAATCAGCCTGCCGGGCCGTTTCCCCCGAAAAAAGATGCAGATTCGCAGAAATTTGCCGGAAAGTCCTGACCCGGTCCGTCAAAGCCTGCATTTTTGCGGGCTTTTGTAAGGCTGGGCAAAAGGAACAAGCCCGGATCTAATCCGGGCTTGTTATCCAGACTGGGCGGCTTACTTCAAGCCGTCCCCGGTTTCGGGGGCCGCCGGAGCTGCCGGGGCCGCCTCTACAGCAGGCTCGGCCGGCGCTCCAGGCTGCCCGCCGGTCTTAGCGGGCGCCTCGCCGGCTAGCGGCCCCTCCGGCTCCGCGTCCGCTTCAGGGGCGGCCGGCCCCGCAGGTGTTTCCACCGCCGGAACCGGCGGCCCTTCCGGCTCAGCGTTCACTTCCGGCGCTTCCGGGGCCGTCGGTTGCTCGTCTGCCGGAACCGGCGGCACCGGCACATACGGCTTCACGACCAGCACGCTCCCCGTGAAGGTGTGCCCCCGGTATTCGGCCGTCACGGAAGTGAGCCCCGGCTTGAGGCCAAGGAGAAAGCCGCGCTCATCCACTTGAGCGATTTCGGGATCGGCGATCGTAAACCGGGTTTCCCCGTTCACGATCGAGGTATGGCCCGACTCGTCGGTAAATAGAGCCTGGGTATCCAGCTCACCGCCGATCATCAGCGAATAATCCTCCGAGTCCAGGTAGAACCGCCCCTGCGTTTCGCCAGGGATGTCCGTCACCGTCACCGGCAGTCTTGCGGAGAATCCGGCATATTCGGCGACGATTTCCGTCGTCCCGTGGGACAGGCCCGTAACGAAGCCGTCGCTATCGACGGTGGCAATTTCCGGATTTAGCGAGGTGAATACGGCCTGGTTCGTGATGACCGACGCGGTTCCATCCGCATAAACCGCCTCTACGACGCTAGGCTTGCGTTCGCCGACGTCAAGCTCCAGAGCCGGATCCGTGAACCGGAGTTCCTGCAAATTCGCCGTCGGCCCCTCGCCTTTGCCTGTTACCTTGATCAGCTGCATCAGGTACCTTTCGTTTAATTTAACTTGACTCGTCATGAGAAAAGCGCCATCCGGGCTGTACGTACCTTTCTCGATATATCCCAATCCCGGGCCTCCAAACCGGAGATGTCCGGTCATATTCCCGTCGTGGTCTATCCGCAAAATTTGATACTGCGACGACGAAGTATACACATCCTCGCGGATGGTGTGGCGCCCAAGCAGAGCATAGCCATCCGGGGTCGAAACCAACTGCTGGAAGAAATGTTCTCCCTCCCCAAGCGGGTAGGTTTTCTCCCAGAGGATCTCTCCGTTTTCATCCATTTTGAATACGAACGGCACCTGCTTTCCGTCTTGACGCGTCATTCCGGAGACCATATAGCTTCCGTCCGACGTCATCTGTACGGACCAAGCGGAGCGGCCGCTGCCGGGAAAAACTTGCTGTTTTTCCCATTGCACTTCACCATTCGCGTCGACTTTAACGACCAGGGAGGCGTCGGAATCCGAATGCATCACACTGTCGATTTCACCGACCGCCAGCACGCCTCCGTCTGAAGTGCTTAATACTTCACTAAAGGACTGGTTATCGCCAAGCCGGAAAGTTTTATGCCATACTTCGTTACCATTCCGATCTACTTTCATCAGGTAAGCTGGAGCCTCACTCCAGGAATTGGCGCCATAGCCCGTAAATACAAATCCGCCATCCACTGTCTCCGTAGCGGATTCCGCATAAAAATGAGTGGAGTTCGAAAGGTGGTAATAGCGGGACCACTCGACGACTCCCTGGTCGTCCAGCTTGGCCAAATAAGGAATGTTTAAAGGCCTGGCCGTCCGGTCCGTCGCTGCTCCGCTCACCAAATAACCGCCTTCCCGTACGGGGATGATCCCTTGGGCCGTGACGCCATCCATATTGGGGTCTCCGGTAGCATTCAAGGTTTGCTCCCATAGGGGGCGGCCACTTTCATCCACTTTTACGACGTATCCAAAAGAAGTTGAGCTGTTGCTTACGTCACCGACGGCAAGGTATCCTCCATCGGTAGCGGAGATAACCGAGTTTCCTTTGGAAGATCTGAAAGCTTGTCCAAACTCGAAGCTCCACTCGGTTTTCGGCGTGCCCGGTTTTTCCGGAGACTCGGCGGCCTTACCGGTTCCCGGCCAAACGGTCCAGGCCAGCAGGCAGCTAAGGGATATTGCGGTGAGTCTTTTCAAAAATTGAGACATCAGCAGTTCTCCTCTCAAAATGGTTATCAAGGAACATTACCCCATTCCATTATCATGGAAGACAGAAAAACGGGAAATCCAACAAAATTCTTAAATTCCAGGATTCTGGAAAATAGTCATTAAGGAGGGGAGGGGCCGACTGGCCGGAAAGTGCGATTTAATAAAGTAGCTAATTACTGGTACATTGTATTCGCACTCCCAAGAAATTTATGGTAACCTTTTATATACCTACAACTGGTTTTACGGGCACTATGGGGGAAATCGGTTGGGGAATTATGTAAAAGGGGAATATGTACCAAATGAAGATGAAGAAACAAACGGCAGCGGCAATAGCCCTGGCTGCGACTCTTGTATCGGGTACCGTGCTGGCAAACACTTCTTTTGCGGCAGAGGCTACAAAAACATTGAAAGCGGTATATAGTAACATTAAACTTGTTTACAACGGTCAAACCATCAGTTCTACTTCCGGTCAGGAGCCTTTTGTGGTCGACGGATCTACGTATGTGCCTATCAGAATGGCGGGAGAAGCACTTGGAAAATCACTATATTGGGATGGCGCGGCAAAGCAAATTCAGATTTCGGACCTAACGGCTCCAATTGACCAGGCCACGATCGATAGTTTGAATAAACAGATCAAAGACTTGGAAAGTCAAGTAACCAGTTTGAAAAAAGAGCTTAGCGACGCGAATTCCACCCTTGCCACAAAGAATCAGACCATCGCTACATTGGAAACGCAACTTAGTGCGCAAAAAAATTCAACCAGTAAGGGGAATCTGGATAAATTAGAAGATAAGCTAAACAAGGACTATAGGGATTACTATAGCCGACTAGATGCTGAAATATCGCTATCCGGCGACAAAAATGATATTACTGTAAAAGTGGAAGTTGACGAAGATATCTGGAAAGACTTGACCAGCAGCAGGAAGAAAAACCTTGTCCAAGCTATTGTAGATGACATCCTTGACGAGTTTGATCGTGCTGATATCACTGGGACTGTGCGAAACGAAAGTTCCAAGAAATTAACATCGTTTTCCGTCAGCAGTTCAGGAAATGTCACCCTGTCTAGCAGCGGTGTGACTGATGAGGATGACATGCTTGACAAGTTGAAGAGAAATTTTGGCACTTATCGCGGAATACCGCTGTCCATAAGACTATCTGTGGATGAGGATGATGAAGAAGCTGTTGTGAAGGTCTATGTTGAGAAAGATGATTGGGATAGACTATCAAGCACCGACCAAAACGCTTTGCTGAGAAGGATGATTGATGAATTGGCTGGTGAGTACAGAAACTATGATATCGATGGGTATGTATACGACGACGATAACAATGGAGTTCTGGACAAAAGAGTATAATAAATTTAGGTAAGCTTTTACGGCGATCGCAATGATTTTGAAGCGATCGTCGTTTTATTTTTGTGAACTCTAAACATTTGCAGCAGCACAATCGCGTATGAAAAAAGTCTGAGGAATCGAGGGGATATGGGATGGAGGAACCAAAAAATAACACGACTTAAGATACAGGTTGATTCGCTCATATTCACGACTTAAGTCATACGGTTTTTTTCGGATTCGTGAATCCGTCAAACCGAAAAATTGCGTCGCACGTTCTTTCTTATTCCGAGTTTCTTCCTATTAAAATAGAGACGGATTTGGCGATGACTACTCTGGACTCGACGTTTGACATCAACACGAGTTTTCTCTTAGGCGGTCCGGGTATTTTTTACATCCTCTGCATTTCTCACTAATTCTTGGCGACTGTTTGGGAGAATCCTACTTTTTCCCCAGTTCCGCAAAAGATATGTCAAAGGGCCTTCCTATACTTGGAAATCGTCCTTCTAAGGGATTATTTATCGTTTTTTGGATTGTCTGTGATATAGGTTACTTGTATAATAGCAAAAGCCAGGGAGGTAAAAATTACTAATTCCTGTGAAAAACCATCTACTAGCAGGTGAACATATGAAATGGCTTATCGTATCCGGTGGATTTCATAGAATAGTGACAAGCTGCTTAGGCCGAAAAATGGAGTCGGTCCATCCGAACGGACTGGAATTGCCGGAGCTCGGGGAGTTCCTGTCCCGGGAAAATCCGGCTCTGGACGGCGTGCTCATTACGGATCAAGCTTTCTCCGGGCGTCCCGGACAGGATCGGGAAGATTTGACGGCCCTGCTCCGATGGATCGAGAACGGGAGAAAACCCGGGATTCCGGTCCTGATCGTGACGCGGGACTATTTGAAACCTCAGGAACTGGCGTCGCTGACTAAAGAATATACGAACATAACGCTGATCGTTTCCGACCAGGTGCGGATTCCTTCTGAGGTTTTTGCGGAGGCGATGGATCAGCAGGGCCATAAAAAACTTACCGATATACATAGATCTGCCAAATCAGAACCCAAGCACGTTACCGAGGAACCTGAAGAGAATAAGCCGCCGGAGAAAAAAAGATCGTTCTTCGACCGTTTTCGCTCCAAACCGGAACCGAAAGCCGAACCGGAGGCGACGGACCGCCTGACCCGGGATTTGCTCAACGTCAGCCGGGGAATCAGCCGCGTTGCTGCCATTACGGGCCATCGGGGAAGCGGATTGACGAGCACGGTCGTCAATTTGGCGCATGAAGCCAGCAAGCGGGGGCTCAGTACGATCATCATCGATATGGATGCGGAGTACCGCAGCACGAACATGTATTTCAGCCGCTTCCATGAGCGGACGAACAAAGACGAGCAGATGAGCGCTTCGCTAATCCGCACACTGGCCAGGCCGCAGGACTATATGACCACCGCTTTTAATATCAAGGACAACTTTTGGCTTGCCGGATTGGGCTATTCTTTTCATGACCGCAAGTTAATGGAGCAGTTCTACACGACGGAGAAGCTGATCGGCTTAATTTCCGTTCTGCGAACCAAGTTTAATCTCGTTCTGCTCGATATGCCGCTCGATCTGTTCCGGATGTTCCGGGAATCGATGATTCATATGGATCTGTTCGGTCTTTGCGTGCCGAACAATCTCCACGCCGTGCTGAGCACCATCCGGAACGTGGAGGTCGTCATGGACCAGGAACGCGCGTCTTACCTGAACGCCAAATCCAAGGTCATCGTGACCAAATACAATGACCGTTCCCGCTTCCAGGACAGCTTGTTCGCTCCGGATAAGGTAAGCGAGCTGCTGACCTCCGGGCTAAGCGACTACTTTCGTTACGAGATGAAAACAGCGGGCTCCGTCCCCTACAGCGACGGGTTCGACAGCCAGATCGAAACGGATATCCCCGCGATCCAGGCGGGCGCCGAGTATGAGAAGGCTTTTGGTCAAATGCTTCTAAGATTGATGGAGGGTGCGTAACTCATATGGATTTAAGTACAGTAAAAAGCGTCTCCCCGAACAAAAAGCTGTTCAAAAAAATACTCGCTTTGCTGTTCAGCATCGCGGTCATCGTAATCTCTTTTATCGTGTTGAACAATGCGAACGAGGCGGCCAAGGACACCGTTGAGGTACTCCGGATCAAGCAGAGTGGCGGAGTCGCGGCTTACGTGCCGCTGTCGGAGAAGATGATTGAGAAGTATTCGCTCATCCGCAAGGAATATACCGAGGACATGATCCTGGCGGAGGATCTTGAGGAAGTGAAGGATAAGTTTACGAAGTATTACATGCGGGACAAAAGCATTTTGTACAAGGACCAGCTGATGGCGGAGAAGCCGCAGCAGAACGAATGGCTGTACCAGCTGGATGACAAGCACGAAGTACTGACCTTGCCCTACAACTTCCTGGAAGCCGGCGGCGATATTCTGATGCCGGGGGACCGGGTCAGAATCCGCGTATCGTATGAGGCCGAAAAAACCGGAACGGGTTCGGGAAACCCCAATGCCGGGTTCCTGGCGTCCGGGACGGAGGTGCGCACCGAGGTCTTGTTCGACAGCATTGAAGTCCGGGATATGCTCAATTCGCGCAGCCACTCGATCTATGAGGTTTACAAGGAAGTGCTCAAGCTCAGTGAAGACAAGCGGCAGGAAGTAATGAAGAGCGAAGATTTCCTGCGGAGTATCCAGCCGAAATCCTTGCTGCTGGAAGGCTCGCGGGAGCAAATCGACAAATTTGCCAAGTATAACGGCTTTGAAGGGAAGAAGTATCTGATCACGATCCTAAGCCGGAAGAACAGCCAGGTCATTCTGGACCAGTTGCCTACTTTGCAAAATGAGGTGGAATCATGGCTCGAAACCAAGGATTGAACCTGGATGAGGTGCTGAATAAAATTTCGGCCAAGGATCGGGTCGGCTCGGAAATGCAGGAGAGCAAGCTCATCTACAGCGTGGTCGGCTTCCTTCCGGCCTGCGATATGGTCGACAACGCGCTGCTCATCAGTAACCTCGGCTATCTGTTGGGACAAAAAGGGCTGAATACCTGTATCGTCGATTTAAAAGTGTTTAACCCGAATTTGCATCATTTTCTGGACGCGCAGCCGAGCAAGAAAGGCAGCGGCCTGATCCGGGTGCTGAAGAGCGACAAGGTCGACTTCCGGGAGGAGATTCAGGCGACGAAGTATGAGCGGTTGTATCTGCTGTCGCCGAGTCCGCATGATTTGATCGAGGAGTATCTCGACTTTGAGTTCGAGCATCTGGAACGGGTCATCGATACGCTGAAGAGCATGTTCGATATCATTTTGCTGGACATTCCGAACAATCCTCCGCTGGAGTTTTGCCTCGGGGCGATGAAATATTCGCATATCGGCTTCTTTACGGCGACCGAGCGGATCGAGGCTTCGAGCAATATGGTGCGGATGCTGGATTTTGCTGCTTCGGTCGGTATCAGTACCGCGAAATTCACCAGCGTGATTCTGATGAACATGCAGGATGTCCAATACGATTACAAAGGGCTGAAGGAATTCGGCTTCAATATTGTGGCGGCGCTGCCGCTGGTCAAAGCGGCCTATGCCAGCGCGCTGGAAGGCAAGCTGTACATCAGGGATAACCCGCTGGTCAACCGGTATTTTCTCAAGGATATGCGGCGTCTGGCGGATATCCTGGGCAACCAGTAAGGGAGGGACAATGAATTTATGCTCACCCGTGCGAAAATCAGCGACATGCAGCAGAAGGTAAGCCATCAGATCGTCAAAAAAGAAGAAATGGATGATCTGAAAAACAAATATACGACCATCCAATTTGAAGAAGCGCTGGAACTGTGTCAGAAATATATCACCAAAGTAGCGACGCACGCTTTCCGGCGGGAACACGATCCCGGACGAAAGCGGGAAATGACGAAGGCCTACATCAATGAATTCGTCGATTCGCAAAAACCGGTCGTCGAAGGCTACTACGAGCTGGTGGAGTTGAAAAGAGCGCTGATCGACGAGATCACCCACTACGGCCCGATTACGAAGGCGATGGAAGACCCGTCGATCGACGAAATCCGGATCAACGGCACGGATCAGATCTTTGTGGAGACCGGCGGGAAGACGGTTCCTTGGGAGCAGCACTTTATCGACCGGGAGCATCTGGAGCGGATCATCTCCAAGCTGCTCGGCGTCTCCAAAGTGCGGCTGACCCCGAAGATCCCGATGGTCAACGCGCGGACGATCGAAGGATACCGGGTCAACGCGACGCACGCGGACATCTCGCCGTACGATATGCCGGCCGTCGTGATCCGGAAGTTCAGCAAGAAGAGTATTACCCCGGAAATGATGATCAAGAACGAATCGTTCTCCGTAAACATGTTCAAGCTGCTGTCCCTGCTGCCGAAGGCGGATTTGTCCTGGATTACGGTCGGGCCTACCGGGAGCGGCAAAACGACGCTGAACGAAATCATGGTCCGGGAGATCAATCCGCTGTCGCGGATCATTACGATCGAGAATCCGTCGGAAATGCGGCTGCAGCGGCGGGAAGGGAACAGCGAGCACGGACGAATCATCAACGACGTGCTGCAGTATGAATCGGTACCCGACGATGACGACGCCAGTCCGGCAACGATGGAGAATCTGTTGATCAACGCGATGCGGCAGTCTCCGCACTGGATCGGTCCGGGCGAACTGCGGACGCCGGGGGAATTCGCCACGGCGCTCCGGGCCGCGCAAACCGGCCATTTCTTCTTTACGACGCTGCATGCCGAGGGCGACCGCGAAGCGATCTACCGCTTTCTGACCGCGTACCTGATGGCCTCCAACGAGCCGGCCGAGCTGGCTTTGCGGAATATTTGCAGCGCCGTCAAATTTATCGTTTTCCAGGAAAAGCTGGCGGACGGAACCCGCAAAGTCACGTCAATCTCGGAAGTGCTCGGCTCCGAAGGGCTTGAACCGATCGTCAATCCGATCTACAAGTTCATCTCGGAGGACGTACTGGAGGAGGAAGGCACCCACCGGGTGCTGAAGATCATCGGCAAGCACAAGCGTGTCGGCATGCTGTCCGAGAAGGTCCAGCAAACGATGATCAAAGCGGGGATCAAGCGCAGCCGCTTTGAGTTCCTGACTTCGCCGCCCGGGGAAGATGAGATAGAGGAGTACGGATTCCATGGATACAACTTCAATCATTAGTCTGTTCTTCGGCATCACCGCCTTTATCGTGTTCAACGCGGTGTTCGAAGTGCGGTTCTTTGAAGGGACCGGCCGTTTCTTTTTGGGATTGCTGGACACGCTGGCGGAGCACCTGGGCAGATACAATACGAAGCGCTATGTGGAGCGGATCAAAAAAGAACGGATCGTGAAGCGGAAGGAAAACGTGTACGCCAAATACAACCGGCTCGTCGAAGGGTTGATTCTCGATTTCAATCTGCCGCTGACGCTGGAAAGTTTCACTTCCCTGCTCTGTATCTGTTTTGCCATCGTCGTGCTCGTCGTGGTTATTTTTATGCAAAACGTCACCCTGGCGGTTGTCGTTACGGTCGCCATTTTCATCGGGCTGCTTACCTTCTTCGTCATGCAGTCGAAGGCGATCAAGGCGGAGAAGCTGGAGAGCATCATGGACGCCGAGGACATCATTTGTCCCTTGGCCCGGGAGGGTGTACTGGTCGCGATCAAAAAAGTGATGGAGAGCGAGGAGTACATCAAGCCCAGCATCCGGCCCTATTTTCAGCAATTCATCGATAACTGCGAAAATAACGGCTACTCGTTCAAACAGGCGATCACGCTGCTAAATCGGCAGCTCGGCCCGAAATTCGATAATTTCACCAAAAAAGCCATCGTGTTCGAGTACAACGAGCGCAAAGGGATGGCGGACATTTTTCTCGATATTGTCGATGAGAATGCGGTGCTTCGGGAAATCAACGCCCGCAAAGATCGGATTTTCCGCAAGATGAACCGGGATTTCCTGATCAAAACGGTCATTATTGTCTTGTTCTTTTTGTACGCTTTAACGGTGGAGGATTTTCGCGATTTCATGCTCTACAGCACCTGGGGCAAGCTCATTAACACCGCGATGATCAGCACCATCTGTCTCAGCTTCGCCCGTACGCAGGCGCTGCAGGGCAACCTGGGTCCGGGAAGTGATGGCAAATGAGTTTATTGGCTAAGCTTTGCGCTCTCGCGGCGGTGCTTTACCTGGTCAAGGCGTTCATTTACCCGTTCTTTCGGCCCGTAAACGCCCGGCAGAAGAAGCGCAACCGTAAATATTTGAAGGAGCGGAAGAACGCGCAGCTGAATGACAAGTTTAAGGTGTTTAAGCGCCGGTTCTCCGAGAAATATATCGGCCGCCTGCTCAGCACCGCGGAGCGCACCCGCTTCCAGAAGATGATCGACCGCCTGGATTTGAACATGAAGCCCGAGGAGCTGCGGGCGGAGCAGTTGTTCTATGCCGTGGGCGGCGGGCTGGTGACGATCGTGATGATGAGCGCCAACCAGCTGCTCGGTTACGTCTCGGCGATCTTTATTTTCCTCGGCTGGATGTACCCGGTCTCGGAGATGGAGAAGAAGATCGAGAAGAAGAACAAGAATATCGCGTATGACTTTCCGGGGTTCTACAGTATGGTGTACTACCAGTACTCCAAATCGGTCAACATCTACCTGGCCGACGTCATCCGCGACTATCTGCCGAACGCCAACAAGGATATGGCCGAGGAGCTCGGGGTGATGCTCGACAATATCGAGTACGGCGAGGAATATGCGCTGAAGCAGTTGAAGAAACGCGTGCCGATCCACTATATCATCAAGTTCTGCGATCTGATGGAAACCCGGCTCAAAGGGTACGACAACATCTCGCAGATGGTTTACCTGAAGAATGAGGTGGACAGCTACCGCATCCTCGCCCTGGAGGAAGACCTGGAGCGCAGGCAGCGGACGAACTCGCGGATTCAACTCATCTTGATCGTCGTGCTGGGGATTTATATCGCCATCTACTATTTATTCACCATTTTGGATTCCATAAAAATGTTCCAATAAATTGTCCGAGGACGAGGAGGATGGAGTTTATGAAAAATAAGGAGCTTGAAAAGAGCGAGAAGCGCAATTTCTGGAAGGATGAAACCGGGGATATCGGGGTGAAGCAGATCGCGATTACGGTCGCGGTGATTGTTCTTGTGGCGTTTATTGTGACGACATTGAAAAATAACTTGCTGCAGCAATGGATTACTGAAGTCTGGGAGTTCCTCTTTGATGATTTGATTAAGGAAAAAATGGGCGGAACCACCTAATCTCCTACGTCTTAACACACAGGTGAATTGATATGCGTGCATTTGCAAAATCCATCCTGATCTCTATCCTGGTCACGGTGGCAATCATCGTGTTTACGAACTTTATATATTTCTTTCCCTGGTATACGACGCTGATCGTGGAAACCTTCCATGTCTCGCAAAAGGTGGCCAGCGACAACTACCTGAAGAAAGATTATAAGGAAGAGGTCCTTGAGGAGCTGCAGGAAAGGCCTATCTTTAACCAGCGGCCGGACGATATTAAAATTTCCGTGCGGAAAGAAAAGGATGACGACGATGAACACTCGGCGGAAGGGGATACCAATGCCGAGGTTTACGAGAATCTGGATGACGATTCCAAGCCCTATCGTCAGCGGGGAAACCCGGTTACGATCACGCTGAGCGCCGTTTACCCGTTCAAGATGAAGCTCTGGGGGAAGGAAATCGAACAGGAGTTTCCGGTTTCGTTCACGATGAAGACGATCGGGCTGAAACATTACAAGGATTTACCGTATGACGAGTACCAGAGAGAATACACGACCGGTGATGAATGATGAAAAATGTGGCGATAGGCATTCTGGTGGTGTTTCTGGCCGTCGTTCTTTTGCAGCCGATCGCGGAGATCGCGAACTTGACCAAGGAGAAAGTCCTGCTCGGCACGGCGCTGACGAATGCGGCCCGTTCGGCCAGGGACCGGAGCTTGGAATACGAGTTAATGCGGAATCTGGACGCGAAGGTCAACCGGGAGAAATTCGTGGGGTATTTTACCGAATCGTTCGAGGATGCGATGAATTTTACCTGCACGAACAAGGGACAGAGCGAAGATACGCTAAGGTTCGTCTCCAATGACGGAAGATACAATGAATTTATTGTGGAACTCGATTTTACGGTAGAGGACGATTTGGAGACGGAACAGCTGGTTTCCAAGGTGGAAATGACGGCGACGACCGAGTACAAGTTCAAGACGAAGTATTTGCAGCTTGCGGAAGCGGCCGGGGAAGATACGGCTACCAAGCTGACCTCCAAGCGAAGCCTGATCCTGGATGTGAAAAACTGATTATTGCTGGCGAGGATGGGGCTGAATTGGCGAAAAAAGCTTAATTAGCCCATTTAGCTCACTAGCGTTGCATTAATCCGCGGGGGCGAACAGCCGTAACCGCCTCTCTTTGAAGCCGGGCTGGTGGATAAGGGCCGTTTGGGGCATGATTTTGTCGAATTTGGCTTTTTGGTGTGAAATAGAGGTCATTTGGGGCCTTATTTTAGAGAAAGTCGGGCCAAAACCGGATTTTTGAGCTCGCACCAGAGAAATAGGGCCCTTTTTAGCCGCTATTCTTCCCGAAAAAGCCATTCTGGGCCAAATAACAGCCCAAAACGCCGCTATTATAATGGACGGCCAGAAAAAATTGCGGACCGGCAGCACTAAGTCAGGTTTAATGCAACGTCAGTGCATTTAGCTGGAATTTCTCCCGTTAATGGGGAGCTATTAGGTGAAAGTGATGAATTAACTGGAAATCCTCCAGTTAATTCACATGAAACGGACATCTAAGCGGCCGGGATCATGGAATAGATGGAGTTTTTCCAGCTAATTCCGCCCCAAGGGCTCGTAGCTTTAAATTAACGGGAGGTTTTCCCGTTAATAAGCGCAAGAAAACTGGAATATCAAAAGGAAGTGACGGCATGGACTATATCCTGGTAACGTTCCAGGCCGGCCCGCATTTGACGAAGGAATTGAAAATTCCGGGGTTCGTCACCTCGCAAGAGCTGCTGGCGATGCTGTCCGAAGCGCTGCAACTCCCCGTCGGACCGGAGCATCGCCTCCAGGCGGAACCGCTGGGCCGGATTTTGGACCCCTCCCTGACGCTGGAGGAAGAAGGCGTTGTGGACGGGGCGCTGCTTACTCTCGTATAGAAGGGATGAAGACCGTGAACAGCAATATCCATAATGGCGGAGTCGCCTTTGAGAGTGGGAACGGCCTGTTTCTCGCCGATCTCCGGGGCTATTCCGGTACCTTTCGGCGCGACGAAGCGGCCGGCGTGACGGAGCTTCTGGACGGGGTGTTCTGGTTTATGAACGAGGCGGAGGACGCGATCTTTTGCAGCGACCAGATGCGGGGAAACCGGCTGTGCCGCTTGGACCGCGGATCACAGGCTCCCGAACCGTTGCTGGATCGCCCGGTTTACGGTTTGACCCGTCAGGGCGAGTGGCTCTACTATATCGGGGAAAACGACCGGAAGCTGTACCGCTGCCTGCTTAACGGCAGAAGCGAAGCCCGGGTGGCGGATGATGCGGTGGAAGCTTTCGTGGTGGAAGCGAACCGGCTCTTTTATGCGACTGAGCAGGGGATCCGCTCCTGCGGGCTTGACGGCGGCGACCGGGAACTGGTTTCGGAACACGCTGCGGTGCAGTTGATTCAAGTGGGCGAGCGCCTGGTTTTTGCCGATAAGAAAAATCAACACCTGCTTACCGTTTTGCATCTGCCGACCGGGCAATCAAGCGTATATGACGACATCGCGCCAAACAGCCTCAACAGCGACGGGCGCTATCTGTACTGTGCCAACCGGCTCAATGAAAGCTCCATCTACCGGATTGATCCCGACACGGGAAGCCGGATCCGGATTTGCGGCGAGCGGGCCGATTACCTGCATGTTTTGCGGGATACGCTGTATTTTTGCAGCCGGCAGGAGTGGTACCGGATGTCGCTGTCCGGCGGGCAGGCGGTCAAAGTCATAACTTTATCGTGAGGTACGTATGATCAACGAAAAATATGAATTTAGCCGGCAGCCCCGGTTTCTTCCGGAAATGCCGGGGGGCGAGCTGGAGATCCCGAATCCTCCTCACGCCTATGAGAAGCCGGAAATCTCCTGGTTCGCCCTGCTGGCGCCGCCGGCGGTGATGCTGGTCATTACGCTCCTGCTGGCGCTGACGTCCCAGTCCATGTACATGATGCTGTCCATCGCCATGACGGTGATGACTCTGATCGTGTCCTTGACCGGCGCGGCGTCGCAAATTCGGAAGTATAAAAAGAAGAAAAAGGAACGCGAGCAGAAGTATTTGCAGTTCATCACGGACAGCCGGAGCGAGCTTCAACTGGCGCGGGAACAGCAAATCAAGGCGATGAACGAGATGAGTCCCGATCCGTCGGCCTGTCTGCAGCGGATTCAAGAGATCGACAACCGGCTGTGGGAAAGAACGCCATCTTCGCCCGATTTCTTGTCGCTTCGCCTGGGCGTAGGGAGTGTTCCGGCCGAGCTGAAAATCAAGTACACCAAGCAGGCGATCATTCTGGAGAGCGACCCGCTGATGATGGAACCGCAGCGGCTGGCGCTGGAATTCGAGCGCGTGCAGGGCGTGCCGGTCTCGGTCAATCTGATTCAGGCGGAAATCGTCGGGATCGCCGGCGAGGATGAGAAGACGTTTGACATGGTGACGCAGATGCTGCTGCAGCTCGTGACCCACCACGGCTACGACGACGTACGGTTGGTCGTGCTGGCCGCGGAGGACGGGCTGGAGAAGTGGAACTGGCTGCGCCATCTCCCGCATCTGTGGAGCGACGGCTTCGATTTCCGCTTCCTGCTGTGCGGCAAAGCGATTGCTCACGCCGTGCTCGGCGAGCTGAACAACGTGTTCAAGGAACGCGAGCGGCGCAAGATCGGCGGTATTCCGCTGCCGCACTACGTGTTCATCGTCGAGGACGCTTCGCTGCTCGATGAGGAGCCGATCACGAAATACCTGTACAACAAGAGCGCCGCGCTGGGGCTGTCGACGGTGTACCTGGCCAAGCACCAGGCTTACCTGCCGATGAATTGCAAGCAGGTGATTCTGGCCCAAGGTAAGACCGGGGAGCTGGCGGACCGGGAAACCGGGGAGAAGAACACGTTCAACCCCGACACCGTAAGCCTCAAGCAGCTGGAGCAGGCGACCCGGAAAATGGCCCCGCTGCGCATCAAAAACTCGGGCGGCAACTTCACGCTGCCGAACTCGTTGACCTTGCTCGACATGCTGCAGGCCAAGACGACGAAGGAAGTGGATCTGTTATCCCGATGGACGATCAATAAGCCGTTTAAAGGGATGAGCGTGCCGATTGGCATCAAGGCGGGGGGCAATCTTTTTAACCTCGATATGCACGAGACGGGGCACGGTCCGCACGGTTTGGTCGCCGGGACGACGGGCTCGGGGAAAAGTGAGCTGCTGCAGAGCATCATCATTTCGCTGGCGATGAACTATCATCCGCATGACTTGGTATTCGTCCTGATCGACTATAAAGGCGGCGGGATGGCCGATGTGTTCCAAGGGATGCCGCATCTGGTGGGGACGATTACGAACCTGGGCGGCAACCAGACGACGCGGGCGCTGTTGTCCATCAAAAGCGAGCTGATGAGCCGGCAGCGGATTTTCTCGGAATTTGGGGTCAACAACATCGATAAATATCAAAAGCTTTACTACAGCAACAACAAGGACGGCCGGATGCCGGCCATTCCGCACCTGATCATGATCGCGGACGAGTTCGCGGAGCTGAAGCAGGATCAGCCGGAATTTATGAAAGAGCTCGTCAGTGCGGCCCGCGTAGGCCGAAGCTTGGGCGTGCATCTCATTTTGGCGACGCAAAAGCCGGCCGGGGTGGTCGACGACCAGATCTGGAGTAACTCCAAGTTCAAGATCTGTCTCAAGGTTCAGGACGAACGGGACAGTAAGGACGTTATCAAACGCCCGGACGCGGCGATGATCAAGGAGCCGGGGCGCGCCTACATTCAAGTCGGGAACGACGAGATTTTCGAGCTGTTCCAATCGACTTACTCGGGAGCGGATTACGATCCCGAAGGAGCGATGCAGAAGAGCGAGAACAAGGCGAAGCGGATTTACGAGGTCTCGCTGAACGGCCGGATGGAGCAAATCTATCCGCTGTCGGAAGAGAAGATCGTCAAGCACGAGCTGCCGACCCAACTGGAAGCGATGGTCGAGCGGATTACGGAGTCGGCGGAGTCGTCGGGGATTTCGCCGTTGAAGGGGCCTTGGCTGCCGCCGCTTCCGGAAGCCCTCTACTTCGACAACATTTTGGGGGACGGATTTGTCCCCGGGCATTGGCCGAAGCGGGAGAAGCTGCTCTCGGTGCCGGTCGGGCGGATGGACGATCCGCGGAATCAAAGCCAGAACGTGCTGGAGGTTGATTTTGCGGGGGAAGGCAATCTGTTCGTCTACGGTGCGCCGGGAACGGGAAAGACCGTGTTTCTCAAAACGCTGTGCATGTCGATCGCCCAAACTTACTCGCCGGATGAGGCGAACCTCTACCTGATGGATTTCGGCGGCAACTCGCTGCGGGTGTTCGAGAAGCTGCCGCATGTCGGTGGGGTGATGACGCTGGAGGAAAAAGGGAAGATCGATCAGTTCATGCTGTTCCTGTTCCGGGAGATCGAGCAGCGCAAGGCACGGTTTGAAGAAACGGTCAGCGAGGGCTTCAACGCTTATCGCGCTTCCGGTCATACGCTGCCGGCGATTGTGCTGATCATCGACAACTATTTTGCGCTGTCGGAATCGTATGAGGATCTGGACGCCCAAATGATGCTGTTGGCGCGGGAAGGCTCCAAATACGGCATTTATCTCGTCGCCACAGCCACCAACGCCACCTTTGTACGGTATAAATTGTCGGTTAACTTCAAGCTGGCGGTAGCCCTCCAGATGACGGAAAAAGGCGACTATGACAGCGTGGTCGGCCGGACGGAAGGCTTGGAGCCGATGAAGGTGGCCGGACGGGGACTCGTCCGGGGCAAGCCGCCGCTGGAATTCCAGACTTCGCTGCCGGAGTATGAAGATGTTGGCACCGAGCAGATGCTGGAACGCATTGCCGGACTGTCCTGCACGAAGGCCAGACCGATTCCGATGATGCCTTCGAGCATCGATATCCGGGAGATCCAGCAGGGCGGCGGAAAGCTCGCGATCGGCCTCGGGAATACCGATCTCCAGCCGGTGCATGTGGACCTGTACGCGACGCCGGTGTTAATGATCGCCGGGGAATCCATGTCCGGCAAGAGTACGCTGCTCCGCTCCTGGATCAACATGCTCGGCGACGCCGAGGTGTATGCCCTCGATTCCAACGGCATGGGCCTGTTCGATATTATGGGCCGGGAGCATGTCACCGATCTGGGCGAAGCGGAAGAAGACTTTATCGAGCGGATACAGGAGCTGCTGGACGAGCGCCGCAGACAGATGGCGGAGTGCCGCCGCAGCAGCGGAGATGTGCAGGAACTGGTGCGTTCGTGGAAACAGATTATTTTTGCCTTCGATAAGCTCAGCGAGTTTACGGACGGCGATAAATATTCCCTGAAAGAGCTGATCGAACGCATCGTGAAGCAGGAGCGCGGTATGAAGGTCGCCGTGATCGCGGCGGACAACATCTCCGATTTTACCGGCAACTGGGACAGCCTCGGCAAGGCGATCAAGGAAGAGCAGACCGGCCTGCTGATCGGCAGCATCAAGGAACAGACGCTCTTCTCCGCGAGACTGCCGTATGGGGCGACGGAAAAGGAACTCGAGGCGATGGACGGATATTTTATCGTCAAGAACAAGTTCACCGGTCTGAGATGTGCCGCCGAGCCGGTAAAAGAAGCCGTGGCCGCGGCCGGTTATTAGGGGCGATTTTCCGAAAGGGGGCAGTGACCGATGTCAACCGTCTCTGAGATCAAAGCGAAGGCTAAGTTGGTGTATGACGTCAAGTCGGATTTAAAAAGCGACAGCGCGAAGTGCCAGGCCGCGGTAAACCAATCGAAAGACTGGTGGCAAGGGGAGGCCGGGAACGGGTTCCGTACCGGCTACAAGGAGATCCAGAGGGAAGTGACCGGACTCCTGGGCAAGTTGGATAAACTGTCTGGCGGCCTGAACCGGCTGGCGGACAGGGTGGACCAAGCCGATGAAGCCAAAAAGGCCAAGGCCGCGGCGGAGAAAAGTAAAGGGGCTGCCGTTCCAGGGAGATAGGGAGCGGCGGTGATTAGAGGCTTGACTCCTCTGCTGGATGAAGAGGGGAGGAAAATCCTTGAAAGGAGGTGAATTTATAATGGCAAACCAACAAAAGTTTGATTTTGACCAAGCGGAAGGATTGAAAAACAAATTGCAGTCCGAAATCGCGAAAATCGAATCCGATTTGAAGCGGATGGCCACGATGGTCGAAGGCGTGAAATCCTGGTGGTCCGGCGGTTCGGAAGAAGCGTTTATCGCGAACTTCCAAACGACCAAAGGCCAAGTCGTAACAAGCTTGAACAAATGGATTGAGGACTACAAACAACTTATCGGTCAAATCGCTGAAGTCAAGAGACAAAGCGATGCGGATCTCGCAAGCAAGCTGAAAATCTAATTTTTGTCCGTAGACGTGGTGGCGTAGGTCGCCACGTCTACATTTAGTCACGAAAGCAATGAACTCGAATTTCGGGAATTGAGATACATAGACATATGACATCTAAAATGAATATAAAAGGAGATGACTAATCATGAAATTGAAAAAGACGGGTTTTATTCTGTTGTCGCTGATCCTGCTGTTGGCTGCGCTTCCCGCTGTCTCTTCCGCGGCGAAGTTGTCTTTGCGCGTGGAATTGAACGGGGAGAAAATGAGTTTTCCGGATGCTCAGCCTTTGGTGGATAAAAGCAACCGGGTGCAGGTGCCGGTACGCTTTGTAAGTGAGGCGCTCGGTGCCAAAGTGGCCTGGAACAGCAAAACAAAGAAAGTAACCGTAGACTTGAATTCCAACCAGATCGTTCTGACGCTCGGCAAGAAGGCCTATACCGTGAACGGCAAAACCAAGCAAATGGACACGGTGGCCTTGCGGAAATCGGACAGAACTTATGTACCGCTTCGTTTTGTAAGCGAGGCTCTTGGGGCGCAAGTAAACTGGGACTCTCTGAATTATATGGTGTCGATTCATACGGGTGCGGGAGCTAGCGGGGGCAATGGTAACAATGCGAATACAGAAAAACCGTTTGATTGGGAGGCTTGGGAAGCTTCAAGAAATGTGGAGGGGAAGAGCGAGAAAATAAAGTTAGAGGGATTTAGTTTTAACGGTTTTTATAATTCAGGGTTAAGTGTTTTAGATAGTGGTTATGATCCGAAAACAAAGAAGGGACCGATTCTTCAACTACTGGTGAGCTTTGGCCATGTTGGGGATGACCTGAGCCAACAACAAAAGGATGCTGAGGAAATTCTGAGCCAAAGAATTGATAAAAAGACGGTTGATTCTGTAATGAATTACGTAAAACAAAAGAAGCTAGAGGAAGATGAATTGGCCAAGAAGACCTTTACAGATGAAACCTTCAAAGTGATTGTTCAATCTCAGACATATGGTGACATAAACATCAACGTTTGGTATAAGTAGGTGAGGTTATGATAAGGAAGCGATTGGCTGCATTTTTGTTAATCGTTCTATTTTGCGGATTTATTCCTCAAACTAAAGTGGGGTCTGAGCCATTAGATTATAAAGATGATTTGGTTGGCTATTTAAAGACTCTTACCCCCGAATTAGTGTTAAAGCAAGCGAATGAAGACATGAAAGTATTGTATGGGGAAGATAATTATTATCCTGCCAAAACTAAAAATGGTGCGTTTAACGCTGCTCTCATACAAAAGCAGATAGATGAAGGGATTAGAAATCCTCAGAAATTTACGGGATTTGATATAGTCTACGGGAGCAGCCATGATACAGAGATAGTCCATAAAGGCCAAAAAATGCGTAGGTATTCTGGATATAACAAGTTTGGAGATTCAGTTTCCACTGATGGGTTTCCTTGGGATGCAGGGTGGAGCGGCGTGCCAATTCATAAACTTAGACTGATACCCACCCCGTGGGAAGATAAAGGGAATGCGAATGATTTTGATGATTTCCCGAATAATTACAGAAGAGAGATTCCTGAGAAGCTGTATGAATATTTACCTCACGGTAATTTCGAAAAGCAGATTCTAAAAGCACTTAACACCAAGTACGCCGGAGTTGCTTATGGTGATGATCTTATGCATAACAATAAAGATTCCGAGTATGCGACGAGAAAAGTGTACTACACGAACGGAGCTCCGGAAGGCGGCTGGATTAAATATGTTCATATCATTCAGCCTCCGACATACCTGTCTCAGGGATTTGGACGTGTATATATGAGATCCACTTACTTGGATATTCCTATTGCTGCATTTGCTGCTACTCAGGGAAGTGATTTATCTGTCTCGTTTGATGAGTTGCCTTCCCAGGCGGTAGCCGGTGAAACGGTAAACGTTTCGGTGATGGTGGAGTCGACATTTGCCAATGGAGTAACTCCGGCTTTTTCCTGGTCCATAACACGGGCGGGAGGCGGAGCTTTAACGAAAGAAACGGACCAGCTGTCTTTTAACGATAATGCTCATTATGCGCAACCGTCGGGCACGATCCCTATAGGTGCCAATAAGGAGCGTCGGCTTACGGCATCCTTCACGATGCCGGATAGTGATGTTCGCATTCAGTTTAAAGTCAACGAGAATGGAACCTCCCCGAAAGAGACGGCTTTGAACAACAATATTGTGGAGTCTACTATAAAGGTTGTTAAACCGATTCCGTTGCCGTATGATATGTTGACCAAAAAAGAAAAGATCATTTTACCGGCAAATACAGTGACCTTGAAATTGCCTGATCTACCTGACGCAAGATGGACTGGAAATGCAACAGGGGTTTTGAATGCTCATAATAGAACTGATGATTTATTAAGAGAATACAAGGTGTTTAACAATCAAGTCGATGAAGCCAGTGAAAGTATAACCAGGGCTCCTGTAGTGACTTATACCATCATGCGGAAAGATTTTGGAATTAATGGCAAGAAGGATGATCCGGAAAACAAACAATATGTCAATCTCAGCAATCCGGATAATCCATTGCTCCGCATCGGGGAGATTTACTACGAAGGTTCCGTGAGCCGGCCTTATCAATATACGGAGTACTATGAGGATTGTTCAGGCAGCGGGGAAAACGAAAAGTGCCAAACTAAATCACGAACAGAATATGGGACTGTAACCGCTGAGTTTGACAGCGGCAACATAAAAAAACCATACGCCATGTACGTTTACAACGGCAAGAAGGAACTCGAAAAATATACTTACCGGGACGAGATCGAAAACAATAATGGCAGTGCACTCGAGAAAAAATTGTTTTGGACGAATGAGCCCTATTATTATTCCGTAATTCGTTGGATGCATCATCAAGACGAAAACGGACAGCCCTACAATTGGACCAGAGTCCCGGGTCAGTATAAACGGGAGTTTATCCAACAGGCAAGCGGGGGCTTGACCTTGAACAAAACCAGTTCTCTCGAAACCGAATATAGCCAATCCAGAAAAGCGGCAGCGGGAAGAACGAATAAAAAATCGCTTTACGATAAAGCCGTCTTCGCTACGGATAAGCAACTTCAGAAATACGCCTATCCGATCAAATCGGGCTATTATTTCAATCCGGCCGGCAGCTATACGTTTACTTTGAATACGGTCGTATTTAAAGACAAAAAACCGCAGAACGGCGAAATGACCCAGGATCACAAGGATTTGGTGAACAGTCTAATCGGGGCTTTCCGCTATGAGTCCGACCTGATTTATATCAACAACAAGAAAGAAGCCGTAAATATTTTGAACGAAGGTTTGGCCCCTAAAGGGGGAGGCTTTGTACGTAAAAAAGGCGTCTTAACGGTTGAACAAAACAAAGGCGTGAACGGCGAAAAACTGATCGATGTATTGGATCGAAGCGATGATCCTTCACGGTACACGCAGGACATCTACGAAGTTTTTCATTCCGAGGACACGGCCGAAGATAGTACTCATGAGTTCTGGAAGAGAGTACTGGAAGGGTATAGCGAGTCCAAGACAGCGAAAAGCCATTCGAAGTACAAATATAGAGAATACGTGAAAGACGGCCAACATATGTACAAAATCACGGAGACCTCCAAAATTACGATCGTCGTCAATCCGGAAAACAAATATCTGTATACCCATGCGAACATGCCGAACGGGAATTACAGCGTTAAGGTTTGGTTCGATGATATTAATCTAAAGGGATTCAAACATGCCTATAAGGTTTTAGGCACCTTAAAAGGTGTCGAAGAACTGGACAGCATGAAGATCACCGTCATCGGCTCCATGTTCGACGATTTGAACAGCTAGGCGAAAATTCCATGAAGAACCCCCTCCATCCTCCCTGTTAAAGCATACATTTTCGGGGCGGTGGGGGGATTTTTTAAATTATAGGAAAAGGAACAAAACCATGAGTATCAAAGTAGATCCGGCCAAAATCGATGAGCTCTCCCTAAAGCTCAAGGGCTTGGGGAATGTAAATAGTCCCCACGTCACGTTGTTTCTGTGATGGGGTGCTAATCGAAGCAAAAAAACGAGAGAGGGTTTATTTAATGAAACTTAAGAGAATAGGATTTTTTCTTCTGTCCCTACTTTTCATATTTACCACAATGCCAATGGTCTCTTCCGCGGCGAAGTTGTCTTTGCGCGTGGAATTAAACGGGGAGAAAATGAGTTTTCCGGATGCTCAGCCTTTGGTGGATAAAAGCAATCGGGTCCAGGTACCGGTACGCTTTGTAAGTGAAGCTCTTGGCGCCAAAGTGGCCTGGAACAGCAAAACAAAGAAAGTGACCGTAGACTTGAATTCCAATCAGATCGTCCTGACGCTCGGCAAAAAGGCTTATACGGTGAACGGCAAAACCGAGCCAATGGACACGGCGGCCTTGCGGAAATCGGACAGAACCTATGTACCGCTTCGTTTTGTAAGCGAGGCTCTTGGCGCGCAAGTGAACTGGGACTCTTTGAACTATATGGTATCGATTCATACAGGTGCAGGATCGGGGGCTAACGGAGCCAAGGGTAGCGATTCGAATACAGAAGAGTTGTTTGACTGGGAGGCCTGGGAGGCTTCGAAAAACAGAGAGGGGAAGAGCGAGAAGAATAAGACTGAGGGGTTTAGTTTCTATACATTTTACAACTCAGGCTTAACCGTAGCTTCTGAATATAAAAAAGAAGACGGGAACACAGCTACAATCCTGAATCTGATGCTATCTATCGACGATCCCGATGACAATCCGAAACAAGGGTTTAAGGACATAGAGGAATTGTTATCTCAAAAAATTGATGCGGATACCGTAAAATCGGCAGTCAACTACGCTAAACAAAAGAAGGATCCGGAGGCAGCACTCAAAGAAAAGGTGTTTAAGGACAAAACGTACAAAGTGGTTGTAGTTTCGCTACCTTACTCTGCTATTAACATAGATATTTGGTATAAGTAAGGTGGTCTATTAACAAGCATGGCCTTAAATAGATGTGCAGGTCATTAGACAGGTAAGTTCAATGGGGGATTGAAGTGAGACGAAAACAAGTTATATTGACCTTGATTTTACTGGGTGTGCTGATGGCAGTAACCGCATGCGGAACAAGGGCGGGACAGCCTGAAGCAACTCAGGTGCAGCCAGAGCCAACTGCGACGGTCAATACCGAAACCGACCAATTTGACCCGAAATATGATTTGAAAAATCCGGACTTCTTTAGCAAATTTGTCGCGTATTTTGATCTGGACAAAGCCGCATTGATCCAAAAACTGCAGCAGGATTACAAGGAAGCCCCTATAGAAGGAACTGATTCAGCGACAGGGATGCCGTGGGTCAAATTGGACAAAGCGGGGTTAACCTTTTACTTGACGGAGGAAGACGAAGTACCGGTTAGCCATGTGGAGATAGCGGAAACCAACCCGATTCACTATGGCGGGGCGAGAGGACAAATGACATTCTCGGATGTTATGAAAAAAGCGGGCGAGACGATGGTCATGGAGGACCCCGATTTGGAGAAACGCTACAGTATCACCTATCCCATGAAAGAGGTTAGCGTTGTATTTTCCACCAAGAACGTATATGACCCTCCCTCCACAATGGAGGTGAGTTCTTGGGGATATTATGACCAGGAGCCCACTTTACGTAGCGCTACTGAAATTCAAACGAACCGTGGTTCGTTCCAACTCCCGAGGAACTGGGTAGGAAAGACATCGCTTCGCGAAATGGTGAATACGTATACCCTTTCATATCTAGGCAAGAAGGAAGCTTATCCTTTGGTTGAAATCGTGGCTATGAATGTAAGAGAGTGGAATGAAATGGATCAGGCCGAATATAAGATCATTTTTGAAAATGAGGATGGGGTTGTAGCAGCAAGGAGACTGGAAACTAACATGCCAAGCGATCAAGAGGAAGCCGAGGTTTACCACAGTATGGAGTCGCAAGTTGATGAAATGTTAGCGACTTTTCAACCGGCGGTTCAGATGGAAGAGGACTACAGGGACCCCAATATATTTACCATTAAAAGAAATGACACTACGGTCAAATTCTCTCTCCAATTTCCGGAATCGTGGAAAGGGAAATATGTTATCAAGCAATACGAGGATCAAATCGACATTTTTCATAATACAGCACTGGAAAATCCCGCTTGGATTATGAATATTTCCGGCGCTACGCCGGAGGAGTGGGCAGCCTCGCCGCCGGACGAATACCCCTGGAACAAACTGGGGGAGATCAACGGTATTGTAATCGTTTATACCCAACTTGCGGATCAGGCTTATGAGTCTACGTATGTGGAAGAAGAGGAAGAAGTAACGAAAATGCTCATGGATATCGAAGACGTCCAGCTCATTGAGGCTGATGAGTCGGAGGATTGATGGCCGATGAGTTTCATCCCAACGAATAAGTAGGAATCGTTTAGCTGGCCAAACATTAAATCGTAAAGTAGCATAGCGCCAACCTCCCTGTTAAAGCATTACATTTTGGGGTGGTGAGGAGCTTTAAAATTTTTAGGAAAGGAATAAGGCCATGAGTATCAAGGTAGATCCGACCCAAATAGATGAGCTCTCCCTAAAGCTGAAAGGTTTGGGGGACGGCATTGAAGACGGGGAACGTAGGGTGCATCAGAGTTTATACCGATTTCTCCAAGACCTTCGAGGTTGGTATGATGAAGAGAGGGAAGTGCAACGCGCTCTGGATGCCGTGGTGGACAGCCTGCACGAGGTGACAGACTCCGCGAGAATATTAACTTCATCGTTGCGCCAGAAAGCCAAAGGGCTGACACAAGTCTCCCAGGCCTATATGGACAGTGAAGAAACGGTCAAAAAAACGATCCAGCAGCACTTCGCTCTCCCTTCTTCATACTATGGAAAAACCGGGGCGCTTACCGGAGACGGTGCCGCAAAATATCTGAAGGATCCGCTGTTTGAGGATCCGGTCGTGCAAAAACTACATCAGCAAGCCCTTCATGGGACGGAGGAGGAGAAGCAAGAGGCCAAGCAAAAGCTGGACACGATTTTTAAAGCGAGATATGACATTGGCCGGGCCCAAGTGGCTTATTCCGTCTACAAAGCGTTCAACAACAAGCCGTTGATGGAGGGGGCCCACAAAGAAGCGGAGAGACTGCGAAAAGTCTTGAAGGGTTTGGGGATTGACGAGAAATATTATGGAAAAGAGGTCAAGTTAAGCCACCTGTTATCCGGAGCGCCGATTCAGGCCTGTTCTTACGATCCTTCTTTTTCCATTACTAAAGACGGTAAATTTATACCGATGGAGATGCCGAAGGACAACCAATACATATATTTGCTGGGATTGATGATGAAAGGCGGGAAGGAAGGAGCGTGGGCCAAATCCCAATTGAGCGAAATTCACAAGCTTTTGACCGAAATTGGCCGTTCCCAAACCGCGTGGCATGAATACAAAGCTAAAAACATGCAAAAAGAAATGGACGGGGCCCACGCCTATGCCGAAAAACTCAGGACGGCTCTGAAAACCAAGTATTCTCTCTCCTCGGAGATGGTCGATGATGTGGACTATCGGGAACTGTGGATGGGAGCGGGGCCAGCTGGGCAGGCACTTTTGCATAGGGAGGTTGAAGATAAGGGAAAGAAAGTTTTAGACGCAAGATTTGACTTTTCTGTCTATCAAAAGACCGTAAAGGCAAATTCAAACCCGGGGGGAGCCTATAAACGAAATCATGATTTTCTCGTTTCCGGGGACTTAAAGAGTAAATTGCCGGATTCGACAAAAGCATTTTTACTTAAATGGTGGCAGGAACATAAGGCTGTATATGAGAAGATTGGGAGAGAGCTTGATATACCGCCTGAACTTATTTTTGCTATACATTATAGGGAGTGTCAAAAGTACTTTTCAAGTGGTAAAGCCTTTGAGTATTCCATGCAGGATGGCAAAAATAAGATACCTAAAGGAACAACATTTGAGGAAGACTCGATAAGAGTATTGAAAAATCAGCTTAAGAAAATGAATTTTGGAGTTCAACTGACGTATGACTCAAAGGACTTGGCGGCCATGTTAGTTTTTGCGGAACTATACAATGGTTTTGGTTATTATTTGGAGGGGCAAAACTCAACCTATGTATTTAACCAGACAACGATAGGGACGAAAGGCAAATACACATCGGACAGCAACTTTAAAGAGACTGCCAAGGATGTCCAACCGGGAATAGCGGCTATTTTATTAGGGGTATTTGGCGAAGGTACAACAAAGCAAGCTATTGAGGCTCCCTCAAAACCTTCCCAAACTAATAAGCCGAAGTCGCCTGAACCTCCCAAGAACACCAATCTAGGATCATATAAGTCTGTAGCGAGTGCTGGAATACAAAATTGGACGACGATTCCCAATTTAAGTTCCATGCCGATTTATTCCCAAGATCGATATGTAGATGGGACGAGGCCGAGTTGGTATTACGAAAAGCTTGGAAACAGCTCGGACACAGCTATCTATAAAGCCGGTTGCACTCTAACCGCAGTCGCGATGGCTGAATCCTGGAAAAACGGGAAAGTTATTACCCCTTCACAGCTGAATAAAGAGTTAAAGAGAAAAAATGTATTTTCGGGAGCAAGTTTAAAGATGGAGAGCATTCCAAATATCCAGTTTGATCGGCATATGGGGAATGAGGCATTGTTTAAAGCAACAACCAGTTCGGATAAAAGTGTCGAAACCTTGTTTAAATACGCCAAATCTTCAATTGATCAGGGGAATCCCGTGTTGATTGATATAACCAAACCAAATCTTCAAAAGAGCGCCCCATCAGGCCATTGGATTCTGGCGGTGGGGTATGATGAGAAAACCAAAGACATGCTCATTGTTAATCCATCAGGGGGAGAAGTGACATCATTGAAGAAAATGCTTAAGAATGGTTCGGCGAAAGGCAAATACAAGGGATGGGTGGTGGCAGACTATAATGAACTTTATAGCAAAAGATAGCCGTAAACCAACATTTATATTAACCGTGTGCTCAATAATTTTGGCTGTTCTGTTGAGTAGTTGTTCAAAGGAAACACAGGGATACCAACAACCTTTAAGCAGTAATCATTCTTCACGAACTGAACAAGCGGAAAAGGTAGCTCCGCAAGATCCGGATATAAAAAATTCGGGGAATCTGGCCGAACAAGCTTCCGCATGTTTCAGGGCTCTGGACGCGGAAGTTGGCGAGGAGCCGGTTCCTTATTTTCCTTATATTTCTTTAGCGGCTGATAAAGTACAGATGCAGGAAAACACGGTCGTTGCCCCTTATGAATATACACTTTACAGGTATTGGACCAACGAGCGGCTCGACTCCGATTTCAGCCGGTTTGCCGCGTTTAGGACGAACCCGGTCTGGACCTCGGATACCGTCAATTTGGCGGCCATTATCCCAGTGTTTTCGGAAGAGAGCAAGAGACTTTTTTATGCGGACTCGGGGCAAATAAGCGAACCGGTCAAGCTGACCATTTCGGATGAGGACAGCTACTACTCCAGCCGTGGGGAATTTCTCGAGAAATTGGCCCCGGAACCCGTAGGGGGAGGGGGAGGTCCGGCTGCGTCGGAGACGCTTAGCCGTGCGTGTGAGCCTATGCGAACCGCCAACAAGGATGAACTGTACCCCGCTTCCGTTCAATCGGGCGACGAGGCGGATATGGAGTGGGCGGAAGGTATTTACCCGTTTCGGAATCTGATCAGTTTGTTTAGCGGGAATCCGGATGAATACGCCAAACTCTATGATACGTATGTCCTTGCCTACAATACGAATCATTCCGAGCAAATGAATCTTGCGGTTCACCTATACAGTAAGGACTTCACGGTGAAACGGGTGTGGATGAAAGCGGACGGGAAGGAAGTCGAGTTGAAAAAGTCGGAGTACGTCAATGTCGATGAAATGAATACGGAAAACTGGACATTGTACGATGCCGTGGTGCCTATCGACTGGTTCGGTCAAAAAGAAGAGGCGGCCCAGGTGTTCATTGAGCTGGATAGCGGGGAAGTTAAGGAATTGCATAATAGGTAAAAGAAGACTGGAGTGCTTAAATTGAAACACACTCGATTTTGGTTACAGATTGTAGCGGTAATGATTTTACTCTTGGCCGCCGTGGGCTGCAGCTCCAAAAGTACCGCTCCAAACGCGGGCCCAAGCAACGGACAAAAAGGTGAAACGCAGGAAAACACCGCCAAGCAGCCGTTGTCACTGGAGGAAGCCAAAAAGCGGGTTCTGGAGACAGAACGGGACATTAAGGAACTCAAGGAGCGGGAAGTCGAGGATCAAGACAGCCCCCAAATCGGCTATTTCGGGGTGTCTCCGATCTATGGAAAGTTTGTGCGAAGTGATTTGGAAAACGAACTGTCCGCCTTTTTTAGCCGGGATATGTTGGTTTATGTGATGGCCACGCATGAAATCTTCTGCAGTCCCGAACGATGCGGAAATTATGGCGATAGTGAAGGACAGTATTTCGTGGACCCCGACGGGAACTTCAAAATGGTGGAGCAGACTGCGGACCGCACGGTTATCGAAGTGCCCTTCAAGTTTGAAGGGATTGACGAAAACGGAACGTTCAAGGACTCGCCCGGAACTTATACCTTTTCAAGGCAAGAAGACGAATACCGGATTACGGATATTTCCCAGGAATACAATGATCAATTATACAAAAAGAAAGATCCCTCCGAACTTCTGGTTACCCCCGAGGACGAGATGGGCTGGGGCACGGACGATGACGATGAGGGAGATGACGTGATTCCCCCGCTCGACGGAGAAGCGGCGCTAAAATTACGGGATGAAGGGGTTACC
Organism: Paenibacillus sp. A14; assembly: GCF_036864815.1. NCBI lineage: Bacteria > Bacillati > Bacillota > Bacilli > Caryophanales > Paenibacillaceae > Paenibacillus > Paenibacillus sp. A14. Next base: position 69,750 of record NZ_JBAGJD010000004.1, read on the forward strand.
CGTTTCTTCACGGTTTTCTATGATGGCGGTAAGAAGTGCAAGCCGCTGGAGGAGCGCCGGATTGGGGACGATCCGCTGGGGTACTATTTTTTCTGCGATGACATGAATACCAAGGACAAAATAAAGGAATACCTCGAACCTTCGTATGCCGACGCCCTGATTACGGAGTGGGTCGATTCGGATATGGTGGTGGAGAAAGACGGGAAGCTGGCGTATATGCCTTATGATGTCGGCGCTCTGACCAATTGGGAGGAAGCGAAGCTGTCCCGGGTGGTCGAGGACAAAGGCAGCACCAAGGTTTTCGAATACGATGTGCCGGAAGCCGAAGGGGAGTCGCGGTTGATTCAGGTGCCGTTTATCTATGAAAATCAAAAATGGAAGCTTAACGCGCATCCGGTCGATTACCTGTAAAAATACGATTAAAACAAACCAGCCCTCATGCAGCCGAAAAAGGTGGCTTGCATAGGGGCTGGCTTTTTGTGAGCACAATCTATACGGTAAATTTGTCGATGCTCTTCCACAGCTCCTGAGCGAGCGACGAGAGCTCCTTGGACGAGGCGGCAATTTGCTGTACGCTGGCCATCTGCTCCTCCGCGGAGGCCGAGACGCTGTGCGTGCCTTCCGCGGTCAAGACGGCAATCCGGTTGATCTCATCGTAAGCTTCGACAAGCTCCCGGGTTTCAAGGGACATGTTCCGCGAGGATTCCGACACCTCCTGAATTTGAGCGGACACCTCCCGGATGGCCGTTTCGATCCGGGAGAAGGCTTGACCCGCCGTGGTTACGGCATGAATCCCTGCGAGCGCCTCCCGCTCACTTTGCGAAACCTTGACCATCGTCCGGTCCATCTCGGTTTGAATCGCCGTTATCACCTCATGGACCTTCCGGCCGGATTGCGAGGTTTGCTCGGAGAGCTTGCGGACCTCGTTTGCCACGACCGCGAAGCCGCGTCCGTTCTCGCCAGCGCGGGCGGCTTCGATCGCCGCATTCAGCGAAAGCAGGTTCGTCTGGTTGGCGATGTCGGTTATGATGGCGATAATATCGCCGATCTCCTTCGACCGTTCATTCAGAAGCCCGACGAGCCCGGACACCTCGCTGACATTGGACTGCACGGCGGACATCTGGTTAATCGCCGTCCGTACGGCCTCGCCTCCTTCCGTGGTAACGGAAGAGGTCAGCTGTACCGACTCCGCTACCTTGGAAGCCCGGCCGGAAATAATATCGGCATCTTCATCCATGCGGCGGACCCGGGCAACGCTGGCTGTGATCCGGTTCGTCTGCGACTCCGTACCCGCCGCAAGCGATTCCATGATGTCCGCCACATGCTCGGTGGCCTGCCCGGTCTGTTCCGCGCTGTCGGACAACTGTCCGGACGAATCCGCCACCTGATGGGCGTGGAGCCCCACCTCATGAATAAGCGCCCTTAAATTGTTCGCCATATCGTTAAAGGACTTGGCGAGGTCCCCGATTTCGTCGGTGTTGCGGACGTCGACTTGCGTGTCCCGCAAGTCGCCCTTGGTGATTTTTAATGCCATACCGTGAAGCTTGAGGATCGGCCGGGAAATCGTCCGGCTGATCAGGAAAGAGGCAATGATCCCGACCAGCAGCGTGGCGGCCGTAATGCTGATTACGATCAGCTTTGTCTGCTCAACCTCTCGGAATGTCGCTTGGGCTTCCCCATCCAGCTGCGTCTGCTTCAATTCCACAAACCGGAACGCCGTGTTGCTGAATTTGTCCCTCACTACGCCTTGGCTCTCAAGCGCCTTCAGGAAATCTTCGGTTTTGTTCTGCTTCTTCGCGTCGATCATCTGTAGCGCGACACTGCTGTATTGACTTTGCAGCAGATCGAGGCCGGCGAGAATTTGCTTCTCGTCCCGGTCCGTAACCAAGGAGTGGAGTTGGTGCAGCGAAGACAGGAAAGTGCCTTGGGCCGTGTTGTAGCCATCCAGGCTGGCCTGGTCGCCTGTCAGCAGGTATTCCGAGACATGTGAATGTTCGCTTTCGACGGCCAATGACAAGTCCTTGATCAACTGGACAGTAGCGCTCTTCTCCTTGATGAGTTTCGTGTAGGAATCATTTACCGAGACCAGGTAGGAATAGCTGATGAATGACATCAGGGCCAGAAGCACAAGCACGAGGCCGAAGCCGCCGTACAGTTTTTTTCGTATGGTCATGCGCGTGATGGAAGATTTCATTTTCCGGCCGCCCCCTTATTGGTCATATTCAGGATTTCAGTGGCTTGAGCCCGATATTCGGCCGCCCCTTCCGCCGGGGTGAGCTTCCCGCTCAGCACCTTCTGAAGCGCGGACTGATACGCATTGTTGATCACAACATGACTGCTCGGATTTGGAGGCTCTAGCGGCTTGGAGTGTGCCTTCATATAATTGATGAACTCCACCTGCTCTTTTGCGGCCGGATCCTGCCCCGCCACCTGGTCCGCCATGGCGGCCGACGCCGGGACGCCGCGCTCACCGTGCAGAATATCGTTAGCCTCGGGATCGTTCAAGAAGAAATCCATAAACGCTACGGCCTCCTCTTTGTGCTTGGAATAGGAGGAGACCGCCATCAGCATTGAGGGCTTGATCCAGCCGCCTTCTTGGCCGCTCGGCGTTTTGGGGAACGGAAGCAGCTTGATCGGACTTCCCGCGAGCTTGGTCAATACGGTGTTATTATTGCTGGAACCGGAAAAAAGCGCCGTTTTCCCGGCAACGATCGGATGATCCTTATTATTTTTGGAGGAACCGACAGAGTTTTTGATCAGAAGGCCTTCATCCACCCACTGCTTGTATAAGGTAAAATAATCGGTCAAGACTTTGTCGTCCTCATAACCTAGACCGCTGCCGTCCGCTTTGTACATCGATACCCCTTCCGCGCGTAAATAGTAATTTACGTCGATCATGTTGCCGAGCGGATAAAAGTCAGCTTCCGCCATGTTCGTTTTAAGTTGAACCATCGTTTGGTGGAGATCGTCGATCGTGTATCCTTCCTTGGGGACGGCGACGCCGGTTTTTTCGAATATCGCCGGATTGTAAAAGAAGCTTTGGGCATTGTTACCCATCGGAAGAGCGTAGAGAAGCTCGTCTTTTTGGCCCGGTGCCAGATAGGCGGGATCCATGTCCGAGACATTCAGCCTATGATCCGCGATGTAAGTATCCAAGGGCTCGATCAAATCACGGTTGATGTAGTTGAAAATAAAGCTGTAGTCGGCCTGAATAATATCCGCTGTATTCTGATCTGCCGTTGCAATCGCAAGCTGGGTGGCAACCTCGTCCGTTCCGCCCAAGCTTTCGGTTTCGAAGTTTACATGGGGATGCTTCTTTTTATACAGCTCGATGACTTTCAGCGTATCCTCTTTGCGCTGGTCCGAGCCCCACCATATAAATTTGAGCGTAACCGGCTCCTTGGAACCAGACGGCTCATCGGCGTTTTGCGGGTCCGCCGGTTTATTGCAACCGAGAACACCGACAATCAATGTTAGCGATGCTAAAAAAAAGAAAATTCTGCCCCCTAATTTAATCATCTCGTCACCCTTCCTGATAAATGAGCCGGAAAAAGAAGGCCCTGGAGAATATATCGGAATTGTCGAACTTTGTTGATAGAGGGCGAAAATATGGTTTATTTTTCCTATTATTATTTACACTCAGTTCCGGGATCCTAGCTCAAGCACTCGGAAGTAGGAACATGCCTTGTTCCGCGTTCACTTTTCAAGCATCATGAGCGTACAATAGCCCAAGCGAGCATAAAAAACGCAGCCGGGATAATACAGTTTATCCCCGGCATAAACGAGGTGACAGACATGATTCTTCTTCCCCCCGGGGAAATGGAGCAGGTGGACAGACTGCAGCTAAGCGGTGTGGAGCGGGAAATCTTACGGCTTAAACAGGCCAGCCCGGTGACGTATCCGTACCGTTCCGCCCAGGTGCTGGAATTTGAACTCAAGACGCGAAGCCGGATTGTGGAGTCGGCCATAGGTCTTTACCAGAGCGGAGCGCGGTTTTCCACTTTTGCGAATTCCCGGTGCAACGAGAATTATTGGATACGGCTGGATAACGGCGGGTTCCGCCTACGTTACGATGTATCCCCGGCGGAGGGGATCCGCGATATTTACCGCAACGGGCGGGCCTATGCATTCGAATGTGCTACCGCTATGGTCATTGCCCTGTACAAAGGGGTACTGGAGGCCATCGGGGAACCGGCGTTTAACGCCTATTTCGGCGGCTTGCTATTGTACGATTGGAAATATGACAGCGACCTGCGCATCATCTCTGTTCCCGGCGGAGAGGCGTTTCCGGGCGATGTCGTCTATTTCAAAAACCCCGATTTTGATCCGAACACGCCCGAGTGGCGGGGGGAGAACGGGATTTTGCTGCCGGACGGAAATTACTTCGCCCACGGCATGGGAATCCGGTCGGGAGCGGAAATTATCGCCCTGCTCAATACCAAAAGAAGGCCGGGAAGCCCGGTTTCCGCCTATAAATTGGATCAGGTGGAAACGCTGGACTATGCCTATACTTTAGGGTTGAGCAACGTGTCGGCCCGCATCGGCAGCAGGCTGTACGCCCTTTAGCTCCAGGGAAGGCCGCGGTGCTGCCGGACGACGGCCCGGCCGAAACGGCGCTCCACGCCTCCATCAGGACCTCGCGCCGCTGCCTGTAGATTTTGCGCAGGCGGCTGACGTGGCGGTCCATTTTTCGCGTGCGCGAAAACTCGGCCAAGGTGACCTGCTCCACGACCGGGCACTGAAGATCCTCGTACATGCACAGGATTTCTCCGCGGCTGCAGAGGCCAGATCGAATAGGGATCGCTCGTCCAGGGTAGAACTTTTTCCAAGAATATACGTCTAAAATGGTATGGACAGGAAAAAAGGGGGTACCCGAAATGGAAAAAACAACACAAAAACCGGAAAAACGGCCGAGGTCTCCTCTCATCAAGGTGGTGAAGGGGAGCTTGGCCCTGCTTTGTCTGGTTGGCGGGGCGTTTCCCGGATTAACGGCTGCAGCCTCGAGTCAAGTTCCGGTAGCCAATCTTAAAGAAGCCGTGAGCGTTCTTCCGGATTTTTTGGCGGCCCAGCCGACGGAGAGGGGCAAAAGCTTGGCCGCATCAAAAACGCAAACGGACGGAGGAGAGCCCGTCCCCACGGTGTGGTTCTCGACCCTCCCCAAGCCCGGGGACGCGACGCAAATTCGTTTCGGGACCCCGCTTTTTTCAAGGGCAGTCAGTAGCAACACCGATATTCGGAGGATGAATATCACTTATTTCGGCAAGCCCGGATATAATTTTAAGATTTTGTCCGTGTCCGGTGAAATGCTGGAGTTCCATACCTATGACCGGGGAACGCTTTGGATTCCGCAATGGTACGCTTCCGAAGCCGCCGAGAGCGCCGAATCGATCGAGCCGCTATATATTAGGCTGCGCAAGGAGGGCGAGTTGGCGCTGGCCCCGTTGAGCAAGGCTCGATGGGGAACCGGAAGTGATAACGGGGACAATACGTTCGTGGCCTTCGCCAAGTGGAAGGAGTGGTACGGCGTGATCATTCCCCCGGCGGCTTGGCATGAGGATGAAGGGGATGAGGTGTATCGTCCGGCTGTGCTTTGGGTAAAGGGAAGGGATATCTCCGCGACGGAAGCTGTACCGCTGCCGCTTCTTAACGCTCAGGATGGAGCGGAACCGGATTTGGATATAGTGCGCGGGCTAACCGATGTGCTGCTTAAACCGGGAGACGATGCCGCCAAGGTAAAAAAGTTGCTGGGAGACCCGGCGCTGACGGAAGTATCCGGCGATCTTCAAAATAACGGCGGCGAGCCGATGATCATCGGCTCCAGCTGGCGATATGAAAGGGAAGACGCCCATTTCCAGGCGACGTTTACCCCAGCTGGCAAACTGGCGGCCATCCATTGGATATTTCCCGGGGCGGATCGGTACCAAAGCCGCATGTACTCGGGCGATGATGATATGTTTTCGCAGGATTATCTCGTTACTTCGCTTCCTCGAACGCTCCGGGTGCAGCCGGATTGGAGGAATCAAGGCACACTGGCTTACCCCTACCTCCTGAGCTCGGGGAAAGAGGTATTGCTGCTGAAGGGAGACGACGGCGGGTACAGCGGGGGGCATTATGATGCTTCCTTTTATGCGGTCGGCCGGGAAGACGGAAAGACGCGCTGGCAAATTAATGCCGGGTATGGTCAGTTGGAGGCGTCCCTTGACCCTGCCAGGGAAGAGGTCACCCTATTTACCTCCTTTAGCCCGGAGGAGAAGCAATACGACAATCGGGTTCGCAAGTTGAGACTGTCCGACGGCAAGGTGTTGTGGGAGCAGCGGTTCGGAGACAAGAGCCAGATGGGGATGTGGGCTGCCCGGGATTCCGTCATCCTGGTCACATGGAACGACCGCGGTGATATTCAGCGGAAGACGAGTACGAAACTGATCGTTCTGGACGCCCGAAACGGCCGGACCCGGTGGGAGTCAGACCTCGGCGAAGAGGCGCGAATCCTGAACCGCAGCGCGGCAGATCCTTACGTACTGATCAGGGAAGGGAAAGAGCTGCGGGCGCTCAATCCGGATAACGGAAAGACGGTCTGGTCGATTGAGGCGAAAGGGGAACAGGCGCAGGATTACTCCATAGAGCCTTACTACGCGGGCGGCCCGAGAATGGATCCGTTCAACGGATCGGACCCGGACAAACGCTGGATCCTGCTCGGCGACAACTGGAAATGGCTGGATGTTTCGGCGGGCCAAGTCCTGGCCGATTATCCCGCCGTGCCTGGAGAACGTTTCGAAGAGCTGGCGGACGGCCGATATTTGCTGATCCAACATCCGTTGGACAGCGCGGATTATTGGGGGGCGGACTCGTTCGAAACGATATTTTACGATGCCAAAGCGGGAAATGAACTGTGGCGAATTTCCGGCAAAGGCAGCAAGGGGGAGCTGGAGGGAGATACCCTTTATCTGACGATAAACGGATTGCCGGCCGCTTTGGAGGCAACTACGGGGAAAAGCCTATGGCAGATGCCGACCACCGCATCCGCGGATGCGGATTTGTCCCCGTTGGCGGCCGGCAGCTTCACGGTACTTGAGCATACGTTGCTGTTCCCTTTTGGCCAAGATCTGCTGATGCTGGATAAGAAGACCGGGAAGCTGCTGGGGCGGGTGGCCGACGTGAAAACGGGCTACGCGGAGCTTCGCGAACTAGAGACCCGAAACGGGACGGTGAACCGTTCGGGTGACGAGATCTACGTCGGCACGGCCAACGGGGGGTTCCTCCGGTTCCGCGCTCAGGAGTTGGATAAGGTCGCGACGCCATAACGTGCCTCTAACTAGTCATTGTCCGAGCGGCGCTATTTCTCGGCCCCAACCGCCGAAGGTGCTGGTGCGATCGTGGCCGCCCATCCGCCAGCAGTGATTCTAACGGAAGCTATCGCCGCTATTTCATCCAAAACGGCGAATTAAGAATTCTAACGGAAGCAGTAGCCGCTATTTCGGCAGAAAGAGGTCATTTTGGTGGAAATGAGCCCAAATAGGCGCTGTCAGTTCCGTTAGAAATCCGAAAGTGCGGATTAGAGCAAAATAGCGGCTAATAGTTCCGTAAGAGACGGCGATTGCCGACCGTGGCCGTTCAAGGCCACCTTCGGCCCCATCCGCCAAAGGTGCTGGTGCGATCGTGAGGGCCTATCCGCCAGAGGTGCTGGTGCGATTGGGGGCGCCTATCCGCCAGCAGTGATTCTAACGGAAGCTATCGCCGCTATTTCATCCAAACCAGCGGATTAGGAATTCTAACGGAAGCAGTAGCCGCTATTTCGGCAAAAAGAGGTCATTTTGGTGGAAATGAGCCCAAATAGGCGCTGTCAGTTCCGTTAGAAATCCGAAAGTGTGGATTAGAGCAAAATAGCGGCTAATAGTTCCGTAAGAGTTCCAGTTCCGCTAAAGTTCCGCTCCGCTAGAGTTCCGAACGAGAAGGCTGCCCCATCGTGTTCCGGTGAAGTAAAGGCTGTTAGGCTCAATGACTTCCCAAACGGTTCGATCATGTGGTCGACGGCTCAGAGCACCATCATTACCCCTGTATAAAGAAGCAAGGAATTTAATATAAATATTAAATTGTAAGCGCTTCAAAAAAACTATTGTCATTCCCCTTTCCGGTTTGCTATAATGCCCTTGAAAAGCTTTTCAAAAAGAAAGAAGACCTGATTATGAAACCAACGATAAGGGATGTAGCAAAATTGGCGGGCGTATCCATCAGCACCGTCTCCCGCGTGATGAACGCGCCGGACACGGTCACCGAGGACAAACGCCTGCGGGTGCTTGAGGCGATCGAGGAGCTGAAGTATCAGCCGAACTCTTTTGCCAGAGGTTTGATTTACCGGAAGTCCTACACGCTGGGGCTGCTGATCCCGGACATCGAGAATTTGTACTATGCCGGGATTATCCGCGGTATGCAGGACGCCTGCATCAAGCTGGGCTACAGTCTGATGATCTGCAATACGGACCGGGACGAAGGGCGCCTGCTGGCTTATATCGACGCGTTTCATGAGAAGCAGGTGGACGGAATCATTTTTGCCAGCGATAAGCTGATTCCGGAATACTACGAGAAACTGGCGGGGTACCGGATTCCCTTCGTCCTAGTGTCCTCTCACTCTTACGAGTACGAGGTGCCCAGCGTCGAGGTGAATGACGAGGCGGGAGCCTATGATGCCGTAAAATTCCTGATCGAGCTAGGACACCGAAGAATCGCGATGATGGGCTTCGACGATCCGAATTCGGTTGCCGGACCGCCGCGCTGCCGCGGATTTGCCAGGGCTTTGGCTGAAGCGGGGCTTGAGCATAACAGCGGCAACATCGTGTTCGCCAGCTACCGGTTCGAGCATGCGTATGACGCGGCCCGGGAGTTGTTCGACAAGTATCCCGAGACGACAGCGGTATTTTGCGTGGCTGACGAATTTGCCATGGGCGTCATCTCCTACTTGAAGGACCGCAGCATTTTGGTGCCTGGCCAGGTGTCTGTGGTCGGCTTCGACAATGTCCGGATGGCCGGCATGTTCATCCCGAAGCTGACGACGATCGCCCAGCCGATGTACGAGATGGGGTACCGTTCGGTGGAGAAGCTTCATGAATTGGTGGCGACCGGCCGAGTGAAGGTCACGCGGGAGAGATTGGAGCATAGACTGATTGTAAGAGAATCCACCCGGGAAAAATAAGTATTTTTCGGGCAAATGTGAAAAGCTTTTCAAACGAATGCATTTCATTACGCTTTTTCGCAAATTAGCCCTTCCACAGCCGCTAATAAAAAGAAGTGAGAGAGGCTAAATCGGCAAAAATGAAAGCGTGTACAAATAAACAAGAAGACTTGGCGCTTGATTAGGGCTCCGGCTTTCGAGCCATTATTTAAGGAGGTGATCCGCCTTTAGCCTGCCGACACCGCAAGACCCTCAGATCTGACCGCTAAATACGAAATAATCAAAAGGGGATGTTGAAGGATGAAGAAAACGATGGGACGCAAGTTCGCATTACTGCTCGTACTCTGTCTTTCATTCACGATGATGTTAAGCGCCTGCGGCGGCGGAAACAAGGCCGCGAAGAACGACCCGGCTCCGGCACCGGCGGAGAACGGGGCGGCGGGAAATAATCAAGGCGCGGCAAACGGCGGCGGGGAAGGTACGGGATCACCGCTCGATCTGGCGCTGAAAGGCGAATATAAAGGCACCAAAGTGACCATGTTCGGACCGTTCGTGGATGCCGACCAGGTCAAATTCGAAAACAGCATCAAAGAATTCGAGGAGAAAACCGGCATCGATATTCAATACGAGGGGTCCAAGGAATTCGAAGCGACGATCAACGTCCGCGTGGATGGCGGAAACGCGCCGGATATCGCCGACTTCCCGCAGCCGGGGCTGCTGGCCTCGATCGCGAAAACCGGCAAGGTCATCGATCTGACGAACATTCTTGATCAGGAAAAGCTGAAGGCGAACTATAACCAAAGCTGGCTCGACATGGCGACCATGGACGGGAAGGACGGCAAAATCATGGCCGGCATCTGGAACCGCAGCAACGCCAAAAGTCTGGTCTGGTACCCGAAAAAGCAGTTTGAGGAAGCCGGATACAAAATTCCTCAAACCTGGGATGAAATGATGGCGCTCACCGAGCAAATCGCCAAGGACGGCGATCCGGCCTGGTCGATCGGCATCGAGAGCGGCGCGGCCACGGGATGGTCGGCAACCGACTGGGTGGAGGACATTATGCTGCGGACGACGTCTCCCGAAAACTATGACAAATGGGTCAAAGGGGAGCTGCCATTTACTTCGCCTGAAGTGAAGCGCGCGGTGGAAATCATGTCCGATATTTGGCTGAACCCGGATTACGTGTACGGCGGCACCAAATCGATCGTGACGACAGCCTTTGGCGATGCGGCGACGCCCCTCTTTGACAGTCCGCCAAAAGCTTGGCTCCACCGTCAGGGGAACTTTATCACCAGCTTCTTCCCGGAATCGGCCAAAGTGGATGAAGATTACGACTGGTTCTACCTGCCGCCGATCGATGAGCAATACGGCAAACCGGTTCTCGTGGCCGGCGACATTTACGCCATGTTCAACGACCGTCCGGAAGTCCGCGCGGTAATGGAGTTCTTCACGACAGGCGAGTCGATCAAATCCTGGGTACAATCCGGCGGCGTGATCGCGCCGATGAACGACGCTCCGCTCGACTGGTACATGTCCGAGTCGGACCGCCGCATGGCTAAGCTCGTACAGGAAGCCACGACACTGCGGTTTGACGGGTCCGACCTGATGCCGGGCAAAGTGGGCGCGGGGACCTTCTGGAAAGGGATGACCGACTATGTGAGCGGAACGGCATCGCTGGACGAAGCCCTGAAACAAATGCAATCCGGCTGGAACAACTAAGGGGTCGCCATGAGTACTCAAGCAAAGCAGAGAACAAGTCCAAAGGCCGTCGTCGTCTCGGCGGCGGTCCTTTTGGCCAACCTCGTCGTGCATGGCGCGATCTTCCTGTTCTTCCGCGATGCATCGCTGAATCCGCTCGTCACCGCGGTGCTTGCCGTAATCTGGGGCGTGCTGGGCGTCTACTTGATCTACATGAGCCTGAACTGGGCTGCGGAACGGTACCCCGAGAAAGTGCGCAGAAAAATGCTGCCCTACATTTTCATCGGCCCGGCCGCCATTCTGCTGGGCTGGCTGGTGGTGCTTCCGGCGCTGCGCACGCTTTACCTGAGCTTTTTCAACGCCTCGTCGGATAAATTCGTCGGCCTGGCCAATTACGCGGCCATCTTCAGCGACCGGCTGATGGGGACCGCGCTGCGCAACAATCTGCTGTGGGTGTTTATCGGTACGCTGGCCTGCGTAAGCTTGGGGCTTTTGATCGCGATCCTGGCCGACCGCAGCAGCTTCGAAAAGCTGGCGAAATCCATCATTTTTATGCCGATGGCCATATCCTTTGTGGCTGCGGGGGTTATCTGGAAATTTGTTTACTATTATCAGCCCGGAGATGATCAGATCGGGCTGCTCAACGCCATCGTCTCCTTTTTTGGCGGCGAACCGCAAGCCTGGACGAGTATGGTGCAACCGTGGAACAACCTGTTCCTGATCCTAATCCTCATCTGGATGCAGACCGGCTTCGCCATGGTGATTTTCTCGGCCGCCATCAAAGGCGTTCCGGACGATATTCTGGAGGCGGCCCGCGTGGACGGGGCCGGGGAGATCAAAATCTTTTTCCGCATCATCATTCCGTACATCGGAACGACGATTCTGACCGTAACCACCACGATCATCGTATTTACATTGAAGATTTTCGACGTGGTCATGGTCATGACGGGGGGGCAGTACGATACGGAAGTGGTCGCCACGCAGTTTTACCGGCAATTCTTTATGTACCGGAACTTCGGCTACGGTTCGACCTTGGCCATCGTGCTGCTGATCGCCGTTCTTCCGGTCGTCCTGGTGAATCTGCGGCAGTTCCGCAAACAGGGGGGATTCTGATGGCACGCAGCGCCAAACGAAAAGGAAGCAAGACGATCGTGAATATCGTCCTCGGGTTCATCTGTCTCCTTTGGCTGGTGCCGACGCTGGGGCTGTTCATCTCCTCCTTCCGGCCTGCCGCCGATATTCTGCAGACCGGCTGGTGGAACGTATTCCCCCACCAGACATGGAAGCAATCCGGCGAGACCGTACAGTTGTCCAAGGATCTGGACCTGCGCAAACCGATTGAAGTCAACGGCAAGACGTTCACCGACGATCAGCTGAAGCAGGGCGTCATGGTCGACGGGGAGCGGCTGATGTGGGAGAACCGGCGGCAGCGGACGCTTAGCGTGATGGAACGGGGTTGGGTATTCAAACCGGATCTGACGCTGGATAACTACAAAAACGTGCTGTCCGGGAAGGAATACAAGCTTAAGAATCCGGACGGCAGCGAATCCGTGCAGAAGGGGACCGGCCTTTCCCAAGCGTTCTGGAATACGCTGACGATCGCGGTTCCGGCGACGGTGATTCCGATCCTGATCGCTTCTTTTGCCGCCTATGCCTTTGCGTGGCTGCGTTTTCCGGGGCGAAAGACGCTGTTCGTCGTCATTATCGCCATGCTGGTCATTCCACTGCAGGTCGCGCTGATCCCGGTGCTGAAGGATTTCACCTCGCTCGGCCTGAACGGCAGCTATCTGGGCATTTGGCTGGCGCATACGGCGTTCGGCCTGCCGCTGGTGACCTACTTCATGTACAACTTCATCAGCCAGTTGCCGAGGGACCTGTTCGAGTCGGCGTTCATTGACGGCGCGAGCCATTTCACGATTTTTTCCCGGCTGATTCTGCCGCTGTCGGTGCCCGCGCTCGCTTCGATCGGGATCTTCCAATTCCTCTGGGTATGGAACGATTACCTGGTATCCCTGATCTTTATCGGTAACCAGCCAAGCGTTCAGGTCATGTCGATGAAGATTGCCGACCTGGTCGGTTCGCGCGGCAACGATTGGCACCTGCTGACCTCGGCGGCGTTTATTTCGATGCTGATGCCGCTGGCGATCTTTTTCCTGCTGCAAAAATACTTTGTCCGGGGCCTCATGGGCGGTTCGATTAAAGGCTGAGACCGGAGGGTAATGGTGCGTAGCACAGACGAAGCTTGGAATGAGGATGGGAAAAAAGATGATCATAAAACCGGAAGCACAAGCACATGCATATGCCTTGTATCCTTTTACGGAATGGAGCATCAGAGAGGTCGCTTATCTTGAGGAAAACCAGCAGTTGAGCGAAAGCATTTTTGCTCTCGGAAACGGCTACATCGGGATGAGGGGAAACTTTGAAGAGGGGTACCACGGAACGGAGGGCTCATCCGTTACCGGGAACTATCTCAACGGCTTTTACGATGCCGAGCCGATTCATTATCCCGAGGTGGCTTACGGCTATCCTATGCATAATCATTCAATGCTCAATGTTCCCAATGCGCGGATCGTGGAACTCTGTATCGCCGGGAAGCCGTTTCATCTGCACACCGGCATCGTTCACAAACATAGCCGTGAACTGGATATGCGGGAAGGCCTGCTCCGCCGAATGGTGGAGTGGGAGTCCCCGGACGGGCACCGGGTGGAAATCGCGATCCGCAGCCTGGTCTCGCTGGAGCACAAGCACCTGGCGGCTATCCACTACGAGGTCAAGACGCTGAATTTCTCCGGCGAAATTCAGCTGTCCTCGCAGATCGACGCCCAGGTCACGGGCCCGGAAGGCTCGGACGATCCGAGGCTGGGGGTGCGGCGGGCCGAGCCCAGCCTGCTGCTCGAGGAAGCCGGGCAGGACGGGGCCGGCTGCTGGATGCGGCACCGGACGCGCAACACCCGGTTTGCCCTGCACACGGGCTTGTACCACCGCCTGGAAGCCCCGGACGAGCGCGATTGTCGGGTGGAAAGATGCGTGAGCGGGACGCGCGACGGGATTCGGTATACGCTGCATCTGAACCGGGGGGAGACCGTCCGGTTAACCAAATATATCGCGTACCATACTTCGCGCGATTACCCGGAGGAAGAACTTCCGGGACGCAGCGCGGAAACTTTGGAGCTGGCGGACCGGCTGGGCTTCGAAGAGCTGGCCGCGCAGCAGCGGGCCTTTCTGAAACGTTTTTGGAGCCGCGCGGACGTGGAGATCGGCGGCGACCCCGCCATGCAGCAGGGCGTACGGTTCAACGCGTTCGGTCTGCTGCAGGCCACCGGCCGCGACGGCGTTACGAATATCGGGGCCAAAGGTTTGTCGGGGGAAGGGTATGAAGGCCATTATTTCTGGGATACGGAAATGTACATGATGCCTTTCTTCACCTTCACCTGGCCCGAGGTGGCCCGCGCCCTGCTCGATTTCCGCTATGCCACCCTGGGGAAGGCCCGGGAGCGGGCGGCCCAGATGTCGCAGAAAGGCGCCCTGTATCCGTGGCGGACGATCAACGGGGAGGAGAACTCCACGTTTTTCCCGGCCGGAACGGCGCAAGCGCATATTAACGCCGACATCGCCTATGCGATCCGCCAATATGTGCTGGCGACGGGGGACGAACGGTATTTGGCGGAAAAGGGCGCGGAAATCCTGTTCGAGACGTCCCGTTTTTGGGTCGACCTCGGGCATTACAATCCCGCGCGGGGCGGCGCGTTCTGCCTCGACGCAGTCACCGGACCGGATGAATATACGGCGGTGGTCAACAACAACGCCTATACGAATCTGATGGTCCGGGAGCAGCTTTATTACACCTGCAAGACAGCGGAGAAGCTGCGGAGGGATTACCCTGTCGACTACGAGCGGCTGCAGCGGGAGCTGGCGCTCACGGAGGAAGAAGCGGCCGAATGGAAGAGGGCCGCGGATTTAATGTATATTCCCGGCGATGCCGAGCTGGGCATCGTGGCGCAGGACGACTCCTTTTTGAGCAAGGAACGATGGGATTTCGAAAATACGCCGTCCTACAAATATCCGCTGCTGCTGCATTATCATCCGCTCGTCATCTATCGGCACCAGGTGCTGAAGCAGGCAGATCTCGTGCTGGCGCTGTTTTTGCTCGGCGACCGGTTTTCGCTGGCGGAGAAAATGCGGAACTACCGGTACTACGAGCCGCTGACCACGCACGACTCCTCTTTGTCGCCCTGCATTCATAGCATTGTTGCGGCGGAGATCGGCCGTCTGGAGGAGGCGTACAAATACTTCAACCGCACGGTGCGGATGGACCTGGACGATGTCAACGGCAATGTAAAAGACGGCCTGCACACCGCCGCGATGGGCGGCTCCTGGATGGCGGTGGTCAACGGCTTCGCGGGCCTGCGCTTGTTCGGGGACGGCGTGCCGTCGTTTGTGCCCGCGCTGCCGGCTCAGTGGGACAGCCTGCGGTTCAAGATCATGCATCGCGGCTGTCTGCTGGATGTCCGGATTGGGCATGAAGCCGTGGAGTACACGCTGCTGGAGGGGGAACGCCTCACCTTCCGGCATCGCGGCGAACAGCTGGAGCTGTCCGCGGCGGGCTCGTCGGTCCGACGCTCGCTCGTCCGGAAGCTGGAGGCCGTCATCTTCGATCTGGACGGCGTGATCACGGATACGGCGGAGCTGCACTATCTCGCTTGGAAAGAGCTGGCCGACGAACTGGGCATCCCTTTTGACCGTCAGGTGAACGAACGGTTGAAAGGGGTGAGCCGCGCGGAGTCGCTCGAGATCATTCTGGAGCGGAGCGGGCGCGCATGGACCGCCGCGGAGAAGGCCGCCCTGACGCTGCGCAAAAACGAGCGCTACCGGGAACTGCTCGGCCGGCTCACTCCGGCGGACCTGCTGCCGGGCATCCGCGAGCTCATCGCCGCCCTGCGGGAGCGGGGCATCGCCGTCGGCCTGGCGTCGGCGAGCCTGAACGCCCCGCTGATTCTGGAGCGGCTGGGCGCCGGCTCCTGGTTCCAGGCGGTGGCGGATCCCGCCGCCGTGCGCAAGGGCAAGCCGGACCCGGAGCTGTTCCTCCGGGCGGCGGACATGCTCGGCGTGCCGCCGCAGCACTGCGCCGGCGTCGAAGACGCGGCCGCGGGCGTGGCGGCGATCCGGGCCGCCGGCATGAAGGCGGTCGGCATCGGCAGCGCCGACCGGCTCGGCGAGGCCGACCTGCTGCTGCCGTCGACCGCCGAGCTCAGCCCCGAGCGGCTGCTGGGGCTGTTCGGCTAGGCGCCGTGCGGCGGCCCTTTGCGGCAGGGCGGCGCAGCCGCAAGCGCTGAAAGCCGCTTCCCCCCGATCCATTTTCGGATCGGCAGGGGAAGCGGCTTTTTGGTTCCGTTTGGTTTGGGGGCGTTTCGCCCCGCCCTCAAACTATATAGGTTGTACTAATTGTAGACATAGAGTCCCATCGTCGGAGTCTGCATCAATTAACGGGAAAATATCCTGTTAATGTATCGATCTTGGCTTTTCAATCAGATTTAGCTGGAAAAGCTCCATCTATTTCGCGGCCCTATTGCCGGAATACACAATTTCAGGAGAATTAACGGGAGGTTTTCCAGCTAATTCGCCTCTGCAGCCGCATACCTACCAATTTAACGGGAAGAATTCCCTTTAATTCGAAACCAAACCATTTGCTGCGAGTCAAGAGTGTGAAAAGAACCCTTTACACCGCTGTCTAATATGCAAATCGACAGTTCAACCTATACTATTTCTTGTTCCGCAGGTACTGCGGCGGATGAACGTTGTTGATAAGCAGAAGTCCGTCGTACTGGTCGCGCGCGATTAAACTTTCCGGAATCATGCCCCAGCTGTACGTTTGCCGCGGTTCGAACATCCAGGAGTTGCCTCTTTCGTTTTGACGGTAGCGCAAATCGATGAACGTATAAGGAGCACCTTCCGCCGACAGGATGGATTCCACCGATCCCGGCTCCAGAGGCAGGACCTCATGTTCGGCCCCCGTGTTGTCCGCGGTTTTGCCGCTGGAAGCGTACAGGCCGAGGACGTAGCTGTATTTTTTCAGCTCGTCGGGAAGCATTTCGCCCATCAGTTTGATGGGATACGGTGAGCCGATGACCTTGCTTTGGGCTTTGCGGATATGGTCGTTATGGCCCCAGACGATGAATTTTTCCTGCGGATACACTTCGTTCGCCAGCCACAGCAGGTTGTTCAGCATCGCTTGATCGCGCCATTCCATCGTTTTCAGGAACGCCGTATAATCTCCCGCCGCCATGTCGACGTTGGACTGGATCGACAGCTCGACATATTCCTCCGCCACGCGAATCCGGTCGTTCAGGCTGCGTTCCAGCAGAATCGGAAGCTTCGGATTCGTCGGGTACAGCTCTTTCAGCTTCGCTTGCACCTTTTCCGTTTTCAGCGATTTCAGAACTTCCTTATAAACGGAGATCAACCGGCTTTTATCCTTTTGATAAGCCTTAATATCGGCGCTTGCGGAATAATCGGAGAGTTTTTCCTCCGCCTCTTTCAGCTTTTTCGCCAGCGCCGCGTCCTGAAGCCAATCCCCTTCGATCAGCGGGTACTGCAGCTGCATGTCGAAGCCGGTAAGCACAAGCGGTTGCTCCGTCCGGGCGGAAGATTTGATGTAGTCGAATAAAGGCAGAATTTCTTTGGACCACCACACGCCAAAAATCGAACTCTTCATCGTTTCCTCGGCGCTGGCCGCTCCGGCTTTTCCATAGCCGAGGGCCGTATTGGAGAGGCCGCTTTCGAAAGCGAGCACGTTATAGCCCATTTCTTCGTGCAGAAACTGGATCAACCGGGTCTTGACCGAGTTGAATTCTCCAACGCCGTGCGAGCTTTCGCCCAGGAAGACGATGCGTTTGTCCTGAAGCAGCGGCTTCAGCATCTGCAAATCGTCGTAGTTGGCGGTTTGTCCGGCCTCCGTGGGCTGAATCGTTTCCAGACGATAGGCGTGGTTCTTCGCCCAGGCTTTCCAATCCGATATTGCCTCGCTGGAGGTACGCACTTCCGTCACTTTTCCGGCGACGGGGACGGAAGTGGAAGTGGAAGTGGAGGCTTCTGCCCCGGCTTTGCCGGCCATCGGCCACCCCCCGGCCAGCACGGCGGTTACCAGCAGCGCGGCCAAGGTTCTTGCTGTCTTCTTTTGCAGGTGTGTCATCTTTTTCTCCCCCTAAGTAATGAATGTATGTATGAAAAAATCGGCGGACTCGCTCCGCTACGATTCTTCCTCCCAAAACAAGTCGTCCAGGGTCCGGGACAACGTCTTGCATATGGCGATGCACAAGCTGAGGGACGGATTGTATTTTCCGAGCTCGATGAGCCCGATCGTTTGCCGCGATACGCCCACCAGCTTGGCCAGTTCGTCCTGTGACAGATCTTTTTCGACGCGGGCCAGCTTTAATTTCAGGTTTTTCATGCGCTATTCCCCTACCTCCTCACTTATTCAGGATCGCGCAAATCGCTTTCCGCAAATTTCTTGCTTGCCTTGTTGGCCCAGTGATGGACGGTCACCTGAAAGGCGATAAAAAACGGCAGGTAAATGATGAGAGAGACCACAAAGACCAGGAAAAAGTACCAGACCTGGGTCTGAAAATCACTTTTTCCGTAAAGCACCGCGCTGCGGATTCCGAAGAAGAGGGCGATCCCCAAGCCGATCGCGAGACCGGACCATACAGTTTTCCGGCTGTAGGGGGTCTTGCTCTCCCGGTCATGGACTTCCACTTCCTCGGAGTAGATGCCGAGCATGACGCTGCGGATTCCGTAGTAAATACCGCCGGCCAATAACACTATGACTTCCGTCAGGGCCGACGGGTCTTTCTGCAGAAAGGTCTTCAGGATAATGGACGCGGAGCAGATGATCGTGATGAGGAGATAGGCTTCCCTGTAAATTTGATTTTTTAAGTTGACGATACGTTCGTCCGTCAGTTTGTTTTTGTTAAACCAGGTCATGTTGTGAACCCCTTTCGTGAAGTTGCTGTTTTCCTCTTGTTGGCCTTATATTAATATGTGACGCGTCAAAATGCAATATATATATTGCAAAATATAAAAAATATTTAGCATAATGCTATCCGTACCCCTCAGGAAACGGGCTTGCGCAGGAATCCGGAAGCGCATGCAGAAATTTATTAGCGAACGGCAGCTAAGGGGTGGCCTGTGGCCCTGTGCAGAACACGCCAGCGGGACCATCGCCAGGAGAGGAGAATCATCTCATGATGAATATAGATTTAACGGGGAAAATCGCGCTGATTACCGGAGCGACCGGCCAGCTTGGACGCGTGATGGCGCGGACGCTCTCCCGGTGCGGAGCCAAAGTGGCGATCCATTATATGAGCAATGAAGCCAAGGCGCTGGAGTTGATGGAGGAAATTGCGAAGGCAGGCGGGGACGCGATGATTGTACAGGCGGACATTACCCGTGAGGATGCTGTCCTGGGAATGAAGGAGCAGATTCAGGCGAGGCTCGGAAATCCCGACATCGTCGTGGCCAACGCGGTCGTCCAATATGAGTGGAAGTCCGTTTTGGAGCAGTCGGCCGAGGATTATGTCAGCCAGTTTGATTCCTGCGTCTTGCAGAGCGTATTTTTGGCCAAGGCGTTTATTCCGGCTATGATCGAAAAAGGAAGCGGGCGGATGATCGGAATCAACACGGAATGCGCCATGCAGAACTTCCCGCACCAATCGGCGTATACGGCGGGAAAACGGGGCATGGACGGAGTATACCGCGTACTTGCGAAGGAGGTCGGCCCTCATCAAATTACGGTCAATCAGGTTGCGCCGGGATGGACGATCAGCGAAAAAGACCGCGGCGAAGCCGAACTGCACGACGCCGCTTATATTGCCCAGGTACCGATGAAGCGCCGGGGCGAGGATCAGGACATCGCCAATACGGTCGCGTTTCTGGCTTCGGACCTGGCCTCGTTTATTACCGGAGCTTATATTCCGGTCAATGGCGGCAATGTAATGCCGACGATTTAACAAAAAAAGAGAGCGGGTGCTCTCTTTTTTTGTGTTGCGGATTAACTGTCGGCGGAGGTTAGCTTGCTGCGAAGTTCCTCCAGGGACTCGTTCAGTTTGTACTCTTCCTTCGTGGCCTCGTCCATAAAGGCCCTCAAGTTCTGAAGCAAGGGACTTGCTTCGACATCGCCTTCGGCAAGCGCCGCCTCATAAGCCTGTCTGGCCTCGGGCTCCATGACGGAGGTCTCAAAGCCGAACAGCGGCGTATTGTCCAGGCCGTACATGAGGGTTCGTTTATAGTAATCGAGCTTGGGTTTCAATTCCTCCGTCCATTTGAAATCGGGGTATTTTGTTGTGAGTTTTTCCAAAGCCAGCGATCGGTTCAGCAGTTCCTCCCAAGTAATCGTAAGGCCGGCATCACGGGAAGTCGGTTGCACGGTTTCTTGGGCCATCAGCTCCAAATAGGCGGCGGTGTCATCCCCGGCCTGGCTCCCGAACGCGGCGAGAGCGGTGTAATCGGGTGCCGGACTGAACATCCCTTCGGTCCAGTCCAGCACGAACTTGCCTTCCCGGGTTTCGGTCAGCAGTGTTTTCAACGAGTCATCCTGAACTTTGCCGATCAGCTCCTCCAGCGTATCTCCTTCCTCAATAACCTGGTTCAACATCTCCTGACGGTTGCCTTCATAATACCGGTCGGTGAGCGGGCCCAGTGCTTCCATCTGAGCGTCTTCGAAGGCCAGCAGCATCGTCGACATCCGTTCCCCGCTCATTTTGCCGGTATATTGACCGAGAGAATCAAAAGCCTCCTTGAGTGTTCCCCCCTGTTTAAGCAGTGCCTCAAAATCGTCCGCAATCCGATCCTGCTCCGCCTCCGGCAACCGGCTTGGGCTTTGGATTTCTTGATCAGGCTTGTTCTTCTGAAGCCCGGTCTGCGAAGGTTGGGACGAATTCGCTTCGAAAGCTGTATTTTCTGTGGGCGAGTCGGTATTCTCCGAGCACGCGCTCAGCATCAGAGCGGCTAATATCAAGGAGCTGGCGGCTCCCGAGGCACGCTTTCTCCGTCTCTTTTTTAACATGCTGTTAATCTCCTCCCGGGTTTGCGATTATTCCTTAGAATATAGACGTAAACAAGCTGGAAAATGTTCTATTTTCTAATAGTTGTATAATAATAAACTATTTTTGGTGACACAGTATTCAAATTGATCTATAATCAAGGGGATTTACGCATTGTAACAGTATGCAAAAAATATTGATACAACTTTTGTTGATCCATAGGGGGACAGGAGACCAATGATTTCGCTTTATGAAGTCAGCAAAAGCTACGGCTTCGGGGCCGGACGCTTCCCGGCGGTCGACCGGGTTTCCCTGACCATCCGCGAAGGAACGATTCACGGCATTATCGGACCGAGCGGGGCGGGGAAATCGACTTTGCTCCGGATGATGAACCTGCTTGAGCCGCCCGATACGGGCGGGGTTACCGTGCTCGGCCAAGACCTGACGGCGCTGCCAGAAGCCAAACTGCGCATCGCCCGCCGCTCGATCGGCATGGTGTTTCAGCAGTTCCATTTGCTGCATAACCGCACCGTGAGCGGAAACGTGGCCGTACCGCTGGAATTGACCGGTACGGGAAGAACGCAACGGCGGGAGCGCGTGCTGGAGTGCCTCCGGTTTGTCGGACTGGAGGACAAAGCGGATCAATATCCAGCCCGGCTCAGCGGCGGGCAAAAGCAGCGGGTCGCGATCGCCCGGGCCTTGGCCCACCGGCCGGCCGTGCTGCTGTGCGATGAGCCGACATCCTCCCTGGACCCGGACACGACCTCGGAAATTTTGGCGGTGCTTCGGCACATCAATGGGGCGCTCGGGGTCACGATCGTGATCGTGACGCATGAGATGGAGGTTGTGAAGGAACTCTGCCACGAGGTGTCCGTCATGGAGCGGGGCAGGCTGGTGGACAGCTTTGCCCTGCCGAGCCGGCCTTTGGAGGGAGTGTCCCGCCCAAGAATGTCCTATCGGGAACAATTGCTTGGAAAGGGAGGGGGAGCCGATGTTTGATTTCGCCTTGATGGCCGAAAAGGTGATGCAGTATCGGATCCAGATCGCCGAAGCCGTCGGAGAAACCTTTCTGATGGTGGGGATTTCCGTGGCCGCCGCCGTGCTGCTGGGCCTCCCGCTCGGAACGATGCTGTTTCTGACGGCCAAAGGGCAGCTTTACGAGAATCGGACGTGGTCGTCGCTGCTGAACGGGTTCGTGAATGTGGTGCGATCTTTTCCGTTTCTGCTTCTCGTCGTATTTATGATTCCGCTGACCCGGCTGCTCGTAGGAACGGCGATCGGAACCATAGCGGCTTCCGTTCCCCTGGGCGTTGTCTCCATGGCCATCTATGCGAGGCAGGTGGAGCAGTCTTTGTTGGAAGTTCCGCGCGGCGTGGTTGAGGCGGCTCTTTCGATGGGGGCTTCCAAGCTGGAGATTGTGATGAAATTTCTTTATGTCGAAGCCCGTTCCGGACTCGTGCTCGGTCTCACCACCTCGACGATCAGCTTTATTTCCTATTCCACGGTAATGGGGGTCGTGGGCGGCGGAGGGGTCGGTGATTTTGCCATCCGGTACGGATATCAGCGCTTCGAGACGGAGCTGATGGCCGCGGTCATCGTCCTGATGATTGTGCTGGTTCAGCTCATTCAGTTCGCCGGCAGCCGGATTTCCAGATGGCTGGATAAAAGATAACGCGAGCCGAAGCCGATAAAAGCTTTTTCCCGTTAATACCTGTTAACGGGCTATGTAAATCAATAGATCAGGTCCATTCACAAAAAACAAAGAGCAAGAGGGAAGGATGTTGGAGATGAACAACAGAAAATGGATGCTTGGGCTGGTAGCCCTGATCATGATCCTGACCGCGGGTTGCGGCAGTAATACTGGCGGAGCTGCGGAGAAAGGGAGCGCGGAGAAAGGAAATACTTCTTCCGCCGCGAAAGCGTCCGACAAACAGGCCGTGACCCTGAAAGTCGCTACGCTGATTCCGCCGATGACGGAAATTTTGGAGCTGATCAAGCCGCAGCTTCAGGAAGAAGGCGTCAATCTGGAACTGGTTGTGCTGTCCGACAATATTCAGCCGAACGACGCGCTGGCGAACAAGGAAGTCGACGCGAACTTTTTCCAGCATGTTCCTTACATGGAGCAATATAATGAGAACACGGGCAGCAAGCTCGCAGCTGTGCAGCCGGTTTATCACGCCGTTTACGGAGCGTATTCCAAACGCTACAAGAGCATGGAAGAACTGCCTGAAGGCGCGTCGATTGCGATCGCCAACGACCCGTCGAATACGGGGCGTTCGCTCGTCATGCTGGAGAAGGCGGGGATGATCAAGCTGAAGGAAGGCGTAGGAATCAATGCCACAGTAGCTGACGTTACGGAAAATCCCAAAAACTTTAAATTCGAGGAAGTTGATCTGCTCATGCTGGCCCGGATGCTGGACGACGCCGATCTGGTTCTCATGACGCCGGCCTATGCAAGTCCGCTCGGCCTGACGCCCAAAAAGGACGCCCTGCTCACGGAAACGACGGACTCCGCGTTTGCCATCACGCTGGTGGCCCGCGAGGACAACAAAGATTCCGAGGCGGTCCAAAAGCTGGCCAAGGCCATTTCGAGTCCGGAGGTAAAACAGTTTCTGGAAGACAACTACAGTGAAATCGCTATTCCGGCCTTCGAGTAACTCACTATAAAAAAAATAGTTGATTACAAATATGCTATCGTAGTGTTATAATGATCACAAATGAGGTTTTTTCATTCAGTGGTCAGGGTGACTTCACATTGTGACGTTTGTTACAGAGTTTCATCGGCTGCAAGCAGTACTATGAAAGCAACCCATTAAATTAAAATTTAAATGAATATGGATCTTCGGGGTAAGGTGAAATTCCTGACCGGCGGTGATGGTCATCGTATCGATGATTTAGCCCGCGACTCTCCGTTCCGCAAGGGATGGAGACTGACCTGGTGCGACTCCAGGGCCGACGGTAAAGTCCGGATGGGAGAAGATCAATCACAGGCATGCGGGTGCGGGTGTATTCCACCCCCGCAAGCTTATTTGATCGGCCCCCGAAATTTGACTGATGTCAATGCGGGGGCTTTTTCGCGTAGACCCCATATTCAAGAAGGAGTCGGGAATATGGAAAATGCATCACGTGCCACCATTCAAGTCAATTCGTCGAGAACGGTCTCGGGGACTCGCGCAAAAAGCGGTTTCTGGCTGGTCGTGTTGGGGGCGGCCCTCTGGGGCGTCGATCCGCTGTTTCGTCTGATTTTGCTGAAATCGATCACTTCGGCCCAGCTTGTATTGCTGGAGCATATCCTCATCGCGTTGGTCGTGGCGCCGACCTTGTGGAAGAACCGTCAAGAGCTGCGGGGGATCGGCTGGAAGCATGTCGGAGCGCTCTTGTTCATCTCTTGGGGCGGTTCCGCCATCGCCACCATCCTGTTTACCATGGGACTAACCCACGGCGATGCCAATGCCGTATTGCTGCTGCAAAAGCTTCAGCCGCTGTTCGCCATCCTGATGGCCCGCTTTTTGCTGAAGGAGTCGCTCCCGCGCCGATTTTCCCTGCTGTTTCTCATCGCACTGGCCGGCACCTATCTATTGACCTTCGGCTTTTCGGTTCCGTTCGGACACTGGAATGATTTTATCCAGGTCGGCAGTCTCCTCTCGCTGGGCGCCGCCGCGCTTTGGGGCGGATCAACGGTAATGGGGCGGATGATGGTCGGACAGATGAAGTATGAAACGGTCACCTCGCTGCGGTTCATCCTGGCGCTGCCGCTGTTGCTGGCTGTGACCTGGAATGAAGGGGCCGCTTGGCATTTGCCGACGGAGGCTTCCGGCATGGCCGCCTTTTCGCTGAATTTGCTAGGTCAGGCGCTGCTTCCGGGGCTCCTCAGTCTGCTGGTCTACTACAAAGGTTTGACGACCACGAAGGCTTCCGTGGCTACCTTGGCCGAGCTCAGCTTTCCGATGGTGGGCGTGCTGGTGAACTGGATTGCGTTCCAACAGATGGTCACCGTGGCGCAAGCTGTGGGCTTTATCCTGATCTGGACGGCGCTGTTCGTCATTTCCAGACAGAGCCAGCCTGCACCGGCTTGACTTGATAAATATAAATCGGATCACATAAGAACAGGTTTTCGACGAACGCGTCGGAGGCCTGTTTTTTTATCCCATACTATCGATAAAGCTTAAAATTTCAGTTATTATTATCAGAATATAAACCTTTCTTCGGGGGAAGGCGTGGCTATCTCAATATGACGCTGTTACAAATGGATATGAAAACTGTTTATATTCTGCTTTCCCTGGGCCACTTGTTTGCGATGATGTTCATCACGGCCTATCGCTACAAACAACCAAAGGATGTCTCTTATCCTATCTTTTATGCGGCAAAAGGGTGCCAAGCGATCACTTGGGCTCTGCTGGCTGTCCCGGGTTCGGGCGTCCCCATGGTTGTTCTCGCCACGGCCAATCTCGTTTTTTTACTCGGTGTCGGGCTTGAGACATTGGCGTTGATGCGGATTGTCGATGGGCCGAGTCCCGGGACCGGGCGCTATTATGGATGGCTTATCGCGGGTTCCATGACGGCCTACCTCCTGGTGGTTCTTCTGCAAAACACGGAACCGCTGCGTATTTCCGTTGTGTCTCTGGCGGTGGCGCTTTTTCTGCTGCCTCCGGTGTTCCGCATGGTCGGGTCCGGGGAACGGTCGGCTCTGCGCGTTCTGATCGGCTATCTTTATCTCGTTGTGGCGGGCGGTCTGTTGATCCGGACGGGGGTCACCCTGTTCTCGGTCCTGCCTGTAACGATGAACAAGCCGGGGCCTTACCAGGCTTTGTCGTTCTTGTCGCTCTATCTGATTATGACCTTGGGGAATACGGGGTTCGTGCTGATTTCGAAGGAAAAAGCCGACCGGGAGATGTTCAAGCTAGCCAGCTACGACGATTTGACGGGGGCGTTAAACCGCCGCTCGTTCGTTCAAGAGGCCGAGCGGCTGCTGGCCGATTGCGCGAAGCATCGGAAGCCGGCGACATTTATCCTGTTGGACCTCGACAATTTTAAAGGGATCAACGATGCGCTTGGACACGATGCCGGCGATGCCGTCCTAAGGGATTTGGCCAGAAACGTCAGGCAGCGGTTCGGCGGCAGCGATTTGTTCGGCCGGTACGGCGGGGATGAATTCGCACTTTTTCTGCCGGAGGCGGAAGAAGCGAAGGCGGATGCCAAAGCCGAAGGACTGCTGAAGCAGGTGCGGGAACGTAGAAGCGGGGAGGACCTGACGGTCGGTGAGCATGCGATCCGCTATACGATCAGTATGGGGATGGTCACGGAGGTACCGGGCCCCGGCATCACGCTTGACCGGTTATACAAGGCGGCGGACCAGGCGCTTTATCAGGCCAAGCGCGAAGGGCGGAACCGCGCGGCCCGGGGCCGGATGGCGCAGGACCAAAAACAGGAGCCATCTCCCGACCCCTTTTAGGGTTAGGGAGATTTGGCTCCTGTTTTTCATTCGCTCGGGTTTAGCTCATCTTGGCTTCATCCAGCCAAAGGATGGCGGTGACCCCCCGCGGGTAGTAGCGGCTGCCGCAAATCACGCCGCCAAGCATCTGGTCGCTCCAGCTCCAGTAGGCGTTGTCCTTGCTCGTCAGCCAGGCGGCATGGGCGGCATCGGCGGCGGCGCCGGCTTCGTCCCACGGCAGGCTGAGGATGTGCCGGGCGATGAACTGGCTGAGGTAGATTTTGCTCAACCATGAATTATCGCTGGTGGAGGACAGCTTCCAGCCTCCGTCATCGAACAGGCAGACGCCGGGGACCAGCACCGTTGCGAGATGCTGTTTCAGAGCGCTGATGTAGGCCGCAAACCTGCCGTTTGGATCCAGGGCTTCCGGGCAGCCGGTATAAAGCGGGAACACCAGGCCTTCAATCGCCGGGATAATCCGGGAATCGTTATTCTCCGCGATCACGGCGGGAATGTAGCCTTCCGGCCGCAGTTGGCCGGCGATCGTCCGGGCGCAGCGCTCCGCCTGGTCGCCCGCCAGCTTGGCCGCTTCGGGCCGTCCGTTTGCGGCGAACAGCTTCTCCATCGCAACATAGGCGGCCCAGCTTTTTCCGGCGAGATAGATGTTGTTCCGGGCCTGCCCCAGCGACACGTCCAGGCTGTCATAGGTCGTAATCTCGGCGCCGCCCATCGTTCTGGCGCTGTCGAGTCCCATGATGCCGTTGCGCTGGGCCGGGTCGGGATGATCGCGATTCACCATGCTCTCCAGGCATTCTTCGAAAATGCCGAGATTGCGGCCAAGCCACGCGCTGTCCCCGGTATGCTGCGCATAGGCGGCGGCGCACAGCACCCAATTGACCAGCTGTTCATGGGTCATATGGGAGAAGCAGTCCTCAATGGCGTGCAGTTCGTAAGCGGAATACCCCGGGCGTGAGAAGGAATTCGCCACACCCATGTCATGCGTGAAGCTGATGCCGCCGGGATACACCGTGTCATCGCCGGGAAGGCGTACCGTATCTTTGTAGCTGTACCGGCTGACGAATAAATCGAGTTCGTTTTTGACCGTCCAGGGGTTCATTTTCAGCTCAAAAAACAATTGGTCCACCGTCAAATCGAAGGTATTGATCATCCGGTATTCGCCCTCATTGACGATCCACAGCGGTTCGCCCCGATGCTCCAGCAGCTCGGTCGAGCCGTAATAGCTGCGGATGGCGTGATGAAGCATAAAACGCTGGTCCTCGTTCAAGTGGGGGGCCTTCGCAAACCCCTCGCACCATCCGGCCGCTTCCACCTTCCGGTCATACTGGTTCAAGGCGAACCGGGCGACTTCTTCAATATCGGCAAAGTAACGGGTGTAAAAATAAGCGGCATCCATCCCGGTCGTCACGAAACCGCTTTTATAGAAACACAATGCGAAGCGATATGTCGCTTTTTCTCCAGCCGGGGTATCCATCAGCAATGCGCCGACCGGACCGAGCCCGAACCGCAGGTTTTCTTCCACCTTCGGTTTCAGAATGTCTTCGATCGTGAAGAAGCCCGCGCTTTTGACCCGGCGGTCGTCCGTGGCGATGGCGAGATGGCGGCCCTGTCCGATGCCGGTAATCTCTCCTCCGGTCGTATCCTCCAGCCTCCGGATGGCGGAGTAAGGGTCCGTGCCGTGAAAGCCGAAGAAGGCTTTTCTCGCGGAGACGCCGCGCGTATTATCGACCGTGATTTCCGCCAGAACGGCAGGCACCAGCGCGAATTTCAGCTCCTCGGCATCGGCCGACGCGGGGTCCGGCACGCTGCCGAACGGGGAGTAGAGCCGGAAAGTCAGATCGCCGGCCTGCCACTCGTCTATGGCTGCGCCAAACTTGCGGGAGACGGCATCCTTGGCAAACGGGAGGAGCAGCGCTTCGGCCGGCTCTTTACCGGTCTCGTTTTGCTCGGCAGTATAGCGGTCCCGTTCGTCCTGGCCTTCGCCGAAAAACGGGAGCACCCTGTATTTTTGCTGCCCGTCTTCCTGCAGGCCGATGTATATATTCTGGTTGGGCGGGCTTCCCAGCTCAAGATCGAAACCGCCGCTTTTGCCCGGATATCCCAAAGTAAAGCTGGCAAAGGCTCCCACCGGGGAGTGATGCGCGTTGAAAAATATGCTTTTACCCATCTTGATAAACCTCCTGTTCAACCTCGGAACATTGTGATAACTTGATTATATCAAGGGATTAGGCGGAGTCCCATGTCCAAAGCGATTATCGTTTTACCCAAAACGTTCAATAATGGAATAGGCGGATCAAGGAGGGTGCGAAGTATGGAGATGCATGAGGAACATCAGATCGCCGAATTTATGCTGCCGGATATGGATTCCATGTTTCAACTGTTCGCGGCGCATCTGCGTACCGTAACCCCGGACTGGTCCTATCCGAGGCACAGCCATCCGATGTTTGAGGTGAATTTGCTCCTGGCGGGCCGGCAGGAAATGACGGTTAACGGCCAGAGCTATGTCCAGGAACCCGGCGATGTCATGCTGCTGCGCCCGGAGGAGGTCCATGAAAGTCGGGCCGCGGGATCGGAGAGCATGACTTACTACTGTCTTCATTTTAACGTGGACGACAGGGTACTGAGGGGGCTGCTCTGTCAGGGGAAGAAGATTTATTATGGCGCGAGCAGCCCGTTGACGCAGGCCATCCGGCCGAGCCTGGACAAGCTGATCGCGCTCACGGCCCGTGCGGAGGCGGAACAGCTCGGAAACCGCATGCGGACGATGTCCGCCGTGTACGAGCTGTTTGCCGGGTTCAGCGAGACGCTGACCGAACGCGGCAAGCCGGAAGCCCCCGGGAACCGGACGGTCCGGGTGGCCTCCGAGATTGCGGCCGGTTTGGAGAAATGCGTGGAGGCCGATGGGGCGGAGGGCGAGCCTACCCGGGAAACCGTGGCCGCCGTGACGGCGGGCCTCGGTTACAGCGCCTCATCCTGCAACCGGATGTTTCACAAAGTGTACGGCATGTCGCCGCGCCAATACTTGTCCGCTTTGAAGCTGAAAAAAGCGAAGCTCCTGTTGATGGAGCCGTCGCTTTCCGTGGAAGCCGTCTCCGTACGCCTCGGCTATAAGGACATCGCGCATTTCAGCCGCCAGTTCAAGCGGTGGACCGGCGAGCCGCCGGGGAAGTTCCGGGCCAGGTTCCACATTTGATTTATTTTTCATATCCAATCGTTTTATAACGGCAGTAGAATGTAACCATTCTTTATTTTATGTTGAAAGGCGTGGAAGGCATGAACCTTAAATCCGATAACCTGATCCGGGTACCGGACGGGAAGCGAATTGTTTTTCTGGGAGACAGCATTACCGAAAACGGGGCTTATATCCGATATCTTGAGGCGTTTTTTCTCAAGCATTTTCCGGACCGCCGCCTGGATTTCATCAATTTGGGCGTCGGCAGTGAGACGGCGGCTGGCACGCATGAGTCCAGCCATCCTTTTCCGCGGCCCTGCGTCCATGAACGCTTGGAACGCGCACTGGCGGAGAGCCGGCCGGATTGGGTGTTTTTCTGCTACGGGATGAATGACGGGATTTATCATCCTTTTTCGGAAGAGCGGTTCAAGCTCTATCGGGAAGGCATGAAGCGGGCGGTGGAACAGGCGGAGCGGGCCGGAGCGCGTGTGATCTTGATGACGCCGCCTCCGTTCGATGTGTTGTCCGTGAATGGGGAGCCTCTGCCCGAAGGAATGCCGGACTATGCTTTTGAAACCCCTTACCAGGGATACAACGATGAAGTTCTGGGAAGGTACGCCGACTGGGTGGAACGGTTTGGGGCCGAGCGGGGCTATGCGGTCGTGAACTTGCGGGAGCCGTTGATGTCCTACATCCGGGAGCGGCGTGAGGCGGATTCCGCCTACAAGTACGGGGACGCGGTTCATCCCGAGGAGGACGGCCATTGGGTGATGGCACGCGCCATCCTGAAGGATGCGTTTCACATCGTCCTGGAAGAGACGCCGGAATGGGCGGAGAATGTGGACGGCCGCTTCATCTCGCTCGTCCGGCGGCGCCGGGATGTGCTGAATGCCGCTTGGCGGGAGCATGTCGGGCACAGCAATCCCTACAAGTTCGACGCCCTGCCTCTGGAGGAGGCCGAGCGGGTGGCGGAGGCGATGCTGGAAGAGATCCGGGCGGCCGCGGTGCAGGAGGGCTGAGTGCTGCCGGTGGTTCAAAAGCAGGCGGAAGGGTTAGCCCCTGCACGCCGGCCGCATTTGTGCCGTTCGAACGGCGCGGTGCTGGAGCGGCATTACCGCGAGCTTGGCGGCACGTTACGGACGATCTTCAAGCCCGCCGGGCAGACCATTCGTATGGTGTGCCCGATGGGGCGCCGAACGGCCGTTTTAAAGGCGGAGAAAATGGGCTCTCTTAACGAGAGTCCTTTTTGTTTTTTCCGTACCACCTCACCTAACTCGCGGGACTTTCGGGCTCCTATTTCGGTAAAAGTTGGGGAGAAAGCCCGGATTTATTGTTTTGTGGCCCATGTTAGGCCCTAAAAAGCCCCCTATTTTGTTGGTTGAGCATAAAATGCTCAAATAGCGTCCCAAAAAGCCGCTATCGGCGAGGGCCCCGAGTTCTCACTCGGCAAGATGCATCAAGCAACCGAACTCAAAGGATGCAAATCTGCAGGAATTTCGGCGAGTCCAGCGGGGGCGGAGTAGAAAAGATGCAAAAGTGCAGGAATTTATAGCGATGTGCGAGGAATAGGCGCTTTTCGTCGAAAAAAACTGCAGAAAATGCAGGCATTTTGAAATGCTTCTCCGATTCGGGAAAAAAGCCTGCAGATTTGCAGGAATTTCTCATTTATAGCTCTTTTCTAGCTCGATAAATCCGGTTCCTTAAGGAAGGCGAAGTTCGTTCGGGCAGGTGGAGGGGCAAAATACCGAAGATTTCCCGCAATTACGTGGGCGATTAGTTAGTTGGAGTAACCAGCTTCTTTTTGAGGATCTGTATTAGGTTGGGAGGATAGAGGATAGCTGCAGCGGTTAAGAACATTTCACATCACACGACTGCCGCATGGTTGATCACATATATATCTGAAAGATGACTTTACATATTTTACATATCCATGAAGGAAAAAGGCCCCTGCGCTAACAATTCTTCAATAGACTGTGGGGGAATGATGCTGATATGGGGGGAATCGGATTGAAGTTGAGGATAGTGAGGATGATCTCGCTGCTGATGGCGGCGGAAATTTTGCTCAGCACAACGGTCGGTTCAGTGGCGGGTGCCGCAGGTACGGTCGGAGCCACAGGGGAGGCCGGGGCGACCGAGACGGTCGGGGCGATGGATGCCGGATTGATGGATGCCGGATCGATGGATGCCGGAATGATGAACGCCGGAGCGACGGATACCGGAGTTGTTGGCGCGGATGACCGCGGATCAAGTTTGAGCTCGTCGGCAACCATCGGAATATCGGGTACGTCTTTGCCCGCCGCAACCGTGGGACAGTTCTATTCCGTGACGCTGGACGTGTATGGAGGACAAGCTCCTTATACTTTTGCAGCGGCAGGGCTTCCGGCAGGCTTGGCGATTTCGGATACGACCCGTGCGATTGAGGGGATGCCCGCGTCCGGTGCGGAAGGCAATTACACGGTTACTTTTACCATCAAGGATGCGAATTCCACGGAATTTACCGATACCCGAGAGTTGCAGGTGAACGCGGCTGGACCGGCTCTGTCTCCCGCTCCGGCAAAGGATACGCTGCGAATCCGCAAAATCGCCGGCTATGAAACGGGAACGCCCAACAAGGACGGCGGGGTTGCCGAAATCGTCAGATACAACCGGGATAACGGCAAATTTTATCTCGTCAACGGTTCGACCAATCCGCCTTCGATCGATATCGTGCCTTTAACGGCTGACGGTCGGCTGACCAAGGAAAAGAGCATCGATGTGAAGGAGCTGGCGGAAACCGAGGGCTTCCAATTCGGGGATTTGACCAGCCTGGATATCAATGCAAAAACCCGCACGATTGCAGCGGCGGTTCAGGAAGCGGCACCGGACAAAAACGGCAAAATCCTGGTGCTCGATTATGAAGGAAACCTGCTAACCACTTACGAGGCCGGAATTCAACCGGATATGGTGAAGTTTACCTCGAACGGGGAGTATATTTTGACCGCCGATGAGGGTGAGCCTCGCGAGGCGGGGATCGACCCCGAAGGCAGCGTGACGATCATCGACCTGGAAACGGATAAAGTGTCTCACGTCAAGTTCGACGATCCCGCGGTGATCGATAATGCCGTGCATATTCGCGGAGCAGCGGATGCGGACGGGAATATCACGGGGCCCGGATCCAAAGAAGATGCGATCCACGACCTGGAGCCGGAATACATCGCTTTGTCCGGGGACGAAAAAACGGCGTACGTGACTCTTCAGGAGAACAATGCCATCGCGGTAGTGAACATTGCCGAGAGGAAAGTCACGGCGGTTCACGGCCTGGGGACCAAGGATTTCAGCGATCCGAAGAACGCCCTGGACCTGGTGAACGACGGGGAAATCAAGCTGGAGACCGCGCCTTTCCAAGGCATGTACATGCCTGACGGAATTGCGGCTTACGAAAAGGACGGGAAGACCTACCTGTTGACCGCCAACGAAGGCGATGCGACCGAATGGGGGGATCACCGGGTAAACAGCAGCAAAATTTCCAAGCTGAAGGCGAATCTGGATTCCGCCTCACCCGCAGCCCAGTTCCTGAGCCAGCATGGGGCGACCTATGACAAAGTGGAAGCCGCCGGCGATATGGGGACGGACAGCGTGTATATGTATGGCGCGCGTTCTTTCTCCATCTGGGACGCTTCCTCTGCAGCAACGGTAACTACGCAGGTATACGATAGCGGCAGCGATTTTGAGCGGATAACCGCGGAGCGGCTGCCGGATTATTTTAATGTGAGCAACAGTAAGGTGGAAAAAGATGACCGTAGTCCCAAAAAAGGTCCCGAACCGGAATACGTCACCGTTGGTCAGGTCGGAACCAAGGCTTTTGCGTTTATCGGCCTGGAGCGGGTTGGCGGAGTGATGACCTATGACATCACGAACCCGGAAAATCCGGTGTTTGTGAACTATACGAACACGCGTGACTTCCCGGCGGGCATCAACACGGATACCGGGCCGGAGGGGCTGGAGTTTATTCCGGCAACCGACAGTCCGACAGGCCGTCCGCTTTTGCTTGTCGCCAATGAAGTGGGGGGCACCGTGTCGGTGCTGGAGCTGGACGTAACCAAGGTTTCGCTGAATAAGAACAGCCTGCGGCTGCAGGCCGGAGGAGGGGGGGAGCAACTGACAGCCACCGTGGAGTCTGCCGAATCGAATTCGAACCGCGTAACATGGAGCTCGTCGCGTCCGGATATCGCGAAAGTGGATGGCGACGGGAACGTGACACCGGTCGCCGAGGGTCAGGCTGTGATTACGGCGCTGAGCGAGGACGGCTATGGTGTGGCGCAAGCGGTCGTCACGGTGGGAAGCGGCGGCCAGGCTACCTGGGAGCTGACGGTAATGCATACGAACGATACGCATGCCCATTTAGCCGATGTGGCGCGCAGAGCCACGCTGGTGAAGCAGGTCCGGGCCGAAGGCGGGAACAGTTTGCTGCTGGATGCGGGAGATGTTTTTTCCGGGGATCTGTATTTTACGAAATGGCAGGGATTGGCGGATCTTGAATTTATGAATTATATGGGCTATGACGCTATGACGTTCGGAAACCACGAGTTTGACAAAGGGACGAAGGTTCTGGCCGATTTTGTGAAAAAAGCCAAGTTTCCGCTTGTCAGCTCCAATGTCGACTTAAGGCGGGACGCCAATATGGCTCCACTGCTCAAGGCTACGATCACGGTCGACCCTAAAGGGCCCAAAACGTTGGATAATGCCGGCGTATACCCTTATGTCGTACTTGACGTCGAAGGCCAGAAAGTGGCGGTATTCGGCCTGACGACAGAGGATACCAAAGAAACGTCCAGTCCAGGCAAAGATGTCACGTTCCGGAATGCGGCGGAAGCGGCAAAGGAAACGGTCCAAGCGATTGAACAGGACGGCATCGATATTATTATCGGCCTCTCGCATTTGGGATACGGAAGGGATCAGGAGCTCGCGGAGGCCGTGGAGGGCATTGACCTGATCGTCGGCGGCCATACGCATACGCGGTTGGACCAGCCCGAAATTGTCGTCGATGACGTGCACCGGACGCCTACGGTGATCGTGCAGGCCAATGAATGGGGCAAGTTCCTCGGCCGTGTCGATCTGGTGTTTGACAGCCAAGGGACGGTACTGACGGGCCCGGGACAAACGACGGGAAGACTCATTACTGTCGATGCCAAGGTGCCCGAGGACTCCAAAGCGGCGGAAATACTCGCTCCGCTCAACGCGGACCTCGAGGAGCTGAAAAAGACCGTGATCGGAACGGCCGCGGTTCCGCTGGACGGGGAACGCAAGAATGTCCGCTCCAGGGAGACGAGTTTGGGGAATCTGATCGCTGACGGAATGCTGGCGAAAGCCAAGCAGTTGAAAAACGCGGACATCGCTCTGACCAATGGAGGCGGCATCCGCGCTCCGATCGATCAGGGAGACATTACAATGGGTGAGCTGCGCACCGTGATGCCGTTCGGGAATACGCTGTTTGTTATGGATGTAACGGGCCAGCAGCTGAAGGACGGGCTGGAAAACGGGATCAGCGGTGCCAAGCTGAACGATCTGCCCGGCAAATTCCCGCAGATTGCGGGCATGAAGTTAAAATGGGATCCGGCCCAAGCGGTTGGGAGCCGGGTGTATGATGTTCAAATTCTGAAGGGATCGGGCTATGTTCCCTTGAATTTGCAGGCGACCTACCGCATGGCCACCAACAGCTTTGTGGCGAATGGCGGAGACGGCTATGCCTCTTTTGCCGCAGCGATTGCTTCGGGGAGCTATTATGAAGATCTCGGGTATCCGGATTATGAGATATTTATCGAACATGTGAAGTCGCTTGGAGGTACGGTTGCGCCCCAAGTGGAAGGGCGGATCGTGGAGCAGGCCAAACCTGTGAGCGGTGGCGGCCAATCTGGCGGCAGCTCGGGGCGCGTGACGACGCCGGCGCCTTCGACGCCTCCGGCTGCACAGACACCGGGCGCCAAGCTTTCGGGCGACCAACTGCAAACAACGCAGAACGTGAACGCCGCGGGTCAAACGATAACGGTGGTTAGCGTCAAGTCGGCGGCCGTGTTGGACAACGCGCTTCAGGCGGTTGTCGGCGGCGCCGCTGATCATGTGACGATTTCTTTGCCGGACGTAAACGGGGGCGTAGAGGTGCGGCTTCCGGTCCAGACGCTGATCGCGGGTGCGGCCAAAGCCTCTTCCACCCCGGCTGTCGTGATCGAGACCGGAGCCGGGGGCTATCGCCTCCCGCTAAAAGCGGTAAGCGATAGCGTGAACAAGGCGCTGGGAACAGGGAGCGGGTTGAACCCGCAGTCCTTGCTGTCCATTTCCGTTGCTCCGGTGTCCGCGGTTCAGCTGGAGAAGCTGGAGACCGCGGCGGCAAGCCTTGGCGCTCAAGCTGTGAAGGGGACGGCGCTGGAGTTCCGGTCCAGCCTGATTCACAGCGGAACGGCGAAGGCTCTGGATGGATTCGGAGCGGATCTTTTTAGCCGGATCGTTCCTCTTCCGGCTGGAGCTTCCGGCGGCGGCGCGAATCGCGTTGCCGTCCAATTCGACGAAGCGGCCGGCGAGTTCCGTCCGGTTCCGGCGGTGTCCGTAACCTGGAACGGCCAGCCTGCGCTGGAACTGAAGTCGCCCGGAAGTGGAAGCGGAGTCTTCATGATCGTGGAACACAAGAAAGAGTTCAATGATGTGACCGGCCACTGGGCGGAGAAAGAAATCGAAGCGATGGCTTCCCGCTTGATCATCAAGGGCACGGATGCGTCCCATTACACGCCGGGACGGCAAGTGACGCGGGGCGAGTTTACCGCTCTGCTCGTAAGGAGCCTCGGCTTGCCTTCGGCCGCGGAGGCGAACCCGTTCACCGACGTTTCCGCGGGCGGTTCCCTGGCCGGGGATATCGGGGCGGCGGTGAAGTTCGGACTCGTCGACGGTGAAGGCGAGGGTGGGGGCACCTTTGCCCCGGGTGAGCGTCTATCCCGCGCGGAAATGGCCGTGCTGCTCTCCCGCGCGTGGGAACTCGCGAAGAACGGGAAGGAGAGCACGGCGGCATCCGGCGCTTCGTCAGGCATTGCCAGCCTGGCGCGGTTTGCGGATCAGGGCGCCATCCCCGCATGGGCGGCGCCGTCTGTTGCACAGCTGACGGAACAGAACATCCTGAAAGGGAACGCGAAGGGGCAATTTTTGCCGGGCGGTTATACAACGCGGGCGGAGGCCGCCATTGTGCTGCAACGCACGATGCGCGCTTTGGGGCTGGCGGAGTAAGCCGGCAAAACTAATCAAGCAGGTTTCCAGGGAGTTACGCCTTGGGAACCTGCTTTTTTTTTGACGGATAAAATTCGAACACTTAGGCTGAAGCACGATTAGGCCGTTGCGCAATTAACGGGAGATTTCCCCTTTAATTAGAATCCCTCCCCGCAGCAGAGCTCAATTAGTCGGTAAATCTCCTGCTATCATAGGTAAAACTATTAATTTGCATATTAGACAGCGGTGTAAAGGGTTCTTCTCACACCCTTGATCTATAACTACTTGATCTACAACTAATGGTTTGGTTTGAATTAAAGGGAATTCTTCCCGTTAATTTGGTGTGTATGCGGCTGCAGAGGCGAATTAGCTGGAAAACCTCCCGCTAATTCGCTTGAAATTGTGTATAACGGCAATAGGGCCGCGAAATAGATGGAGCTTTTCCAGCTAAATCCGGTTCAAAAGCCCATAGCGGTAATTTAACGGGAGATTTTCCCGTTAGCGGGCGGCCAATTTCCTGCTCGCATCATGAAACGAAATGCGAGACCGCGAACACGGCCGGCGAGTTCCAGTAGATCGTCACTTCGTTCCCCGCGTAACTGAGCTCATCGTCGATAAAGCAACGGGCCGGCGCTTCGCCCTGCAGATGCTCCATCATGCAGTCGTCGTTAAGGCCGCGGTTCGGTCCGCCGATCACCATACCGGGTACCGGATCGGCCACCCGATCGCCTACCGAGGGGCGGTGGTGCGGGTGCATGACCGGGCGGTCGCCGTAACCCGTCACATAACTGAAGTCGAGCGCATTGCGTCCCAGAAGGTAATGGACATGGTCAAGAGCGGCTTGTTCGTACTCGGGTTTGCCGCCGAAGCGGAAGGCCATAAGCAGAAGCATCGCGCGGTTCATGACGACCATGTTGCTGCCCCATATATAATCCGCCGGCGTCAGGGAGATGCCGTAGCCGTCACCGGAGCTGATCGCCAGCAGCTTGCCGGCCTCCGCCAGGAGTCCGTCTTGAAGCCGGGCATAGAGGGCGGGATCGGCCTTTCCCGGGCCGCCGAGCAGATAGGCCAGGGAGCCGTAGCCGCCCATATCGGCCCAGCCCAGTTCAAATTTCGGGAATTGCTGGAGGGCGAGCCGTTTGAACTTCTCGTGAAAAGCCTCGTCGCCGGTGGTGCGGAAGAGCTCCGCCGCCGCCCAATAGCGTTCGTCAAGATCCTGGGCGTCGCCGTATTCCCCTGTGGCGATATCGGGCGGATTGTTGAAGCCGGGGACTTCGGGGTGATCGAGCAGCCAGCGCCAGGCGCGTTGGGCCGCATCCAGACAGCGGTCCGCAAACGTACCGTCGAACAGGCGGTAAATGCGGGCAGCCATGGCCATCACGGCAGCGAAGCAGCCCGTAGCCGCAGCCGATATCGGCAGAAAATACAGCTCGGCCAAATCGTCTTCCGGCATGACATCGAGGCCCGGAAATTGCTTGGTCGTCAGCTTGTGGAACGCGCCGCCGGTCTGCTCATCCTGCATTTTGAGCAGCCATTCCAGCTCGTAGCGGCACTCATGAAGGACATCCGGCATACGCCCGTCGCTCTCGGGGAGCGGCACGGTGCGGCGGAAGGCCTGCGGGTACAGCTCGTAGGCGAGCAGCAGATCGGCGACCGCCTTGGCCCCCGGGCCGGTGTATTTGCCGTAGTCGCCGGCATCGTGCCAGCCCCCGGCACTGTCCCGTCTCCGCTCGGGCTCGCCGTAGACGATGCCTTCCGCGAGGTGGCAAGCCCGGTGGGCCCAAGGCCCGGCGAACTCCTCCGCCAGATCGCAGCCGCAGCGGAAGAAGTAAAAGGCTTTAAGCAGGCCGGTATGCAGTTCGGCGTACGGATCATAATCGATCTTAAAGGGAGCCGAAACCTCGCCGTTCATCCGAATACGGTAGGTTCCGGGTTCGGACAGCCCGGAGAATTCCCCCGAACCAACCGGAGTTCCGGCAGCCTCGTCCTGCCGGGCGGGGGCGGTTTCCCCCGCGAAGGCCACCTCTCCGGTGGAAGCGCGGATCACTTCAAAAGTTCCGCCGGGCCCGGTATAGCGGAATGATTTAAGTCCGGCCGCCGGATAGCCGATCTGGTTTACGGTAAGGATGCGTGGTTTTGCTGCGGACATCGTGAATCCCTCTCTTTTTCAAGAAATAATGGCGGTACAAAAATGACTCCACAACCAACATTCATGCTAGCGCTTACAAAAAGGACGGCTCGCTTATGTCTGAAAACGTTTTCCAATGTCTTAGCTTATTATATCAAATTCCCGGATGAGGAGAAAAGATTTTTACGAAGTCTCCGGCGCATGATACGATAAGTCACAACCAATTTGATACATATTTATTTAATTGAAAAAGGAGAACTTATGATTTTGTCGTTTTTTAATTCCCGGGAAGCTCCGGATTTTCTTATGTTTTCCGCGCCCCATCTCATTTCGATCGCACTGTTGCTCGTTTTCGCTTTGGCGCTCTTTTTGACCAGACGACATATCCGTGAAAAAAAGACCTTGCGCCTGGCCGTAAGATGCGGATTGATCTTCCTCCTTATTCTATGTGAAGGCAGTCTGAACATCTGGTATTTTGCCGAGGAGGTTTGGGATATCCGTTACACGCTGCCCCTTGAGCTCTGTACGATTACGCTCCTGCTCTCGATTCTGATGCTGTGGACCCGAACGCGCTGGCTGTACGAAATTTTGCTGTTTGCCGGAATTGGGGGAGCGCTGCAGGCTTTTTTAACGCCGAATCTGGCGTACGGATTTCCGCATTTCCGCTTCTTTCAGTTTTTCATCGCCCATTTGGCCATTATTCTTGCTCCGCTGTATATGACATGGGTGGAAGGGTACCGTCCAACCTGGAGGTCGATCGGCAAAACGATGCTTTTCCTGAATGTCCTGGCGTTAGCGGTAGGTTTGTTGAATGCCGCGATCGGAGCCAATTATATGTTTTTGCTGCACAAGCCGGATACGCCGTCGGTACTCGATTGGCTGGGGCCCCACCCGCTGTATCTGTTGGCCGAGGAGGCGATCGCCTTGTTTCTTTTCGTGGTAATCTACGGTTTGTTCTTTGCGCTGGGTGATTATATTAAAAAGAGGCGCAAGGCGGCGGGAAGGATTTATCAGGAAAAGGTATAGCCTCGCCTCGCGGAGTCCGAATATCCGGTCCGGTCTGGGCCGAAGTTGCTGACAGAAGTTGCTGACGGAAGTTCCTAACTGCAGTTTCTAACGGCAGCCACAGCCGCTATTTCGTCCATCAAGGCCGATTGCGGATTCTAACGGAAGCAGCAGCCGCTATTTCGGCAAAATGAGGTCAATTCGGCGGGAATGAGCTCAAATAGGCGCTACTGGATCCGTTAGAAATCCGAAAGTGCGAATATTCGCGAAATAACGGCTGTCATTTCCGTTAGGGCAGCGCCAGCAGCTCCGATCAGCGCGGATCGCCGAAAGGGCAGCGCAGCAGCATCGATCAGCGCGGATCTCCGATAGGGCAGCGCAGCAGCTTCGATCAGTTCGGATCTCGCATCGATCAGTGCGCAACGCGCTTGCGCTAGAGCCACCGCGCAGCCGGGTCCTCGCTTAAGGCAGCGCGGGCTCGGATTTACGTTAAGCCCCGGGACGATCGGTTGCCGTGTTTTTGCCA
This sequence comes from Paenibacillus sp. A14, assembly GCF_036864815.1. NCBI lineage: Bacteria > Bacillati > Bacillota > Bacilli > Caryophanales > Paenibacillaceae > Paenibacillus > Paenibacillus sp. A14. Next base: position 110,158 of record NZ_JBAGJD010000004.1, read on the forward strand.
AAACAAAAGGAGGTTTCGCGGGAGATGCAGGAAGTTCAGGATCATCTGGATTACGGTTTGTCCATCGTATTTATCGGGTTTAATCCGAGCTTGCGGTCCGGGGAGGTGGGACATCACTATGCCAATCCCCGCAACAATTTCTGGCGGATTTTGCACCGGTCCGGCCTGACGCCTCGGCTCTACAAGGCGGAGGAAGACAGCGAGCTGCTCAAGCTCGGATACGGGTTTACGAACATTGTGGCGCGCCCGACGCGGGGAGCCGAAGATATCACGCGCGAGGAGTACAAGCAGGGCCGAACCCTGCTGCGCGGCAAGCTTCAGGAGTACAGACCCAAGGTCGCCTGTTTTGTCGGCAAAGGCGTGTACACCGAATATAGCGGAAATTCCCGGGCGGGCTGGGGCTTTCAATCGGATATGCTTGTGGATGGCGTGCAGGACTTCGTGGCTCCTTCCTCCAGCGGGCTGGTGCGAATGAGCATGGAGGAGATCGTGGGGATTTATCGGGAGTTGGCCGAAGCCATCCTGTGATAAAATCGGCTCACTTTTTTTGGGAAACTCTCATTTCTCTCGACTCTTTTCTGGTAGTATGTTATCATGAGAATCTGATAACGTATTAACGAACTAAAGCGCGCGCATCGCGCTTTTGTCTACATGATGGGGGAGAGATACAGATGAGAAGAAAGAGCGCAATTCTGCTGACGATTTTGAGTATGATGCTGGTTGTGATGTCCGGTTGCTCCGCTTCCGGCGCCGGCAAGGATGATAACAAGCTGGTCATCGGCATCGATGATAAATTCGCCCCGATGGGCTTCCGGGATGAAAATAACGAGATCGTCGGTTTTGATATTGATTATGCGAAGGCTGCGGCCAAAAAAATGGGCATGGAAGCCACCTTCCAGCCGATCGACTGGTCGGCCAAAGAGTCCGAGCTGAACAGCGGCCGGATCGACCTGATCTGGAACGGTTATACGATTACTGACGAACGTAAAGGAAAGGTTCTGTTCACCAAACCGTACCTGAAGAATAGTCAGGTGATCGTTACGCTGGCGGACTCCCCGATTTCCGCGATCAGCGAATTGGCCGGCAAAGTGGTTGGACTGCAGTCGCTGTCCTCGGCGGCGGACGCCTTGAATGCCAATCCGATCAAGGATGAAATCAAGACGGTCACGGAATTCCCGGACAATGTGCTTGCGCTCAGCGACTTGAAAACCAAGCGGCTGGATGCCGTGGTCATCGACGAGGTGGTGGCCCGCTACTATATGTCCAAGGAAGAGGGCACCTTTAAATTGCTGGACGAATCCCTTGCCCCCGAGGAATACGGCATCGGCGTGAAGAAAGGCAATGAAGAACTGCTTGAGAAGCTGCAGAAAGCGCTCGATGAACTGAATCAGGACGGAACCGCCGCCAAGATTTCGGAGACCTGGTTCGGCGAGGATAAGGTGTTGAAATAGACGGGGCGTTTTAAAAACCGGATTGGATTTTATATCCGGTTTTTAGTTTTCATTTAGAGGAGAGTCATTTATGAGTATGGATTATTTTTGGGAAATTACGGGACCGATGCTGGAGGGTGCGAAAACGACCGTGCTGCTGTTTTTTCTGGCGATCGTAACGTCCATTCCGCTGGGTTTTGCCATAACGCTGCTGGTCCGCAGCCGATTCAAACCGTTGGCCTGGCTGGCCAATGCCTTTATCTATGTGATGCGGGGTACGCCGCTGCTGCTGCAAATGCTGTTTTTCTGCTTCGGCCTGCCCGTTTTGCCGGTGATCGGGGAATACTTGGTGCTTGACCGCTTTGTTGCGGCCGCTCTAGCGTTTACGCTGAACTACGCCGCGTATTTTGCCGAAATTTTCCGCGGCGGCCTGCTTGCTATCGACAAGGGGCAGTATGAAGCGGCGCAAGTGCTTGGCTTGGGGCGCTTTCACACTTTGGCCCGGATCATTCTGCCACAGATGTTCCGAATCGCGCTCCCGGCGGTATCGAACGAAGCGATTACCCTGGTCAAGGACACCGCGCTGTTGTACGCGGTCGCCGTGCCGGAGCTGCTGCATTTCGCGAAAACCGCGGTGAACCGCGACTTTACGATTATGCCTTTCGTGATCGCGGGGGTTATTTATCTGGTGATGACGCTGATACTGACCTTGTTTTTCAAAATCCTTGAGCGCAAATTCAAATTCGATTAAAAGGGATCATGGATGACGATGAATAATACGATGATTGATGTGAGCGATGTGCGGAAATCCTTCGGTTCACTGGAGGTGCTAAAAAAGGTTTCCCTGCAAATCGCGCCGAACGAGGTTGTGGCAGTGATCGGCCCATCGGGCTCGGGCAAAAGCACCATGCTGCGCAGTCTGGCTCATCTGGAGCAGGTGGATGCGGGCAGCATCCGGATCGGGGATGATTTCCTGGTGCGGGACGGCAAATACGCATCCCCGCCCAAAATCAAAGAGATCACGGCCCGGATGGGCATGGTGTTCCAGCATTTCAACCTGTTTCCGCATCTGACCGTGCGCGGCAATCTGGAGCTGGCGCCGAAGCTGGTCAAGCGCCTGCCGGCGGCCGAAATCCGCGACAGGGCTTCCGCCCTGCTGGAGAAGGTCGGCTTGCTCGAGAAGAGCGACGCCTATCCGGCCAACCTGTCCGGCGGCCAGAAACAGCGGGTCGCGATCGCCCGGGCGCTCATGATGAGCCCGGAGATCCTGTTGTTTGACGAGCCGACCTCCGCGCTCGATCCGGAATTGACCGGCGAGGTGCTGCAGGTCATGCGGCAGCTCGCCGAAGAGCGGATGACGATGGTCGTCGTCACGCATGAAATGGGCTTTGCCCGGGAGGTGGCCGACCGGGTCATCTTCATGGCGGACGGCGAATTTATCGAGTCGGGGACGCCGGAGCAGCTGTTTGGGAATCCTCAGCAGGAACGGACCAAAACATTTTTAAACCGGGTGCTGTAGTCGCAGCTCCGGTTTTTTTGTACAATGGTTCGAGGAGAGACCAATGAAGATGGAGTGGATATGGCATGGAACAGCGAATGGAGAGGGCAGGTCATCAAGAGGGAAGCGGCAAGATGGAGCCGATGCTGGGGGACTATTCTTCCGCCACGGTGCTGTCGACCGCGGCTAACTATATCATAGAGCGCCCTGAGGCATTTACGCATACATACCGGACTTACGTCCGGCTGCGGGAACAAGGAAACCTGGAGCTTCGTTTCTGGTTCAGCAACGGCGTCGATTCAACCTGGGATCGCGGCGAGGTGGCGAACGGAGGGCAACCCGGCGGAGACTGGCTGATTGAGGCCGCTTTTGTGGCCGATGGAGGCACCCGGCGGGACGGCAGCGTCAACCCGGCTTCCCGGGTGCCCGTCACCTTTGGCGGCAGCCCGTCCCGGCTTGTCCGGCCGGGGGAGACGTTCTGGAGCGATCCGGTGGAGCTTGCGCTGCCGGACGGGCATGACCTGGCTTTTTCCTGGACCATCGCCGCAGGCTCGGGCAGATCGGTTCCCTATAACGTCGAGCAGATGCTGGTGACGGCCTTCGATGCCCCCGGGAAGCACGCGGAGGATGCCGGAGCGGAGTTTTTTTCCCTTTCGGACAAAATGCTCGTGATGCCCGCGTGGATCGGGTACCGGAAGCCCGTAAAACGCCGGATGGTGTTCTTCGGGGATTCGATCACGCAAGGTGTCCGGACCGCCGTGGACGGCTACGAGTATTGGGTGGCCCGAATTGCCGACGGGCTCGGACCGGACTACGGCGTCTGGAATTTGGGTTCGGGCTGGGCGCGGGCCTACGATGCCGCCACGGATACGGCCTGGTTGAACAAAGCGAGACAGGGCGACCAGGTGCTGATCGCGCTCGGGGTGAACGATATCGATATCGGCGAACGCAGCGCCGGGCAACTGCTCGGCGATTTGACCCGGATCGTTTCGATTCTGAAATCGAACAATCCGGCTGTCGATATCGTGATGTTTACGGTGCCGCCGTTCAATTTCAGCGGCGACCGGGAGCAGGTCTGGCGCCGGGTGAACGAGACGCTGCGGACCGCTCCTCCAGCCGGCGTGGACCGGGTGTTCGACATCGCCGCGGTATTGTCGCAGCCCGCCCCGCTGGATCACTGCCTGCGGCCGGAGTTTATGAGCCCCGGCAATGATCCGCACCCGAACGGTTTGGCCGGAAAGGCCGTGGCGGAAGCCTTTTTAGCCTGGTATGAAAGGTGATGATCACCCTAATATTAGATTAACGGGACTTCCTCCCGTTAATTCGTGGTCTAGGGAGGGAATCCGAAAAGGCCCGTAGGATGGAACTCCTCCGCTAAATTAGCCCGAAATCGGCCGGATCGGAAACGGATCGGACGAATCGAGAGAGAGTAAGAGGGGATTTTTCAGCTAAATCCAATTCAAGGCTCAAGAGTGGCATATTAGCGGGAGGTTTTCCAGCTAAGGCCCCATCGGACAACCTTGGTAACATAGAATTCCTGCAAATCTGCATGTTTTTTTCCTGTTCGGGGCCAATATTTTAAAATTCCTGCGATTCTGCAGGAATTTTCGACGAAACCGGCTCGGTTCTTTAAAATCGTTAGAAATACCTGCAGGATTTGCATCTTTTTTCGCATTTCCGCGAGGCTCGGCTTAAAAACCTGCAGATTTGCATCTTTTCGCATCCATTGTGGATTGGCCTGAATATACCTGCCGGAACTGTATACTAAATCCGATTTGAAGATGCCTTTGGGTGTGAGACTAATGTCTGATGAGGAGGCACTAATAAAAAAAGTGCGAACGGCAAGAGGAGATTTCTTCTCTCTCTTCGGCCGTCCGCACTTTTTTTAATGCTAGTCCGTCCATTTGCTCCGGTATTCCCGCGGGGACAAGCCCTCCTGTTTCTTGAACACCTTGCTGAAGTACTTGACGTCATTGAAGCCGACCATCTCGGCGATCCTCCGGACTTTCAGGTTCGGGTTTCGCATCAGCTTCTTCGCCTTGTCGATCCGGTAGGCCGTCAGGTAGTCGGAGAAATTGTCGCCGAACTCCTGTTTGAACTTGCGGGAGATATACTCCCGGCTGACCTGAAAATGGGCGGCGAGGTCTTGCAGCGAAAGCTCGGATTGGTAATGCTGTTCAATATAAGCCAGCATATCGCCGATTTTTCGCGATTCGCGCTGCTGCCGTTTGGAGATTTCTCCGGCGAGACGGGTCAAGAAGCGGTTAAGCCAATCCCGCCACGCAAACGGGGAAAAGACATAGTTGTTCGGCATAGGCGGCGCCTCGGCGTGATCTCCTTGTTCCAGCGCAGAGAGCACCTGGTCCGCGTCGCTGCCGAGCATCTCCCGGAGCAAGCCGGAACGGAAGGAGAAGATGGAGGACCTCCAGGAGTCGAGCATCTCCGGGGAGACGAAGCCGGTCCGGCCAAGGGCGTCGATCCACCGCTGCACCGACGAGGCGATTTGCCCCGGATCCCCGCTCAGGACGGCGGTTTTCCAATCCGCTTGGACGCCGGCAAACGACAGGGAGACGGGTTCCTCTTCCGCCGCGGGCTGGCCCTGCTTCAGCTCGTGGATGTATTGGTCGGGCTGAAGCAGATTGCGCCGGCGGATGGCTGCCGTCGCTTCCGCATATTGCGCGGGCAGGCTGGACGGCATCGGTCCCGTGGAAGCAAGGCCCACGTGAATTCTCCGCTGCAGCGTATGAAACAGGCCATCGTTGATTTTGGCCACGAGCTCGGCGGCCCGTTCCGGCAGTTTCCAGAGGAGAATCAGGATTTCCATGGCGGCGCCCCAATGCTTGAAGGCGATGCCTCTTTGCTCGGCGGTCAGGAAATCGTTGCAGATGTTGATCAGCGAGAACTGCAGCAGTTCGCCTTCATTTCCGAATCGCTTCAGCAGGGAGGTGTCCGAAGCATCCACCTGGATCAGCAGCAGCCTGGCCTGATCCGCCTCCCCGGGAATCACGCCTTCCATCCGCAGCCGTTTTAAACTGTTGTCCGCCGAGCCCGGATCGTCAATCATCGAGGAGAGGAGCCTCTCGCCGTAGACCGGTTTAAATTCGTTCAACCGGATACTCGTGTTCTGCTGCTCCAGCCGTTCCCGTTCCTCCTGCCGCCACTGGCGGACCGCCTTGGCTACCGCGGCGTTGATCGCCTCGGGCTCGATCGGCTTCAAAATATAATCGACCCCGCCGTGCCGGACGGTCCCCCGGACAAATTCAAAGTCATCGTGCCCGCTGATCACGATAAATTTGAGAGACGGGGCGTGCTCGTTGACCCAGGCCATCAGTTCCATGCCATGGCCGGCATTCATCATCATATCCATGATGACGATGGCCGGCTTGAATTCGCGGATAACGCCGATGGCCTCCGAACCTCCCACGGCTTCCGCAATTTCTTCGATGCCGTGTTCCTGCCAATCGACCAGCAGTCTTACCGCTTTGCGCACTCTCGCTTCATCGTCCACGATCAATGCTCTCATTCCGATGCTTCCTCCTCGTTCTTGTCATCGTTCCGGAACCTCAGCTGGATGCGGACTCCGGACGGGTCCAGATTGTTGACGCTCAACTCCGCAGCTTCGCCGTAAACCAGGCGAAGCCGGGTCAGCACGTTGATCAGCCCGATGGACGGTGCGGAGCCGCCCCCCGTTTCGTCCTCGCCGGGCCGAATCTGTTCGGCCCCGGAGTGGCTCAGCCCGCTTTGGAGCCGGCGCAGCTTGTCTTCGGGGATGCGGCAACCGTTATTTTCCACAGTTATGACAATGCTCCCGTCTTCCGCGTAAGCCGCGGTCAGCCCAAGCGTTCCACCGGTATCTTCCGGTCCCAAGCCGTGCTTAAAGTAATTTTCCACAATCGGCTGCAATATCATCTTGGGCATATTCACCGATAACAAAGACTCGTCTATTTGTACCTGGAAGTCGAACCGGTTCTCAAAACGCTCCTTTTGCAGCTCGACATAGGCTTTTACATGCTCAAGCTCATCCCGCAGCGTCACGCCCCGGTCATCGTCGTGCATACTGTAGCGCATCATTTTGGCCAGCGACGAGATTAAGGTATAAATTTGCGGAACCTTCAGTTCCAGGGCCAGCGTACCGATGATCTGCAGCGTATTGTTCAGAAAATGCGGATTGATCTGCGCCTGGAGCGCCCGCAGCTGGTTGTTCTTGTTGGACAACTCCAGCTTGTATTCGCGGAGAATCAAATTGTTCAGCGTGTCCATCATATTCCGGAACCTTTCCGTCAAAACGCCGATCTCATCGTTGCCGGCGGAGGCGATATCCACCTGGAGATTCCCGATCTTCACCTGGCTCATGTATTGTGAAAGCCGCTTGATCGGGGAGGTGATGCGGATCGAGATCAGCACCGTCGCCGTGACGATCACAAGGAGCGCCAAACCGAACAGCAATCCGTTGATTTTTGCGGCCTGGTTGGCTTCGCCGAGCAGGTGGGACACCGGAATCTGTTTGACCAGCATCCACCTTGCCCCCGCGCTGTCGATTTCCTGATAAACGAATACCGAATGGTCCTGTTCAAAATAGCCCTGCTTCCCTTCGAAAAGAGAACCCCGTCCCGAGTACCAATCGGCTGCGATCGGCTGTCCGATCAGCTCGGGCTGATTGGCGTAGACCAACTGGCCGTCCGCATCAAGGATAAACAGGTTCTCTTGAGCCCTGTCATATAATTGATCGACAATTTCGCTAAGCGCCGACAGCTTCACATCGATCGACAAGTAGCCGATGGCTTGATTGGACGGTATTTTCTCAATACGGCGGTGCAAGGTGAATACCTGCTCCGTCGTCGCTTTCGGAAAAAAGGGCGTCAACAGCCCGTAATGGTGGCTTTCATGGGTTGTCTGGATGCGCAGCGGTTCATGCTCCGGCAGATCGGAGACCGGGAAAGGGGCGGAATCCTGCCAGCGCTTGGGCGTATCCTGCGTAATGAGGGTCGCTTTCTGATCCTCGACACCGTACAAATAAACCTGAAATATATCGGGAGCCGCCTTGTAAATGTAGTTCAGGGAGGCATAGATCCCGATATTGGCCGACATATCGTCGTAACCGGCGTCGAGCAGTCTGTAAAATTCGGAGTCCGAGTACACGCTCAGGGAGATTCGGTTTATGTTCTGCAGCAAGCTGTCGATGTTGCGATATCCCTGATAGAGCAAGTTGCGGTTCTCCTCCACCGCGCGTTCCCGGAGCGATGCCGTGGTATGCGAGTAGCTGACCGCCACCGCGGCCGCCATCGTAACGATGATGGGCAGCAGCAGAAAGACAATCAATTTTGTACGAATACTATTCCATCTCATTCGGCCACATCCGATCAATATTTTACACCTTTAAGTTCACCTGCGTCGGTTTCGGGGGGATCAAAATAAATACATAATAACACTTGTAGACGAAATACGACAAAGAGAGAATGGAGGGGGCCATACATGCGTAACCGAAAGTTATCGCAGTTTGGGCAGCAGCTGTTTTTCGTCGGCCCTGCCGTGTTGTTTTTTACGCTGGTCATGATTATTCCGTTTGCGATGGGAATGTATTATTCCTTTACGGACTGGAACGGGGTATCGGGGCAAGTGAGCTGGGTCGGTTTCGATAATTTCAAGCAAATTTTCTCCGGGGATCCGGATTTCTGGAAATCGTTCGGGTTTACGGTCCGTTTTACGCTTCTCGGCGTGATTCTGACGAATCTGGTGGGCTTTTTCCTGGCCTATTTTTTAACCAAGCCCTTGAAAACGCGCAGTGTGATGCGGACGATATTTTTTATGCCGAACGTCATCGGGGGCCTGCTGCTCGGGTTTATCTGGCAGTTTATTTTTATCAAAGGCTTCTCCACCATGGGGGAAATGACCGGCTGGTCCTTCTTTGAACTTCCTTGGCTCGGGGACGCTACCACCGGATTCTGGGCGATCGTCATGGTCTTCGTCTGGCAGTATTCCGGTTATCTGATGGTGATTTATATCGCTTCGCTTAGCAATGTGTCCAAGGAAGTGCTCGAAGCCGCGGAAATCGACGGGGCCAGCCACTTTCAGATTCTGCGCAGCATCATCGCTCCGCTGATCATGCCGGCGGTGACGGTCAGCCTCTTCCTGGCGATCTCGTGGTCTTTCAAAATGTTCGACCTGAACCTGTCCTTGACCAAAGGCGGTCCGTTCAAATCGACGGAATCGGTGGCGCTCAACATTTACAATGAAGCGTTCCTGAATAACCGCTATGGTCTGGGCACAGCCAAAGCATTACTGTTCTTCGTCATCGTGGCGCTCATCACCTTGATTCAAGTGCGCGTCACGAAGAGCAAGGAGGTTGAAGCGTGATGGAAGCCAGATCCCGCGGCAAAAACGTGCTGCTTGAAATCATTATGGCGCTCGTGGCGCTGATCTTTCTCGCCCCGTTTTATTTTCTGTTCGTCAACTCGGTCAAATCGTTTGGTGAAATTTTGTCCAACGCGGCCAGTTGGCCTACAAAATTTAATTGGGAGAACTATACCAAGGCCTGGGAGCTGGCCCGGTTTTCCGAGGCGTTCCGCAACTCCATCGTGATCACGGTGATCAGCGTCGTGCTGATTACGCTGTTCAGCGCGATGGCCGCTTACCGGATGGTCCGGTCCAATACTTGGTTTAACCGGCTGTTGCTGCTCTTGTTCGTCGCGGCGATGGTCGTGCCGTTTCAAACGATCATGATTCCGGTTTTGAAAGTGGTCAATACGCTCGGTGTTAACAACAGCATTGCCGGCCTGCTTTTGACCAACCTGGGGCTCAGTCTTCCGCTGGCGGTATTCCTGTTCCACGGTTTCGTCAAATCCGTGCCGTTGGAAATTGAAGAGGCCGCCACCGTGGACGGCTGCAATCCGGTCACCGTGTTTTTCCGGATCGTCATGCCGCTGCTCCGCCCGATGATGATGACCATTATCGTGCTGAATGCGCTGGCCATCTGGAATGACTACTTGCTGCCATCGCTGATTTTGCAAAATCCTTCGCTGCGGACGATTCCGCTGGCGACATATTCCTTCTTCGGCCAGTACACGAAGCAATGGGATATGGCGCTCCCGGCGCTGGCCATCGGAATTCTGCCGATCGTCGTCTTCTATCTGCTGCTGCAGCGTTATATCGTCGAGGGAATCGCGGCGGGCTCGGTTAAAGGGTAGACTAACCGAAGTCCGGCGTTCCAAATATAGAGGCAACTCATTTTACAAATGTACAGGGGGATATGAAAGACATGAATAAGAAACGTTCCATGGTCATTCTGTCGGTGCTGCTGATGATGAGCATGCTGCTCGCGGCATGCGGCGGTAAAAATGCCGCAAACTCCGGTTCGGCCGCAAACGGCGGCGGAGCTAAGGAAGGCGAAGTCAAAACCGTCAAGATTTTTCAATTTAAAACCGAAATTGTGGAAGGCCTGAATGAGCTGAAAGTTGAGTTTGAAAAAGAATATCCAAACATCAAGCTCGATATTCAAACGGTCGGCGGCGGCGCGGACTACGCGGCTGCACTGAAGACGAAATTCGCCTCCGGCGATGCGCCGGACATTTTCTCCAACGGGGGCTTTGCCGAGCTCGACATGTGGCAGGACAAGATCGAAGACCTGTCCGACCAGCCGTGGGTCAAGGATCTGGTGCCTTTGGCAGCCGAGCCGATGACCAAAGACGGAAAAGTATACGGTATGCCGATGAACCTGGAAGGGATCGGGTACGTGTACAACAAGGACCTGTTTGCCAAGGCGGGCATTACGGAAACGCCTAAGACGATCACCGAGCTGGAAGAAGCGGCCAAGAAACTGCAAGCTGCCGGCATCACGCCGTTCGGCAACGCTTATCAGGAATGGTGGTTGCTGGGCAATCAGGGGATCAGCGTGGCTTTCGCCAGACAGGACAATGTCGATGAATTTATCAAGGGCTTGAACGACGGAACCCAAACGATCGTCGACAACCCGCAATTCAAAAACTGGAGCAATCTGCTTAAGCTGACCGTTCAATACGGACAGAAAAATCCGCTGACGACGGATGCGAATACGCATCTGGCCCTGTTTGCCAACGGGGAAGTGGCTATGATGCAAGAGGGGAACTGGGCGCAAACTTTGATCGACAACATTAAGCCTGGAATGAATATCGGCATGTTCCCGATGCCGATCGATGACGACGCAGAGAAGAACGACAAGCTTACCGTTGGGATTCCGGCCAACCTGGTCGTGAACAAGGAATCCGCTTCGAAAGAAGAAGCGAAAATTTTCTTGAACTGGCTCGCGACTTCCGACCTGGGTAAAGAATACATCGTCAAGAAATGGAAATTCATCCCTGCCTTGAAGACGATTCCGGCAGCGGCCGAAGATATTGGGCTGTTGGGCGCGGATGTGAAAAAATATGTAGACGAGAACAAAGTTTATGGTTTACAATCTTCGAAGTTCCCGGACGGGGTAACCCAAGAATTCGCGAGCGTCATTCAGGAGCTGATCGCGGAGAAGACCGATGTGAACGGCTGGATGACCAACATGCAGGCGGCCTGGGACAAACTTAAAAAATAAATAGTATATAAGTTGAACTAAAAATTTGCTCTAGGCAAGAGTGTGAAATGATTCTGGAGAAGCGTAGCGTTCGCCTTTGTGACCGGATTTCTACCTTTTCTGAATTTAATTGATGAGGAATCTGGGAACAACAGCGATCGGAAGAACATTTCACACGGCTGCCTCATATGCGAATCGATAGTTCAACTTATATGGATCAGAACACATATGGCAGACCGCTACGCTTCGCCCGGCTTTCGGGCGAGCGGGCGGTCATGCCATTTTGTGCTTCTTGAACTATTGGAAACGGGGGAGAGATCGTGAGAAGAAAGACATGGCAGAATAATGCCGTGCGAATCGGGGTGGACTACTACCCCGAGCAATGGGATCCGGGGGTTTGGGAAGAGGATATCCAGCTCATGAAGGTGACGGGCGTCCGCATTGCGCGCGTTGCCGAATTTGCCTGGAGCCGGCTCGAGCCTTCATCTGGGATCTATCTTTTCGATTGGCTGGATCGGGTACTGGATTTGTTCTATAAATATGGCATTTCCGTCGTGATCGGTACACCGACCAACACCCCGCCGCGCTGGCTGACCGACCTGCGGCCGGATATTTTACCGGTGTTTGCCGATGGGCGTATCTTTCAACCGGGCGTTCGGGGGCACCGCTGTTTCAACAGTGAATCGATGCTGGTGTACGGCTCGCGGATTGTCGAAAAGATGGCAGAACATTTCGGCAAACATCCCGCTGTCATCGGATGGCAGACCGATAACGAGTTCGGCATGCTTGATTGTAATTGCCCGAGTTGCAACACAAAGTTCTGCGAGTGGGTCAAGCAGAAGTACGGTTCGATTGGCGCGGTGAACCGCGCCTGGGGAACGGTCGTCTGGAGCGGGGAATACAGCGATTGGTGTCAAATCGGCACACCGCTTGGCGGATCCCCACACCAAAATCCGTCTTACCTGCTGGATTTCGCCCGTTTCCAGTGGGATACCTTGGCGTCTTTTCAGCGGAGCCAGATCAAGATCATTCAGAAGCATTGCCCGCATCATTTCGTCACGCATAATTTTCACAGTTATCCTCAACGGCTGGACTTGTACCGGGTCGGAAAGGACCTCGACTTCGCCGCTTTCGACTACTATCCGAACACGTCCCCCGGCAAACAATCGACCGGACCGTACAGCGGCGCCTTATCCCTGGATGTCACCCGTGGCATTAAGCGGAAGAATTTCTGGATCATGGAACAGCTCAGCGGTCCTCCGGGCTGTTGGTTTCCGATGTGGCGAACCCCTTATCCCGGATTTATCCGCGCCCATGCCTGGCAGGCGATCGCCCGGGGAGCCGATGCGGTGATGCACTTCCGCTGGAGAAGCGCCGTAGCGGGAGCCGAGCAGTTCTGGCATGGTCTGATCGATCACAGCAATATACCGGGCCGCAAGTTCGACGAGTTTGCTTCCCTGTGCTCCGAAGTGAATATGTTGTCCAAGAAAATCAAGGGCACGGTGCTTGAGCACGAGGCGGCCATCCTGCTATCCATCGAACAATTGGAGGCTTTAAGGATTCAGCCGCAGGCGGAAGGGATGGACTATTACGAAAGCATCAAGGATTACCACCGGGCGCTGACCAAGCTTGGTATCGGCTGCGATGTGATCGAGTGGAGCGAGCCTTTGGACGGCTACAAATTGGTGGTTGCCCCGAGTCTTTACTTGTTGGATGCGGAGACGGCCTACCGGCTGGAACGTTTTGCGGCCGAAGGAGGCACCTTGGTCCTGACGAGCCGTACCGGCGTCAAGGACATGAACAACCTGTGCATCATGAGCCCGCTGCCCGGCCTTCTTTCTTCCTGTTCGGGCGTCATGGTGACGGAATACGATCCGATCGGCCAAGATGTTCACGAATTGGTGGACGACAAGGGTCAGACTTTTACATGCCGGCATTGGTGCGATATTCTGGCTCCTTTGGGTGCGGAAGTGCTGCTTCGGTACGCTAGCGATTTCTATGCCGGGCAGCCGGCCGTGACCGTCAACCGTTTTGGTCAAGGGGAGGTCTACTATTTGGGAACCCATCCGGAAGAGGCCTGGCTCAAGCGTTTGTTCGGCGAAATTGCCGCCCGCCTTGAAATCCCGGCTTTTCCGGATCTTCCCGACGGCGTACAAGTTACGATCCGCACCGCTGCGGACAGGGAGATTCTTTTTCTCTTGAACCTGAGCCGTGAGGTTCGGCGGGTTACCCTTCCCGCGGAGTATTACAGCTTGCTCGACGCGGAGATGAGAGGGACGAAGCTGGAATTGGCGCCGTACGGCGTGGAGATCCTGGAAATGGGAGAACCGGATCAATTGTAGAGGTTTCCGAAGTTTTTCATCAAAAAACGGCTGTGGACGCGAATTTCCATATTGGCGTACATCTCGCTCCAATCGGTATCCTTCCAAGCCGAATAGGTCATTTTGTTGCGGACGTACTGGCCGAGCCCGATAGGGTCCGACCGGTGCTGCCGCAATTTCTTCAGAACCAGTTCCGCTCTTTTGGTCATGTGCTCGCTGATCAGGTCCTCCAGTTTTTTGCGATCGGATTTGGTCAGGTTTAAATTTCCGATATATTCCAGCACCCCGCCCTCTACGCGGATGCCGATATCCGCGATATATTTTCCTTCCTCGTTTTTTTTGATTTTTATTTTCCGCTTGCTTTTGATTGCGCTGAAGGTGATGGATTTTAATTCAGGGCGATCCGTGTTGAGCGTGAACTCCCCCTTTTTTTGCTCTTGCTTCAGAATTGTAAAATAGAATATATCATCTTTCTCCAGCTTTCCGACGTATTTGTCTTTCCGGAACAAGGCAATTCCGTCGAGCTCCAGTTCGTTGCCCTTTTTGACCAGCATAGTGGCCGTAGGGTCCTTGCCGTCATCATAATAATCGCGGAAAAAATGATGCAGCAGAATTCGCGGCGTATTTTGCATGTCGAATTCTTTCCGGAGCAGTTGGTCTATGTATTGCGACACACCGGGATGCCCTGGATATTGGCTGGTGATGATCTCCTGCGTGGAGCCTTCCGTCAGCACGATTTCGATGCGCTTGGAGATGGAAGGGTCGCGGAACAAGGTGTCGAGATACGGGTTAAGTCCTTTCTTCGCGAGCTCCGTGTTGAACAGAAGCGTGCGCAATTGACCGCTGACGAGCTTGCGGCTGGATTTGCGGGAAAGCTCGTTTCGCGCTTCCTTGCTGCCCGTGGCCACGGTGGTTAACGTTTCGGTCAGCCGTTTTGTGTTGCTGCCCTCATTGATGGTGAGCGGAACGTTGATGGTTAAGCGAATCTTCCCCTCTTCCGCCGGATCGATGCCTCCGGTCCGGATATAGCCGACCCGTTCCAGGATGTTCTGGTCCTGATTGCAGGCGGTGAGCAGCAGCAAGCTCAGGGCAAACAACAAGAGTCCGGCGTTTTTTTTATGCATGGGATTTCCTGCCTTTCTGGATGAGTAGGGACAGAAGCGCCAGCAGGGGAAGCCCGAAAGCTACTCCACTCTCAAAATACAGCAGCAGCCCGAACCATTTTTCCACTTCAAGGAGGGTTTTGGGAATAAGCGCAACCAGAAAGCTGCCCGCCATTAAAGTAAACACGACGCCTTTCCAGGGGAGGCGGGGAAAGACTTCGGCGATGACGATTTGACCAGACCAGTAATACATGGACGCCGTGGTCAAAATAGACAGCAGGAAGGTGCTGTATAAAAAGTTCTGAACCCGTTCCACAAAGGGAAACTGTAAATAACCGAACATCTCGAGGATCGGAAAGGCGAGATTGGTCAGTTCCCTGTAATTAAAAAAGCCGTAGCAGACGAGCGTGACCAGCAAATAAACCGCAGCGGTCATGGTGTTGCCCAGATGCAGATACTTCAGCCATTTTTTGTTGTTCTCGGCATAGGGAAACAAAAACATGAACAACTCGTATCCCAAAAAGGCTGCATACATTCTGAAAATTCCCTCGGCGGGATTGTGGGCCTCCTTAAAAAGATAAGGCGTCAACCGGTTGAAGTCGAAGTCATTGACGAAGGTGAAGCTCAGCGGAACCAGGGCCAGAAGGAACGCAACAAAGAAGAGATTGGCCTTCGACATATTGTAAACCCCTTTGGTAACCATCAGGAAGACCGACACATCCACGAACAGCTTCAGTACCATTTCCGGGGTTTGCGGAAAGATCAGAATCTGATAAATCACCACATATTCCTTGACGACAAAACAGCCGACCAACGCCAGGCCTAATGCTATCAAGAGGTATAGCGGAACAAGCAAAAATCGGGGGAGCCCCTTTCCCAGAATTTGAAAGATGGAGGCTCCGCGGCCTAAACGGTAAAGGAGCGTAATCAGCATTATGTTGATCGAGACAATCAAGTAGCCGATCCCGATTCCGATCCAGCCGTTGGTTCCGAGGTTAATCGCCGCGACCCGGGGGATGACGAAGAGTGTCACTCCGCACTGGGTGTTGAAGACGAGCAGGGCGATGTGAAAACGATGGAGCTTTTCCATAGACAAGGCGGTCACCTATTTCTTCATCTTATTTGGCGTCTTGTTCGGCGATTTCGCCTGGCTCGGACGCACGTTAAAAGACCAGAACGGCGCGCGGATAAAAATATCCTTCCAGTCGACCGGCTTGATCGGAGCGGCCGGGATCGTGTAAGGGGCACCCAGGCTGGTCAGCTTGGAGAGGTGGATGATGATCAGAGCGACCCCGATCATAAACCCGAAGTTGCCCTGCATACCGGCAAGAATAATAAGTCCAAACCGCACCAATCGGAGCGAACCGCTCATGATATAGCTGGGAATCACGAAGGAAGCGATTGCGGACATCGCTACCGCGATAATGAGGATATTGCTCGTAAACCCCGCCTCGACAGCAGCCGTACCGATCACGATCCCGCCGACGATCCCGATCGTCTGCCCGATTTTGGTAGGCAGGCGCGCCCCCGCTTCCCGAAGCATTTCGATCGTCGTTTCCATAATCAGTGCTTCGATGATCGGTGGGAACGGGACGCGGCTTCTCGATTCGGTCAGCGAGGCCAGCAGATTCTCGGGAATCATTTCGTAATGATACGTCGTGACGGCGACATATAAAGACGTTAAAGAGATCGTAATGATAAACGCAATGTAGCGCAGCAGCCGGAGGGCGGTCCCGACGGCCCAGCGGTTGTAATAGTCGTCCGGGGTGGTGAAAAACTCAAAAAAGGTGGACGGCGCCATGATGGCGGACGGGCTTTGATCCGCGAGCACGACGATCTTTCCCTCGGTCAGCTTGGAAATGGTTACATCCGGACGTTCGGAAGTCTGGAATAGCGGGAACAGCGAATTCGGAAAGTCATCGATCATTTGTGTAAGCATGGTGCCGTCGTACAGACTGCTGAATTCGATCGCTTTAATGCGTTCCACCATCTTGTCCACGAATTCCTTTTTGGCGATACCGTCAACGTACAGAACAGCCACCTTTGTTTTCGTCAGCTCCCCCACGTTTAACTGGATGACCTTCAAACGGTTGCTTCTCAGCTTTCGGCGGATCAACGACAGGTTCGTTTCGAGCATTTCAATAAAAGCGTCGTGCGGGCCCGTAATGGCGGTTTCGGATTCCGACTGCTGTATGCTGCGCTTTTCGGGGTTGTATATATTGACGAGATAAACGCCTTCGGGCAGAAAGAGGGCCACCTTTCCATCCAAAACGCCCTTAACCGCCTTCACGGGATCCGAAGTTCGGACGAAGCGCGACTGGCGAAGCAGTTCTTGAAGATCCTCCTGTCCGGTATGCTGCAAAGGCAGCAGGATTTCCTGCTCAAAGGTAGGAATGTCGACCAAATGATCGAAGTAAACGAGATGAGCCGAAATGGTCGGCATGTGCCACGTTATCAAGTCCCCGCAGTCCTTGAACTCCTGAAGAAATACATCCAAGGTCAACGGTCCGGAAGCTTGGGGGGTTCCCTGGGGGTGAGCTTCCTGAGATTTTGACCCGGAACCGCTCCCCGAGCCGAACAGCTTGGATATTTTCCGAAATAGCGACACGGCCGCATCCCTCCCAAAGCACTTTTAAAGTAGTTTGTTCCGCGGCTGGAAAAATATACGGGCCGAGGATGCATGCAAAAAGGCCCGTCCCGTTCACTCAGGGAACGGAGCGGGCCCGGGACAACTTGATAATCGCTCGGGTTTTCCAACATAATTAATATAAATAGAGGAAAGGAAGGTGCCAGAATGATCTGTCCGAAATGCCAACACCGTCAGCTTACCGAGAAAGCGAGATACTGCGAAAATTGCGGGAAGCCTCTGACCCGAGGCGCTGCGGGATTTGCCTATCTCCAATTCGTGACCGCCGCCTTGAGGCATCCTGTGGCCTTTGCCCGAAGAGTGAATCATGGACAGTTTATAGCCGGATTAATTACGATCCTCCTTTTTTCATTGCTGGTCCCGCTCATCATTTACACCGGTTTTCAACGATTGGTCGGGTTTGTGGATAACCCCTTCGTCGGGATGGTGCTCCGGCCGACGCTGGCCTTTCTTATCATGAGTCTGCTTATTACGGCCTACTGCTACGCTGTGGTCAGATACGGAAAAGGGCCCGCTGACTACCGTGAGGTGGCGGCCCGCTTCGGAGTGTATCTGGTGCCGTTTACGGCGCTGCTTCTGCTCGCCCTGCTGGCGGCGTTGCTGGGAATTCATTCCTTGCAGTCCCTGCTGCTATTGATTGGCCTGCTCGGGGCCTGGTTCGCCGTCCCCGCGTTTGTGATCCTGACCGGGTATTCCGCCGAGGGGCAGACCCCGGGTTTTCCGGATCAGCTCCAGGGAACCTTGCTCGTGTATTTGGCCGTGCTTTTGACCCTGGCTTTGTTCGGAAAGCTGCTGTTTGGCCCGCTCGGCCGTTTGCTCAGCGATGGCTGGTCGCTCTTCCTTTAGCCGGTTTACAGAGATTGGAGCAATTCCCGTTCGATTTCCGCGTAACTGGTGACTCGGGGCGGCAGACGATGGGCCGATTCCGGCGCCGCGCCCCGGTGGTTAAACCAAAGGACCTTCCATCCGGCATCTAGCGCCCCGACGACATCGTTCCGCCAGGAGTCGCCGATATACGTGCAGTCCGCAGGGGACAGACCCAGCTTGTCCGCCACATGGTCGAACAGCCGACGGTCCGGTTTGGTGATGCCGACGGCGCCCGAAATAAAGATCCGCTCAGGCGGGATGAGATCACGCAGCCCCAGGGCCGTGATCTTTTTCATTTGGTGCTCCGGCGGTCCGTTGGTGATAATCCCGACGGTGTGGCTTCTCTCCATCAGGGCGGTGATCAAACCGAGAGCTCCCTCAAACAGCGAGATGTCAAACTGCCTGCGCAAATAGGCTGCTTGCACTTCGGCCGCTTGGGCTGCGGACAGTTCCAGGCCAAACTCGCGCAGCGCAAGAACAAACCGCTGCGTGCGCATTTCTTCGAGGGCCCGCCCATGCGTCGGAGTGCCGCCGGCTTCCGCCGACAGCTTATCGCTATAGAAGCGCATGCGATGGTAAGCCTCGGGATAGGGGAATTCAGCGGAGGTAGCCAGGACCTCCTGGAGGGCCTGGCGAAAAGGAATCAAGTGATCGTACAGCGTATCGTCAACATCGAAAAAGACGGCTTTGTGTTGCGGTTGGTTCGTATTTTCACTCTGTGTCATGGATTTTTGTTTTCTCTCCCCTTCGTCGGTTTCATATCCATAGGATATTATACCGGAAGACGAGAGTCTCTAAAATCTCCGGCTTGCGCCGCCTCCGCCCGAAGTACCGCCGCCTCCGCCCCGGAAGCCGCCTCCACCGAAGCCGCCGCCTCCACCGTAACCCCCGCCGCCGCGTCCTCCGCCGCGACCCAGCATCGAAATCAGCAGCATCGTTATCATCCCGCGGAAGAAAATAAAATCCACCGCGAGAAAAGCGACGATCAGCAGCAGCCAGCCGGCGGAGAAGCGGCCTCCGCCGGCCTCTCCGGCCGAGGTCTGCGGGACGGCAACCTCCTGCGGAGCCAGTTCGTCCTCCACGCCGTACTCCCGGGCAACTTCGTTATATAGCGTTTTGTAGGTTTCGACAATCGCGGTTCCGGGTTGATTCTCTCTCAAGTAAGGGATCGTCACCTGATCGAGGATTCGCCCGACCTTACCATCGGGAAGCGCGCCTTCAAGTCCATAGCCGACTTCAATCCGGAGCGGCCGATTTCCCGGCTCGCCGCCGCCCATGGACAGGAGCAGCAGGACCCCGTTATTTTGCTCCTTGCCGCCCAATCCGTATTTGCGAAAAGCCTGCAGCGCGTACTCTTCTACCGTGGATCCATGTAGAGTGGGAACCGTCAGTACGGCAATCTGCGCGCCGGTCCGGTCCTCCAGCGCCCGTCCCAGCGCGGTTAATAGCCGCACCTGATCCTCGGCCAGCAGACCTTCGAAATCCTGGATGTAAATGTCCCCGCGCGGTTCGGGGATGTCCGGGGCTGGGGCGGCTGCCGCGCTTGACGAGAAGCCGGATCCCCAGAGCAAACTAGTGAAGAGCATAACCGCGCAGGTCAGGCCATATAGAACGGACCCCGGTTTTAGCCCGGGCAATCCCGCGAAATGTCTCATGCTCCCGTACCCGTTATGGCCGTAAGTTTAGGGAAGGGCACGGAGGAGGTACCGGCATCCGTTCCGAAATCAACCTCCGGGTTGGTCCGGGATTCCGGCGTTGTTTCGAAGTACGCCCGCGCATCAAAACCCATCAACCCCGCCAGCAAGTTGCCGGGAAACCTTCTCCGCATGTTGTTGTAGCTGGCGACGGCGGCATTGTAGTCGTTCCGGGCCACCGCGATCCGATTCTCCGTTCCGGCCAGTTCATCCATCAGCTGTTGGAACTGTGCGTCCGCTTTAAGAGTCGGATAATTCTCGACCACGACCAGCAACCGGCTTAACGCGCCGGACAATTGCTGATCGGCTTGGGCCAGCTCATCCGGTGTTCGTGCACCGCCTAGGGCAGCCCGGGCGTCGGCAACCGCCTGAATGACATCCTTTTCATGGGCGGCATAGCCTTTGACCGTATTGACCAGGTTTGGGATGAGGTCGTATCTCCGCTGCAGTTGGACGTCGATTTTGCTCCATTCCCGATTCACATTCTCGTCAGCCGCGACAAACTTATTATAGTTGCCGGCGAACAAAGCGATTAGGATAACGACGATCACCGCGAGGGCAATCAATGGGACCAGGCAGCCTTTACCTTTAAGAAAATTCATAGGTGACCTCCTTGATGGGTGCAGCATGGTTTTATTCCTCTGCTGTTATTACTTAACTTTTTACCCTGCACCCTATGCAAGGAAACTAAACCCATGGCATTGTCGGCTTATGGCTGAGTCCCAAAAAGCCATTTCCCGAATCCTGGTTTTTGGGAAGTCCCGGGCCTGGCGATTTGCAGCCAGAATGAAGGAAATACGACCATCCGGCAGGATCTTGGAGGATAAATAAGAATAGGTCCGGGGAGCGCGCGGGAAACCAACGGCATTAAAAATAATCCAATTTTAGCGGTGCTGAATCGGTTTTCCCTCCGGAGCAGCAATCTCTATACTAATAGTTGTGTTATAAAAAACCGTTACAAAAAACGGATAGGAGATGACTTGACTTGGCTTATGATGAAATGTTGGTACGCCGGAGCGAGATGCTGAAGAAACGGATTGGCGCGATGATCGCCAAAGAAAACCAATATGGATTGGGAAAACAAGAGGGTCAATTTTTGCGGAGAATGATCAGAGAATTGCATCAAACCGCTTATGAAATGAATGCGAAAGCCGAAGCGTAAAGAGCGTGCAGACGGGGGATGGAGCGTGAAACGCAAGTCTGCCATGCGGAGGAGGGCCGATATCGTGCGTAAGGCGCGATATCGGCCCTTGTTCGTCAGGCCACATACTGGGATAGGGAAATGAGCGCGGTGATGGTGATGATGTTTAATAGGGTGGAGATCAGTACCGTTTGGGAAGCGAAATCGGGTTCGTTATTGTATTCTTCCGCCAAAATTGTGCTGTTGACCCCCGTCGGCATACCGGAAGCGATCAGCAGGGCCTGGGCGGGAACGCCGTGAAGACCGAGCAGCCAAATGAGCAGCAATCCGATGGCGGGGCCGATCAGAAGGCGCAAGGCTACGCTGAGATAAACCTCGAACCTGTCCAGCCGCAGCGGGTATTTGACGATTTGCGCCCCCAGGGTCAGCAGCGCGACGCTGACCATCGAGTCGGACACATAGGATAGCGGCTTGCCGATAAATTCCGGCAGCGGCAGATGCAGCACGTGAAAAGCAAGCCCCAGCACAAGAGCGTAAGGTACCGGCATTTTAAGAAAGCCGATCAAGGAGGCCTTCAACGTTCCGCCGGATTTCGCCCGCTGGACCGACATGACGCCATATGTAAAGGTCACAAGGCTTTGGAAAGTCATGATCAGCGCCTGGAGCGAGGTAGCCAGGGCGTCTCCCTTAAAAGCCAGTTGGTTGATCGGCAGTCCATAGTTGCCGGAATTGTCGAGAATCAGGCTGTTGGTAAATGCCGCTTTCAACCCGCGGCTGAATTTCAGCCGACGGCTGACAAGGGCGCTTACCGCATAAAGCAGGAGCACGTACAAGATATAGAAAACGGTGACATTCCCGAGCAGTTCGGGGGACATCTCCGAATGGTACATACTGAGAAACACGACGGCGGGAGTGATATAGTAGAAATTAATTTTGGCCAGGGTGTACAGGTCCAGCCGAAATGCCCGCTGCATCAAGGCACCCAGCCCGATCAGCACGAAAATGGGCAGCACGACGTCCAGTAAAATATCGGCGATCATCGCTTCGGTTCATCTTCTTTCTGTAATTGGATGTAAGTTATAATTCGATGATTCATAGAGGTTTCACCTGCCGGACAGCCTACGCCAGGTTTGGTTCAATACCTCGGAGAGGACCAGGCCGATGGCGATCGAACCGGAGATCAAAAAGGCCTGGGCCGCCAATTGAACCGCCGTATTATAGTCGTTCTCGACAAAATTCCGCATCGCGTCGTAGGCCAACCCCCCGGGCACAAGCGGAATAATTCCCGAGACGCTAAACAGAATGACCGGTTTTTTGTGCGTCCGGGCGAAAATTTGGCTGACGACGCCGACAATAAAAGTCGCGGCGACGGTGGCCAAAACGGTATCCAGACGTTCGTCCAGCAGCACATAGACAGCCCAGCCCAGCATGCCGGACGCGCCGCATTGCAGAAGGGTGCGTCTGGGGGCGTTGAATATAATGCCGAAGGCGGCTGACGCGATAAAGCTTGTAACCAGGTGTAGCGCCAAATTCATCACCAGCACAATCCTCTTTTCTCCATTATAAAATCGTAAAGACGACCGCGATGCCCGCTCCGATCGCAAAGGCGGTCAGAAAGGCCTCGGCGCCCCGGGACAAGCCGGAAACCAGATGTCCGGCCATCAGGTCGCGCACGGCGTTGGTTATAAGCAGGCCGGGCACGAGCGGCATAACCGAGCCGATAATGATCTTACCCGGATCGGCGCCGATTCCCGCCCGAATCAGCAGATACGCAAAGATGCCGATCAGGAAGGAGGCCGTAAATTCCGCGAAAAATTTGACCTTCACCAGGCGATGCAGCAGAATCAAAGCCGAGAATCCAAGTCCGCCGCAAACGATCCCCGGAAGGAAGTCGGGAAGGCCGCCCTCAAACATCAGGGTAAAGCAACCGCTGGAGATGGCGGCGGCTCCAATCCGCAGGGGAACGGAATAGGCATGGCCGGACGATTCGACGGCCGCCAGCCGTTTCCGGGCCTCCGCCGCCGTCAGATCGCGATTTGCCAATTTACGGGAGATGTCGTTCACTTCGGCGACCTTCTGAAGGTCGGTCGTTCTTTCCATAATGCGGACCAGTTTGGCCCATCGCATGTCGTCGGACTGAAACATAATTCCCGTTGGCGTGACATAGCTGTGCGAGCCGGTCAATCCTAAAGCTTCGGCAATCCGCGTCATCGTATCCTCCACCCGGTAGGTCTCCGCACCGCTTTGCAGCATAATTTTTCCGGCCAGCAGGCAAACTTCGATCGGCTCCTGCTCCTCCCGCCCCAATCCTCTTTCCTCCATTTTCTTCCTCCTTAAATCCTGTTGCTGCCATTATAGCATGGGTGACCGGCGAATGAAGAGACCCTAAGAATCATGTCGAATTTTATAGGTAATTTGTCGAATATTATCGAATTATGTTAAATTTTATTGTATTTTTAACGGGTTTTTTCCAGATTTATATGTTATGCTTACTTTGTCCGTTTGAATTTCGCTATAACGGGTTTTACAAGTGGGGGTATAGCCTATGCTTCAAAGTTTGATCAGCAACTTCACTTTTCTGACCACTTTCCTTTTTTTCGGTTATATCGTCTGGGGAAAATGGCGTTCCTCCGGCGAGATGGGTAAGTACAAAACTATAAAAATACAACTCCTGCTCGGGACGGCTCTCGGCCTTTTCGGCGTTTCTCTAATGTACATCGCTTTTCCCCTAAATTCCTCGGTCTTCACCGATCTTCGGCAGCTCCCTATCCTTATTTCCGTATTCATTGGTGGATGGGCCGGAGGGGGAATCACGACTTTCATTATTTTAATTTATCGTTTATTGTTTTTGAGCGGTTTTAATTTCGCCTCTATTCTGGGCGCGATCGACGCGCTGTTGACCTACTTGATCGCCATAGCCATCTTGAGGGAATACCGTTTGTCCCTTCGGAGATGGAACTGGGCCGTCGGTCTGTCTACTTTGGTTACCGTGGTGGTTTTTTTTATTCTATTGGAGGACAGGGGGAAATGGCTGGCCATTGCCGTCTTTATTCTGATCTTTTACACCAGCGGGCTGTTTTCCTTCTCCATGCTGACCTATTTGAAGCGCTCGGATGAATTGCTGCGCATTATGCGGGAGGCGGCGCACCGCGACTTTTTGACCGGCCTGTATAATGCAAGAGCCTTCGACTTGATGTTGGAGCAGAAAATAGAAACCTCCAATCGTTATCGCGTTCCGTTTACATTGCTTATGCTGGACATCGATTATTTTAAAAAGGTCAATGACACCTACGGGCATCCCGCGGGCGATGCCGTGCTGGCGCAGATCGCGGACGTGCTCCGCGAAACCTTCCGGCCGGGAGACCAGATTGCCCGCAAAGGCGGCGAGGAGTTCGCCGTGATCGTCGATGCGTGCGATTCCGAACAAATCCGGATTATCGCCGAGCGTCTCCGAAGAAACGTAGAAAATCATGGGTTCCGGGTACCCGACGGGACGGAATTGAAGATTACCGTTTCCGCGGGAAGTGCGACATACCCCGATATCGACAGCCATCTGTTGGTGGATAGAGCGGACCGGGCATTGTACGAAGCCAAAGCTTCGGGCAGAAACCGGGTATGCCGGGCAACGCTTCCCTCGCCGTACCGTTTCGGACAACCCATGGACACTTGACAAGCTTCGCATTTTGCGGGGCTTTTTTTATTTTCCTCAAGTGGGAAAGAAAGTCCCTTGGTAGTATGAAAATCGGCTGAGGCTAGCAAAATAAGGCTTAGCTTGAAACCTAACGCCAACAGAAGAGGAGGGAACCGGGCGTGAGTTCGAAAACGAAGGAGCCGGCGGACACGTGGCTGTGGGAAAAAATGTCGGGGCAGGTCGATTTTGAGGAGCGGCGGCTGGGGCCGGGCGATGAGTTTCGCGTGCAATATTTGCGGACTCTGACGAATTCGGACACCATCTTTCGGTTTATTGTGACACCCAGCTATGAGATGGCCGACGTCCAGGCCTTTAAAAATTATATCGCCTCCTTTCCCGGTACCGTTAGGCCGAAGGATTTGGAGCAACTGATGGAGTACGTGCTTAAAGGTTACATTGCCATCACGATCGAATCCGAATGCTATCTGTTCGAAGCGATGAAAACGGAGTCAAGCGGGGTCAGCGAAGCGGTCAACGAGTCGATCGTCCAGGGACCGCGGGATGCCCTCAGCGAAAACATTGAAACGAACATCAACCTCATTCGCCGAAGATATCAGTCCTCCGCTTTAAAAATCGAGATGCTCACGGTCGGAAATGTGTCCAAAACCTCGGTAGCGATTCTTTATGACACCGACCGGGTGGATCAGCAGGTCCTCCGGGAAATGCGGGAGAAGATCGAAGGGGTCAAGGTGGATATTTTGCAGTCGGCCGGCGAACTGGAGAAATATATAAGCACGCAGAAATTTCGCGTGTTCCCGGCTATGGTGGTCACCGAGCGCCCCGACCGGGTTGTGTTCAACATCGCCGAAGGCAAGGTCGCCGTACTGATGAATACGACCGGATTTGCCATTTTGGCTCCGACGATCTTCACCGATTTCTTCACGGCGATGGATGATAAAATCCAGGTGCCTTTGGTGGGATGGTTCTTGAAGATGATCCGTTACATCGGGTTGTTTATGACGCTGACATTGCCCGGGCTCTATGTCACCTTTGCCTCTTACAATCCGGAGATTCTGAAAGTACAAATTTCGCTGCTGATCGCGGGTAGCCGGGCGGCGGTTCCTTATCCGTCTTTTATGGAAGTCTTCCTGATGCTTCTGATGATGGAGTTTTTGACGGAGGCGAGTTTACGGCTGCCCAAGGCGATCGGTCCAACGGCCACGACGGTAGGAGGGCTGATTCTCGGCCAAGCGGCCACCCAAGCCGGGCTGGTCAGCAATATCATGATTATTCTCGTCTCGGCCGTCGCGATCTCGAATTTCATTATCCCATTAAGTATGATGGGGTACACCATTCGCGTGATCAAATATATTATCGTCCTGTTCGCCATCACATTCGGGCTGGTCGGGATTGTCGTAGCGTTGGTCGGCCTGGTCTTGTATCTTTCGGGGATCCGCAGCTTCGGTCGGCCCTATCTCAAAATGACCGTATTGGAATTCAAGTCAAAGGGTGAGCGGAGAAATGGTTAACGGAAAATATATTTACTATTTGTTTCTGATGAACGCGTTGATCAATATCATCAACTTTGTGCCCCGTATTCTTATTTCGGCGCGATTTCGGGGGGCCTTGATCGCCATATTTATCGCAACCGCTGTGGGAACGGTGATTCTGTATGTATTTACGCGGTTAATGTCCCGTTTTCAGGGGAAGGGGCTCCCGGAAATATTTAACCGGCATCTCCCGCGTTTTTTTTCGGCCCCGCTGCTGCTCCTTTATTCAATATTCTGGTTTGGCGCGGCGATCATCACGATGCTTTCTTTCGTGGATATTACGCTCCGCTTTATCAGCCCGGACATTTCCCCGTATGCTGTCATGATCGGTTTTCTGCTCCTTTCCTCTTTCTGTGCGCGGCTTTCGTCGGAATCGATTCTGTATGCGCTGGAGACGATCCTGCTGCTTGTCACACCGCTGATCGTTTATATTCTGGTCAAATCGTTAACCAGTCCGGGATTCAGTTGGGACGCCGTAATGCAGATCGTCACCCATTTATGGACCCGGCCGAATTATTCCGCGGTGGCCGGGGCTACCTTTATCTTTTCCGGCTATATGAATCTGGTGGTGTTCAACCGGAACTTTCGCAATCTAAACACCCGTTTATTATGGGTGATTCCGGTCACCTCCTTTGTCATTCTGCTGGTCACCTTTCTTGTTCCGGTCGGCTATCACGGAACGATCGGAGTGGAAGACCATGTTTACAGCTGGTTTTCCACGGCGGATTCGATCCGGATGGAACTGTTTATCATCGAGCGGTTGCTGTTTTTGTTCTATACGACTTACTTGTCGCTGTCCCTTATAAGCATGTCGATTCATTGGCATGT
Organism: Paenibacillus sp. A14; assembly: GCF_036864815.1. Taxonomy (NCBI): domain Bacteria; kingdom Bacillati; phylum Bacillota; class Bacilli; order Caryophanales; family Paenibacillaceae; genus Paenibacillus; species Paenibacillus sp. A14. The sequence continues at coordinate 137,404 of NZ_JBAGJD010000004.1, forward strand.
CGGGCTTGAGCTGTTTAAAGGGGTGTTCAGGTCAAAGGAGGCGGAAGAAGGAAGCAAGAAAGGCGACTGGTGGATTCTGGGTCCCGTCTGCCTGGTGACGCTGCTGCTCATGACATTCATGAACCAGGTCCGCCTGGCTCAAATGGGGCAGTGGTTTTTGAATATTCGTTTTGCCAATGAATTTTTGCTGCTGCTTTTCCTGTTTATCGCCCATAGAAGGAGTGCGAAACGAACATGAGAAAGGGAATCTGTTTCCTGGTCGTGATTCTGCTCGGCGGGGTGCTGACGGGCTGCCAGTTCAAAGATATCGACAAACGGTCCTTCGTGCTGGCCATTGGCGTCGACCGTCCCGAGGACCCTCGGAAAAGAGACCAGTTTGAAGTGACGCTGAAAATGGCGATTCCGGAGGGAGACCCGACAAAGCGGACCCAGGAAGCAGTAGTCATTACGGAAGTCGCCGAAAGCGTACCGGAAGCCATCCGCTTAATCAAATCCAAGATCGATAAAGAACCGGATTTCAGTCATTGCAAGGCGTTGATTTACGGTGAATCTTTTGCGCGGGATAATATCGTTCCGATGACCGACTGGTCCGCCAGACGCCGGGACATCCAATTGATCATGTACGTCGCGGTCGGCAAGCCTTCGGCCAAAGAGGTGGTCAATATGCAGACCAAAAGCGAACGCCTTCCCGGCAATGCCCTTATTTTAAGCCTGGGGACGGAAGGGACGGAATCACCGTTTATAACGACGGTGTATTCCTTTGACCTGCATCGCAGGATCACGGAAAACGGGATGGATCCTCTAATGCCGGTCGTTGAAGCGAAAAAGCCGGATATGCTGGTGATCGACAAGGTCGCGCTTTTTGATAAAAAGAAAATGGTAGCGATGTTGTCTCCGCAAGAGACAAGAATCCTGAATTTGCTACGGACCCGGAATTTGCGTTCGAGCTTTCACGTAGAGACCGCGGGAAATAAAATCGACTACAATCTGGAGAGCTCCAGGCCCAAATACCGCATCTGCACCGGGAAAAACGGAAAGGCTGTCATTGAGTACAGCCTGACCGGCAAAGCGATGCTTGAGTCCAACGAAGAAGGCATGGTGATTGGCGGTCCCGAAATGCGTGCAATATCGAAGGTCGCCGGCAAGCAGTGGGAAGAAGAGAGCATGAAGCTGTTGAAAAAAGTCCAGTCCATCGGCGTTGATCCTTTCGGGTGGGGCTTGCGCTATATCTCGAGACATTGGAACAATGACACCGAGCTCAAGCAATGGCAGCAGCTTTATCCGGAAGCCGAATTCCAGGTCAAGGCGGATGTGAAGATTAAATATACGGGGATGATTCAATAAGTTTAGCTGGACGTTGACGAGCAAAAAGCCTGCAAATGCGCAGGCTTTTTACAGTTCGAGCCTATTTTCCGGATTGGGTAGGCACTTTTTTAGCAGCCATTCGAGAAACCAGCGTATAAGGGCTGCCATAGCGATATAGATAGGAAAGGAGTAGTAATGCTCCCAGTTCAACATGTGATAGATGCCCAGTTCAACAAACATCGGTTCTCCCACAAAACTGATGACGGCGGCACTCGCGATATGTGCGGTTATAAACGATCTCCAGCTTCTGAAGTACTGGTACATCAACATATAGAGCACCGGCAGGAGCGAAAGATTTGCCGGAGACAAGATAGGTATTAATGGGGTCAATTTGTATTCGTATGACCATAACATCAATTGAAGACCGGTATGATCCATGATATTAATCAAAGTCATAATAACCAGCCCGTACAACAAGATCGTTCTAATATTCCGCTTATCGACGGCCATCCACCAAATGACCCAGGGGACAATAAAGGTGGCAAGTAAAATCCACCACTGCATCGAAAACAAGACATGGTTCAGCCAGAATTGCTGCTCCAAATCCGCAAGTTGTTTCCTTAAACGTTCGATTTCTTCGAAAGATATCAACCCGATTCCGCCTTCTTATTTTGTTTTGGCTAATCCTAGAGCCATATGGTCCCAAAGAAGATCCTCCACCAGTTTTGATTGGCTCTCCTCACAGGTTACTATCAGGATGATCTCACTCTTTCTTTTGTCCGTTCGCTTGTTTCTATGCTTGCGTTGTTTTAACCAATAGGTCAACACACTGATCAGCAGCCCGAGGATAAAACCGGCCGCCGCCCCGATTAAGCCCCACATAACGGGCCCCCATGCCCATACAAATCCTTTGCTCGCTCCAATAGTGGAGAACAGAAAAGCAAAGACAAAGGCTTTATCCAGGAAGGACACCCCGTCACTACGGTGGAGGGTATCCATCAATCTCGGAGCTTGCTTGCGTGAATCGAGCGGAACGGCATAAATATCGGTAACCCCCTTCTCTTCAAGCTCTGAGATCAGGATTTCCGTGAACACCGAATACTGGAATGTGGCAAAAATCTGTATCAACCCACTCTACTCCTTGTACTGAAAAAATCGGCCTTTTGGCTGGTAGTTGCGTCGCAGATAGTTTTTTAAGTCCGTGTTGAATAATTTGTTGTTCTCTACGGCGTTTATATAGGCCTCGTAGATGTTGAACAAATAAAACGAAGGAATATACAGCAGCCATTGGGTATCCAGCACAGCGGATGATTGCCGCAGATCTCCGAGAATTAAGAAATGCAGTGACCAAATAAAATTCGATCTGTCAATGATAAGAATGGTAAAGATCAACACGAAAACAGCCAACACAATTCGATGCAGATAGAGCTGGCCCATACTCGGAATGCACGCAGACCAAAAGGCGGCCAACCAGGGTTTGCGTTCATCAAGGTAATTGATTTCAAGAACTCCTATGCTGAACGTACTGAAGGGAGCATTCTCACGGTGGGCAAGTACATAAACTTTATTAAGGTCTACAGCCGTCCGATAACTATCCCATATGGCGAATAGATATACGGGAATGTACATGATCGTGAATTTGGGGTCCAATACTTCTTTGGCTGCCTGAAACTGGCCGTTAAAGGAATAAACCATGGCCAGATTCAAATGAATTTTCTGGTTAATGAACATTTCCCAGATGACCAGAGCGTATCCGCGGAGGTATTTGTTCAGCAGCAGATGACCGAAGCCCGGAAAGGCCAAGGACCAGCAAGCGACTATATAAGGGTTTCTGAAATGAAGTTGCGTTGTGCCGAACATGCTCACATGTGCCTGATACCGCCGGCTGCGGTGTTGATTTCGAAAATTATCCATCAAAAGAACCGCCTCTCACCTAGCCATAATACTAATGATTTCCGTTTCCGGCGGTGGTTATGTAAAGTGCTTTAAAAAGCCATAAAAGAAAAACCCCATCCCGCACGTCCGGGATGGGGAGAAGTCACTGGCTATCGTCACCATCGTAGCCGTTGAGCAGATCCGTACCGTGCATGGCGTCCGGATCGGGCGCCGACGGGTCGACGGGGCTGTCCTGCTGGATGGCGTCGGCATCCGGAACATCCGGCAGCGGATCCAATGCTCCGGCGCCATACTCCGCGTCTCCGGCCGACTCGTCGCCGGATTCGCTTAAGCTTTGGGTAATCCGCGTATCGTGGGGAAGCAGATCATCGCCGGGAATATCATTCTCGGCCCGGTGTTCTTTCAGCAAATTATATCTTTCATAGGCTTGTTCCCCCGGATTTGTGCTCGGTTCATTCGGCATCCTTGTTCGCCTCCTGGATTCTGTCATCTACTTGGAGTTTACCCCAATTCCTGAATTTCAAACGAGCGGCCTTACTCGTGAATTTTCGTAAATCACCGTATTGATCCGGGGGAAAGGAGAGCCTTCATCTGCTTTCTTTTCACTAGTGTCGCGTTAAGCCATTGCATCGCGAACAAATCAACAGGTGTTTACATCGATTTATCCCATAATTGGGTATATATGAATCGATTATTTCATATCAGGTTTTAAACCTGACATGGTGCTGCCTATCCACAATCTCTCTTGCCGCCCACTATAATAGCGGCGTTTTGGGCCGTTATTTCGGCCCGCTTGTCCCAAGAATAAGGCCCTAAAGGACCTCTATTTCACGCTGAAGGGACGAATTCGACAAAATAGCGGCGCAAAAGGCCCTTATCCACCCGCCCGGCTTTAAAGGGAGGCTGTTACAGCCATTAGCCCCTCGGGTTAATGCAACGCTAGTACTTGCATTGCACTAATCCGCACACGATCTGAGACAGACTTTACCTGCATTGATGTAATCGAGAATGAATTCCTGCAAAAGGTCAGGCTTTCCGGCGGGTACTAGGCCTGAGGGAAGTCTAACGGCTGTAGCAGCCGCTATTTAACGAAAAGTAGCCCTTTCGAAATTTTAACGGTCGTGAGTGCCGTTATTTCCCCGGATTCCCGCCCTAACAGCCTGTTTTTGCGAAATAAGCGCTGTGGCGACCGTTAGAATGGGAAGTCGGCGTTTTCAGGACAAATAACGGCTGTGGCGACCGTTAGCGTAATTCTCGCCTTTCTTACAAGTGAACATCTGGGAAGATGACCCAGGGTTCGATTTTCTGGGGCATCACTTCTGACGGCTTCCGGTCATAAGCAAAGATGGGGGAACCGCGCGCATTCTGCGCTGCTTTCCATCCAATAAAGCGATGAAGAAGATGCGAGAGAAGGTTAAGAAAGAGACGGCGCCAAGAAACAAATTGGTCAAGACGCTGAACGATCTGGTGAAGGAACTCAACCCGAAAATCCAGGGATGGAAGAACTACTATAGCAAGGTCGATCCGGGAAAAGCCAAGTCGTATCTAAGGGAGATCGACTGGTACAATATATAAGCGTAGGTGGATTTCGCGTTGATTCACCAGGGAATGATGAACCGCAACCACCCGATGACTCGGCGGGCAGTCGTTCGATCGGCTTTGAAGTGAATCCGTCCAACTGGACTGTACCGATAAACCACGGCAAAGAGGCTGCCCGTCATCCTGAAGGATGTCGCTCAGCCTCTTTTTTATACAGTCCGGTATCCGCTTTAAAACTTTGGAAATACATATTTGACCAGAAAATAAAGGAATCCGAAAAAGATAATAAGATATGCCGCATATTTAATAAAGGTTGCGGCAACCATGCTGGGCTCCGATCTTTCCTGGACGTCCCTGCGCTCCACATCGACACTGTTGACTTCTTTACGTTCGCGAGGCTCGTACACGGAAATTTCCTCCTTTTTCGCATTGGTCTGTTTGCCTATTCTTAAACGCTCGTCGCCTTGATGAAACAAGGGAAACCGGGCCTCAACGGGAGACGTAATTGCGGTTGCTTTTTCGCAACAGGATCGGATACAATTTCACAAGAACCCTCGAAAGCGGTATTCCGAGCCTGAGGCAGGAGATGAAAACTCAAGTGGTAACCATTTACGATATAGCCAAAATCACCGGCTTCTCCCCGACCACGGTGTCGAAAGTGTTTAACGATTATTCCGATGTCAGTCCCAAAACGCGGCGCAAAATATTGGAGACGGCGGAGCAGCTGGGTTATCTCCCGAATGCGCATGCCCGTTCGCTCACGACCAAGCGCTCCTGGACGATTGGAGTGCTTTTTAACGAGCCTTCGGGAGCGGGGATATTACACCCTTATTTCGCCGGGGTCATCGAAGGCTTCAAGAAGGTGTCCACCTCGAAGGGCTATGATTTGATGTTCGTTACCAAGGATATCGGCGGGAAAAAAAGCGGGTACGTGGAGCACTGCAAAATTCGCGGTGTGGACGGCGTCGTGGTCATCCTGCCGGATTACGGGGATCCGTATTTTCAGGAACTGCTGGATTCCAACATTCCGTGCGTGCTTCTGGATCAGGAGTCGGACACAAAGAGCACGATCTGTTCCGATAATATCGCAGGCGCCATGCAGGCTGTGGAGTACCTGCATCGGCTCGGCCACCGGCGGATCGCCCATATCGGCGGCGGGCATAGTTTTGCGGGCGAGAAGCGGCTTCAGGGTTACCTTCGCGCGATGGAAAACTTAAGTTTGCCCGTCGAACCGCAGTATGTGATTCAAGGCAGCTATGATTATACGATGGAGAGCGGCCAGGCTGCGATGGAGGAGCTGCTGCTGACGGATCGGCTCCCCACGGCGGTGTTTGCCGCCGGGGACAACCTGGCGGTCGGAGCTATGATGACCCTGAAAAAACGGGGGCTCCGCGTACCGGACGACATCTCGTTGATCGGGTTCGACGACATTGAAATGGTCAAATTTTTGACGCCCTCATTAACCACCGTCCGGCAGAATACTTATGCACTTGGCAGCAAAGCGGCCGACATGTTAATCTATACGATAGAAGGCGGGAATGAAGTACAAACCGCAATGTTGCCGGTAGAGCTTGTAATCAGGGAGTCTTGCCGCTTCCTTTAACGCGGGCCCCTGATTTTTTTCGAAAGAAATCGAAACCGGTTTCGGCCCTCTCGCCACGCGATTCTTCGAGACGCACACAAAAGGTTGAAAAGCGATTTGAAAACAAAAGTATGGAGGAGTACGGATGTCAAATTACAAGTTTGAGCAGGATGCGTTTGTCATTCATCAGTTCGATAAGGCCAAGCCGTTTTCCAGCTTCCTGCCGGGGCTGGCGGGACTCAAAGGGATTCCGATGTGGACCTTCTACGTAAACCGGGGGCAGGCGGTATGCAGCTTAGGGATTCGGGACAAGAACAGCCCGATCATGGAATTCTCCCCGGCGAGCATCACCTATCAATCCGTTTCGATGAAAGGATTCAGAACCTTTATCAAGGAGACGGGGAGCTCGGAGATTTACGAGCCGTTTCAAAGCATGGCTCCCGATCCTTTGGCGAAGCGCAGCATGCGGATTTTAGCCAATGAGGTAGGCATTGAAGAGAAGCATGAGGGCAAGGGCCTAAGCACGAAAGTCGCCTATTTCCATATTCCGAACGACGATTACGCGGCATTGGTGCGGCAAGTGGAAATTACCAATGATTCGGATCGGCCGCTGCGCCTTGAGGTGCTTGACGGGATGCCGGAAATTCTACCCTATGGTGTGGAAAATGCGGGATACAAAGAAATCGGCAATCTGCTGCGGAGCTGGATGGAGGTCGATAATCTGGAGAACGGGATTCCCTACTACCGGAACCGCTCCAGTACGCACGACGAAGCGGAAGTGAGCGAAATCCGCAGCGGCCACTTCTACCTGTCCTTCGACGAACAGGGCAGCCTGATTCGGCCGTTTGCCGATTTCGAGCTTGTCTTCGGCAGCAATACGTCGCTTGCTTATCCCGAGCGTTTTGCCGGGATACCGCTTGCCGAGCTGGCGAAACAGACGCAGTACTGCACGAACAAAGTACCGTGCGGTTTTTCCGGTGTAGCCGTGGAACTGGCGCCGGGAGCGTCCAAACGCATTTTCACCCTGGTCGGTCATATTGACAGTGTGGAACGGCTGAATGAAAAGGCGCCTCTGATCGCGGTACCGGCCTATATCGAGCAGAAGCGAAAGGAAGCCCGGGAGTTGACGGAAACCTTGACGGCCGACGTGACCACCAGAACAGCCATGCCGCTGTTTGACGCCTACGCCAAGCAGAGCTATTTGGACAATTTTCTCCGCGGCGGTTACCCGTTTATTTTCGAGAATGGCAGAGAGGGCTTCGTGATACACCTGTATTCCCGCAAACATGGGGATTTGGAACGGGACTATAACTTTTTTTCGATCGCGCCCGAGTATTATTCCCAAGGAAACGGCAACTTCCGGGATGCCAACCAAAACCGCCGCAGCGATATTTATTTCAATCCGCGCGTCGGTACCTTCAATATCAAAACGTTTTTCAGCCTGATGCAGGCTGACGGATACAATCCGCTCGGTGTAGAGGGAACGAGCTTCCGCGTACCGGAAAGCCGTTCTTCGGAACTGGAACAATGGCTGGCCAAAGCCGCCGGCAATACCCGGAAGGAGCTCCGGGAGCTCTGTCTCGGCAAATTTACGCCGGGCAAGCTGATTTCCTATGTGGCGCAGCACCAGGTTTCTCTGCAAGTGGAGGAAGAGGCGTTTTTGACCGGAATCTTGTCCCTGGCCGAACAGGAAATCGAAGCGACCTTCGGGGAAGGTTACTGGTCCGACCACTGGACTTACAATATGGATCTGATCGACAGTTATCTCGATATATTCCCGGATCGGAAGGCCGCTTTGCTGTACGAGGAGCAGGATTATACGTACTTTGACAGCCCGGCCCGAGTTTTGCCGCGGAGCGAGAAGTACGTAATTAGCGGGGGGCAAGTCCGGCAGTACGGGTCCATGGTGCCGGATGAGGAAAAAATGCAGCGGCAGGGATTGACGGCGAAGAGCACGAACTGGCTGAAAACGAACAACGGCAGCGGAGAGATCTACCGCACCAACTTGTTCGTGAAGCTGCTGTCCCTTTCCCTGGTCAAATTTGCGACCCTCGATCCTTACGGTATGGGGATCGAGATGGAGGGGAACAAGCCGGGCTGGAACGATGCCATGAACGGGCTGCCGGGCCTCTTCGGTTCCGGAATGAGCGAAACCTTCGAGCTGAAGCGGATGCTGAAGTTCGTGTCGGAATCCGCCGAAGAAGCCGCCTCGCGGGAGATCGCCGTCCCCGAGGAAATCGCGGACCTGTTGCGGACCGTGACCGTCCTGCTCGCTCGTCACCTGAACGGCGAACTGGACGCCTTCTCCTATTGGGACCAGGCGGCCTCGGCCCGCGAGCGTTATCGGGAGAGCATCCGTTACGGCATCACCGGGAAGGAGCGCACGCTTCGGCTTTCGGAACTCCTTCCGGCTTTCCGTCAGATGCTGGACAAAATCGACGCCGGAATCGCGGAAGCCGTGTCGCTGGGGAACGGACTCGCGCCGACCTACTTCGCCTTTGAAGCCGTAGCGTACGAACCTGTGCTGGACGGCCAGGGGAACCCCGTGATTAGCGGCTACGGGCTGCCTAAAGCGGTGGTGAAGAAATTCGTCGTCCGCCCGCTGCCTCATTTCCTGGAGGGGCCGGCCCGCTGGATGAAGACGCTCGAGGATCCGGCTGAGGCCAAGCGGGCCTATGAATTGATTCGCGGCAGCGACCTGTTTGACGACAAGCTGCGCATGTACAAAACCTCGGTCAGCCTGGACGGGGAATCGCATGAAATCGGCCGGATTCGCGCGTTTACGTCGGGATGGCTGGAACGGGAATCGGTCTTCCTGCACATGAGCTACAAATATTTGTTGGCGTTGCTGAAAGCGGGGCTGAAGGAACAATTTTTCGAGGAAATCCAGACCTCGCTCATCCCGTTCCTGGATCCAGAGGTTTACGGGCGGAGTACGCTGGAGAATTCCTCGTTCATCGCTTCCAGCGTCAATCCCGATCCCCAGGTGCACGGGCGGGGCTTTGTCGCCCGTCTAAGCGGCTCCACCGCGGAGTTTATCAGCATGTGGATCACGATGATGGCGGGCAAGCGGGTGTTCCGCATTTCGAGCGGCGGCGAACTGCAGCTTTGCTTCAACCCCGCTTTGCCGGGCTGGCTGTTTGACGAGCGTGGCGAGGTGACCTTCACCTTCTTGGGCAAGACGCAGGTGACCTACCGAAATCTCGGGAAAAAGGACACCTATGGCAGCGATGCGGCAGTGATCCGCAGCATCGCCGTGCATAAAGCCGACGGATCGACGCTGTACCTCGAGGGTTCCGTCATCTCCGGTTGTCTGGCGGAGGACATCCGCAGCGGAGGGGCAAAGCGAATCGAAATCGAGATGGCCTAATAACGCGGAAGACATCCATGCCAAAATCATAAATCTTTCTTTAGGCTCTGGAAATCCATCAGCTATGGATATCCAGGGCCTATTTTTGTTGGAACCGCTTTCCGTTTCCTGGTAAAATGGAAGTTATTTGCATCACTACAAAAGTATTCGTAGATTAAACGCATCATTAAAGGTACAATAATTTTAATGCTTGTCAGATTTAAAAAAGTTCTTAATTTTCCATATAATTGAAGGTTTGCGGATCTGACGTATCGAATTGAGTAGGAAGTTTGAAGTGGCTCTTTATTTCATTGGCAGGGGTGCTGGAATGAAAGCTTTTTTTAAAGCGATAGCCATCCTTTTTGTGCTGGTTATGGTGGCTTTTTGCGCGTTTTTATTGGAAGTGCCGGATTCCAAACATGGAAGCGACCGGGCGATCAAAGAATGGGAAGTCACCTGGGCGGATCGATTTGATCCGAATATGAGCGTGGAGGAATTGGAGTCCCTGCCGGGCTGGACGAGAGTGCAAAAGGACGACCTCACTCCTCAAGCGCCGGACGGGACTATGGTAATGTGGGTGAAATTTAAAATACCGCAGTATAAGTCGGGGACGCCGGCACTTCTTTTCAATAAACTTTACGGTTCCCATGTGGTTATTTTGTCTAGGGACGGAATGATCTATGAGTCAAAGCGCAAATACAAATATGAAACCAATACAATTCTTCTGCCTTTGGATCGCTCAGTTGAAGGTGATTCTATTTTTGTGGGGATAAATTCCGGATCGCGCATCGGGCTGCAAGGCGAAGTGCTTTTAGGCGATTTTGGAGAGATGCAAACCTCATATATCAAGAATAACATGACGGATTTTATCATCGGTTGTGCCTTGATATTTATTGCTGTAGTCATGCTGATCTGTTCCTTGTTTTTAAGGAATGAGCACATTTCCAGCTGGTTTTCGCTATGTATTATCATCCTATCCAGTGGAATTTTGGTAATAACGTACTCTTCATTTCTATATTCTCTATACGGCAAGTTCGGTAATATTTATGTTGCATTATTCGACATCTCGCTTTTAGCCCTACTGCCATCGTTCACCAGTTTCTTTGAAAGTATCATTGGACGGGGATATAAAGCGATCATTACCAAATACAGAAAGTTTCAAGTGGGTTATTCCCTGTTTTGTCTACTTTTTATGTTGATTAATATGTTGAGCCATAATAAATTCTACAATTTTTACAAATTCGCCTCCATGAATGTACTTGGTGCAATAATGATTGTACAGTTTATCCTTCTAATTACCGTATCTACCATTTATATGATTCGCGGGAATCAGGAGGCTATTATATTTTCGATTGGCTTTGTTGTTTTTGCGGTCCTTGGGCTGATAGAAATTTCCTGGTTTTTCTTTAAATCCACATACTATGATCTTTTTCTTTGGAAGTGGGGTCTGGTTTGTTTTGTCATATCGCTAATTATTATTATTGGAAAGCGGTTTGTACGAAACCACGAGCAAGTAGTGGAATACTCGAAACAATTGGAAATGTTCAACAACGAGCTTCAACGTTCCGAAAAGATGGAAATTATCAGTGAACTGGCCGCTTCTGTCGCCCATGAAGTGCGTAACCCGCTGCAAGTAACCCGGGGATTCTTGCAGTTGCTGGTGGCGAAGCAGAACTCTGCGGACAAGGTTTATTTGAGTATGGCTCTGGAGGAATTGGACCGTGCTTCCGGTATAATTACCGACTTTTTGACATTCGCAAAGCCGGAGGTCGGTAAGGTAACCGAGTTAAATGTGCTAAATGAGTTTATTCATATCGAAGGTATTTTGGTTCCGATGGCCAATCTTCAAGGAGGCAAAATTTCCGTCCACATTCCGCAGGATTTGTACATTAAAGGGAATTCCTCAAAATTCAAGCAAGCCTTTATTAATATTATCAAAAATAGTATCGAATCTCTTCACGGAGAAGGCGAGATTCAAATTTGGGCTTATGAAAAGGATGGGGAGGTTAGTATCCACATTAAGGACACCGGAGAGGGAATGGATGAAGAAGTGCTGTCCCGGTTGGGTGAGCCTTATTTCTCCAACAAGACCAAAGGGACAGGCTTGGGACTTATGGTGACCTTCCGCATCATCGAAATCATGAACGGGAAGATCAGCTTTACAAGTGAAAAAGGAGTAGGGACCGAGGCCATTGTCCGGTTTCCAGCAATAAAAAATGCATTGGGTCCGGTATGATGTCCTCTTGTCGCTACTCCAGGTCAGGAATTAAAAAATAGGGAAATTATCCCCAAACCGCATTAGGCTTAACTTCAGACTTAATAACATTAGAAGGATTTGGAGGCAGTACAAGATAGAATTCATTGGAATTCTCTTCTACAGTCTTTACCTTGATATGATCCGGGAGAATTACACCGAGTGCCTCCTGGATTGCGGCTTTAGGATCTGCGAGAAGTTTTGCTTTAAAACTCGGGTCATGCCATGCTTTTTCAATAATCTTGTTTTGAAGGAGAGCTCCTGATGTCATAAGATCACCCTTTCTCATGAAAAAAATGGTTATATTTTCCTAGTAAGTATATCATGTATCTATCATGAAATCTACTTTCAACTCATATTTTTGTCCAGCCAGTATCTCAATCCTCCCGCTCGGAGCAAAGCGTTTCGCTCCTGCTCAATCTCTACGGCTCCGTCATTAAGATTGGCTCGGAGATCAGCATGGAAAGTGAACAGATCGGGCACCACGTCCTGAATGTCCGTTAAGGAATCATGATTCCGGTTTCCCTGTTCCGCAAGCCGGGACAACCCCCCATGAACCGTTATACCCTGTCTCATTTCTTCGACAGTGGGGCGGCGTTCCCGGGGGATACTCAGTTCGGTTTGAATCACCGATACCAAAGCGTTGTAACTGTTCTCCCGGAGGTCTTTCTCCCAATCGTCCCAGTCATCCAGTAGCTGAAGGGTCATCAAAACGGTATCCACTGCTTGTTCGATTCGCGGGATCAGTTCGCCGCGCTCGGTCAGCAGCAGCGCTCCGGCGATGGAAAGTTTGACGGGAGCGGCTTTGTGCGCCATCCGCACCGGATCGTCATGAAAGTAATCGGATATGGCTTCTCTGGATACGGATTCAGCCCATTCGGTTACGTATTTTCGATGATAATTCCAGAACGGGGAATCTCCCGGAAAATAACGGCTGTATATCTGTATGAACTCCAAATGAACCAACTGGGCCATCGGTAATCGCCCGGTCATGGCGGAATCGGGTTTATCCATGGCCGCATCTAACAGATGGTAATACATCATGCCGAAAATATTTGCCACTGCCATCCGGCGACTGTCCGCCGTACTGATCCCCGCCGGCTTTTCCAGCCAGAAAGGCAGAAGGTAGCAGATATAATTTTTTGAGGACTTTTCTTTTAGAACATGAAATTTATCAAGAAACTCTAAGGCCGGCTGCCGCAATGATTCGGGTAGAACGGAGAGCCTCTTTTCTGCCTCATCAAAGACCAGCTTTAATTCCGCTTCATAGGCATGCAACCAAATCAAGCCCAATCCTCCTCCATCCAACGATTGGCGAATTTATATTATATTTTCTATTATAAGTGAAGCGCCAATAAGAAGAAAATGTGCTCGAGGAAGAGGAACAGCCAGCAGGTTGCCCACATCCTATCGGTGAGGTGCTTCCGGCTGATGAACGGATTGTTCGCGGACAGCGCTGCCATCGTCAAGCCGCAGCCAAGTCTCAAAGCTATTGGTGCCCGCAGTCAATTTTATGACCCTCGCCCCGCGCGGAAAACCTTCCTTGCCATAGGTATGATAGCCGCTCGCCCGGCCATAACACAGTCGAATCCCGTGGAGAGTCCCCCAATAATCGTTGACATGGTCGTGTCCGCAAAAGGTCCCCATTACATCGCCCATTTCCACGAAAGCCGCGAAAAGCCCCGAATTGACCTGCGAACAGCAAACCGGTTCATGCTTATCACCATAGCACACCTGGGTTTCCCACACTTCCTTATACTCCGGGATCGGGATATGAAAAAAGGCCAGCGCCGGCGTTTTATCCGCCGCTTCGGGAGGGTTCAGCCGGGACGATTCCGCGGTCAGCCATTGAATCTGCTCCCGGGTGATCCAGCCGTAGCCGGGAATATGCGGGTGAGCGGAATAGCTCCCCGAATCCAAAAAATAGAGATTGGCCGCCGGCTGTCCTTTCGCATCCACTAACTCCATCACATAGTTTCCCACGCCGGGAAGGGTCTTCGGCCCGGGCACCGCCAAGGCGTGGGGATGCTCCATGACGACTCGCATCAGTTCCTCCCGGGTGATCCCTTGCTCGGTATCGTGATTGCCGAACACGAGGGCCCATGGAATTTGGCGTTCATCGACCGCGGCAACCGCCTCCCGCAGCGCCCCGGCCGGATCTTCGCACTCGGCTACTCCGTCCGGAACGGGACCGGTATATATGACGTCTCCCGTAAACACAACGAGATCCGGCCGCTCTTTGTCCAGGACGAGCTCCATAAGAGCCCGGCTCTGCCGATCTATTTCATTGCCGTTCTTCCAATGTAAATCCGTGAACTGTACGATGGTAAATGTGCCGTCTTCCCCAAAAGTCAAACGCTGATTCATCCGTTGATCCTCCCAATCATTTATACTTGTAATGATGTTGTATCTTGTTGTTTTTTGTTGTTTTAAGAGATTTTATCGCCGGACGGAAAACCTGTCAATGAATTTCTTAGCCGTGAATACCGCTCAACGCCGTTTGACAAGATCTGAAACGGAGAATAAACTGATTAAAAACAACAGAAAACCACAACATAACAATTTCAAGCGCGAAGTCATATAGGCAAAAGGAGCAGTGGGAGAGCGATGTCATTAACTTTTGAGGATAGAAGGACCACCATCCTCGGCCAATTGGACAAGGAGGGAAAGGTTCATGTACATATGCTGGCCAAACAGCTCAAAGTATCCACGGAAACCGTGCGCCGTGATTTGGAAAGGCTGGAGAAAGAGGGACATTTGAGGAAAGTGTACGGCGGAGCCGTTCAGATGCGCGCCGAGCAAACGGAACCCCCCTTCCTTAAGCGATCGCTGATGCAGCAGCGGGAAAAACGGGAAATCGGCGCACTTGCGGCCGCTTTGATCAAGGACGGGGAAACGGTTTTGCTTGATAATGGCACCACAACTCTCGAAATTATGCGGGCGATCAAAGATCGGGCTCAGGTGACCGTCATTACCAATTCGGTACCCATTTTGAACTGCGCCTTAAATGAGTTTCGGGGAAGGATCCTATTCGCCGGCGGGGAGATCGATCCTCGGGTTCAAGCGGCTACCGGCCCCGTTGTTCACCGGATTTTGGACGAATTCAAGGCCAATAAGGCATTTATTTCGGTGGGAGGCGTTTCGCTGACCGACGGCGTTACCGACTATGATCTTGAAGAAGCCGCGGTGTCCCGCAAAATGATGCAGCGGGCGGAGGAGTCCCTCATCGTGGCCGATCACACCAAATTTGGCGTGACGACATTTGCCAAGATTTGCCCGCTGGAGGAGATCTCCGTGCTGCTTACCGATGCCTCCTGTCCTCAGGTATGGGTGAAGGGGCTGCAGGAGCGTGGGGTGGAGGTCATGACGGGAGGAAAGGACTAGGTTGCTGGAGGAGTAGAGCCAACTTGGAGTGCCCATTAGCGCGAGCTTTCCCCAGCTAAATGGGCAAAAAAAGCCTCCCGGAAGGCAGGGAATAGCGGACTTTCGGTTACTTACTTTCGGTATTTTATTTGCGGGAGATGGCGGCCCAAATTCCGAATTGGGGGCCCGCTTAATTCCGGCCAGCTCCTATAATGATGTCTGCTGGGGCACTAGCCCCCTCTTAATGGCTTCTTTCACGGACGAGAAAGCCGCAATGGCCCGCCACCGCGGCTGCATCGCCCCAATAGGCCGCTCATGGCGGTGCGAATGAGGCTGGCGCCGGATCCGGGAACCTCTATAAAATTTGATGGATTCCTATAAAAATAAGCAGGAGCCCGGAGATGACGGTGGCCCGATTGCCGAGCTTCTCGGCGGCGTATTTCTCTCCGAATCCGGAGCAAACGGCCAGCAGGATGAAGCTGAAAAGCCCGACGGACAGCGAGGTGTAGAACACATTCAAGTGGGTGATGCCCGCGTTGAATCCCCCGGCCAGCGCATTCATGGCCAGCGCCACGCCGAGCAGCACGGATTCCCCGATGCTGAGCGATTTCGAGCTGTCCCGGTCCGCCTCTTCGGGATTGCGGAGCAGCCGGGTCAGAATCGGGGGCTCCTCGTCCTGGGGGACCGCTTTCTTTTCCACAAAAGGTTGAAGCAGGACCCAGACCCCGACGGTGACGATCACGATCGTTCCGACCCATTGGCCGATCCCGGGGTGAACCCACAGGGTCATCCAGTTTCCGAACAAGCCCGAAAGCAGGGTAGCGAGAAAGGAAATAACCGCGATGGCGAGATTGGAATACCAGGGAATATGAATTTTTCGGACACCGTAGGCGATTCCGACGCCCGCATTGTCCAGGTTGGAGGCCAATCCGATGGCGATGACAGCCCACAGACTGTACATGTTCATGGTGCTCGCTCCTTTGCATACATTGATGTCTCAGCATATGCCCGTCAGCGGCTTTTGGTTTCTTTCGGCGGACTTTCTATGAGGATTGGCAGATTTTAATCGGATTTTTGCAGAAATAGTTTTCCTTTATCCTGTATAAAGTAGTATAATTTTAAAAAAGACAGCCTAAAGAGGTGATAATTGTGCTTGAAAATTTGTTGCGGCCAACTCATTTGCTGTTGCTGGTTATCGCCGCGTTAATATTATTCGGTCCGAGCAAACTGCCGGAACTGGGCCGCAGCTTCGGAACGATGCTCAAGGAATTTAAAAAGGGCGCCCGCGGCGATTTTGAAGAGGAAAAGCCGAAGGAAATCGGGACCGCCGGGGAAACGAACAAAACATCATAACTTTTAAATATATGGGTACCTTAAGGTGCCTTTTTTCTTTGTCTTTTTTTATTCCGCCGTTATTCCTTAAGTTCCGTGAGAGTTTTGCCATAGAATTTTATTACTTTTATGGTAACATCATGTCTGAGCTGCTTGGATCATTAAAACATTCGCGGGTATCCAAGTAATAACAGACTGGAGGCACCGGTTCATATGTTCAAAAGAAATGGTATCGTTATCATTAGCGGAGATGGATTTTATCGAGAGAGAACAACCGGATGTGCTGTTGCTTGAAGCCGAGCAGTACGAGAAATATATCGGGAAAGGTTTGCTTATGGAACTCGATCCGCTTATTCAAAGGGATCACTATGACCTCCAAAGTGTTTATCCTACGATTACGGAGCTGCTCCAGGAGAAGGGACAAGGAAAAATGTACGGATTAAGTCCGAGGTTCTACGGAACGGCTGTTTTTTATAATCAGGCATTATTTGAACAGAACGGGATCGCCTTGCCCCGGGAGAAAATGACATGGGACGAACTTTTGGAATTGGCCGGACGCTTTCCTTTAAAAAACAATGACGGCAAACGTATTTACGGATTCGGCTTGAGAGATGGGGCTACGGTAGACGCTTTGGCGGATCGCATGGCTTCAACGGAAGGTTTAACCACGGTGAATCCAAACCAAAAGAAGGTCGTCATTGCATCGGACGCTTGGAAACAAATCATGCGGTTGGCGGTGGATGCTTGCGGCTCCGGTCACGTGTATTCGAAGAGTGCGGCAACGGGCAAGCCGGGACAAGCCGAGTCCGAAACCGACCCGTTCATCCAAGGGAACATGGCGATGACGGTGGACGACTTGTATTTGCTTAATGATCTGAAACGGGCGAAAAACCGAGATCCCAAGTCTAGCGCCTTTCCTCTGGGCGTCGTGGCCGGGCCGGTAGATCCAAGGACCAGATTCGTCGAATGATATTCGGCTCAAGGAGATCTTTGCCATCCGGAACGGTTCGCCGAATGCGGACGCGGCTTGGGAGTTCATTAAATATGTAAGCGGGGATGAGTACGCCAAAGTGAAAGGCAAGTCGATGGACGGCAATATTTTGGCGAGAATGGGGCATTACGAACAAGGGGAGATTGATCTGGACGCGTTCTATGCGCTTCGGCCCTTGGTGACCAGCTCCGTGACGGCTGACGATACTCCGGCCGAGTTTTACGCCGGATTTCAGGAGCTCATGCAGAAGGAGTTGCAGAGCGTGCTGGAGACAAAAATTTCCCTGGAGGAAGCCTTGCAAAAGCTTCAATCGGAAGGGCAGTTCATGTTGAATCAATCTTACAAAAAACAAACCGATCAGCCGAAGGATTGATTTGCCAACGGGCATCTCTGCGTGGTTCACAAAAAAAGCCGACCTCCACATTTGGAGATCGGCTTTTTTTCTATCCCTGCAGCAGCAGCAGGATAATCGAGGACAAACCCAGGCACGTGCTGATCAGATACAGAAACATCACGGCTTGTTTATGATTCAATCCGGCACGGAGCAAGCGGTAGTGCACCTGGCTCGCATCGGCCTGATAGATGGATTTTCCTTGCAGAAAGCGTTTGATGACGACGAACAGGTTGTCAAAAATCGGCACGCCCAAAGCCAGCACGGGGATGAAGAGCGAGAGTACGGTCGCTTGCTTGAAAGCCCCGTCCAGAGCGATAACGGCCAAGATGAAGCCCAGGAACGTAGCGCCCGCGTCGCCCATAAATACTCTGGCCGGCGGTTTATTGTACCGCAGATAGGCCAGGGTGACGCCGATCAGCGTCATCGACAGCATCGCCGAAGTAGTCTGCCCTTTGGCTAACGCGACCACGAACAGGGTGACGGCGGAAATCGCGGCCAATCCCCCGGCCAGACCGTCAAGCCCGTCCGAAAAATTGATGACCGTGGTGACTCCGAAAATCCACAGGATCGTCAGGATAAATTGCAGCCAGGTAGGCAGCAGGACGTATTCTCCATTGAAAGGATTCACGAATCCGCTGAATGCGATGCCGGAGGTAAACACCAGCACGGCCGCGGATACCTGAACGATCAGCTTGGGAAGCGCCGGAAAATCCTTGCCCTTCGTCTTGAACCAATCGTCGACCGTTCCAATGGCCAGCAGCAGGATACCGCCCAGAAAGAGGGCCCCGGTCTCCCAGGTGAATTCCCTGGTAAACAGAAGATAGGACGTAAAGAAACCGATGAAGATCGCGTAGCTGGCCGTCAGCGGAATCGGATTCCGGTGTATTTTGCGCTCGACATCCTCACGGGGTTTATCCACAAAGTCCAGGCGGAAGGCGAGTTTGCCGAGGGGTGGAATCAGAACATATACAATCAAAAACGAGAGCACCAATGTGTAGATATATAAAATTGAACTCACCACCAAACCGTTTTTTACAACGCTAAATCTTATTATAAAAAGAAACGTGATTTCTGTCGAATGTAAAAATTACGCGGGCATACTATCTTTTTTCGGTTTCGTTCGCCGGCGCTGCACGGATACCAGCAGGGCTAACAGACAGATGGCCATCGCTGTCCAGAACACGGTATGCAGCGCGCTCAAGGCTCCCTGCTCTCCCGGAGCATAGGGGCGTACCGCGCTGAGACGCGAAGAATACAAGGAGATGGACAAGGAGGTGCCGAGCACCATCCCGATATTTCGGACCAGTGCGTTTAGTCCCCCCGCGGTGCCGAGCCGATCCCGGGGGACGGAGCCCATCACGCTGGAGTTGTTCGGCGATTGGAACAACCCACCTCCCAGGCCGAACAGCCCGAGATGCAGGCCGACCATCCAGGCGGTTTCTTCCGCCGACAAGGTGTTCAGCAGCCCGAACGCCAGCGCGTTGATGATCAGGCCGGCCGTCGTCAGGGCAAAGGAACCGATCCGGTCGGACAGCCACCCGGAAACAGGGGCGACGACAGCCATGACGAGCGGATATACCATCATGGTATATCCGGTTTTGGCGGGGGTGAAGCCGAGTACATCCTGCATGTAAAAAGGCATCAGCACATTGGTAAAGAACAGGGCCACAAAAGACAGAAGCGCGGTCACATTGCCGATGGCAAAAGCGGGAATCTTGTACAGGCTAAAGTCGAGCATCGGATGGCGGGAGCGTTTTTCCCATAAATAAAATAACACCAGCACGAGCAGAGACAGCCCGCCCCCCAGGATAACGGCCGGAGACAGCCAGCCCCAGTCCTGTCCGCCCGAGATGACGAAGAGAAACGCCACCATCCCCAGCATAAAAAGAACAGATCCCGTATAGTCAAACGGCTGGGCGGCTTTACGATCCCGGTCCTTCGGCAAAATGAACCAGCCGGCGATAAAGCCGATCAGGCCGATCGGGACGTTGATCCAGAAGATCGAAGTCCAGCCCAGATGCTCGACGAGGATCCCGCCGATTCCCGGGCCGGTCAAGGAACCGAGCGAGACCATGGTGCCCGTGATGCCCATGGCCCGGCCCCGCCCTTTGCTGGAGAAGACTTCGGCGATAATCGCCTGGCTGTTGGACATAAGGCAGGCGGCTCCCAGCGCTTGCAGAATCCGGGAACCGATCAACAGCCCCAGGGTATCGGAGAGACCGCAGAGGGCGGAGCCGACGGCAAAGATCAAAAAGCCGATGTTATAAATCCGGCTGCGTCCGAACATGTCGGAGATTTTGCCCATCACGGGCAGGGTGGCGCAAATGGTCAGCAGATAAGCGGTAAGCACCCACTGAACGACATGAAGCTCGGCATGCAATGCGCCCGCAATCGTGGGCAGCGCCACATTGGCGATGCTGCCGTCCAACGTCGACATAAAGGTCCCGACCGAAACGTTGCCGAGGATCACCCAGGGATTGGTCCACCGGGAGGCTTGGCCCTTCGGGTTGGATAGTTGAGACAAGTTGATTGAACCCCATTTCGCTTATGTAATTGGAATATAGAATTACTGGAATATCCTTGCTTCCTGTATTATATCATGAGGTGGGGAGGATTACTCGGCGGGCATTCGTCGAAAAATGACAGCAAGTATGGTACATTATATAATGTGAATTTCGAAAATTATGCAAGCGAAGGTACGGAGGGATACCGAATGCAGGATGATTACGGACGCAAGCTGGAGGACCAGAAGGGCCTGTTTAAACAGCTTGGTATTAAGCTGAATGCGCTCGCCATTCATGAGAAGGATTTTGATGTGAAAATGCGCGGTTATGAAAAAGAGGAGGTTGACCGCTTTCTCGACGACGTTATCGTGGATTACGAACGCTTTTACGATATTATTACGGACTTACTGGATAAATATAAAGAAATCCAGCGCCGCCAAGCGTACTGGGAAGAGGAGAAAAAAACCATTGCCGCCCTGCGGAAGCAGCCGCAGATCGACACCGTCAACTCGGTGGACCGGCGGGTGGTCGAAGACGGAATTCGCCAGTTGGAACGAACCCTGGAACAGCTTAAATTGCATATTCGGGATTAGAGAAGGAGCCGCGGACCCGGAGGGGGCGGCTTCTTTTTTTGCATAACCGGGTTACGATGTGCACAGACTGTAGATTGAGCAGTTTTTCACGGGAAATTTATGTATAAAAAGCTTGCGGAAATTGGAGGACAGTGGTAAGATAAATACATGATTTAGATTTAGAATAAGTCTAAATTTAAGATATCTGAATTGAAGTTGTTTCTTTTACTTTATCACTATATTTGAATGGAGGAAATGATCATGTCCCAACAAAGTATGACGCAAAACGAACTGGCGCTGGAGAAACAATTGAACCTGCAAATCGCAAACTGGACTTTGCTGTACACAAAGCTGCACAATTTCCACTGGTTTGTGAAAGGGCCGAACTTCTTCACCCTTCATGCGAAATTTGAAGAACTGTATAATGAAGCAGCCGAATATATCGATGAACTGGCCGAACGCCTGTTGTCTATCGGCGGCAAACCCGTGGCCACCCTGCGCGAATCGCTGGAACTTGCCACCTTGTCCGAAGCCAAAGGAGGCGAAACACCGGAGGCTATGGTGTCTGCGATCGTGAGCGACTTTGCCGTAGTTTCGGACGAGCTGAAACAAGGCATGCAAGCGGCCGAGGAAGCCGGGGACGAAGCGACTGGGGACTTGCTGCTCGGAATCCTGTCGGCGCTGGAGAAACATTCCTGGATGCTGAACGCTTATCTGGGGAAATAAGTGGAGTAGACACAAGAGGTCGCCTTTAACGGGCGGCCTTTTTTTGTTGGGACAGAAGGCGAGAGTTCTCTTCACCCTCTTGTCCTACAGCTAATTCTTTGGTTCAAATTAAGGGGAATTCCTCCCGTTAATTTGGCGCCTATACGGCTACAGAGGCGAATTAGCTGGAAAACCTCCTGCTAATTCGCCTGAAATGGTGTATATCGGCAATTGGGCCGCAAAATAGATGGAGCTTTTCCAGCTAAATCCGATCCAAGGGCCAAGAGCGGGTACATTAACGGGAGGTTTTCCCGTTAGTGTGTAGACTCCGACGATGCCCTTGCGGGTATCCTCATTTTCAGGTCCTTATCTGGGCAAATTTGGCGATCGGATGGGTTACCGCAAGGCTATTGTGATATGCACTGCGATGTCCGGACTAACGGCCGCTGCCATCATGAACATAATACTGTAGGCCTGGAGGAGATTTTTGTGCTATCCAGACCCATGCCGTCCCGACCCTGACTAGGAGGAAGCTCCGAGGTCAGGTTTTTTTGTGGGAAATGGGGCGATTTGTATGGGGAGTGGGTTAATTTATCCGATTTTACATCCGAAATATAGGGATAGATGGTGTAATTTCACAATTGTAAATTCCGCAACCACCTGCCCTCGTATCCAAGGGGAACACCCGAAGTGGCGGCCTGTGGCTTGCGGATGATTACGGAGAATTAGTAGGAAGAGGAGGAGGCTTATTATGTCATTCATGGACGAAAAAATTGCACGAATGATGAATGAGGCGGAGCAATCCCTGCATCCCCGCTCCATTGTTTCAGGTCCCGTAAGAATCGGTCAACGGTATTTCGAATTTACAAGGCAGTCGTTCTTCGACAACAAGTTATTCATATACCTACCGCAAGAGTTCGGGGAAATGCCGCTAAAGTACAGCTCAATTAAATATCCTTATGAGCAGCGGCCGGAAATTATCCGAAGTGATGAAATGGGCAGTGTCGACTTTACATTCAAGAGAATCGACCACGAGCTCGAGGATGAGCTGGTAGAGGAACTGACTAACGGTATGAAGGCCATGATTCAGAGGGTTAATCCAACCCACATATTTTATGAGAGTGGTATTGAAGCGATCGGTGGGAAGACTGTAGGTTTCTTTGAGTTTAAAAGTACGGTTATCGAAGGATATTTGTTCAATATTATGTATTTCCTGGAGTTTGAAGGTCAGGTGCTTATGGGCACATTCTGCTGTGACTACAAGGTGTATCCAGACTGGAGGGATGTAGCGTATCAGGCCATTCGGACGATCACTGTCGCTAAGGAAGAGGAGGATGAAACATGAATCAGACGATCATTTCATCGGCAGATATTTCGGTTTCCCAGTATCCGTTCGATCGGATTACCGATCTTCGGATGGTCAAACAAGTGAATGATCATGCCAAGCTTTCGGTTACCGGGATCGTATCCGAGGAAGTGCTGGACAAGTATGTGGAACAAGTTGAGGCGGACGAGGTCCTCCAGGTTACGGTTAAGGATAAAGACAGAACGATTTATTTGTTCCAGGGCATCATTACGAATATGTCGGTTCAAGCGATCCGGGATGTGCGGAGTATTACGATTGAAGCTCATAGCTCCTCAGTTGGGATGGATATTCGCAAAGAGAGCCGATCTTTTCAAGATGAACACATGACTTACAATCAATTGTTCAGAAATATTCTCAAGGCGTATCCGGCATCGGACCTGATCGATGAAGCAACGGACGGCAAAGCGATCGGCAGCTTGCTCGTTCAGTACCAGGAAACGGATTGGGGGTTTATGAGGCGGTTGGCCTCTCATTTCCATGCACCGTTGATTCCCGTAAGCTCCACCGAAGGGACCAAGCTCTATATTGGTGTGCCCGACTTCGGCGATCCATTGGAGTTGCAAGAGTACAACTATGCGATTCAAAAAGACTTGCGAGATTACAAGGTCAAATCCGAGAACGGGATAGACGGTATCAACGAGCAAAGTAGTATCAGCTATTCCGTTGTGAGCCATAGATGGCTTGAACTCGGCACCAGCGTTCAATTTCACCGAAACAAGCTGTTTGTGAGCAAAGTGGAGACTAGGCTGGAACACGATGTGTTGACGCATACCTATGAACTCAAAAGCGAAACCGGATTGCGCTATCCCACGGAATACAATTCCGCCCTGGCCGGGACTTCACTGTTTGGGAAGATCACGGATGTAGCCAAGGACAAAGTAAAACTAGCCCTCCATATGGACCATGGCCAGACGGAAGGAGCGATGTGGTTCCCCTATTCAACGGTATACTCTTCGCCGGACGGAAGCGGATGGTACTGTATGCCCGAGGTCGGCGACGAAGTGCGGCTTTACTTTCCGGATAAGGAGGAGAAGAACGCGTTTGCCGCGAGTTCTGTGGATGTGGAGTCCTCCGACCCGCAAAAAAGAAGCGATCCGGCGGTCAAAAGTATTTCCACCAAATACGGGAAGCAAATTGTGTTCAAGCCGGGAGCCGTAGAGATTATCGGAAGCGGTCAATTGTTGATGCGTTTGACGGATGATGGGGGCATTGAGATTAATAGTGACAAAAAAATATCCCTGAATGCCCAGGAGGATATCGAAATTATTGGCGGAGCCAAAATCGTTCTCCAAGGTGAGGCGGGTATTGAACTCAACCAGGCCAATGCTTCCATGAAAATTGAGGACCAGGTCACCATGAGCGGAGGCCGGGTGAACATCGAATGAAACCGTATATGGATCGCGAGGCGGCTATCGACGACTTTTTGGAAAAACACGTGATTGGTCGTTGGGAAGAGGACATTCCTCTGATCAGCCAGGTCTACGAACAAAAACGGACCGATATTGAGGCCGGTTTACTAAAAGTGGCGGACGAAGTGTGCAGAAAAGCGGCCTTGCTGCAGGGACAACAGCTTAAAGGGGATATTCAATATCTGTACTTTACTTTTTTAAGAACGAGTTTACTGGAACGAAAGGCTTGCTACCGGATCGATGTCTATGACCATCGCTGGTATCTGGACCGGGTAGAGTGCTCGGCACGGTGGGAGGCGGATTTTATATTTGATCCGTTATTTCGGCGTATGACCGAATTGGAATCCGTCCGGCGCGAGTATGCCCGCAAAATTTCTGTCATGGACGTGGACCGAATTCTGCAGATTGTCGCGGTGTACTACCATTCCTTTGCGGTGGAATTCATACGTACCATGGTTGCGGATCTTTTACAGAGCGATGGCTTTGGTGTCATGCGGAAAAGGCCTGATTTTCTTGTGTTGGCAGGGGAATATCAGGATCAAAGTGAGGTTTTGTTTGGCCCACTAGAGCCGGATCACGATTCGGACCGGAGTGAAGCGGGGGGAATGTGATGGAGTATTTTACGCTGCAGCAGGACGAACGTTATACCAGCTTTCCTATCCTAAAGGAATTGCATAAGAAAATCGATTTTCGGCATATCAACCGGATTCAGCCGCATCACCTCCCGGATACAACCTTGTTTCATGTGCAGGCAGAAGCGGATGCGGAATATTTGGACGTTCTGAGTTCTCAGCTCTTTCTGGTGTCCGAACGACTTAAGCCCTTGATTGAAATGTATGAACCGGATTGTTTGTTCAAGCTGATTCCTTTGATCGATATGATTCACAACAAGCAAGCTATCTACTATTTGCCGATTTTTCAAGAGGTTGAAGCATTAAGCCCGCAGAGTGAACTAACAGTAGATCGGAGTGTCATTAAGAAGTTGGTTTTACAGGAAGACAAGCTGCAGGGGAAACGCATTTTTAGGGTGGCCGAAAGCGTAAAGCCGTTAATTGTCGTACGTTTGGAAGTAGCCGAGAGCATTTTGCGCCGGGATCCGGTGGGGATTTCTCTGAAACGAGTCGACATGGAGTAAGCCTAAGCTAACTTGAGGGAGGGGTTGTTGTGGACAAATATTACTATGTGGTCCGGGGGGCCGAAGTCTATTGTGATTGCGGGTCCCATATGAGGAAGCTGAATCTGCCGGTCAGCCACGGGAGTTTTGTGGGCGATAAACCGATGATGAATGAAAAGGACTGCAAGGTAGAGGAGAACATTTCGAGTTTTGGCATTTGCTATAGCGAGAAGAACCAAAGCGGCGAGACCATCTATTTGATTTCTATGGACAATCAGCAAATTCAGGGCAAGCCTTGTTGTCCGCAACTGCTGGGGGACACCTGGACGAAGACCAAATCCAAAGTGAAAGTGGACGGAGAGAGCGCATTGACAACGGATTCCGAGATGTATTGCAAATTGGGAGGAATCATAAAGTTTGCCAGCAATGGGCAGCAGAGCGAATAAAAAAAAGCATAGGCGGAGGTAATGGACAGCATGACAGTTATGCGAATGGAGGCTTGACGAATGTGGTCGGTTACGAACAAGTAAGCATCGTGTCGCCTTATCCGATAAAAATCCTTGAAGATATCTCGCTCGAATGGAAGCCCAATGAGCATGGGAAGCTGACGGTTCGAGGGTTCGTGGACGAAACGGCTCAAATAAGCGCAGCCCTTAAGGCATCCATGGAAGAGACGATTCAGGTGATCGTCAGCGATAAGGCGGGGGAATACAAGATTTTTCATGGGGTGATTTCCAAGGCGCAAACGGTGCATCGCAACGGAACATTTCTGCTTGAACTTGAGGCGATGTCGGCGACAGTCTTTATGGATCTCGGCAAAAAGCGCCGCTCTTTTCAAAATAAAGAGATGACCTATCAGGCGCTGATCCAAACGGTGATGGCGGACTATCCCGGACATGATGTGATTCAGGTTGAGGGGAGCGAAAAGCGGATCGGGGAACCGATCGTCCAGTATGACGAAACGGATTGGGAGTTTCTCAAGCGGATTGCGAGTCATTTTCAAAGCGTTATTCTAAGTGATATATTGGAAGCAAAGCCAAGAATATATGTGGGTATGCCCAAACGGAATCCTGTAACGATTCCCTCCGAGATTCCCTATCGGGCGAGTAAGGATCTGTTGGACTATACCCGGGCGAGCGGAAGCGGTGCGGGGCTTCATCATACGGATTATTTTCGCTACGACATTGAAAGCGACCAGCGCTTG
This sequence comes from Paenibacillus sp. A14, assembly GCF_036864815.1. Taxonomy (NCBI): domain Bacteria; kingdom Bacillati; phylum Bacillota; class Bacilli; order Caryophanales; family Paenibacillaceae; genus Paenibacillus; species Paenibacillus sp. A14. Next base: position 164,283 of record NZ_JBAGJD010000004.1, read on the forward strand.
AACTTGGGAGATGCGGCTGAATTCCGAGGTAAATCGTTAGTGGTTAGCGAAGTCAAGGCTTCGATCACCAAAGGGATTTTTCGGTATACTTATCGCTTGGCGCGAAGGGAAGGCCTACGCCAAACCATCATACATAATCAGCAAATGACAGGCGTTTCTATTCAGGGAAAAGTGTTGGAGGTCCAAGGCGAGCAGGTGAAGCTGCATCTGGAGATCGACGGGAAGCAGCCGCAAGGGTTGGCGTATTGGTTCCCCTTTGCTCCGCCTACGGGAAACGCGATGTACAGCATGCCCGTGGTGGGGACGGAGGCCAGTCTTTATTTCCCGGATGATCAGGGAGGCAACGCGCGGGTCATCGGTTGTGTGCGGACCAACGGAGAGGCCTGTGGCAAAACCGGCAATCCGAATAACCGCTATTTCGGTACCGAGCATGGAAGCGAGCTGGAGATCACGCCAACGGCGATCAACGTGATGAGCGGGTCGAAGGAGCCGCTGAAGATCAGTTTTGACGACGCCACGGGCGTCATTTTGACGAGCCACCGGAAGCTGACTTTTCAGGCGGCGGAGGATATTTCGCTGTACACGCCGAAACGGATCGTGATCCGGACGACGAACTTGATCCTGGCGAAAAAGTTAAGCAAGCAGAGCGGATTTACGATCGAAAACGAGTATCAAATTTTGGGGGATCAGGTTCTGCAGTACGGAAGCGACCGGACCACCTATCCGAAATTTGATGACGAGCCGGCAACCTGGACACCGCCGAAAGAAGAGAAGAAGAAATTCAGTTGGGGAAAATTGTTCGGGAATGTCATGGCAGGGTTGGCGGTCGTGGCCTTGGTGACGGTGGCAGCGGCATTTACGGTAGCGACCATGGGCGCGGGGGCAGTCGTGGTCGGGGCGGTGGTTGCGGGAGCTGCGATGGCGGGGACGGCAGCCGTGGCGACGATGGCCATCTCGGATATTGCCCGGGGAGAAGTCTCGGACACGGGCGATTACATGTGGGCCGCCTTTAGGGACTCCTCGATCGGAGCTGTGACCGGAGCGGTATTCGGTCCGTTTGGTGGAGCGGCGGGATTTGTCGGGAAGACGGCGTTTAATGCGGCGGAGAGCGCGGCAGAGAGCGTCATGAGCCAATTGATGGAAGGCAGCTTCAGCCTCAAAACGCTGCTGATCGATACGGGCATCGGGACACTGACAGCCGGAGCACTGGACTCAAAAATCGCGAAAAACATCGGAGGAGCCCTGGGACAAGGAACAAACAAGGCCTTGAGCAAAGTCATGGGCAACAATCTGGACAAGGCCAGCCGATGGGTGCAGGGCGGTTTGGATGCGGTCGGAAGCAAGCTTGGGAAAGCCATGGATCAAGTAGTGGATGCGGGAAGGAGAACAGGCGCGAAAACCGGGCTGGACCAAGTGGCGCCATGGATCGCCAACGGTGTCGAGGCAGCGCGGCGCAAAGCAAGCCAATCGCTGGAGCAATTGGCAGAGACGGGCAGCGCGTTGGCGCAGAGCATGTTCAGTCGGAATAGAGCGGTACCTGCAGGCGGCCCGGACATTGAAGTTGAAGTACCGACTCGAAGAAATAATGAGCTGGATCCCCCGGATCGGAAGGATCCACCACCGCCTAAGCGACATCCCGAACCCGAACCCGACAAAAAGCCTGATCAACATCATGAACCAGAGCCTAAAAAGGATAATGATCAGGGGAACGGTGATGATCATGGTTCAACAGCACATGAGCATAGGTATGCACGTGATCCTGTAACTGGTGAATTAATAGACTTCGAATGGGTAACAACAAGGGCAGCTGATCCTATTAGAGATAAGGAATTACTAGAAAGTGCCGCTAAATATAAGGGGAGGTTGTCAAATACAGTATTAAAGAGCGGGAAAGGTAACTTTTGTTATACTCGAGTTGAACTGGAAGTTGAATTACCGAAAAATGAATACTTTGCTCATAGCCAAGTCACAAAACATTCAGGTAATCCCAATATAAAAGATATATCTGAATATCCTGATAACCCAATATTTAAAGCAACAGAAGCTCCGAATTCACGAGGAAGGGAAACATTAAGAGATGATGACACAGAGTTCAAAATATTAAACAATATTGCTAAAGATTTAGGAGATAAACCTGAAATTAAAGGAAAAATCACCTTATTTACCGAAAAAGATACATGCGGCAGTTGTAATTATATAATAAGTCAATTTAAAGAGAAGTATCCAAATATAGAAATTGAAGTTGTTCACAACCGAAAAATTGAAATTACACCTATTAGATAATAAAGGAGCTTTTAATATGAGCAGTATATACGAAGAATTATTTGAGTCCTTTAATGAGACGTATCAAGGTTATAAACAAAAAGGGATGAACAACTCTGAATCTTTAGAACGAACTATGGATGATTTTGAATTGCTGATGAACAGAGGTGACCTTGAGAAAGCTATCATTTTGATTTCTTACGGTGAGTTTGCATTGAGACAACCATATCTATTTTATAAGTCAAAGGATTATTTGGTAGAAAAATTTAATGAAATTGCATTTGAATTAATAGAACAAGAGCTAACAAACGAGCAGTATCATGATTTGATTACCAGAAAAAATTATGTTCTAAATGAAATTGAAATAAAACCTTTGAATTTTTACCCAAGAACTTTTTGGTACTATGAAGAAATGAAGGATGAAGTAAATAGATACTTTGATGAAATTTTTGTTCCTACGAAATCTGTTAAGGAGCTAGCAGAAGACGTATTGGTGCGTTTTGAACGAGATTGTAAACATACTATAGGTGAAAAGATTGTAGTTTATACTACATTAGCCCAACGATTATTGGAAAATCATTTAAGGGATACTGATAGCTTAATTATCATTAAGAACACCTTGAAAAACTTTAACGTTAATGAAGTAGGTAATCAACTATCAGATGAAGAGAAACAAAAGCTTCAATTACAAATAGAGCGGGTATTAGAGGGTTTGGAATAATAACTTAAGTTAAGTCTATAGTATATGGGCTTTTTATGTAAACTAGTGCCTTTTCAGACAACCTTGTTCTTATTCTGCTCACGTAAAAATGGCCTTACGTTTGTTTTGTTTCACCAGCGTAAATACGCCTGATACGCTAATCCGAGATTTTGGTGTTTTGGCAAAGTCACTGCCTTCTAGGACAAACTTCTGAAGCGGTCCAAAATGGCATTCGATTCGGTTCATCCAGAAAGCATAGGTCGGGGTAAACATCGGAGGCCCACTTTCTCACTTTCTTATGATGATGTGGAGGAAACATGAAATGGAGAAAAATCATGGAGCATAAATCCTTTCTCTTCGATACAAAAGGTTTTGAACTAGAACTTTGCGAAATCGTAATTGCTTCTGGTGAAAAAGACGAACCTAGGTTATTAATACAATATAATATGAATAATATCGGGAAAATTCGATCCCCGTACACTGGGGAATTTCTAGATGATGTTTGGGAAGATGAACTGGAACAGGGAAATGTCCAAGAGCTCGCAGATTTAGCTTTGACTAAGTTTTATTCTCCAGAAGAAGAACTTGGACTTTCTTATTCATGGGATTCTTTGTTGGAAGCACTGAAACAATTCCCAACACCATTTCATCCAGAGTATTGTGTTCTTGGTTATCCAGTAGAATCAGAAAAATTCAGACTTGATCCAGGGGGAATGGGCACTGGAATTGTTCGGACAGAAGATGTTCCGATTATTTTTAGAAACCTTATTGAGTTGAGGAACCAATTTATAAATAGTGAATTTTCAGAAATGGACGATTCTTTATATGAATATACTTTTCCGGAGTTAATTGAGGCATATGATGAATTGACTCAACTTTACAAGGAGGCCAATGATAACAAAAAGGGACTATTAATGACTTTTTAATGGAACGTATTAAGAATACATTTATCATGATAAAAGATGGTAAACAGGCTCATTTCACCTATGTGAGTAGGAAGGAATGAGCCTTTTTGTACGAAAGTATTTAAAAGCGCTTGATTTTAATTGTTTACATATTAAGAATGAACGGAGAGTTATAAATGACGGAATATTACAGAGATTTTACCTTTTATTCTCTTCACCATTTTGAAAATGCCCAAAATATAGGATGGATTTATGGAACAAAGAATTATGATAAGGGGAATGTAACAAACGAATTTGTTGACAAATTATGGATGTATGTGAAGAATCCTTTTAATGAAACTAGGGAAAACAGGAGTTGTTTTATATGTTGTGCTGACAGTACAATTCCCGAAAAATCTAGTTTAACTGACTTTGCTACATTAGGATCATCAGAAATTCGAGTTATAAGTGAAGATGGAAAAGAGAAATATGCTGCTCCAAGTATGGTACTTCATTATGTAATTGAACATAACTATTGTCCTCCATCTGATTTCATAAGGGCAGTAATAGATGGACCAAAGCCAGGTTCGTACGAGTATCAAGCATACGAAAAAAGATACAATATGGAATGTTTATGGGGGGAACCAGATGAAACGGTAGTTATTTCAGAAAAACTAAGACACGGTGTTATAAGTAATGATAGAAAATTAATACATGACAATCCTGATTTTCGTAACATAATTACACGAGATGGCTCGTTATTAAATGTTGCTATAAAAACAAGAAATTTTGAGTTGGCAGAAGATTTAGTTTTATTAGGTGTTGATTTAGATAAGTTCAGTGGAATTGAATTGAACAATGCAGTATTTGAATCGGGAAATCAATTAGTTAAATTGTTGTTATCAAAAAATATTATGATTGATGTGAGCAGTCCAAAACGAAATCCCCTTTTTACTGCTATTCGTAAAGGGAATTATGAAGCTTCTTATCTATTGTTGGAAAATGGAATAGACGTAAATGTGAAATATACAAATGAATTTATGAAAAATATGGATGCATTAACTCTGGCGAAAAACTGTAAGCAAGAAGATATTGCTCGATTGATTGCCGGATATATATAAATCCAAAAGCAGCAACATTTTTCGTATGACGATGATAACAGCCTTATCGATTCATTTCGACCGAACCTGATTCGTCAACAGAAGCTCGGGTGATAAGCTTATTTCCTCTTGAATTAGGAGCAGGAATAAGCTTTTTTTCAAAGTAAAACGAAGATTGGCGTCGCTCACCGGAAGCTGACCTTCCAGGCGGCGGAGGATATTTCGCTGTACACGCCGAAACGGATCGTGATCCGGACGACGAACTTGATCCTGGTGAAAAAGTTAAGCAAGCAGAGCGGCTTTACGATCGAAAACGAGTATCAAATTTTTGGGGATCAGGTTCAGCAGTACGGGAGCGACCGGACGACCTATCCGAAATTTGATGACGAGCCGGCAACCTGGACACCGCCGAAAGAAGAGAAGAAGAAGTTCAGTTGGGGAAAATTGTTCGGGAACGTCATGGCAGGGTTGGCGGTCGTGGCCTTGGTGACAGTGGCAGCGGCATTTACGGTAGCGACCTTGGGCGCGGGGGCAGTCGTGGTCGGAGCGGCGATGGCGGGAACGGCAGCCGTGGCGACGATGGCCATCTCGGACATTGCCAAGGGAGAAGTCTCGGACACGGGCGATTATATGTGGGCCGCCTTTAAGGACTCCTCGATCGGGGCTGTGACCGGAGCGGTATTCGGTCCGTTTGGAGGAGCGGCGGGATTTGTCGGGAAAACGGCGTTTAATGCGGCGGAGAGCGCGGCAGAGAGCGTCATGAGCCAATTGATGGAAGGCAGCTTCAGCTTCAAGACGCTGCTGATCGATACGGGTGTCGGGACACTGACGGCCGGAGCCCTGGACTCAAAAATCGCGAAGAACCTCGGAGGAGCCCTGGGGCAAGGAACCAACAAAGCTTTGAGCAAAGTCATGGGCAACAATCTGGACAAGGCGAGCCAATGGGTGCAGGGCGGTTTGGATGCGGTCGGAAGCAAGCTTGGGAAAGCCATGGATCAAGTAGTGGATGCCGGAAGGAGAACAGGCGCGAAAACCGGGCTGGACCAAGTGGCGCCATGGATCGCCAACGGTGTCGAGGCAGCGCGGCGCAAAGCAAGCCAATCGCTGGAGCAATTGGCAGAGACGGGCAGCACGTTGGCGCAGAGCATGTTCAGTCGGAATAGAGCGGTACCTGCAGGCGGCCCGGACATTGAAGTTGAAGTACCGACTCGAAGAAACAATGAGCCGAATCCCCCGGATCGGAAGGATCCACCACCGCCTAAGCGACATCCCGAACCCGACAAGAAGCCTGATCAACATCATGAACCAGAGCCTAAGAAGGATAACGATCAGGGGAACGGGAATAAGGATGGTGGTGAGGGGACGGGTAATGCTCTGACACATGAAGAAGCTGTTCAATTGGCAAGAGAAATACGTGAAGCCGAGAGAGCAGAACTAATTGCTGGAAAGTACATTGATCCAAATACAAATGAGATTTATGTTCCTCGTGTAATAACCGTTGTTGTTGATGTAAAGACGGGGAAATATTACCTTGGGTATAATGGTATTGGTAAAGATCTAGTTACTGGTAATCCAAGATTTAATCCTACGCAATTCGAACTACACGATAATATAATACCTTTAATAGAAAAAACGAAGCAAAGAGCGATGGATAGTACGGGAAAAAATAGTTTTCAAACATGGGAGGTAGAGAATTGTGCAGAAATACAAGCGGTTAATCAAGCATTTAGGGATGGAGTTAACATTGAGAATATGCTATTAAGTACAATATCGACTAAAAACGGAAAATATAAAGAGATGTGCAAGAATTGTAAAGTAACATTTGAGGACTTTGTAGTCGATGTTCCTTTAAAATAATGGGAGGAAATTATATGGGGAAACTTTCGTCAAAAACCGTAAGCATACTAGAAAAGGCAGGATGGTATAGTGGGAGGAGAGTAGATATCAATTCTACTGTGGAGTATCTAGAGAAAAAGGGTTATGAAGTTTTTGAATCTGTAAAGGATGCTCTTGAAGAATTTAATGGACTAACATTCAGATACTTGGATAAAGATGACCAAGGCCAATTCTCCATTATTCCTCAAGAAGGTTTAGGAGATTTGGAAAGAAAACATTATAAAAGATATGAGGTGATCTTGGGTAAGAATTTAGTTGTGATAGGTACGGCATATGGCGATAATGCAACAATCTTTATGGATAAACTTGGCAAGGTATATGGATTTCATGATGACTATTACATTTGGAAGTTCGGGGACAGTATTTATGAAGCTGTAAATAACTTATGTGAATGTAGGGAGTTTAAACTTATTCATGAAACAGCAGATTAGATAACAGCCTCTTAAACAATGCCACAATGCGAGCTAACTTCCGTGTGAAGTGACCCCAAAAAGTTAGCACTAATATTATTAGGCGACATTGAGGGCGTGAGTCCGGTACTGTACCGGGCTCATGCCCTTCAGTCTTGTTTTAATCCGTTTGTGATTGTAGTACGTGATATATTGATCTAATTCGGCCTTAAACTGGTCAATATTCTCAAATTCCTGCATGTATAAGAATTCGGACTTTAAGGTACCAAAGAAGCTTTCGATAACGGCATTATCATAACAGTTTCCTTTGCGTGACATACTCTGTGTGACCCCATGCTCTTTTAAAGCTTGCTGATACTGACGCATTTGATAGTGCCAGCCCTGGTCGGAATGAATAAGAAGGGTATCTTTATCATCCAATCGTTCAAACGCGCTATCTAGCATCTTAGAAACAAGTAAAAAAGACTCTTTACCGTCTAAATAGGCTTGTACAGCTTGATACTTCTTCTCTTCAGAAAACTTCCCCACAAAAATACACCCCACTTGTTAGTTGTGTCCAACAAATGGGGTGCAGTTCACTGCCGTGCTGTGGCTTTCTTTTATTCCCAATTTAAGATTACAACTTAGGGGACTGGAATGTTCCTAAGGTTATTATCAAGATGCAAGTGGCAGATGGCACCGTCCCGATAGGGGAATTAAAGTAATAGAGAAGTGGGACTACCGGAACCGTGTGATCTCTCAAAACGTTTAGAGTATATGGGAGATACTCCTGGGAAGAACTCTGGAACAGTAAAGAAGTCTTACTGAAGCAAGTTATGTGAGAGTAGTTGGAGGGAAAGGGAAGTTAACTCAAAAGGCAATTGATCTTATCAATGATTTTAAAAACCAGTAAAGGTGGGAGAAGTTTGCTTCATACGATTAGACTTGAAATATCGAAATCACAGGAAATTCTATTATATTTACCTTGTGAAAAGCAAGACGTTGTTTTTCTTACTGACGTATCTTTGAAATATTGGCGTGATGGAAAAATGATATGTGATTTGTTTGTGCATGATTTTTTTATCGAAGCAGTAAAGCAACTTTATAACTTGCTTACGAAAGCACTGAATAATGAACTCCAACTAAAAAGTGATTTTGTTGAGAAGGGGATTGGCTTTTACCATAATATTTATATGCATGAGCTATGGACAACCGATAATTCAGATCGTAGTGACCCAGCCGAGGAATTTCTACTCTGGTCGTCACATACAGAAGTTAGCAATGAAACATTTATTTACAATATTGAGGATAAAATATATCTCGAAATCAGCCCGTTTTATAAATGGGACTCTGATTATCCAGATGATGAAACCGAATACCAAACTTTTGAGGAGTATGTACTTCAATATCAAATGATTGATTTGATCCATATTGAGCAAGACACAGCAAAACAGTGGCAAAAAATACTTCACGAGTTGTTAAAGATAACTCAAACAAACGAGTCACTTTATCGAAAAAACTGACAAAGGAAAGGGCTAGTTACCATTTATGGCCGGATGCAAATCCAGGCGGATACCGGAAAAATGAAGACGCTACACTTTTAAGAGCTGCCCTAAACATACTTAAGAATGAGTATAACTTGGAAGAATTAAAGGGTGACAACTACTCTCATCTTATTCGTATATCTCCTCTAGTCAAGGATGACAGCTTAAAGGCGCTTCTAATTGAGACCATCGTCGAGTCTCCATATTACACTAAGAATGGGAGCAGGTTACTGGAGGAATATGTGCAACAACTATCAAAAGGCACTGCTACCGTTGAGGCTGCTGCAAGATGCTTAGGTGCATTTACGGCTTCAGTTTACTCAAATAATGAGATATTACTACAGATAGCTGAAAACGTAGATCATGAATTTGGTATTGAAATTTTAGTTACAATGGGAGTTCCAATTGGGGGGAGGTACCAAACCATCTGGGGGCTTTGGCTATGCGTGTTCAAAAAGAACAGAGAATACGATATCGTGCGTGGTTAACTCAAAAAAGCACGGAAATGTTAATAGTAAGGAAGATCATAACTACAAGAGAGGCAGAATTATTGGTGAGATTAGGTAGTTTATTACTTATGGATAGAAATTTAGACTCAATCGAAGCTAAAGAGCTGTATACTGATTTTTTGGAAATAAAAATCCATATAGTTTGGAATTTACTGTCATGTTGATGTGTAGGATAGGTGATTAGCATTAATTACTTTTGGCAAATTTGCAAGTATAAAGATGATGAACTCCCCTTATATAGAGTAGATGTAACACCAACTTGGACATCTGTATCCGATATTGGAAAGGTCTATAACGGTAAGGTATTTTCGGTAAACGAATATTTGTACTTTGAGAGTTTGTTTGTTAAGGCTATTCAGTGGTTTATGAGTTGTTCAAACTCATCTACTTTAGCAATCAAGCAACTTGAAAGGCCTTTAGGTATTACTGCGATTAAGGAAAGTCTTATAAATAGGGGATTTAGCTTGGATGAGTCGAAAGAAATGCTCGGTTTTTTTGAAACTATTGAAAAGGGAACCCAGCTATCCTTCAGTGAAGTAGAATACATCACTCGTTTAGCTTTAAGGGGGTATATCTGGACGGAATTGGAATCAGATGCTATGTATGTTCGATTCGATTATGACTATTATATTGATATCGGAAGTACAGTAGAATGCGAACGAGCTGTAAAAAAAGTGCAAGAAATGAAACTCTCTATAAATCTCTGGGAGGATCCCTTACCCTATTTTGTCTAATATATCCTTAACGTATAATGTGTGTGCATTGACCATAAGGGGTCATGGAGGATTGAATTAAATGGAGTTAAATTTTTTAATTCTTGATGCTAATAGTGAATTAGATATCGGCTACTGTAAGGAAATAATAGGTTTGGACGGAGAGGTTCATTCGGATGAGAACTCATCATTTCATAAGTTAGAACTAAAAAAGTTTGTTTTTGCAAAGCAATTAAAAGAATATCTTTGTCATCACAAAGAATCAATAAGTAGATTAGTTTATATTTGTATAATTGATAATAATAAGAAGACTATAGGACGGTACTCATTTTCAATTGATGATGATATCTATTACCATAAAACTGGATTTCCTGAAGAGCCAACAGACATTTGTTGGAGAGGGTCGTTAGACGAGGTCATATCAGATCTTGAAATTCAAATATGGAACCAGTGGAAGGTTTCCCCTCCTTTTAAAAAAAGTGAATGGGCTACACTTTCTGAAGATGGAAGAAGGGCTTGGTTGAAAGTGGTGAAAAACTACAATTTCACCAAACCGCTTGAATGTAGTGGAAAACCTAAGCTTGAGGCTAAATATTACTTAGACGGAACGTATGTAACCGACTATCCCTCTTTCTTTTGCGCAATAGGAGAGGCGATTAATGGGCCAGGAGGTTACTATGGCTTTGATATTTCTTCCCTTATCGATTGCTTACATGGAGGTTTTGGGGCAGACGCACCGTTTACTCTTATATGGAAAAACCACTTGATAGCGAGAAAGTATTTAGATACTCATTCATGGATTAAGGAAATTCAATATAAGCGGATTATAAACGATAAGCTATTTGAACTGTCTGAATTTGAAGAATTGGGTGACAGACCTCTTTTTGAGGCCCTAATTGAGGTGATTAAAGATCAAGGTGTCTTTATTTTATTTGAGTAATGATGGTACTACTAATGCAAAATGTTCTCTAGTTGACGTGAGTTGTGTTGTTGGTGGCGCGGGCAAGCTGTCCGAATGTGTGCGTTCCCTGTTAGGGCAACAAAAGAAAATAGTTTGAAATCCAACGTACTAGAGCCGTTCTTGCCATGGTCTCTTTTAGATTAGACTCTTGCTGTTTCATGATCTTCATTTACTATACTCTGGCCCCCATCTGCAAGGTGGGGGCTATTTAGCGAACACAATTTATTATTATTCCTTCTCAAATATTCTATGTGTGACATATATGTTATTGACTTTTTGGCAGACATTTATTATGTTGTTTTTGTCAGCCAATAAATGAAAACGGGAGGTGAGAACCATCAATAAAAAGATAGGGCGGCCTTTTTCAGAAAACCCTAAAGAAATACGTCTTACGGTACGACTTGATAAAAAGCATAGTGATATTCTCGAACGTTATGTTAAGAAGCACAGAATAACGAGAAATGAAGCTGTAAGACGGGGCATTGAGAAGCTGGATGAACTTGAGTAAAAGAAAGGAAGTGGCATACACTCTGAACAAAGTCCTTACCACTTCCTCCAAGCAACTGCCTTGAGCAGACTGCACATTTACTCTATCATGCGCAGATCTTACTTTCAAGGAGTTGTAGTCGAGATGAAAGGAAGATGAGAATTGAAGAGTATGCTGGAAGCATTTTTTCATGGTGAAATTCATCCGGAGGAAAATATCGTCCCAACAAATCCAAAGTACCGCAAAATTAGCAATAGCCTATCTGAAGCGATGGAATTGTGGAAAGGGAAGCTGTCTGGCGATGAGTTTAATCAGCTTGAGGCGATGCTTGACTTACGGGGCCAAGTTGAATCGATGCACACGACAGCTTCCTTTTCCCACGGATTTCAGCTTGGTGCGTTAATGATGATTGAAGTATATAAAGCTAAAGGAGAGTATTGTTGAGGTTGTATTCATTGGAAACAAAAAATGTATATACGTAAATTTTTTAAGCTTGTTTCTGCTTTTTTAAGTAGAAGCAAGCTTTTATATTTTCCGAGGGGATTTACTCTACAAATGCCCTTGAAAGAGCAACTGCAAAAGGACATTTAGATATTGCAGAATATAATATCAACCATAATATTGAGATTGATACCAGTGAACCAGAAAGAAATCCTTTGTTTTCAGCAATATATGGTGGTTTGAGATTGTTAAATTGTTAGTTGAGAATAATATAGACATAACTATAAAATATTTTGGTGATAACATGGCAGCAAGCTGGCGCAGAGCATGTTCAGCCGAACCCGAGCGGTCCCCGCAGGCGGCCCGGACATTGAAGTTGAAGTACCGACTCGAAGAAACAATGAGCCGAATCCCCCGGATCGGAAGGATCCACCACCGCCTAAGCGACATCCCGAACCCGAACCCGACAAAAAGCCTGAACAACATCAAGAACCAGAGCCTAAGAAGGATAAAGATCAGGGGGATGGGAATAAGGATGGTGTTGAGGGGACGGGTGAATTTACTCCTTATACTGATGGAATGAGAAAATATATACCTGAACCAGCACCAGGCGATGGATACCAAGCATTGTTAGAAAAATATTATATTGAAATAAGAAAAGTTGGTTTAGATGATGTTGTTACTGTTGCAAAGAATACAGGATTAACAGAACAAGAAGTGATTAATATGAAAAAACATGTCTTTCTGGATTTACATGATAGGTAAGAGTTATTCGACAAGCTATTTCCAAGCAGATGTTGATTTAGCGTGTGCATGGAAAACCGCCCAAAAGCAAGAATTAACTGTTGCTCAGAAAGAGTGGTTCAGAAAAATGGCAGATCATGAATTGGGGGAGAAAGTATTAATGGATCAAGGATGGCCATTAAGATGTGTCCACATATGATCCTATTTCAGGCGATTATCTTCCTGATCCCAGCAAGAGCGCTCATTTTGCAGCACCAGCACAGCCAGGTAGGTATTATGAATGATCCGGAATTCAGCTTTAACAGAGCATTAAAAAACTCAGATGGCTACTAATACAAAATAAGCCGGGTGGTTAAAATTATGTATAGTAAAATTGCAATAGAAAGAATAAATAAAGTAAATTGGACAACTTTTGGTACAGCAGGTACACGAGAAGATTCGAAACTAATGGCAGAGTTTTTGAGAAGAATGGCTATTTTTTCTGTATCCCATAACGTAATGCCTCAAAATCCTTTTGTCATTGATATTGCCAATGAATTGGGTTTTCATAACAACATAGATACAGAGAAGTTTTATTCTAGAGAAATGCTTGAATATGTGAATAATAACATGTATGCATATTATTTGATTAAATCATATTTAAAATTATCAGTAATATCAGATGAAATTAAAGAAGTTCAAAAGTATCTAGACATTTATGATCCAATAATAAGATTATTCGAGAAGGGCGTACATTTTATAGTTAGGTCAGGTTTTATTGATGTTACTAATGTAGGATCTTTTCCAGTTCGTAACTGGTTAAGCCGTTCACAAAACGAACCATTTGATATTAACGATATATAATTTTGAATTTCGAAAGCCTATAGATACAAGAACTGCATGAACACACCGCCAACTAAAGACAACAAAAAAGGGATTTAATCCAGCCAGAAATGAACAAAGCGGTGCAAAAGGGTATACTTCCCCTACCCCAAGGTGAATGGGCTTCGGATTTAGCCGCCTGCCCTCTAATTAAGCCCGAAATTCATGAAAAAATTCGGGGAGAGGGCGGAACATGAGTGGGTAATGGTATCCATAGACCGTATTGTCATTGACTTTACAGACGTATATTAGGACTTCTTCAATGAGTTCCATGAACGAATCCGTCACTATTATGGGGGCAGGATGAAGGTTGGGGAAAGAGGATTTCAATACCGTATCAGAATCAACACAGGAGAACACTTCCTGCATCTCTCCTACAATTTTTGCCGGAATCGCTCCTGTACGCTTTAGTTCGGGCGGCAGGGGCAAAGACCAAGCCAGTGGACAAGGTAATCGTGTACTGAATGCCATCTTCCAACCTAGCCGTACAGCAAATCCAAGTTGCCAAAGGAAAGAACAAGACACAGCGTAATCCCTTGTTCTAACGAGTTCTATCAACGGAAGTTAGCAGAAGGTAAGACGAAGAAGCAAGCTCTCATATGCGTCATGAGAAGGCTTGTAAACATCATCTACAGCATGATGAAGCACAAGACAGAATATCGGGCGGCAACTCTGACTAACGCAAAGCAAGCTGATATAATGGTGGTAATTGGAAGAGCGAGTTGCACCTTCTTTATTCCCAAGTTTAAGATTACAACTTAGGGAACGGGTAATGGTGATGATCATGGTTCAACAGCACATTAAAGGAGCTTTTAATATGAGTAGTATATATGAAGAATTATTTGAGTCCTTTAATGAAACGTACCAAAGTTATAAACAAAACGGGATGAACAACTCTGAATCTTTAGAACGAACTATGGATGATTTTGAATTACTGATGGACAGAGGTGACCTTGAGAAAGCTATCATTTTGATTTCTTATGGTGAGTTTGCATTGAGACAACCATATCTGTTTTATAAGTCAAAAGAATATTTGGCAGAGAAAATTAATGAAATTGCATTTGAATTAATAGAACAAGAGCTAACAAACGAGCAGTATCATGATTTGATTACCAGAAAAAACTATGTTTTAAATGAAATCCAAATAAAACCTTTGAATTTTTACCCAAGAACTTTCTGGTACTATGAAGAAATGAAAAATGAAGTAAATAGATACTTTAATGAAATTTTTATTCCTACGAAATCTGCTAATGAACTAGCAGAAGATATATTGATGCGTTTTGAACGAGATTGTAAACATACTATTGGTGAAAAGATTGTAGTTTATACTACATTAGCCGAACGATTATTGGGAAATCATTTAAGGGATACTGATCGCTTAATTATCATTAACTCAACTTTCGCAGAGCCAAAATTGGCATAAATCAATGTAGCTACTGGCTTTGTAAGCAATGAGATACTTGTCTTGCAAAATAGAAAAACACCGCTTTGTTTGGTACAGTGAGAGTGTCCAGCAATCACTATCAAACAGAAGAGGTGTCTTCCATCATGATAGATCATCAGCACGATCTAAATCAACTGCCAACCGAATTAAAGTCTGCTTTTCAAGAACTGAACATCATGAAATATCTTCGGCAAGCTGGATTTCGCAAGCGTTTTGGTTTCAGCTGTTTCCGGCTCTTCCAACTTGTCTTCGTCCTGTTGTTTCACCAGAAAAATTGGTTTCGTCTGCTTGAAAGCAGCAAGGGAGACTCGTTTCCTGGTAAGGATGCCGTTTATCGTTTCCTTAATCATACCGGCTTTGCATGGCGTCGCTTTTTGACGTCGCTCAGCGTCGCCACGGTACAGAAGGTCAGTGTTCTGACGTCTGCGGACCGGGACTCCGTTTTCATTGTTGACGATTCGATGTTCGAGCGCAATCGTAGCAAAGCTGTTGAATTGCTTGCCAGATTCAAAGATCATGCCACTGGCGCGTATTACAAAGGATTTCGCATGCTTACCATGGGTTGGTCGGACGGTCACACCTTCTTGCCGCTCGATTTCGCGCTACTCAGTTCCAATTACTCGGCGATCAACGGCATAAACAAGAACATCGACAAGCGGACACATGGCTACAAGCGCCGTCAGGAAGCGCTACAGTCGGCTCCACAAGTGATCGCATCCATGCTGGATCGTACTTTGGCAGCCGGGGCTACTGCTTCTTACGTATTGATGGACAGCTGGTTCACGCATG
Source organism: Paenibacillus sp. A14 (assembly GCF_036864815.1). NCBI lineage: Bacteria > Bacillati > Bacillota > Bacilli > Caryophanales > Paenibacillaceae > Paenibacillus > Paenibacillus sp. A14. The sequence goes on from NZ_JBAGJD010000004.1 coordinate 180,007, forward strand.
TACCGCTCATTGGCGAAATCGTTGCCCGTGGGCTGAACGTGATCGGCATGGTCAAGAATGACAATAAGCGTTTTCTGGTTCAGGGCCGTAAATTGTCGCTAAAAGAAATGTATGCGGTCGCGTCTTCTGTCGAGAGCAAGAAACGTGGCGTCCTTCGCTGCATTATGACTGAGTTGGCCCCCAACATTCCGGTTCACGTGGTATTTGTTCGTCACCGTACTAAGAAGAACGAATGGCTCGCACTTCTAACAACGGATCTTTCCCTTACGGTGGAGGATATCATCCGCATTTATGCGATCCGCTGGGACATTGAGGTCTTCTTCAAATGCACCAAATCACTACTTCGTTTACAAAAAGAGTTTCAAGGTCGCTCTTATGATTTGATGGTCAGCCATACCACAATTGTGTTTTCGCGCTATATTCTGCTCGCTTGGCAGCATCGACAAAGCACAGACTCGCGCTCATTCGGCGGCTTGTTTTATTTGCTGTGTGACGAAGTCGGTACGCTAGATTGGGCGGTTGCTTTGAAGCAACTACTCGATCTCATCAACGAAATCGCTGCGAAGGCGGGCAAAAAACTCTCGGCTTTGATTCAGCGTCAACTCCAGCAATGGATTGCAGTTTTGCCTAGTTACATCAAGGCTTGTTTGCCGATTTTATGCTGCGAAAGTTGAGTCATTAAGAACACTTTGAAAAACTTTAACGTAAATGAAGTAGGTAATCAACTATCTGATGATGAGAAACAAAAGCTTCAATTACAAATAGAGCAGGTATTAGAGGTTTTGGAAGAATAACTTAAATTAAGTTTATAGTATATGGACTGTTTTATGTTTGAAAAAGATTTTGAAAATATTATAGTTATTCGAGTACAAATTAAGGAGTTTGTATGAGCAGCGATAAAAGGGAAAAATACTTAGGTGAAGACAACATTGATTCTTTTTTTATGTTTTTAAAGGGACATTTCAATGATGAACTTATACCATGTAATGTAAATGATATGAAGCAGTTAACAGAAATTGCGAATGGACAAAAACTGCCAGAAGCTTATGTTACCTTTATGAAATGTGCAGGTAGAGGTTATATTATGTTTAATGGCTCTGATTACAGTTTTAAAGATTTGGAAAGATTTAAAGGATTAAAAGAAGGAGCATTGGAGGTATTGGAGGAATGTGGTTTTAATAAAAAAATCGGTGATGAACAATTTGTTTTTATGGGACATCAAGGATATATGTACTGGTTTTTTAACTTAAATGATGGAGATAATCCACCTGTTTACTTTTTTGAAGAAAGTTATGATAAGTCATATACTCAAAGTGATTTTATTAAATTTAGTAATACATTTTCTGAGTTTTTGATAAAGAAATATAATGGCGAGCTTCCAAGATATTAACATTTCTGAGTCGGTGAGGATTCAAGAAGTTTAGCCCTCATCTCGCAGATAAGGTGGCGGCTGTTTGACACTTACGTAAATGCTGCACATTGATAACAAGTAAAATAACAGGTATGGATACTGCTTGGCGCACATCTAAAAAAGAAAATCCGTACCCATATGCAGAAAATTCAAACCCAATGAATCCATGTTTAACGTGTAGTGATATAAAAAATATGGAGGATTACATGAAATATGCAAATGCCAATAAAAAGTAACCACATCCCACCCAAAGGAGATTGTACAAACCTTTTTGATCGATTATCAAAGTATATCTCAAGATTTGATGAAAAATGGGTAAATGAAATAGAACCAGCAAAAGAAGAGGACATAGATACGCTGAAAAATCTAACTCAAATCAATCAATATAACTATCATTATCCTAAAGAATATGAGATTTATTTAAAATATATGGGGCAGGATGATAAGGGTTTACTTAAAACTCAACTTCCAGGATATGCATCAATTTCTGAGATAATTGCTTCTTATGAAGCGATACATGAGGAACAACCAGATACTTTAAGTGATAAATATGTACATTTTTTTCAAATAGAATTATTTGATGGTCAACTATCATTTGATTTTACCCAAACTGATAATCCTCAAATTGTTATGACTAATGAGGACAGCCAGTTTGTAAGTTATTTTGCAGATAACTTTGAAAAATTGTTATTTCAATGTGCATTTAGTAAATATGAAAGTTTAAATTATGATAAGTGTATAATGTTTACTGGATCACCTGACATGCTTAAAGAAGCAATACAGAGGCACAATGAATCGGATGTTCTTAGCATAATTGGTAAATTTTCGAAAACATATGATTTTCAAAGAGTATGGTTTAGTGACTTGACTCATCACATAGGTTTTAAAGACGGCATTAGCTTTTACGTCGAAAGTAGGAATAATGCTTTGTGTGGGTTTATTGTAGGTGATTTAGATAAACAAATAGATAATGTTGGTGAAACATTACTAGCTGAATTATATGTTAATAGAAACAATTGAAGTGCTTCGCCAAAAAGAACATGAAAGGGAAGAAAATCATCTTCCAAACCAATATGATGGATTTACCAAAGAACTATGTAATACAAGAATTAATGATGATTTTGTAATGTTTGAAACGATTATGTCTATGATAGAGTCAAAATATCCGAATGTGGATGATGACGAATTGGAAGGGTACCAATGTGCAAGAGAAGTGATTGAAGAATTTAAAAAAGTGGATCCTGTTGCGGTGCACCCCTACTCATATTGGGCGAATAGAATGTTGAACCAGGCTGAGGACAGGCTTAAAGTGAGGTTACCAGAGGACTTCAGAATGTTTCTTTTGAGATATGGTTCCGGAGCAGTCGGTGAAGCAATTGTTCTAGGGTTAACTGAGGCGGAGTTTGTTTCTACACCATCTTTTGTAGATATATCACTGAAGTTTCGGGGGATTCTTCCCGTTGAAATTGAGAATTTTGTTGTTATTGGATTAGATGGTGCCGGCAATCCCATAGGTTTTGCTTCCCCTCATACAGAAATTATTTCTGTTGATTTTGATTTTGGTGAAAAAGTAACTGTAGCAAGCAACTTTGAAAAATATTTGGAAAAAGCACTTCGTGAAGAATTGAGAATCCATTTTAAATCAGTCATTTAAAAATCATCTGCTAGGTTTTATAAAATGTCTGGTTATGATATCAAGTGGTGAGCAGTTTATCCGAAAGCTTTTAGGAGGTTAGTAAAATGGATGGGTTGCCAGATCTACAACCGTTACGCATACCCTCTCCGTGGATTGTTACTTATAATGGTTTCATTGGTATCGATCCGCAGAGATTATTTGAAAATGATCAAAAATGGTTGAGCTTTACCTCGGAATTATTGCATTTAACTCATCAGCATACAGGCCTCATACTGGACATGGGCTGGTCTCCGGAAGCTGACCCGAATGGCCGATATGAAGTATCTTTAATAAAAGATAAGGACTGGCTCAACCCCATCGAAACTTATTCTACTAAGAGTAAAGAAGAAATAGTAGCCATGATTGAAAGTATGCTATGGAAGCATGCTAACGGGTAGAGATAGAGAGGGTGAAATTAGTGCCAGATAACCTTTAAGATTAAAAACAGAAATTTGTTGAATCAGGAGGAAAAAATGAACGAGAACGTGAGTTTAGATACTTATAAATACTTTATTGATGCCTATTTTAATATGAGTTACAAATGGGATGATCTTGAAATGACTATTAAAGATTTTATAGAACTTGAGGATAAAGAAAATGTAGAAAGATTATTAGAAGAAGTAAATTACATAAATAAATTGGATGATTGGGAATATCTGCGTTCAGTAAATATTGAAACAGCAGGGATCTATTATGATGAGGCTAGGAACAGAGAATTTATACAGATTCTAATAAGTAAGTTATCGGAATAGCGGCGAAATCGCTATGGTACTTGGTGGAGGGGCATTTACATAAGCAAAATATCCACAAAAACAAGGAAGACAGTAGGATAGGTAAGGTGACTATGAATCAATCCATTAGATTTGTAAAAGAATATCCGGAATTTGAAAAACTATTTCATAAATTATTTATACTGAGAGAATTGGATGAATGGTACATCAATTGTTGTAAGGAACAAAGTAATTTATATGGTGATTTTCATGATCTAAAGAAAGTTGAGAAAATCGAGAACAGAGATGGATATTTCCCCTCTTTCGATATCTACTTAAAACTACAAAATGTTAAAGGTGAGGGCGGGTTTTTGTTAACTCAGGAGATTCATTTGCAGGTATCTAAAATTATTCCAGTGTATCAAATGAATTATCTTTACGGGATTAAACAAGATAAGTTAGATGGAATATTAGATTTATCGGGAGCTCCTCAAACATTTGATATGTTAGAAGTCCAAAAGGAAGTAAAGGAAAAGTTGAAACAAAAAGGTTATATAGAACTTTACGATAAGTATGACTCTAGTGATACGATTTTTGATTGGGAGGAGGTTCCTGGTATAGAGTCTTTTAATAGAAGTTTAACTGTTGAGCTTGCTGTTTTTTATGACGTTTTGGAACTATGTAATTGAGTTTGACATCCAGGTTCATCCTCTAATTCGGAGACGGACAATCTCATTCTGAATTTACTGAAAATAACAGGCTCATTTCAGCTTGACCCAAAGAGTCAGGGGTGGGCCTTTTTGCCATGGCGGAAATTTAGATAAACATACAGGCCAATCATTAACGAAAGGATTTGGTTCCATGAGCAATGAAATAATCTTACGCAATTATTCAGAATATCAAAAGTATATAATTTGGGATGGGAGCAGCTATAAAACTGTAGATAAAGACACAGTTGTTGCAAAAAAAGAACATGGAATTTGTGGGTTTACGGAAAACAACGATATAGTTGGTGTGTTTGCAAAGCATCATGATGCATTCTTTATGATAGGTAAGAAAGAACATGAACTTAGCCATACAAATTTCGAGTGTTCGAATATCTACATATATTGATCCCGGAATCTCCATTTATGATTCTGACCCCGAGGAATTTGATTTTCTACTTTTTATAAGCAACAATATCTTACAGAGCCAAGAAGCGCTTGCTAATTTTATTATCGCGAGGAATAAATGATGGGCATTTACCGCAAATATATATAACAACAGTATATAAAAGTGGGTGTAAGATAAAGATGGAACATTCGTTTCCTGAATTTGTTACCGGAGAGGCTATAAAAAGCCTCCGCAGTAAAATAGAATTTCCAGATGATGTTCCTTTTCAGGACTGGGAGTATATTGTGGCGGATTCGACAAGATTATCGGAATTCATTTCATATTACGAAAGTCTAGAACTGAACGTTGAAGAAAAATTCGCCCTCATGATCGTGATTGTCGGTTCATATAATGATGCAATATCTGACGGCGAAGAACAAAATGCGGCGTGGCAGAAAATTAGATACTTTCTTACAAATGATGTTATGATCCACTGGAATACAATTATCTATTGGGCGCTGCTGGAAGATGAAATAGATTTAGAGGATTGTTTTGCAGTAACACCACAAATGCGAGAAATAGTAGATGATCTTGGAAGCTTCTCCATTGAACAAGGCAGTCTACAAAATCTTATTATAAAGGAATAAAAACATGATTAATTATGGAGAACTTTATTATGACCATTTTAGCGATTTTTTAAGGGAGCCTATTGGCCGGGAGGTGTTTAAAAGTACTAATGAAATGCCAAGTATACAGATTCTGCAATATGAAAATGTTTTTGAGGAGTGTTTGGTATACAATTCACTTGGATTCAGTAAGTATGAGGAAATCGTAGGGGCCAACGTTGAGGTATCCATGGTAGTTGATGGGGCTTTTAGGAGTACTGGATATCTTCTAGCAAGCACTTTATTTTATTGCATCGGTAACAAAATGCAAATAGGTACTGGGGTAGCGATTCGAGGCATTGAAAACCTGGATCCCACGTTTGTTCAAAAATATAATAAAAGCGCAATATATTTTACTGAACCCTACACTTTTCCAGAAGAATATAGTGTTGTTCGTACTCATACTAACGATGAGGTTGGCAGAATACTATCGGCCTTCTATATCTCTCAGTCAGAATTCGATTATTTTGCTAAATACGGAGCAGAAAAATTTGAGGACTTATTAGAGGAAAAGAACGTTGACCCCTTTAATGTAAATAGACAATCGGCAGTTTAAAGGGCTATCTTAGTCTGAATTTCGTGAAAATAACAGGCTCATTCCAACTTGATCCATAAGTTTTGGAGTGGGCTTTTTGGTTTAAACGCGAAAGTTAATATTTTCTAAATAATCTAGGTGGATTTTCCGATATCACCTGTATGTCTTTAAATATACAAATTATAGGAGCTTAAGTACCATGAGGTGGAAGAGGGAAGCAAGTCTATCTGAAAGAGTCAGTGCTATGAATGAAGTATTCCGTTATTTAACACAGGATCATGAAACGGAGGAGTATCTCACTTTTTTTACTCTACTCGAAAAGATTAAGAATATCCCTCCTTTACTTGATTTTTATGGAGAAGAATTCGTTCAATTCCTCATAGAATTGCTGCCTAAAATTGAGGATAAGTATGATAGGGCACGATTAATCGAAGCGCTTGTCCAGTGTTTTTACAGTTGTGAAGCAGTCGATAAGACATACTGTCTGGAACTCCTTGATGAATATATGCTATGTGTGCGTGAGTATGCTGCCAATATCGATGACATTATTCAATGTTTGTATGGTTTTTTTCATGCGGGGATTAGCAAAAGTGAGGTTGTCGTAAAGTTAGTTGAAAATCTGGACAGTAAAGAGAATTTATTGCGAATACTCTCACGGTTAGAAATCGATGATTCGGTGAATGTGTCAAAGGATCGATCGGAATGGTTAGCTGAGGCAAAGGAATTGTCTAGTATAAGCTGGCGTTCCGGAATTATTGCCCAGTTCTTATTATTGGTGCATCCTCATGTTCGGAAATATGCGGAAGTCAGCCAGATTACATTCTTGTATGACTCCTATGAGGGGGTATACGCGGACTGTTGGCCCAGAGGTTTGCTTCCGAATAGAAAGGAAACCCTGATTGAGGCAAACGTGCTGTCAATAAAGGAAATACGTATTCTGGAAAGGCTCGAAGAGTTAATCTATACGCAAGAAAAAGATTTGGATTCGCCGGAAGTAAGGAAATTATATGATGATTTTTTCGAAGGCAAAGATCCGTTTGAGGTTATTTTTTCGTTGCAGGGAAAGGAGTAAGGAATGAGTGAATATGAGGATTTGAATACCTACAAGTCGTTTATTTCAGCCTATTTTAATATAAGTTACAGATGGAATGAACTAGGGATGGCGATTGATAACTTTATAGAATATGAAGATAAAACAGATGTAGAAAAATTGTTAACGGAATTGAATTCGATCCAAGCAATGGATGACTGGGAGCAATTGAGAAAACTTAATATTGAAACCGCGGGAGTTTATTACGATGAAGCTAGAAATAAGGTGTTTGTGCAAAAAGTTATCGATGTTCTATCCGAGAAATTAAGGCTGATGTAGAGTAACATGCAGTGTTTGGCATATTAGGATCGGAGGTCAACCTATGAATACTCGGCCGGTATTAAAAAAGGTTCGTAACTACTTTATCCTCGAGCAGTTTGATTTATTGTGGAAAATTAAAAGTAATATATTGCTGTGTTTTTTGGAAAATGGGGATTATCTTTGTTTCAATGCCGTGATGTATAAATACGAAACAGATACCTTATATAAAAGAAAGGACGGTATTTAAGAATCGCAAATGGGTGGAGCCTTGGTGGCAGCCCGATATAGTCCAGGAACTGGCTTGGTTTCGAACCGATCATGAAGCCGAGGTTAAACAGGCGGTTAGAAATGACCCCAACATATCCGTTGTTCTAGGGCGTTGCCGATTACCATTAAAGCAGCCTTGTTAACAATAACTCAAAAAAAATACCATAATGCGAGAATGCGAGCTGACCCGTCCGTATAGTGGTATTCTTGCTGCCAAACGGCTACTCAAACTAGTTATTTTGTTCATAAGATGATTCTGAATCACCCACTGATACGATAAGCTGGTCCCAGTAAGGGGGTGTGGGGTGCCCAAACTATATCAAATTTGACTTAACCAGGCCGATTGGGATAAGCCTATCCAATTGACCTGGTTTTGTTATCACTTTGAAGTCCCGTTTTGTGTCTCTATTCCTCCATATCGATCAGATCATGGATATGAATATTCAGTGCCTTACATATTTGCTCAAGCGTGCTGATATAAATTCTGTCCGTTGTTCCTCGACAGAGGGCGTTTATTGTTCCGGGGCGCATGTTAACCATCAGTGCAAACTGGCGTTGAGAAATATTTCTTTCATCCAGAATTTGCTGCAGTTTAATTTTGATCCTCATTATGATCCTTCCTTCAGTTATATATTGACCAATATATCATGATATCCTAAAAAAACATTGACCGTTACGCTGTAACGTCATATAATTAACTTGTGACGTTACAGCGTAACGGAAATCCGCTACTAGCAACTGTGATCATCGTAAATGTGGTTAAAATCTGCTGGAAGGGAAGGAGAAAATATGAAGAGTATTTTGGAATCGTTATTTTACGGTAACCTCCGTCCAGAGGAAACCATCCTTCCCCAAAATCCCAAGTACCGCATCATAAACAACAGCATATCCGATGCTATGTGCTTCTGGAAAGAAAAACTGTCTCCCGACGACTTTGACCAGCTTGAAAAGCTGCTCGATTTACGCGGTCAGTCGGAGTCAATGTATGCCACCGCTTCATTTGTGCACGGGTTTCAGCTCGGAACGTTGATGATGATGGAAGTATGCGCCGCAAAGGAAGAACTTTTCTAGGAAAACCCTTTAAGTATGTTGATTCTTCGCTCCCCACTCACATAATCCTTCCAGCACGGGCAATAAAGTTTCCGCCTTTTCGGTGAGACGGTATTCCACCTTCGGGGGAACTTGAGGGTATTCTTTTCTCAGGACCAGGCCGTCCGCTTCCAGTTCTTTGAGTTGCGCACTCAAGGTTTTATAGGTAATCGCCCCGATTTGGCGTTTCAGATCATTGAAGCGAACCGGCTGATTCTCCGCCAAAAGATAGATGATCACCATTTTCCACTTGCCGCCTATCACGGAAAGGGTATAGCCAAAAGGGGTGTCCTCGATCCGCCTAACCTTTCCTTTATAGTCCGTCATCCCCATATCTACACTATCCTTTCGGGTAATACCTACCATAGAAGTGGGTACTGCTTATTTCGGTTGTGTTCAGCTTATCCTAACTTCACTTTGAAGTAAAGGAGCTAGTTCCTCTGCATCATGATAAAATTTCCCAGTCCTGCTATTCTGATCTTAGCATTTGTCAATAAATGTAACGCGTAAAGCAGGTGAAGGAAATGAGCATGAAGCAAAGTGTCGATCCGGATCGGCTGCTTCAGTTATCCAACGATATGAGGCGTCTGGAGCAAATTGTGGAGGAACGGGTAACGAAGTTGGAGACGGAGTTGAGGAATGTCGCCTCTCAAGTGAGGGCGGGTTATCCGGAGTACGGCGTGCAATCGGCGCTTGCTGAGGTCGAAGCCGTGCTGACGGACACTCGAAACCACGCCAAGCAATTACATGATCGTTTACATAATAAGGGCCATGCACTTAAAACGGCGGCGGAAGAGTACATAGAAGTCGAGCGTAAGAGTCAGGATCTTGTGAAGAAGAGCCCGCTGAAATTCGTCATAGGACCCAAGCAGCTATCTCAGCTCTTTTTTGACTTAGTGAAACGATATAGTCCATTCGACCTGGTCAAATTAGCCCTGCAGCAAGCCAAGGAACTCACGCTTCAAGCGAAACTGAGCAGGTTTAGGGAAGATGAGCAAATCAAGGCGTACTTGGAGATGCTCCAGCATGGAACCTTGGAAGAACAGCGATTGGCGGAACAACAGCTTACGCTGATCGTGAACGCTTTTGACCAAATCGCCCGGTGTCAGACGGAATATGCGGTCTATGGCAGATTCGGGAATGCCAAGTATATGGATGAAGTGCATCAATTGGCGGTTGAGGCCCGGGCCCAGCTAAAAGAGCTAGGGGTGTCGGAGAAGTGGTACGCCACGAAGGTCGATTTAAGGGCGCTTTATTCAGGGTCGCCTTTGGATGCGTTGAGGTATGATCCGTACAGGACTGATGGCTCGGTGATGCCGACCATAGGCGAGCAGCGATTTGCTATCGCTTTGGGGATGACCCATAGCAAGTATCAAGCCTGGGCGCGGGAACGCTATGATCGGATCGAGGCAGGCGCGATCGCGGCGGAGGCCAAACGCAAGGAAATCGCTTTGAAAATTGCAGAGTATAACGAAGGCATACCGAAACCGAACATCGAGTATGTGCAGCAGCATTTAGCGGAGAAGGGTCTTTTTCAAGGTGAGATTACGGGGGAGTATAGTCCCGAGCTGCTGCAAGCGATCGAGGCCTTTCAAGCGGAGTTCAACCGAAGCGGGCTTTCGAAGGAACTGCAACACAGCTTTGGGGTTGATGGTAAAATAGACTACAAGCTGCTGAACCTGATTTATTTGGAAAAGGGACTGATCGAGCAGACCCCTAATCTTTTTAATGTGTGCTATATCCCGGACATGTTGGGAAAAATGAAAGACACGAGAAACGGATTTGAAAAGTCCATCGACAGCTTCAAGGAAATCGGCTCCGATATGCTGGCCGCCTCCGATGCGCGGTTTCAGAAGGCGTTTGATTCGCCGGGCGATTTTTTGAACTATCTGACCATGGGCATTCCTAAGGGGATTTACGATGGCTATGTAGCTCGAGGGGAGAAGCGGAACGAATCAACTTATGACTATATAGATTGGTTATCTTCCGGGTTATTATCCGGGGTGCATCAAACGTTTGTGGGGGCCGTTCATCCGGAAGAAGCCTATTCCAAGGAGCATTGGCTAAACAGCATCGGCCTGGCGGCCATGCTTACAAGTCCGGTTAAAATGAAACCCACCAAGCCTTCCATTCCCGATTTGAATAAAAGTAGTGGAGCGTTTAAGGTTAACACGACTACGGAGTTGGATAAGGTAGAGGGGAAGGGGATTGAGGGGACGGGTAATGGTGGCAGTAGGAGAGCTCAGAATCCCATGTTCGCCGAGGATTGGGATGCATATTTTAAATCTAAATACGGAGATGAAAATGTTACACGGGAGACTAGTGGGAAGGGTAAAGATAGTAAAGATAGCACGGGTAATAGAGATGCTAATTCGAAACCTCCGATACAAGTTGGGTATGGTGAAACAGATTTAAGCGCAATGGCGAAAAAGTATCGAATTGAAAATAAAGCGTTTGACTTAAGGAATCTCGTAGTGGCAGAGATTGAAGTAGATGGCGTTCGTACTTTGAAGGTTTTTGAAAGTACAAAGAGAACAGAAGTAAGGCCGAGTGGAAAAGTAAAGGACAGAAATGTGCATTCCGAAATGGTTCTATATGAGGACAAAATTTTCTCGGAAAAAAATGGACAGACGTATGTTGTTCATCGTGTATATACTGAAAGGGAACCTTGCATTCTTGGTGGTCATAATTGTAAAGATCTACTTGCCACAAAATTTCCTGATGCTGAAGTAACCTACAGTGTTGAGTATGGGGATCCCGATTCAAGAAATCGTGGAAATGCTGAATTAGCTAAAATACTTGAAAAGTTAAAGGAGGAGTGAGAGTATGGATTTGGATTTTGATATTTGTGAAATTCGAGAGTATTATGATTCTGAATTACGAGACTATGATTACAACGAATTGGTGAGACTTGGTATAAGTCATGATGATGCTGACTTTATGGTATCTATTGGAGTACCAGAGAATTATGATGATTTTGTATTCTATGGAAGGGATACTTTTAAAGAAACATTAATTGAAGGTGTAGAATTTATTAATATTGGTCATTATTCATGTTACGGTATACTTGACCCGAATGCACTTTACTTAAAAAAAGGTAGTGATGGACTTTTTATTAATTCATCCCATCATAAGCCACCAATTTATATGCTAAATAAAAACTTAAGAACATTTTTTTTGTTTGAATTAATAAGGAATGAATTAGCAATGAAAATGAAACAAGAAAGTGAATATAATGAACAAAAATATGCACGAGAGCTACGGAAGTTGTATGAGCAAATTGATCCCGTAGCAATGAAAGATCTTGATGGATACTGGTCACATCTAATAGAAGACTATGAAACTGGATTATGAAACCGTACGAAGGATGTGCCAGAAATATTGTGTAACTTACTTTACAACCCCAACAACGAGATCGTACAATACAACCAACAAACCAAACACTAACTGATTCAAACACTTGATAAACTTTCAAAGCTCTTTCCAACTTGTTTTATGAGTAGGAATGAGCCTTTTTTGCGTGCCCAAAATCAAAGGAGGATGAAACGAATGGCAAAACGTGAACAGGTAGTGGCAGAAGAGTTGAAGAACCAGCAACTAGCACAGGAAGCAGAAAAAGAAGTGAGGTCTATTGCTCAGGCACGAGCAGCATACGAGCAGTTTATGAATGAAATTCGTGGTTATTGTCAGCAAGCAAGGGAATTACGTGAGCAGGCGGCAGTGCTACAGCGATCAGGACGTACAGATTTTCAGATTAGCGAAGAGATTCAGCAGTTGTTGAAACATGCGAAACATTTGGATGTGGTAGCAAATCAGAAAGATGGACTGCCGCGCCAGCAAGCATTACAACTCATAGACAGACTAGAGCAAGAAGCGTCCGATTGCAGGAAACTTGTGCAGTATAACCAGACAGTTCTAGATCGGCAGCAACAAGAACTTGAAGATGCAAAGGCGGCTGCGGCGAAAATGATTCAGGATGCAGAAGAACGTCTGGAAGGAACAAACAAGGCAGATACTAGCTGAAAAGGTAGCTCAGCTTGCAGAACTGGAGGGCTACGCAGATGAAACATTCGATTCGTGTACAGATTTGTACAAAAGGAGATACTGATCTTGTCTGTCCTCGCTGTAGTAAAAAACTTATGTTTCAAGGAAATTTGACCTCATATAGGATATTTTGTGAAGATAGAGAATGTATAAGCTTAACTGCTAGGGGGTTATAAATTGGGAATTTGGTAAAACAATGAATTCTACAGACCTTAGCGAACAGAAATATTAGGAATAGGAGAATAACATGAACTATATTATTTTTGATTTAGAAGCAACCTGTTGGGAAAATGAGCGATCAAAACCAAACGAAATTATTGAGATTGGTGCAGTTAAATTAAATGAGGAACTTGAGATGGTTAGTGAGTTTCAAACTTTCATTAAACCTAAACTACACCCTCAGTTATCTGACTTCTGCAAAAAACTCACTTCGATCACTCAAGAAGATGTTAATGCTGCCCCAGGGTTTGAACAGGCCATCTTTAAGTTTCGTGAATGGATTGGTAAGAGCGAACCGTATTATCTTTGCTCTTGGGGATTTTATGATAAAAGCCAATTAAAGAAAGATTGCGAATTACATAGGATAGACACTGAATGGTTACAAAAGCATATTAGCATTAAACATCAACATGGAAAGATGATCGGTTTAGAAAAAGGAATAGGTATGCAAAGAGCACTTAAGATGTTTAATTTGCCTTTGGATGGAACATATCACCGAGGAATTGATGATGCTAAAAATATATCAAAGATTTTTGTTAGAATATTTGATCAATTGACGTTCTGATAATACATTCGAGGTTTGTCATAGGGTGTTTTTACATAAATCAATACTTAATGTACTAGATGAGAAGTACCCTTTGAAGCAAAATGTTGTTGGTTCTTTTTTAGAAACTGACAAATTGAAGGTCCCACCGAACAGATTCTTAGGTGGAGGAGGGCATATACTGTGCTATTCTGGACTTAACATTTTCCAAGAAATGTAACGTGTAATTCGAATATCATCAATCAGGTGGATTGACTTTATCCGGAGTTGTCATACAGAAAGGAGCAAAGATATGAATGAAAATGAGTATATAAAGGAGATTAGAGTTTTACAACAAATTGCTGATAGAGCTATGGCCGGGGAAGAAGTGTACTGTCCAAAGTGTGGTGAACTGCTTATTATAAATAAATTGGGTAGTGGGAAACATCCTTCTGTCTTTTGTCCAAATAACGATTTCAAAGTAATGATTGACTATAAAGATAATAATGTGATTGAAAATTTGGGTTTGGATAAAAAAATAAGCTTATAAATATTATGTATGAAATTTACCGGAGAATTATAGTGATACGGAATTAAGTTATGCTACACGTAAATATGGGTGTTGATTATGAGAATTATATCACTCATGTGACCGTAAATGATTTAATGACAGATGAGTATAGGGAATTGAAGGATTCATTAAAACTGTAATTCTATAGTGGGCACGCAGGGCTTATTCACCTTTTTTAAAGCGTACTGGAGGTTTGAAGAGGATGGATTTTAGTTTATCAGTTGGTTCTAATTTGCCCAGGGAAGAATTGGGGAGGTTGCTCTACAATATCTTGTGCGAAGTATTTTTTGTAGAATTAATTGATTATGAGGTAGAAGTATGGGCTGATTCCTATACCCAACACGTAAATGTCGGTTGCACCTATTTTTCTATGAGCATTGATTTAGATGAAGAGGAGGAATATCTAGAACGTTTTTCGAGAGATGAATCTCGAAGATCATGGTGTGGATACCAATGTCCTTATTAGCATTCAATTTATATCCCGTACGTTTGAGATCGGAAAAACTTGCGAACATTTTTTTGTTTCACTTAATAAGAAATGAATTGGCAATGAAAATGAGACAAGATGGTGAATATACTACTCAAAAATATGCGCGAGAACTACGCAAGCTTTATGACCAAATTGATCCCATAGCAATGAAAGATGTTGAAGGATATTGGTCACATCTAATAGAAGACTATGAAACTGGATTATAACAGCTCGAAAGGAGAAATAAGGTTTGTTTATCTTATTTGAACATTCCTTACGTCCTCTGAAACTCCGAGATAAAAAAGTCACTCCATCAACCATAATCCCGCTGGATGTAGAACAACTGAGAATCACGGAATACACGGGAATCAGAAGCGGTAAAAGGGTCAGTGCTCTGAATTTCGGCGGGCATATCACCCCTTCTCCCGAAGCTAAAGATGCGTTTTTTTTATCAAAAGTAATGCCTGCAACCTTAGACGAATCTGGATCAAGTGCTGCAGACGGGGATATTTTCGTACCTACCAATGAAGCCTGTACTGTTGAGTTACTATCAATAAATGATATAAAAGTGATGAATTGGCCCGATTCAGTAAATGGTTACTGGATATCCGTAAGGTTTTATCAAAATGACGAACTTAAGGGTAAAGGCTGGTTCCACAAAAATAATGGAGCCGGCGAAGCTATATTGTTAAATGGAAATTTACAATACGATAGTCCGACTATTATTAGAGCGATGCGTCCTCTTTTTCAAAAAACAGTTGAATGTGAATGCAATGGCTTGGTGAGTAAGGATTATTGGGATTACAGCCCCGATTCAACATTTACTAACCTCTAAAGTGAAGAAGGCGATTTAAAGTGGCCCAAAGTGCAATCCGTTATCGAGACAATACACAGTATATTCAAGATGCCCTGTTAGGAGAGGCGTTAAAATACATATTTATCGCATTGGATAGAAAAGTTTCGGAGAACTCTAGACAATATGGTTGGTTACTTCAGGCTATGAATAAATGGTGGGACGACTTCGAGCATTTGCCTCCAGGGTTAAAAGATATCGAACTAGATGAATGGCTGGACAATTCAAAAAGGAAGTCGGATTTTGAGGAGATTTTAAGTCTTTCCCTCGACAACGTAAATACGGAGCTCTTGATTGAAATCATGAAATTCAAACGTGTAATAGATATGAATCCCCATGAATATGACGAATTCAAGGATATTGACAACAGGGTTTTAAAGGGTGAAAAAGTACCGTGCCCAACATGCGGTGAAATCCTAATCTATCAAGGTCCAGATACAGGAAAGCATCCATCCATTATTTGTCCCAATCATGATTATTCTGTTCTATTGGAAGTTCAGAGGGTTGATATTTTAGACAAATTGGGACTTAGGAAGAGGAAGGGATCAAGCTAATTGCAATTTTTCAAAAGCCGGGGCGCGTATGAAACGCTGCTCGGGCTTTTCAGTTCTAATCGGCTCCCCGGGCTTTGGAACGGAAACACGCTGGCCCGCGCACGGCACAAAGTTGTTTATACGCCTAACATAAGGATATATTTGACAAGTGGTGACTACTGGAGTAGTATAATAAATGACTACAACAGTAGTCATTCTGAGTGGAAAGAGGTGAACGGAAATTAAACTGTTTGATTCCGAATTAAGAGTAATGGAAATTTTATGGAGGGACGGGATGCTGGCGGCGGGTGAACTGGCGGCTGTTTTAAAACGGGAAACGGGCTGGAACAGGAATACGACTTACACGGTGATCAAAAGGCTGATCGATAAAGGAGCCATCCGGCGATCCGACCCGGGTTTTGTCTGCGAAGCGCTTATTCCCAAAGAGCAGGTGCAGTCGCACGAGACCAAGGAATTGATTAACAAAATGTTCGATGGCTCGGCGGAGATGTTTTTTTCCGCGTTTGTCAATGAGAAGAACTTGAGCAAAGAAGAGATCGACAAATTGAAAAAAATTGTGGAAAACTTAAGCTGAGGCGGCGATGATGGATATTCTCCAGATGAGTTTGTCAGCGAGTGCTCTGATTATTCTTGTTGCCCTGCTGCGGTCTGTGGCTATCCATAGATTACCCAGATTGCTCTTTCTCGTTCTTTGGGGAATCGTGCTTGCCAGACTGCTGGTTCCCGTATCCCTTCCCATCCTTCCGCAGTTGCCTGCGCCGATTGAATTCTTTGATTCCGGTTATGACGCAAATACAGGTTCAGCCGTGGTGTCCCCAGGCCCCGGTCAAACTTCCGGGCATACCGTGGAGCAGAACGGAAAGCTTAAAGCGGATAGTGCGGCCTTGACGGATTCCGATTGGCGGCCAAAGCCGGAGCATCTTACAGCCTTTTGGCTTGCTGGCGCTGTTCTGCTGCTTATGGCGGTAATGGTGATTTATTATAAAAGCCTAAGGGAACTGCGGACCGCGCTGCCTTTGCGGGGAGATCACCCTGTGATTGAAGCATGGCTGGAAAAACACCCCCTGCGGCGGAAGCTCTCCATCTTGACCTATGACCGGATTGATACACCGCTGACCTGCGGGATATGGCGGCCGAAGATTATTTTGCCCAAAACCTTGGATACGGACAACGAGGCCGCAATGGAGTATATTCTTACCCATGAATACATGCACATCAGGCACTTCGACGCGGTATGGAAAATGGCTGCGGTTGCCGCTCTGTGCCTGCACTGGTTCAATCCGCTGGTTTGGCTGATGTACTTCTATCTGGGCCGGGATATGGAGATGGTGTGCGATGCAAGAGTGATCAACCATCTCGGTGCCAAGCACAAAGCGGACTATGCGTTATGCCTCTTGTCGGTAGCGGAGCAAAAAGGGAGATACACTCCCTTATATCAGGGGTTCAGCAAAAATGCGACCCGGGAAAGGATCGTGTCCATTATGAAATTGAAAAAAGTGACGATCGTGACAGCGGCTATTTCGCTCATTTTAGTGTTGGGGGCCGTGTCCGCATTTGCGGAACAATCAAGCGGAGAAGAAAGCAGCAGTTTCGCAGGAACCGCGATAGAAATGAACGCCGCGGAAAGTGCCGACCACGCCGGACCTGATTCTGGGGCTTACTCGGCCTCATCGGAACAAGGCGATACAACATCCGATTTTAACTATGGGGAGCTAAAGGATTACACGGCTTATGGACTGACGTACGATAAAGCCAAGGACAGATATCTGTATAATGGCAAACATGTTCGGTTGTTTCTGGATCAGGATCCCAAAGACAAAGGAAAATTCACCAAATTTTATTTTGACGGGGACGGAGCAACCGATTTTCAAGTCGTCAGGGATAAAGACAACAAAATCGGCAAGATAGCTGAAGTGAGTGAAAGCGAACTGCAGGTTCTGGGTAACACGTATGGATTTGAGCTTAATAACGGCGGCCTGCAATTTGGAAATGTAGATTAAGGCAGCTCGGGCGGTATTGTACAAAAGGGATCCATAGCCATCGGCTACGAATCCCTTTTTGTATTAGTTATCAAAAATTTCGTTTTATCGGTTGTCCATATAACCCGTTTTATAAACATACCCGAAGTGATCCTTTTGACTTTCAATAGAAAAGCTTAGCGTAGCGTCATTATCCACACCAACCGCTCCGCTAAATGATGTCCTGGTAGTACCATTATCGTAAAAGTCGCCATTTATGACCCAGTAGATTCTTTTGCTGCTCTCCATTTTTGCCCGGATTTTCCCGCTAAATGCTTTAGAACCTGAATTATAGGATCTTCTCAAATGAAGATCCTCGATCCCTACAAAATCTTTATATGCTCCTTTACATTTCACATAAACATCTATCTGTGGGTACCAACCGGTATATCCAACTTCAAATGGTTGATAAAAATGAACATAAAAAATCTCATCGGATGATTTACTCTTGCTAAAAATTTTCTTGATCTTCTCTGTAGATTCATTCCGATTTGCGGCAATCTGATGAATTAATTCCTCATAGGATAATGCTTTAGCCCACAATCTGTCCCCCAAGTAAACCGGCCCGTCGCTTTCAAAAACTTTGCTGAAGTCGCTTTTTTTAAGTTCAATTTCCCCATTTTTGGTATAATTGGTGATGGTAGAAGCGTTACGATTCTTCGTGGATAAACCAACGAGACCACACACAAGTACAATCAAAATGAGGATTAGTGAAAAAGGTAACTTGAGATGCTTCATTTAGTAACCTCCAAATTTTGGATGTTCCTTCTTTGTTCATGTAACACGAAAAGTAAGTGAAAAGGAAGGTATGGAATGCAAAAACACGATATTCGCTCTAAGCCTTCGGCATATAAACACATCATGCGGGTCGGGATGGCTATCATTGATACAAAACTGGGTTCTCTGATCTCAGGGGGATTGGGTCCGGAGATTTCCTTAAACCATTTAAAAATACCTTATCTTGTCGATAAGTATATTATAGTAAGAACCGCCACTGAAGAGTTGAGATTTAAAGTGAAAAAAATGGATATCTCCACCTCGATCTGGGGAGGTATAAATATTGGACTTATTATTTATGATTCCGAGGATTTTACGAAGATAGAGCCAGGGGATGAGGTCTTGGCGGTAATGGAATGAGCCTTGTTCCCATGAGAGGCTCATTCCACTTAAATGAAGGAGAGGGAATGAGCCTTGTGAATTATTTTAATTTCCAGGAGGTCGCAATCTTTTCGAATTCCGATTCTTCAAGGTCTTTCGTTTGATCGGCTTCAATAAAAATAACGGTTTGATCCAGAAATATGTAGCAATACTGCTTGACCACCGGTTTTGATGTCTCTACTTCGATCCCGGAAACATAGGAGATATTAGCGGGGTATCCATGGATTTCAACATCCTTGGAATCGATGACTTCCAGGTCGGTATAGTAATTTCGTTTCAAGTTCATCTTTTCTATGTACGCCTGTCTCTTTTTGACGGGAACGGTTTGTTGCAGGTTCGTCACGCCGAGGGAGGGCTCACCTTCGGGGATGGGAAACATGCCGCCTTTACTGTACAGTTCCATGACACCAAATTGTTTCGCCAGTTTCCAATCCGTCGGTAAATCGAGTGCATAGTAAGTATCCGATTCCAGGGATTTACTTTCCCATTGAAAGGTGGATAGCATATCCATGATTTGATCCTCAATGAGTTTAAATTGCTTTTCCGGAGCGCTTACCTGAATTTGCCCCACCTTCTGCTCGTTACTTTCCAAAAGATAAATCCATTGGGTATAAGTGATCCCGTCCTTATTAATACTGCATTTGAGGAGGAGAGCCTTATTTTGATGGGAAGTCGTTAAGGTTTCTTTTGAAACTAGCTCGATCCCTTTGGTTTTTAGCCGGTCGGCGGTGTACATTTCGTCTAAATGGGAGATAGCCTGCGAACCATCGGGCACGGGAAGTTCAAGGATCAGGATACTGGATTGGTGTTTCAGACTCTCATAACCTACAAAACCGCTCGCAGGCTGGAAATCCGTTGGAAGAGTAAAACTTAAGGAGGTTCCCGGGACAGTTACATATTTCCCCTTTGTGATCGAAATCTTTTGTTCCGTAGCTGCAGATGCCGTAGATTTCCCGGACGCGGCCAGATCGGATGAGCCCCGGTTGCGGGTCAAATCCGGAGAAGAACTGCAGCCTGCCAAAAGGGTAAACAGTACGAGTGAGGTTATTAACTTGGAATACATATCATTCCACCTTTCTGGGTTGCTAATATTTGGTTGTTGGAGTTGTCTCTACAATATAATCGGAATCCATACATCAATTTTTGATACTTTTACCAATGGTTAGGGGGAGAGGTGA
This sequence comes from Paenibacillus sp. A14, assembly GCF_036864815.1. Taxonomy (NCBI): domain Bacteria; kingdom Bacillati; phylum Bacillota; class Bacilli; order Caryophanales; family Paenibacillaceae; genus Paenibacillus; species Paenibacillus sp. A14. Next base: position 200,389 of record NZ_JBAGJD010000004.1, read on the forward strand.
TTTGTCTGTGGCTACGCAGGCTGAGGCGAGTTTGGAATTAAATAGGTTGAACTAAAGAATTGGCGTTGGGCAAAGTTCATGAAATGGTTTCGGAGATAGGTTGCCAACACCCACAATTGTAGATATAAAGCGCCCCCGTCAGAGTCTGCACATTAACAGGAAAATCTCCCGTTAATGTACCGCTCTTGGCTCTTGGATCGGATTTAGCTGGAATAACTCCATCTAATTCGCGGCCCTATTGCCGATATACACAATTTCAGGCGAATTAACGGGAGGTTTTCCAGCTAATTCGCCTCTGCAGCCGCATACGCACCAAATTAACGGGAAGAATTCCCTTTAATTTCCCCATCTTTTTTATACCGGTAAGAGATTACATATTGAATATGAAAAAATACGGTTGGAACCATAAAGGCCCTACCGATCAAACAGAAAGGTGAAAGAGATGCTCTAATCCACCATCCACAAAATCGAGAATATCAGAGATCCTGATGCTGGAGTTTTTTTCGAGCGTTTATCTGATAGGGGGAATTAACGATGGACATACAAGAGAGCTCGGAAGCGGTAAGGAACAAAGAAGATTTTATCAACTTTGTCTATAGCTTGATCAAGGATCTGAAACAAAACACCGACGAATGGGAAAATACTTCGCTTGAAGATTTTCTCCACGGGATGGCGTCTTGGGTCGAAGATACGGACGGACTTTTCCCTGGCTCGGACCATGATCAGACGGAGCATGCCGACTGGAATCGGTTCGCCGCCATGTTGTTTGCGGGAAGCCGATATGAGTAAATTTAAATAAGGAGGGCGGACGTTATGAAAAAAGACGACTTTGGCAATCGCATGAAGGGGTACGAGAATATTTTCCGGCAAACGCTGCCCCAGCGGCTCCCGGTGATTATTCGGATCGACGGTTCTCATTTTCACACCTTTACCCGGGAAATGAAGAAGCCGTTTGACGAATTATTAATTCAAGCGTTTTGGGAGACATGCAAATATCTGGCGCAGAACATCATGGGCTGCAAGCTGGTTTACCACCAAAGCGACGAAATTTCCATCCTGTTGACCAATTACGATAAGCTGACCACACAGTCCTGGTTCGAAAATAATCTGCAAAAGATCGTCTCCGTTTCAGCCTCCATGGCTACCGCCAAGTTCAATGAGGTGATTAAACCAGCCTACCCGGACAAACCGCTGGCTACCTTTGACAGCCGGGCTTGGGTACTGCCCCATGATGAAGTGGCGAACTATTTTCTCTGGAGACAGCAGGACGCGACCAAAAACAGCATTTCGATGGTGGCCCAGGCTCATTTTCCGCATGAGGCATTACAGGGACTGGACGGAAAAAAACTTCAGGACAAGCTGTTCCTGGAGAAAGGCATCAACTGGAATGACCTGCCCGTTTGGCAAAAGCGGGGTGCCTGCATCACAAAACAAACCTACAGCAAAGGTGAAGCGATACGCAGTAAGTGGGATGTGGATCTCCATACGCCGATTTTTAGCCAGGATCGGGAGTACATCAACCAATACGTCTATTTGGCGAAGGATGAATAGTGATGGAGTGCGTCATTTTTATCGGGATCCAGGCTTCCGGGAAATCCACCTTTTACAAGGAAAAGTTCTTTAAAACCCATATGAGAATCAACCTCGATATGTTAAGGTCCAGGCATCGGGAGGGCGTGTTTCTGGAGGCCTCGCTTCGAACCAGTCTCCCGTTTGTCGTGGATAACACAAATCCGACCATGGAGGACCGGAAGAAGTATATCGAGTTGGCGCAAAAGTATAAATTTAAGATCGTGGGTTATTATTTTGAACCCGACTATGCGTTGTCGGTGGAGCGAAACGAGCGGAGGCAAGGGAAGGAAAAGGTTGCCGACGTGGGAATCCGAAGTACCTTGAAGAAGCTGCAGCCTCCTTCTTATCAGGAAGGCTTCGATGAACTGTACCGGGTAAGGTCGCATGATGATCGCTTTGATATCGAAAGCCTAACATAGGGCGGAGTCCGTAAAGGAGGCCGATGCATGAAGAATGGGGATATACCGACCAAAGAAACACTGAAAATACTAAGAGACTCCGGATGGTATGAAGGAAGGAAGATCGATATAACCGAAATGAAAGAAAATCTCGAGCAGCGGGGTTATGTTGTTTTTCCGGCGGTCGAGGATTTCTTAAGAGAATTTGGCGATTTGGTGATCGAGGATACGGTAAACGAAGAAACGCATAATACAAGTATCCGGTTCACGGACTATTATAGACACGGCAGTTTCAAATCGGAGGAAAAATATGCGGGAGAGAAATTAGTTCCAGTGGGGATGATCGACAGCGATAACTTGTTGCTGTTTGTTTCGGAGAGCGGAAAGGTGTACTGCAGTACCGGGAAGTTGGGCGACTCCGCTATGGAAGCTTGGGATCACCTGATAAGCGGGCATGGGTTTAAGCCGTGGGGAATGTTTTGAGAATGGGATAGCGAGGTGAGGATTTGCTTGAAAACTAGACAAGAAGCCATTGATTATTGTTTGAGTCTGGGAACTGCCTATGAAGATACTCCTTTTCGTGATAAAAATTGGACCGTAGTGCGGCATATGTACACCAATAAAGTATTTGCGTGGATCTTTGAAAAGGACGGCCATATTTGGATCAATGTAAAATGTGAACCGGGTGCCTTGGAGTTCTGGCGTCAGGCCTATTCTTCGGTGGTTCCGGCCTTTCATCTGAATAAGGACCATTGGAATTCCATCATCCTTGACGGTAACGTTCCGGAGGAAGAAGTACACGAGATGATCAAACAAAGCTACCTCCTGACTAAAAAGAAATAAACAGCGGCCTGGTAGCAGGCTCGATCCTTAGGAAGGATTAAGCTTGTTTAAGGCCATTTTTACAAGATGATCCGCTTGACGGGTTGTTTCGGGCAGGCGGTATTGCGGCGAAAGCTTCAAGATCCACGCTGAAGCGGTATTCAACGAGATTTTATGACCAATAGAAACGAATATAGGCTTAACATGGTCTTGCGTTCTTAAGACATGGCCGACAACCTCATCGTTGTCGATGAGAGGGGAATGACTCCCGCGAGAATCCCCGGGTTCATCATAGGTTCCGAGTAATCTCGTTTTTCCGCAACCGATCGTCGGAATATCCAAAAGAACGCCTAAATGACTGGCTAGACCAAATCTGCGGGGATGCGCGATGCCTTGACCGTCACAAACTACCAAGTCCGGCGGGGTTTTGATTTGCTTGAAAGCCTTTATAACCGGGGGGAGTTCTCTAAAGGAGAACAGTCCGGGAATATAGGGGAACTGGACCCGGTCTTCTACGGTCACGGATTCCACAAGCTTTAATGAAGCCGCCTCCAAAATAACTACGGCAGCAATCAACACATCGCTTTGTTTCGAATACGCTACATCCACACCGGCCACATAGGTTATGTCATGGTATTGATCCTGCTGGATGACCTTTTGGGCTAGTTCCCGCTGTATGGAGACAGCTTCTTCTTCGTTTAGTTCCCAAGGATGCATGATTTTTGATTTCATTGTAATCACCTTTTATGTATTTTAAATAGTTTCAGCAGCTATATGTACATAAGTCTATTATATCTTATTTTACAGATTTGAAATTCTCTTATTGCAGGAGGCAAGATGAGCCAACGACTGGAAGCTTTTAAGAGTGACTTTATGGATAATATATCGATCAAAACCAAAGAGATGCTTCATCAGGCAGGCTGGAGTCCAGACACTAGTATCGATATAACTCCGACCGTAAAATTTTTGGAAGCTATGGGTTATGAAGTATTCGATGCTGTGCTTGAGACATTGAGCCTTTTTGGCGGGAGAGAAATTAAGTTTGCGCATCCGGATGGGAGTTGGGAAACCTTTCATTTTAGTCCTGAAGTGGCTGTAGGGGATTATTATGAAAAAGAAGATTTCGAGGAATTTGAGGAGCGCGTGAAAGAGCCGCTTATTGTCGTTGGAGAGGCATACCGCGGTCATTTTATTTTGCTCATCTCGAAATCAGGCAAGGTATTTGGGAAGAATGGAGCTTCCTTATACAAATTCGGAGACAGCATTTATGAAGCCCTGGATACGCTTTGTCTGTTCAGAAAACCGGAAGAAGTTCCTTGAACTGGAGAGATTGCATAGAACAGATCCAAATTTTACATGAAATAACGATCCAGAACTATATTTCCGCCGAGGAGCTGCAGCGTTATTACAAGGAAGATATCCATTACAGCCTATATTACTGGTACGTCAAATTAAAAAAACGCTACTTTGAGATATGCGGATACGATGCGGGGATTGACCAGGAACGCTTTAGATTGCTGGAGGCAATGGAGCGGCAAATGGAGCATGGAAGTTCATCGAAAAGATGGAGTTGGAAATTGGGGTGAGCTTATGATTATTACACTGGATATAAGCCACGAAGAGTTCGATGGAATTGTAGCGGATGCCGGAGAATTTTCGCCGGTGATTTTTCTGAACTTTCCCAGGGATATAAGCGGGTCATATGAATTTGAACTGATGAACACCGTAATAAATATCTTTGATTTCAAAGATCAACTGCAAGCCCTCGGAGTTCGTTCGGAGGAGGATTCGCTGTTCGTATTTGGAACCATCCATGTGCGGATCGAAGGCGTTAAGGGGGCGGATTTTGAAATGGTTGAAGGTGACTTTCATACGGGACGTCGGCGGTATCATAGCTGGCCATACACCCTTCGGAAAGGAGATGTGGTATGTATATCCGGGGGAAGGCTATCTTTCCTGGAGGATAGCTACGCCTCTATTATGATTGTAGCGGAGAGCAGGTCCCGAATCACCTTAACCTTTAACCTCGAGGAAACAATTCCTTACGACTTTACGAAAAGCAGCAGAACGAATCAGGCCCGCTCCACAAAATCAGTGCATACATATACAACTTCTCCCGGAAAATTGTTCGATCCCCGCTTTTTTCGCGAGCATTTTGGCTCTGGAAGAATAGCGGTCAGGAGCGAGATATCGGAGTAGTGCCCCATCAGACAACCTGGATAACATAGAATTCCTGCAGATTTGCATCTTTCTTTTCATTCCCTCGGGGATCGGCTTAAATACCTGCAGATTTGCATCTTTTTGCAGTTGGAAGGACCTTGAAGGAGGCAACGTGAATAGATTTTCGGAGCGAACCTTAGGAATATTGACTAAAGCCGGATGGCACCCCGAGCGAAAAGTGGATGTGAGTGCAACCCTCTCTTTTTTAGAAAGTCGGGATTTTCAAGTAAGTACTCCGGTTAAGGAGGCTTTAGAGCGGTTTGGGGGATTAGTGTGCGAATTCTTGGATGGGGGAGAGGGTGAGAATTTTATTATTATTCCGGAAAGCCAATTTCGCGAAGGGGTTACAAAAGTCCACTTTAAAAGATACGACGTTCTAATTGGAGAGTACTTGATAGTCATTGGTTCGGTCTACCGAGAGAACGCGTTATTATTTATGTCCGATTCGGGAAAAGTATACGGCGCACATGACGACTACTATATTTGGAAGTTTGGCGACAATATAGATGAAGCCATAAGTAACTTGTGTGAATGCCAAGAGTTTAAATTAATTCATCAGGAATAGGGATAGCAAAAATCAGAGGTGCATTAAATTATTTCTCTCACAGAAAGAAGCCTGGTCGAGTTGTTGAAAAGCTCCAGGCAGCTTCCTTTTGTGATGGTGGAGGACAAAGGAGAATACATATGTCAATATTGGACACAAACCAAGTAGACGGGATCGGTAAGAGCAACACGGAAAATAAAATAGCGTTACTGCTGGCGGACCACCTGGATTGGAGCGACGAGCTTCAGCATTTAACTCTGCTGCAGGACAAAATGAATGCTTACCTTTCATTTATTGAAGGCGGGCAGATTTACGCGGTATATCCGGACGCGAAGTCCGTAGACGGATTTATTTTTGAGCTGAAATTCAAATATGCTCCTACCGAAAATGCTCTGAAGCTCATCGATGTGTTTAGAAAAAGTACGGCTGATTTGCGGATGGAGTATCGGGTTGGGGTTGATCTGTAGTGTTAGTCTATCAAGCTCCGACGGGCTCTGAACGGGTTTTGCAGAATCTTGTAGAATTGGAGCAGATTATACTGGATGGATTCCCTGATTATTGGCATGATGGTCACGGAGGAGGAACAACTTGCTTAACCCCAAGAAGCTCAACATGTCGTTCAGAAGATACAGCAAAAACTTCGTAGATGGAATTAAGTTTGAGACAGTTCAAAGACGATATCAAGAGAATCACAAAGAAGTGATTGAAATCGTCGATTCGAACCAAACGGAAAAAGATCATATTTTACTGATTGATTTGAATTCCATCGCCTCCTATTACTTATCCCAATGGAAAAGCGACGTGCTGATTACCGGAGGAAACCGGCTGGACGGCCTGAAGCAGATGCAGGTGGTCGTCTTCTATCAGTGTATGGCGCAGGATCTTTATAAAGTCAGGTATCCCAAAATGATAAAGAATTACACTTTTCGTGGAGTTATCGTAGCCTTAATTCATTTTGCGATGTTTGGGTGGGAGAAGGAAGAAGATATTCTCTTTGATTTCATAGTAACCCGCTTGGGCGGCAACATGTTGGACGGTAACGAGGAGAACAAACACATCTGGTTTTTGCTGGAGTTGTACTTACAGTATAGGAACAAGACCGTCGCGGGAACCGACCAGAACGTACATATCGCTGTGTGGCAACAGTTGAAAGAAGCGGGGCTGCCGCATGGCTCGATCCCGGATGATCTGGGGATGTACCGGCAGGCACTGGATCGGTGGTTGTCGTCTGACCCGGCAGAGATAGCGCAGTTGATCAACAGCATGGCATTATTCCATGCGATACAGGCTTCTGAGGTCGGGAAGTTCCACGAATTTGGCGATTATCGATACGGTTTCTATCCTTATGAAATTTTATTCCTCAGGCATATCAGAACCAAGCGAGGCCTGCCGCTTCCCGCGCATAGTGACGATTTTTTAATGAGTACCCCTGAAGCCAAAATGGAGTTTGCAAGTCCCGAGCCTTACCCGGAGTGGGACCCCCTGCTGTGTGTGATCGACGATTTTTACCGCCGGCATTACGCCGAATATATTCCGAACCAACATGGGGAGCTGTTTCAAACGTCATAATTTTAAATCCTACATTATTTCCAAGGAGGACATGAATATGTCAGAACGAGCCATTATCCCGCTGATTTTTGAAGGGAATCAGGAGCTATTAAGCAACCCGGATATCCTGTACGACTACACCGATCTGGTGGATTACGGGTTTCAAACGAAGCAATTCCTTTATCTCGACCATCGCGGGGAAGAGGATCAAGAAATTGTGAATTTTATTCTGGATTATGAATTTGCCCATCACCTTGATTTGGCATCCGAGGAGGAGCTTGAGGAACTGGGGAAATTTGAATATGAGTACGTCCCGGAAAAGATCAAAGAAGTCAACCAGCTCATTTCGCCAAAAGGATACGGCTTATTCTCCTATCCCACCGACGGCGACTTTTACGCCCTGTTTATTGCCAAGCTGGAGCATAAGCCCAAGTTGTTGGAAGTCGAGATCGAAGACGACGAATGGCTGCCGCTCGAAGCCCGATTCATTCAGTACTATGAATAACATCTGTCTAAAGTACATGATAGGATGGATTTCGCCTGTTTGCCCTGAGCCCAGTCGCACATTAACGGGATTTCCTCCCGCTAATGAGGTGCCAAAGCTGCAGCAGAGACAAAATACCTGGAATACCTCCCGCTAATTTTCCTGAAATTGCGAATATAGGCGGTTGAGCCCCGAAATAGCTGGAAATTTTCCAGCTAAATCGGCTCCAAGGGCCAAGAGCGATAAATTACCGGGAGGTTTTCCCGTTAATGTTATTGAACGAGGAGACTAAAGATGAATGAAAGCCTAAAAAGAAATATAAATAAGTTAAAAGAACAACTCGCATCTCATCCGGACAGCATACTCATCGGCCAGATTCATGAAGGGAATCCCCATCCAGAGATTGAGGACAAGCACGGGGGCTTGGCGGAATATACTCAATTCTTGCAGGAATGTGACGGGGCGTCCTTTGGGGAGATCGATCTTTTTCCTTCTCGTGAGCTTTCCCGCAATCAGTTTTATGTAGAGACCTTGGCCGGAGGAACGGAAACGTGGCTCTTCATAGGACTCATTCTGTATGAGCCTCTGGTCATCAACAAAACCGATGGAAAGGTATGCATGTTCTTCAGGGACATACCTGTAGACTCGCCGGGGAAATGTTTCGGCAGCTTTGATCATTTTCTCATGGGCTATGCGTTCGGTAAAAAGTATCTCGATCTCGTACCCGTTGATCTTGAAGATGGATGGGTCATGCTTATCCGTGAATTGGATTCTTGGACGAGGGGGCTGCCGTATTGATCCATCGCTTGCTCAACGTGCTTAATTAAAATTTTCGGAATAGGTTGCGACATGCAGCCTTTTTAATTTAATTTAGAAGTAGCGATTGGCCAGAACAGGCCGTTATTTATAAAGGCTAAAGGGGTATGCATTCCTGTGAAAGTAACCATAAACGATATCGCCAAAGCCGCAAACGTAGCGAAATCGACCGTTTCAAAGGTGCTGAACGATTCGCCCAGCATCCCGCTCGCTACGAAAGAGCGTATCCGGGCCATTATGAGGGAGATGAATTATATCCCCAGCAGCATGGCAACCGGCTTGGCTAAACGGAAATGCAACAATGTGGCGGTGATGATCGATCTTTCGCGCCGGAACGATTTTTTAAATCAATTTTTCTATAACATTATCGGCGGGATCGAGAGCGTGGTCGGCTCGAAGGGATACGATTTGACGATCTGCAACGTACCGCAGGGGGACAGCCGGGACTTTCTCCATCGGTACGCGTTAAGCCAGAAAGCGGACGGACTTATTATCGATACTTCGATCCTGGAGAAACAAGCTGCTGACGACTTGCTGAAGGCGAAATCCCCTTTTGTGGTGCTCGGCGCCTGGGGCGAGGCGCTTAAGTTCCCTTGCGTGGACATCGATAACCGGTTGGGCGCGGTAAAAATAACGGAGCATTTGCTTGCGGAGGGCTACCGTCGTATCGCCTTCATCGGCGGCCGGAAGAAGGAGTACTTATTCTCGCAGCGGTTCTCCGGTTACTCCGAGGCGCTGCGCCGGCAGGGCTACGGGGTCAATCCTTTATGGAGTTTTCCTGAAGGTGGTGCCGAAGAGAGCGGATACGCCGCAGCGGAGAAAATGCTCAGGCTCCCCATTGTTCCGGATGCGGTCATATGCATGAACAATTACGTTGCTTTTGGCGCTCTGCGGTGCCTGAGGGACCGGGGAATTTCCGTTCCCGATGAGATGGGCATAGTCACTTTTGACAACGAACCCTTAGCGCCTTATACCTCCCCGACTTTAACAAGTCTTCATACAGATACCTTCGGACTCGGCACGAAAGCGGCCGAACTGCTGATGGACCTTATTCAGGATGAGGAAACGATGCCGGATGAGGAGGCGGAGAACCGCCAGACCTGGATCGAGCCTCAATTGATCGTTAGAGAGTCGAGCGTAAAATCCGGAAGCGCGTTATGATTAAAAGAAGCTCGACGAGCCTGAATGGTTCGAAGGGCTTATTTTTATATCGAAAATTGGACCGAAACGGAAAAGCCGCACCGGCCGGAAAGCTCATTTTTCAAAATATTGAAAAATATGAAAATTTAGATTGACCCCCGAACAAACAGATGCTATTTTTATTTTAGGAAACCGGTTCCTCCAATTGGAAACGCGAAATTGGCAATCTCACATGATAATTCCAGTTTGGTTGCAAAGAAAATGTTGATTTTAAAGCACGATATTATTCCTATGGGAGGAGGGAAGAGTTAAACATAACTATATTGTAAGCGTTATCAATTAAATGTGACAAATGGTTCATTGGGCTTCCTCATTCTAAAATGACGATTCTATTCGAATTGGGAGGGATAGTAGTTGAAGTTCAAGACTATAAGAAAAGGAACAAGCCTTATTGCAGCATTTGCCATAGCTGTATCGTTGTTATGGGGGATTACGGGGCCTGCCGGGAAAGCCGAAGCCGCGAGACTCGGTTTTGACGAGAACGACACCGTCTATCAAATTATGGTCGACCGTTTCCACGATGGCGACAAGTCAAATAATGCGACCGGGGCGAAGATTCGCTACGGGGAAAATTCGGAAGAAGATTTCCGCTACATGAAGGGCGGCGACTGGCAGGGTGTGATCGACAAGCTGCCATATATTAAGGGCATGGGCTATACCGCCATTTGGATTTCGCCCGTAGCCGAGCCGCAGGTGACGAGCCGCGACAACAACGGGACGGGACGGAACACGGCCTATCATGGTTTTAACGTGAAGGATCCCAACAAGGCCAATCCTTATTTCGGCACAAAGGAAAAGCTGAAAGAGCTGGTCGATAGCGCCCATGATCTCGGGATTAAAGTCATTATCGACGTTGTTCCCAATCATATCGGCGACTACATGTTCGGAAAAAATAATTACTATGATATTCCCGGTTTGGAGCCGGCCGCACCCTTCAACAACCCTTCCTGGTATCACCACAACGGCGATATCGACTGGTCTTTGGTGGACGGCAACTATACCCAGTGGGCCCAGGATTATATTGAAAATCATGACCTGGCGGGCCTGGATGATATCGACCACGACAATGCGGCCGCCAAGAACGCCATTTTCAAGTCGATTAAAGACTGGTTCGACTATACGGGAGCGGACGGGATGCGCGTGGATGCCGCCAAGCTGATCAAGCCTTCGGTGATCCGCGAATTGGAGCAATATGTCGGCGTGAATTCCTTTGGCGAAAATTTTGACGGAAACACGGAGTTTGTATCCCGTTGGGTAGGCAGCAACGGCGAATGGGGGATGCTGGATTTTCCGCTGTTCTTCCAGATCCTGAGCAGTTTTGCTTACGGCCAGTCCTTCGACACCACCATCAAGCCGACATTGGCGCAGGATCACCTGTACAAAGGCCAAGAGAATCATATGGTTACGTTCATCGACAACCATGACCGCAACCGCTTCTTGACGGAAGTCGGAGGGAATGTGCAGAAGCTGCAGAATGCGCTGACTTTTATTTTCACGGTGCGCGGTGTACCGGTCGTATTCCAGGGGACGGAGCAGAACAAGGGCAACGGCAATGGTTCCATCATCACGGGCGGTATTGCCGATACGTGGAACCGCTGGTCCATGGTGAAGCGCGACAACAACGGGAACGTGATCACCGATTATTTTAATCCGAATACGGACACGTACCAATTTGTAGCCAAGCTGAATAAGCTTCGTCAGGATTATCCGGCGCTCCGCACCGGCAAACAAAGGGAAATGTGGTCGGCTGCGAATCTCTATGCCTTCTCGCGGAAGATCGATTCCGGTACCCATAAGGGTGAGGAAGTCATCGCCGCTTTCAACAACTCGGGGAATTCGATTACCCAGACCATTCCGCTTCGTGCGGAAAGCGCACTGGCCGTCGGAACAACATTAACGAATCTGATGAATCCTTCAGAGACGATCACGGTTCAAGCGGGAGGAGTCGGCGGCAAGCAAATCACCATCACCGTCAACGGCAATTCCAACAAAATCTACGCGGCGAAGAAGGCGGCTGGGGATACGGAAGCGCCGACCGTTCCGGGGAATGTGACGGCCGTGTTGAACGGAAATACGGGAGCGGATGTCAGTTGGACCGCCTCGACGGATAATGTAGGGGTTACGGCGTATGAGGTTTATCGGAATGGGGTCAAGATCGCATCGGTAACGGGAACCTCATACAACGATACGGGATTGCAGCCGAACACGACTTATTCCTACACCGTCAAAGCGAAAGATGCCGCCGGAAATGCATCCACATTAAGCAATGCGGCGAAAATAACGACGCCTGGCGGAGTTCCGGATACGGAGGCGCCGTCTGTCCCCGGTCAGGTAACGGCAGTTTTGGCTGGTTCCAATGGAGCTCAGATCAGTTGGAACGCGTCCACCGATAATGTAGGGGTAACCGGGTATGAGGTTTATAGGGATGATGTTTTATTGACTACGGTAAACACAACCTCCTATCAGGACACGAATCTGCAGCCGAATACGACGTACGCTTATACCGTAAAGGCCAAGGATGCAGCGGGGAATGTATCCGGGTCGAGCAACTCCGCCACAGTGACGACACCGGAAGGGAGTACCGTAACCATCTATTACAAAACATCGTTCGCAACCCCCTATATTCACTACAAAATAGATGGGCAGGACGAATGGACGACGGTACCGGGCGTGGCGATGACACCGGCGGCTCAGCCTGGCTACTATTCGATTGATCTGCCGGTGGGAACGGCGACGGGAATAACGGCCGCCTTCAATAACGGCAGCGGAACATGGGACAACAATAACGGCAAAAATTATCGTTTCTCCACAGGCACTTGGACGCTGGTGAACGGCAATATTGCCGAAGGCGAACCGCAGTCGGACAGCCTGACCTTTACGGTAAATGTCCCGTCCGACACCACGGAAAGCGACACGGTATATCTCGCCGGGGATTTCAACGGGTGGAATCCGGCGGACCCGGCCTATCAGCTCACTCGTCAAGCGGATGGAACCTACACAATCAAGCTTGATTTGGCGGCAGGCACGACGCTTTTGTACAAGTTCACCCGCGGAAGCTGGGCTTCCGTCGAAGTGAACAGCAACGGCAGCGACATCGGCAACCGCACGAAGACCACCGCCGGCAGCGGAGATACGGTTACAGCTACCGTACAGCGCTGGAAGGACCGCTAAGCGATCGGACTCTCATAAATCCGCTTATGGAGGAAGTCCTGTACCGTAGTGCTGGTACGGGGCTTCTTCCGTTCTGGCGGTTCCCGCTCTTTGTTTGGCAAAAGCAAGGTATCGTTCCTTACGGCTCACATTTCCTTCTGATACTTGTTCATATAATAAAGACCGATTACGGTATGGGCCAGAAAAACGGCCACAATCGCCAGCGTGACCCATAAGGGAGCCGAAATGATGATCGACAAGTAAGCAATGCCCATAATGAGCCACTGGGTGATGTCGCCGGCTTTCGCTTTGGCCCGATGGCGAATCATCGTGTTCCGCTCGTCTTTGAGTTCGATTTCAGTCTGCTTTGCAAGTTCGGGATGGTTAAATTCAACCCGTTTCATATAGAGTTGAGCTACGCTCATCCCGACCAACCCCGCCCCAACTCCAATCAGTACCCCGGAGATGGTTTTCACTTCCTCGCCTTTGAAAAAGAAGCTGGCCGCGATGCAAAAAATACCCGTGATCAGCGCGGCTATATAAACCGATGTGTTTCTTTTCATGATGGCTCCTCCTCGTAAATGAAGATATCCTCTATGCTCATCCCAAAGTAACGGGCGATTTTGAAGGCCAGCATGATCGACGGATTATACCTCCCGTTCTCCAGCGAGCCGATCGTCTGCCGCGATACCTTGAGTACTTCAGCGAGTTCCTCTTGCCTAATTCCACGCTGTTTACGTATTTCTTCCAGTTTATTTTTCACGCAATCACCTCTGGAAAATTCCTGGATGGAAAGTTTGCTTTACATTGAAGATAGCATCGCTCTGAATTAATGTCAAGCAAGCTTTCCATAAGGTGCCTCCCCTCCCCCAGCCTGTTTCATAAGTCCGATGATTCTTGTGTTTTTTCATTCAGGTGCAGAATATTTGGTGCAAATCAAAACCTGCCACGTTCCATTGTCGTGGCAGGTTTATAAGTTGAGAGGATGCCCTCTAGTCTATGCGCTTCTCTCCATCAATGGGAGTTATTTTTACCCTGTCGAAGATGTTATCGATGCTTCCCGTTTCCTTTGTGGGTCCGTCTTCTTCAATAATGCCATAATTGACGGTTCCTCCCATCCACCAATGAGAATAATAAACATAAGCCCCTTTATAATCCGGACGCTTTCCCCACTCCTTGCTGATCGCAGGCACGAGACCAGGGATGGCATCGGGTTCCTGTTTTTTCTTAGAGGTGATTTTTCCCTCCCAAGTTTGCCAAGCGGCACCCTCTCTCACTTCGAAATATCCGATATACTCCCCTTTTTGAATAAAGAACTTCCGAGCTTGCCCATAGGGAAAATAATACTTCGTGACCCGAACATCATTCGTGTAACCCAGAGATTCGCGTAAACAAACCTTTGGCAGTCCCAATGCGGCTTGCCGGGCGGTAACCAGGTCCGGGCTTTCCAGGTCCGGATTCTCGGGGAAACTGTAAATCATAGCGGTGCGGGTTTCCGTATCCCATGCCACATGAGCATCGAGCGATTCGCCGATAAACCTTAAAGGAACATAAATCGATCCATGGATGTTACGAGGTGGAGCATCTATTTTTAGCTTATGGTTTCCTTTGTAGGCCAAGTTCTTATTTAACGTTAATTTGAGGACCTCCTTGGAGGAGGTATTCGTTACGCTTACGGTTTTCGTTTTCTTATCCCAGTCCAGTTTAAAAACAGGGAGCAGGGAAACCGCCCGTATAGGGACAAAAGTGGAACCGTCCACAATCACAGGCTTAAACTCAGCGAGCTTCTCCCCGTTCACATTCAAGCTGATCTCACCAGCCGCCCCAGACGTATGGCCCATGGAACAAGCAGCAACCACCGCCAGGAGGCATAAAACCACCCGCAACCTTTTCATTATTCGTACGCTCCTTATTGGAATATTTAGTATACTATTTCTTAGACGTAAGAAAAACGAACTTTGTCGCGGAAAATGACACACCAATTAGGGAGGGAAAGGAATGAGCTTGGTAACCTATCATGGGCCTACCGGTGAAACGATGATGAACCCCGATGATGAGTTCTTGAAAGAGATCAATGTGAATTGGATAGATCTTTATAAGATAGATTTTGAGCACGGCTTTTAGCCCGTGATTGGAGGGGCAATGAATTCAATTTATGAATGGAGAGAGACAGATGATTTCACCGCAAGCATTTTTGGACAAGTGGAACAGTGAGATTTACGGTTTGGTTCAATATGACGAATCGAGTTTGCAGCCGTTCTTTTTACCTAAGGAGACCAGGAATTTTCTGCTTCAAGCCGGTTTGCCCGAATCGGCTCCGCCATTTCTCACGTTCGAATCAACGGCTGAGGGAGGGGGAGTCCGGTTAACCCAATATAATGACCTATTGGGCGAGGCGTACGAGCGGTACATCTATCTGGGATTTACGGGGAGCGGCTCCCCGGTTTGTATCGATGAATCCAATGGCGAGGTTGTTTTTATAGATGGGGATAACGAGAATGCCAGAGTATTTATAAATAGCTCTATTCCGCAGCTCGCGGAATCGCTATTGGTGTATGTGGAATTTATCAATAAAATAAATACCATCAATGGAAGGGGCGCCTACCTTGACAAAAATGCCCCCAAAGAATGCCTGGATTGGGTTTCCGACCGTCTTCGTCAGGTGGATCCACTGTCTTTAACGGAGGGGACATTTTGGGGAGAAGAAATTGCGGACTTTACGAAGTGAGAGGAAGTAAATCTCTGGATGGTCAAATTAGTTATGAATTTAGAGCGAGAATGCAACAACATGGGGCGGGTTCGTTCGCCATCCCGCGAGATTTGGCCCTGCGTACGCTTCGCTGGGCCGCCCGGTTGAATCGGAGTCGTTTCGACTAGTGCCCCGTCAGACAATCCTTGATTAACATAGAATTCCTGCATATCTGCAGGTTTTTTTCCTGTTCGGAACAAAAATTTCAAAATTCCTGCAATTCCTGCAGGAATTTTCGACGAAATAGGCTCGTTTCTCTAAAACCGCTAGAAATACCTGCAGATTTGCATCTTTTTTCGCATACCCTCGTGGATCGGTCAAAATACCTGCAGATTTGCATCTTTTGGAGTTGGAAGTGAGCTCGGCACCTTGATAGTCCGTGGGCTTAATACGGATTTGGATGTCTGATGGGACACTAGATGCCCTTTTGCCTAACTCCGAAACGCCCGCTTCGCCAGTTTATACACCTTTTCATATAAGACATCTTTATATAAATTAAACGCCGCCTCTGCTAGCGGTTCGGGGTAGCTCATGATCTTGAGCGGCAAATCGGGCTGTCCTTCCTGAAGCGGAGGCTGCACATATTCAAAAGGATTGAGATGAAATCCCAAACGTTCGTAAAAGCCGATCCTCCGCCCCGCCAGCTCCGTGTCGGGAGGCTCCACCTCCAAAAGAATCGGTTTGAATGATTCCCCGATATAGGCGGTCATTAACTTTTTGCCTAAGCCGCCTCCCCTGATGGCTGAATCCACGGCAATATGTTCCACAAAGCGAAACGACGGAAATTCCCATATGGCCATGAAGGCAATGACCCGGTTATGGTCATTCGTTTCCGTGATCAGCCGATAGTGCGGGTCGGCCAGCAATTCCTGTTGTCCGGCATAGGTTCTTCGTTCGCTTTCCGGAAAAGAAGCCTCCATGATGGCGAAAATTTGATCAAATACGTCATGCTTCATCGTTAACAAACTTCCCTTTCTACTTTGGTTGTCTGTCTTTATTATACCTCAATCCCCTTCCCCCCGAATCGCCCCGCTCTCCTTTATAAAATTTTGCGCTTGACCTTAGGTCAGACCTAAGGTGTAACGTAGACCTATGCCAAGCCTCAGCAATTAGGAGTGAATCCCATGAAAAAAGAGATCACGATTAGTGAGTTAGCCAAACTGATGAATGTGTCAGTTCATCAAATTCGTTATTTTGAGGAGAAAGGAGTACTGCAACCCGCTTACACCGACAGCAATCAGTATAGAATGTACGGCATGACCGAAATTTACCGGTTGGCTCATATTTTGTTGCTTCGCAAGCTGGAGGTACCCGTCAAGTCGATTGGAGAAAGTATGTCGGACTTCTCGACAGATCAATATCGGGAGCTATTGCGGCAATCCTTGCGGGACATAGACGCCGAGGTGGTACGATTGCAGGAATTACAGCGGTTTATCGAAAAAGTGTTGCAGGAACAACAAAACTTCAGCCAGTCATCCACTTCATCCTCTCCTTACCAAATAAAGCAAAGAGAGATGGTTTTTTTGGAACAATGGTTTGAAGTGAGTGCCAACTTGACGCTCCATGCCAAACTTTTGGCGGAACAGGCCAAGCGTGCGACGAACTTGTTTGAGTCCGACATTCATTATATCTATACGGGTTCGGACTCAATGGCTTTATGTCTGGAAACGGAAGAGCCCGGCGATCTTTCCTTACCGGGAGGCTATTATCTGTCCAAACAGAGTCTGATTTATGAGGAAGCCGAACTCGACCGAGCGATTGAAGCGTTTTATGCCTATGCCGATGCGCAGTCTTATATTTTGGCGGGACCTCTCATCCTGATCGAACGATCCTACTTATCGTTGTTTAGCCCTCACGCCTTGCATTTCGAGATACAGTCCCTGATGGAAAAAGAACCGGGTTCGCAATCTGAAAAAGGTGGGGAGTGGCAATGAACGAAGCGCCGATCACGATTGAACCGATGCAAGCCAAGTATAATCCCCAGGTGGGGCGGCTGCTGGTACACGGGTTTCGCGGGAAGTTTCAACGTCTGGCGAAGCTGAATGATGAGGAATTGTCGCTTTTTTTCGAGAAAATGTTGGAACTGTATCCCTACGAACCCGCAAGTCAAAGAGTAATCGCCCTCCAAGAGGGAGTGGTCCTGGGAACGCTGTCCATAAAGTGGAAGGCAGCAGTTAAGGCGAAGGTGAAGCCGGTAAGGCAGCCTTCCCCTTCTTGGAAAAGCTTCAGGCAGTTTGGCCAATGGAATGTGTTCAAATTGGGAGTCGGGCTGTACCTCATGGACCATCAACCCCAGGTGGGGGAATGTTACATCGCGGACTTGGCCGTACATCCGGACTGCCGGGGCAAAGGAATTGGAAAGCGGCTCCTGCGGTGGGCGCAGCATTTTGTACAGTCGGAACCCGGCTTGCAGAAGTTAAGCCTGTACGTCTCGGAGCGTAACCCCCGGGCCAAGGGGCTTTACGAGCAATTCTCGTTCCGCACCCGGTCGGGGGAGTATCATCCCCTTTGGTATTTACTGTTCAATGAAGCGAGATGGTATTACATGGTGAACGACTGCGGACAAGGGGAATTCGGAGCGAAGAGAGGGTAACGATGCGAAAGAAGTTATTGATATTTTGCATGATCATTGCAGTGCTGTTGGGCGGCACCGGAACCTATATTTTGCGGCAAAATAGTTTTCATATGGTTGAGCAGCCGATTGAGATTCAGACGCCCCAGGGGAAACTGACCGGCACGTTTGTGCTGCCTAAAAACTACACAGCCCCGCTGGGACTGGTATTGTTTATACATGGCGACGGCCCCCGGGATGCTTCCGCCGATGGGGGATACAAACCCTTGTGGGAAAGGCTGGCCTCGATCGGCTATGCGTCCCTGTCCCTGAACAAACGGGGAATTCAAGGCTCGGAAGGCAATTGGCTGCATCAGAGCATGGATGACCGGGTGGAGGAAGCGCGTCATGCGCTGGCCTGGGCAAGGCAGCAGCCGATGATTAACGGGAAGCGGATCGGCGTATGGGGAGCGAGCCAGGCGGGGTGGGTCATCCCGAAATTGGCCGGGAAGGAGCCCCTCGCCTTTAGCATTCTGGTATCGCCCGCGATGGATTGGGTGAGACAGGGACAGTATAATACACGCAAAGAAATGGAGCGCGCGGGGCATACGGAAGCGGAAATTCAAGCCAAAGAAGCGGATGACCGCCGGGTTCTCAAACTTTTGGAGCGGCGAGCATCCTATGAAGACTATCTTGCTATAGCCGACGCAAACAACGCCATGACGGAAGACCGATGGACCTTTGTCGGTAAAAACTTCCGGTCGGACGCTACCGGCGATCTCCGTCATTTTCATTCTCCAGTCCTGCTGCTGTTGGGTGAGGAAGACATTCATGTCGACGCGAAAGAAACGGAACGGGTATACCGTCAGAATGTGGCACCGGAGCTGCTGAGCGTCGCTGTTTTTCCGGCTGCGGACCATTCGATGTTAAGTCCCAAAACGGCGAATTCCGAATTACGCGCCGTACTGATCAGTTTGTTTGCCCCGAGGCAAATCACAATTCCCGGATATATGGATGAAATCGAGCGATTTCTGAAGAACCTTCCTGCACGATAATCAAAAGCTCCTGCAAATCATCTGCAGGAGCTTTCTTACGAAATGCCGGAGCAGTCTGCCATCCGGCGCGTCCCGTCTTTGTTGGGTTCTGCCGTTTGTGATAAAATGGCGTTATGCTATGAGAACCGATAAATAAAGAACAGAGTCGTAAAAGCGGAATGGAGGAGTACTGTTGAAGTTGAAGTACAAATTACTGGCCCTGGATATGGACGGAACGCTGTTGAACGATAACCACCAAATTTCGCCGGAGACGGAAAAATGGATCCATCGTGCGGCGGAGGCGGGGGTTCATGTTTGTTTCTCCACGGGGAGAGGCTACGACGAAGCGGCGCCGTTTGGCAAGCAGCTCGGCCTGGAGACGCCGATGATCACCGTCAACGGCAGCGAGGTCTGGAAAACGCCGACCGAACTGTACCGGCGGGAGCTGCTGGATAAAGCGTTGATCGCGAACATGCACGCGATTGCGGTGGAGCATGGCGTGTGGTTTTGGGCTTATGCCGTGGAAGGCAGCTATAACGAGAAAAACTGGGACCCGGCGCTGCTGGACCTCAACCAGTGGATGAAGTTCGGCTACCATACGGAAGATGATGCCATTCGCCACGATATAATGGTGCGGCTGCAGGACCTGGGCGGATTGGAGATTACCAATTCCTCTCCGTATAATTTGGAGATTAACCCGGCCGGGGTGAACAAAGCCACGGGCATTCGGATCGTATGCGACCTGCTGGGACTGGATATGTCGGAGACCGTGGCAATCGGCGACAGCCTCAACGACCTGGCGGCCATTCAAGCGGCCGGGCTCGGCGTAGCGATGGGCAACGCGCAGATTGCGGTCAAGGAGAACGCGGACGTCGTCACCGCTTCGAATAATGACGATGGCATCGCTTGGATTATCCGCGACTATATTTTGACGGGGGAGTGAGCGTAAAGGATGGCTGTACTCGGTTGGATTTTGGTCATCGCCCTGTTTGCCATCGGCATGGCCGGGGCGGTGTACCCCGTATTGCCGGGGGTCCTCGCCGTATATTTTGCCTTTTTCGTCTACGGGTGGTTCTTCTCGTTCGAGCCGTTCGGCTGGCTGTTCTGGACCATCCAGACCCTGATTGTCGTGGCGCTGCTGATCGCGGACTATGCGGTCGGGGCCTGGGGCGTCAAAAAGTTCGGCGGCAGCAAGCTCTCCGTCTGGCTCAGCACGATCGGCATTATCGTCGGGCCGTTTCTGATTCCCGCGTTCGGCCTGATTCTTGGTCCTTTGCTGGGCGCCATGATCGGGGAACTGATCAAAGGGGAATCGCCCAAGCAGGCTTTTAAAGTCGGGGTAGGCTCCGTCGTCGGCCTGTTCAGCAGCATTGTCGTCAAAATCGTGCTCCAACTGGCCATGATCATTATTTTCTTTATCTGGGTCATTTCGTTCTAGAAAGAAGGCGTTTTGGTTGTCGAAGAAAGAGTCTTTTATTAAAGGCACACTGATTTTGGCCGGGGCCGCCCTGATCGCCAGGGTGCTCGGGCTGTTTCAGCGTGTTCCGCTGGAGCATATTTTGGGGGATATCGGCAACGCGGCCTATGGT
Source organism: Paenibacillus sp. A14 (assembly GCF_036864815.1). Lineage (NCBI taxonomy): Bacteria > Bacillati > Bacillota > Bacilli > Caryophanales > Paenibacillaceae > Paenibacillus > Paenibacillus sp. A14. The sequence goes on from NZ_JBAGJD010000004.1 coordinate 221,066, forward strand.
CAGGCCAATGCCGCTTACTTTATGCTGCTTACCCTGGCGACGGCTGGCATTCCCAGCACACTCAGCAAAATGGTGTCCGAACGCCATGCGTTGGACCGCCCAGAAGAAGCCGGCCGGGTCTATCAGGCGGCCCTCATTTTCGCCGCGGTCGCCGGTGTGGTGATGTTTACTTTGCTGTATGTGATGGCCCCTTACTATGCCGCCTCCACGGAGGTGCCGGAATCGGCCGTGGCAATTCGCGCGCTGGCGCCCGCACTCCTGATTTTCCCGCTGATTGCGATCATTCGGGGTTATCTGCAGGGGAGGAACATCATGATCGCCGGAGGGGTTTCCCAGGTCATCGAGCAGATCGTCCGCGTCATTACAGGGATCCTCCTGGCGTTTTTGTTCTACTACTGGGGCTTTTCAGGTGAAAAAATCGCCGCGGGCGCTACGTTTGGCGCGGTCCTTGGCGGGGTCGCCGCCCTGATCGTCATGCTCTATTTCAGTGCGAAGGTCCGTAAGGGAGATCGTGCGGAAAGCCTTGTTTCAAAGGTAACGCCGGAGAATCGGCTGCCGCTGTCCCGGATCTATAAAGAAATCTTTAAGCTGTCAATTCCGATCGTGCTGACGGCGCTGGCCGTGCCGGCCGTCAACTTCATCGATACCTCGATCCTCAAGCCTTTGCTGAGCGGTCAGCTGGGTTCGGATCAAGCGACATATATCCTGGGGATTCTCGGCAGCCGCGCACAAATGATCGCGGGCATTCCGCCGATTCTGGCCATCGCGCTAAGCCAATCGCTCGTTCCGATCATCTCGGCGGCGTATGCCCGCGGGGACAGCGAGCATTTGAAGAGACAGGTGACGCTGGCGATGCGCGTGTCCATCCTGACGGGGATGCCGATTATCCTGGCGCTCAGCACCGCCGCTTATTCCGTCAACGGCCTGCTGTTCAGTACGCGGGACGGCAGCAGCATCGTGGCGCTGCTGACCCTGATGACCATCTTCCAGATTACGATGATGACCAGCAACTCGATTCTGCTCGGCATCAACAAAGCGAACCTGTCAATGGTTCATGTCGCGGTCGGCATTGCCGTCAAGCTGGGCGCCAGCTACGCGCTGGCTCCGTTCTGGGGCATTTACGGCATCATCGCCGCCACGGGGCTCGGCTTCTTCCTGATTACGCTGCTGAATGTCCGGGCGATGAAAAAGATCGTTCCGTTCTCCATTATGGGCGGCCGGTGGATTGGCTTCCTGCCGACCCTGGTTATCCTGGCGGGCGTCGGCTACGGGCTGAATCAGGCCGGCATTCAAATGATTTCGTTCCTGCCGGACCGGGTGGCCTTCTTCCTGACCTGCGCGATCGTCGGTCTGGCCGTGGTGGCGCTGTACCCAGTCATGCTGGTGCTGCTGCGGGTGGTCCGCCGGGACGAGCTGTCCAGCTATCCCGGGCCGCTGCGCAAGCTGCTGTCGCCGCTGATGCGGCTGCAGCGCCAGAGCCGCGCCGGGTCCGCGGACTAAGCGCCCGCGGACGGGGGCGGGGGCCGCACAGCCGATTGGCTAGTGCGGCCTTTCGTTTGGGTCGCCCAGCGCGAGCGCATCATGCGCCAGGGCGGCCTTAAGAATGCCGCCGCGATGTTCGCGACTGATGTCGCACAAATACGGCGGCTGCGGCGCGCTGATGGCGTTCAGCGCGCTCATGTCCTTGAGCCAATCCTCGCGGGAGATTGGCTCATAGGGCGTGTCGCCCCAAGCGTCGAGCAGCTTGGGGCTGAACAGACGCCGGCCGGGCGGCAGCGCCCCGCCGGCCAGAAGCGCTGACCCCTGCGCCGCGGAGGTCAGCGCTTCTTCTCTATTGGCCGTGAAGCATTCCGGCCAATAGTCCGCGCGCGAGCCGCTGTGCGGCACGCGCGCGGCGAAGCACTCCGCGCCGCGGCGCACGGCGCGCAGGCCCATCAGCATCGCGTACAGGCTTTTGCCTAACGCGATGCGGTCCGCGAGGCCGCCGAAGTCGGACACGACGCGCCCGGCCAGCCGGCGCACCGCTTCCGCCTCCCGGCGGCCCTCCCCGTCGTCTTCCAGGAGCGGGAAGACGACTTGGTTCAGCCCGGCCAGACTGTTCACATGGAAGGCCGGCTGCTTGGTGACGTGCTTGCGGTAAAACGGATGGCGGATAACCCGCTTTTCGATGTAATTTTGCTCGTTGATAATCAGGCCGACCGTCAGCAGCGCGCTGCCGCGATCGATCCAGAACCGTTCCCAGAACGGCCGCATAAACCGGGACACGTGAAAGAACGGGAGCAGGTGAAAATGGCTCGCCCCCCGTTCCCGGCTTTTCATATAGAGCAGGAGCTGCGGGTAGGCGTCCTGAAAAATCAGCGCATTGCTCCGTTCCAAAAAGCGGTAATTGGAGCGCTTCTGCTGCTCGTCCATCAGATCGGCCACGCGCCCCTGCAAATCCGTCATATTCCAGCCGGCGTTCCGGGACACCATATGGGCAAGAAAAGCCCAATGCAGTTCGGGATAAGCCTGGTAACAGGCCAAATAGGCTTCGGTGCGGGTGATATTGCTGACGCCGGCCCGTCCGGTCTCCAGCGCGATCTCCTCGGCAAGCGCCCGGTCCGCTTCGCTCCAGACAGCCTGTCCGCCCCGGTCGGCCGTACCGCGGCACAGCAGCTCTTCGAGCTCCCGGGCCACGGTACGGGCGGCGATTTCGTCCCAGCCCAGCGGGATTCGTTCCTCCCGCAGCCGGTTGGAGTCGGCAATCCCGGCCGCCTTGCCTTTGACAACCTCGCCGATCGCCGACGGCAGCCGGCGGATGAACTCCATGATCCCCCGGGGCTTGAACGGTCCGTCCGGGTTTTCAGGCAGGTGTTTCATGGGACTCCTCGCTTTCTTTTTCTTGTCACGTACCTTGAAACAACTCTATTTCCAGTATGACCAGAAATTTGACTTCCACTCGCGCTTTTGGTTGACTTGACATAGGAACGCGAAAAATCCATTTTGATTCAACCAGGAGGGAAGAAATCATGAAACAAGTGCAAAGCGCAGCCGAATTTCAGGTCAGCATCCAATCGAGCAATCTGGTCGTCGCGGTATTTAAAGCCGATTGGTGCGGGGATTGCAAGTTTATCGATCCGTTTATGCCGGATGTGGAGGAGAAGTACAAAGACCGCCTTACCTTGATCGAAGTCGACGTGGACAAGGTGGGGGATGTTAGCCAGGAACAGAACATACTGGGTATTCCCAGCTTTGTGGCGTACGCCGACGGACGGGAATTGGTCCGGTTCGTCAACAAGCTGCGCAAATCGCGGGAGGAGATCGAAGACTTCTTGAATAAGGCGATCGATGTCTACCGTACCCTGCATGATACGCCGGAGCGTAAAGAAGGATAATCCGGTTTAATAAAATGAAGAAGATCACAACAACCCCGGGAGAAATTCCGGGGTTTTGCTTGTTTGGTGAACAATCTGTCACAGACCTCTATGATTCCACCCGTCCGATCGGGTATAATGAGTATGATTTGTACACGGAAACCTGGACTCTTTTCTTTTTTGTGCTTCGACTCCAATATGATCTAGCGGGTGAGAATCCTTGAATACGAAACAATTGAAATGGCTCAGCTATATGTCCTGCCTGGTGATGTTTCTTGCCACCTTGGGCGGAAGCGTCGTGACCAAGACGGAATCGGGGCTGGGCTGCGGCAATGAGTGGCCTTTATGTCACGGTAAATTTGTCCCGGCCCATACGGTCGCTTCGTTGATCGAATATTCGCACCGCGCGGTGAGCGGGGCGGCGGGGCTCTTGTCCGTGGCCGCTTTCGTGGCTTTCTGGCTGTACCGCAAACAGCGGCGGGATTTGCAGTTTTACGCCTTCCTGGCGCTCGTCTTTGTCATGGTCCAGGCGTTTATGGGCGCCATGGCGGTAATTTACCCGACCTCTTCGGCCGTAATGGCTCTGCATTTCGGTTTTTCCCTGATCGCGTTTGCCAGCTCCGTGATGCTCGTGCTGGGCATCCGGGAGGACGAAACGCGGGAGAAGCAGGGGACCAAGGCTCAAAGCTATACCGTGTCGCGGCGGTTCCGTAATTTTACGTGGTTCGCTACGGCCTATACGTATATCGTGGTGTATATCGGCGCGTACGTCAGCCATACCGATTCGGCCGGAGGCTGCTCGGGTTGGCCCCTCTGTAACGGGGCGCTGATTCCCGAACTTTCGGGCGGTGTTGGAATCGCCTTCATTCACCGGGTCGCCGCGGCTATACTGCTGATAGTGATCGCCGCGCTGGGCCACATTGCTTTCTGGAAGCACCCGGGCAACAAGGAAATGCGGTCGCTCGGGATTGCGGCAGCCGGGCTGGTCGTGGTGCAGGTGCTGACCGGGGCCGGCATCGTGTTTACTTTGACCAATTACGAGGTGTATCTGTTCACTTCGTTAGCCCATATCCTGGTACTGGCCGCGCTCTTCGGGGTGCTCAGCTATATGAGCGTCAGAACGTGGCAACTGGCCGGAAGCCGGAAGAGCAAGGAAACCCGGAGCGCGGATGCCGATTTGGAAGCAGCTCCACAGGTTCACCGGAACGCCCCGTAATCTTCGCTTGGCAGAGCTGTCGCGGGATCGGGAAAGGATATAATCACAGGTCGACCGGATCTCGTGGTATCCGTGGGAACTTTCGGGATAAACGATAGAAGCGGAGGAATATTATGCTGCGAAGCTTGCTGGGCGAACCGCCAAGGCAAAATGAAGGACTGCTCGCCAAGGCGATGGATGCGATGACACAGACAACAAGGCTGCTGCACAAACAGACGGAGCTATCCAAGGATCCGACCCATGATTTTCGCAAGCTGGAGATCTGGACGCTGGGGCTGATCTCTTCACTGGATGAGTTGGAGCAGTGCTTGCACGCGGCCGGCTTTTTCCGCCGGAAGGTGCAACGCAATTATGTGGAGGACATGGATCCGGCCGAGCGGGGCGACTACGCGCGGTATGTGTTCTTTTATAAAGACGGATTTATCCGTGTTTTCTCTACCCTGGACAAGCTGGGGACGGTGCTGAACGATCTCTATGATTTGAAAACGTCCAGGGTGAAGGCGCATTTTTCCTATTTTACGGTGCTTCGGCAATTTCGCTATTTGAAGGTTCATCCGGACCTCGAGGAACGGCTCTTCGCCATTAAAGAGAGGCACAAGGAAGCGTTGGCCGTATTGAGAAAGCGCAGAAACACGGAGATTCATTATATGAACTCGGAAATGCAGGATGATTTATGGCAGCGACATCAGGCGCTCCACGGCAAAATCGAGCTGGAGGATCTGGATCGGCATCTCCGCGACTTGGAGAACGGGTACCTCATGGTGTCCGAAACGCTGGAAGCGGTGTTCACCTATACCAATGAGCGCTGGAAAAAAATCTCGGCCAAGTAGCGGTGATCCTGGAAAATCTTTTTTCTATTTTTCCTTTGACAAAAGTACGGAAAGCTTCTATACTCTAAAATAGTTTCATGATCTTACAGGAAATGTTCATCATTAATTTCATATTTTTTCTTATCGAGAGAGGCGGAGGGAAAGGCCCGATGAAGCCCAGCAACCGATTCGTATTCCGGCGGAAAGACGCGTGATTCGCGCAGCCGAGAAACGAGTGTCATGGTGCTAAATCCTTCAAAACCGTGGAACGTGAAATCGGAAGACGCGGTTTTGGCAGATGAGAAGGCATTGTCTTTACGTAAAGAGAGCCCTCTGAATCTGCCGGGCTCTTTATTTTTTTATCTTAATAATTTTAGGAAACTTCGAAAGCGGGAGGCTAATCGGTTTGATTGAACTCAAACAACTGACTAAAATATACGGCACCAAGAAAAAGACCACCACCGCCTTGTCCAGCTTGAACCTGAAGGTGAACAAGGGAGAAATCTTCGGGGTCATCGGCCACTCCGGGGCGGGCAAAAGTACGCTCATCCGCTGCATCAATTTGCTTGAGCGGCCGACGCAAGGCGAGGTTTGGGTCGGCGGCGTCGACCTGACCAAGCTCGGCAAGCGGGAGCTTCAGCAGAAGCGCCGCAAGATCGGGATGATCTTTCAGCATTTTAACCTGCTGTCGTCCGCCACGGTCTATGACAATGTCGCTTTTCCGCTTACGCTGACCGGGACGCCGAAGGCGGAGATCCAACGAAAGGTGGATGAACTGCTGGCCTTGGTCGGTCTGGAGGCGCACCGGGGGAAATACCCGTCCCAGCTGTCCGGCGGACAGAAACAGCGGGTCGGCATCGCTCGGGCGCTGGCCAGCGATCCGGATGTTCTCCTCTGCGACGAGGCGACCTCCGCGCTGGATCCGCAGACGACGGACTCAATCCTGCGATTGCTGCTGGACATCAACCGGAAATTCGGACTCACGATTCTGCTCATTACGCATGAGATGCATGTCATTCAGAGCATCTGCGACCGGGTGGCGGTCATCCACCAGGGCGGCATCGTCGAGGAAGGGCCGGTGACCGAGGTTTTCCTCAAGCCGCGGCATTTTGTAACCCGGGAGTTTATCAACCGGGACGCGTCGGGCGAAGATGGCGGGGAGGGGTTGAAGCTGGCAAGCTCCGTGCCGCATCCGGCATGGTCGAAGCTGGTGAAGATCACCTTCCTTGGCGCGAAGACGTATGAATCGGTATTATCGCAGGTGGTCCGGGAAACCGGGGTCAACTTCGCGATTTTGCAGGGCACGATCTCGACGATCAAAGAGGTGCCGTACGGCAAGCTCACCGTTTCCTTTGAAGGGGACGACGAGCAGGTCGAACGTACGCTGGCCCTGCTTAAAGAACGGGATCTTGATGTGGAGGTGATCGGGTAATGTGGGGCTTGGACTTTTCCAAAATCGACTGGTCCGAAATGGGCACGGCGTCCACGGACACGCTGCAAATGATGGGTTACGCCACCCTGTTCACGTTCCTGATCGGGCTGCCGCTCGGGGTGCTGCTGTACACCTTTTCGCGATCGACCTCGCCGGTCCTGAGCTGGGTGTACCGGATTCTGTCGCTCATCGTGAACGTTATCCGCTCGGTGCCGTTCATCATCCTGATCGTCGCTTTGATTCCGCTGACGCGGGCGATTATGGGTGTCTCCTCCGGGGTGGAGGGCACGATTCCGCCGCTCGTGATCGCGGCCGCTCCGTTCTTCGCCCGGCTGGTGGAGACGGCGCTCCGCGAGGTGGACCGCGGCGTGATCGAAGCCTCGCATGCCATGGGCGCAACGAGCTTTCAGGTCATCCGCAAGGTGCTGCTGCCGGAATCGCTCCCCGGCCTAATCGCCGGAATGACGATCACCGCGGTTACGCTCGTTTCCTATACGGCGATGTCCGGGATGGTCGGCGGCGGCGGGCTTGGTGACCTGGCGATCCGCTACGGTTATTACCGCTACGAGAAAGAAGTCATGATTATCTCCGTTATTTTCATGGTTGTTCTGGTGCAGGTGTTGCAAATGCTGGGTGACCGGCTGGTGATTTATTTTACGCGGAAATAAGGAACATTAAATATACAGATTCATCCTTATTCAAAAAAATTTTGGGAGGTCATACTGTGATGAAAAAATGGACATTTTCGCTGCTAACGCTGGCTTTGGTACTGGTTTTGGCAGCCTGCGGAAACAACGCGGCCAAGAACAACGGCAGCTCCGCTGCCGGCAATGGAGAAAAGGCTCCGGCTGCGGAAGATACGGCGAAAACGCCGGCGGCATCCGAACCGGTCAAACTGGTGGTTGGCGCTACAGTGCCGCATGCCGACATTCTGAAGTTCGTCGCGCCTAAGCTGAAAGAAGAAGGCATCGAGCTGGAAGTCAAAGAATTCACTGACTATGTGCAACCGAACGTGCAAGTTTTCGAGAAGCAGCTGGATGCGAATTATTTCCAACATCAGCCGTACCTAGACGAGCAAAACAAACAAAACAACTTTAACCTCGTTCCGGTCGTAGGCGTTCACGTTGAACCTTTCGGCGCTTACTCCAAAACGCTGAAATCGGCCGACGAAATCAAGGACGGCGCCAAAGTGGCGATCCCGAACGACCCGACGAACGGCGGACGCGCGCTGCTGCTGCTTGAAAAGCAGGGCTTGATCAAGCTGAAAGAAGAAGCGGGCATCACGGCGACGAAAGCGGATATCGTTGAAAATCCGAAGAACCTGAAGTTCCAAGAAGCCGATGCGGCTATGCTTCCGCGCCAACTGGAAGAAGTGGACCTGGCGCTGATTAACACGAACTATGCGCTTGAAGCCGGGCTGAACCCGATGACCGACGCGCTCTTCATCGAAGACAAAGATTCGCCGTACACCAACATTCTGGTATCCCGTCCGGACAACAAAGATTCCGAAGCCATTCAAAAATTGGCCAAAGCGCTGACTTCGCCGGATGTGAAGAAATTTATCGAAGACACCTATAAAGGTGCTTTGGTTCCGGTATTCTAAAATAGCTTAAACACAGATCCCGCTGCCGGAAGGCAGCGGTTTTTTTCTGTATTTGAAAACCTCCGGTTCGAGTACATTATCCTTAAATTAAATGATAAAATTAGTTTTAAGTGATTTTTTTTCATATTATAGGGAGGAGGGGGTTGCCGCTATGAGAAGTGAACGGGAAATGATGAATATGTTTGTTGATTTTGCGGTGAATGATCATAGAATTCGATTGGTAACTTTGGAAGGGTCACGTACAAACAAAAACATTCCCCCCGATACATTCCAGGATTTTGATATTTCTTATTTTGTGACCGACATGGATTCTTTTAAAGGAAATGATCAATGGCTGGATATTTTTGGGCACCGCAGGATGATGCAAAAGCCCGAGGACATGGAACTTTTCCCGCCGGAATTAGGGAACTGGTTTTCGTATATCATTCTATTTGAGGATGGCAATAAACTGGACCTGACCCTTATTCCGGTAAACGAAGCGGAGGATTATTTTACGAATAGCGACGGACTGGTTGAAGTCTTGCTTGATAAGGATGCTCTTGTCCAAAATGAAGTGCTTGCGAGCGACCGTCAATATTGGATTAAAAAACCCACTGCCAGAGAATTTGACGATTGTTGTAATGAATTCTGGATGGTTTCGACTTATATAGTAAAGGGATTGGCGAGAGAAGAAATTCTTTTTGCAATTGACCATTTAAACGAGATTGCCCGGCCAAATTTGTTAAGAATGATGTCTTGGCAGATCGGATCGCAGCAAGGTTATTCATTTAGTGTAGGGAAAAACTATAAATTTATAAATCGGTATCTTCCTAAAGAAGATTGGGAGACGTTGCTGTCAACCTTTTCTCAGAACAGCATCCAAAACATGTGGCAGTCTTTATTCACTTGCTATGCGTTGTTTAGAAAATACGCCCAAGCAGTGGCGGAAACCCTCGGATATAAGTATCCGGATTATGATGAAGCTATTACCGAATATGCTGAAAAGATCTGTCGTTCTATGAACGGGAATTCAAACTCCGGTGGCGAGTCCCGGTAAAATACGGGAAGATGTCCGCCTATCGTCGAACCTCCCGGTTTGTGGGAACGGGGCAAATCTTTTATACTGAAATGGAAGGCCTTACGTGAGGAGGAAACGACGTTGGTGGGAAAAGTCGCCCTGATTACGGGCAGCGCAAAAGGGCTGGGGAAGAAGACCGCTCTGATGCTGGCAGAGCAGGGATGCCATATCGCGCTGAACTATGTACATAGCGAGGCGGAGGCGATGGCGCTCCGTTCTGAGATCGAAGCGATGGGTGTGCGCTGTATGGCCGTCCGGGCCGATGTCTCCCGGCGGGAGGAAATCGGGGCGCTGGTGGAGGAAATCCGCGGTACGCTGGGCCCGGTCGATATTTTGGTCAACAACGCCGGACCGTTCATCCGTGAGCGCCGGTTGTTTGCGGATTATGACCAGCAGGAAATTCTGGCCATGATTAACGGCAACCTGGTCGGTACAATGCTGCTGGACCATCTCGTTCTGCCGGATATGCGGCAGAACGGCTGGGGGCGGATCATTCATTTCGGCTTTGGTCATGCCGCGGAATCGCGGGCCTGGCCGCATCGTGCGGTTTACGCCGCCGCCAAGACCGGGCTGGTCTCCTTCACCAAAACGCTGGCGGTCGAGGAAGCTTCGTTCGGCATTACGGTGAATATGGTCTGTCCCGGGGACATTCGGGGCCGGAACAAGGAGATCTCCATCCGGGAAGCCCGCGGACTATCCGATGGTGAAACCCCGTTGGGCCGCCCGGGGAGCGGGGAGGACATCGCGCGGGTGATTTCTTTTCTCTGCCACCATGATTCCGATTTTATTACCGGCAATATCATGGACATTTCCGGAGGCCTGGACCCGATTCGGCCTTGGGTGAAGCCCTCTTAGTGCCAACATTCTTAAATAATAAAAAAACACGGTCTCGCCGGATATTCCGGGGACCGTGTTTCATTTTGCGCTGTATATCATTAAAATACTTGTACGACCTCTTGCACGCCTTCCACTTCTTCAAACAGTGCGCGCTCGATGCCTGCCTTGAGGGTAATGGTGGAACTTGGGCAGCTGCCGCAGGCCCCCATCAGTTTCAGCTTTACGATGCCGTCTTCCACGTCGACCAGTTCGACGTCACCGCCGTCGCGTTGCAGGAAGGGGCGCAGTTTATCCAAAACTTCTAGAACTTCGTCATACAATTTATCTTGTACGTTTTCACTCATTGTTTTCAACTCCTTTCCTTTCCTATATATTATATTACAAAAAACTTTAAATTTAAATGCTTCGCTGACGGGGAGGACCAGCTTGAAACATATTGTTGAATTTTGTGCGAACAATGCCGCCTTCGGCACCGATCAAGTCATGAACCGCCTGAAGGAGCAGCATGACTGCGAGGTTTATGAATACGGCTGTCTTACGGGATGCGGCATGTGCTATATGTCCCCTTATTGCCTGCTCGATGGCGAGACCGTTGAAGAGGAAACGGCCGAAGGGCTGTATCGGCGAATCATCGAACTCATCAGCGAAGCCGATGAGAACAGGGAATAAGCACTTAATCAGCCCCAATGATGCTTCGATTTCCAGAGCACGCCGCTTTTCAACAGCCGCGGTACCCGGCCGGTCACCTGGGTTTTGCCCATCAGGCCGAAACCGGCCTTTTTGCCGAGCGAGCCGAGCGTGCCCCGCAGCTTGATCGGCTGTAATTTCGGCGTTTCGCCGCGCCATAGTGCGGTAAGCACCTCCGCGATCTGATGCCCCTGGCTTCCGGCCGCCTGGGCGCTGGGTGCGAACGGGAGGCTCGCGCAGTCGCCGCAGACGAATACCTCGGGATAATCCGGAATTTGATGGTACGGATTGAGAAGAACACGGCCCTGCCGGTCTTTGGGGACGTTCAGGTTCTGAACGAGCTCCACCGGCTGGATCCCTGCGGTCCATACGGTAACATCGGATTCAATATCCCCGCCTTCGTAATGGATCACGCCCCGCTCCAGGGATGTAATCGAGATATGGGAGAACGTCTCGACCTCGTGTTCATGAAACCACCTGGTCACATAGGTGGACACTTTTTGCGGGAAGGCCGAGAGCAGCCGCGCCCCCCGGTCGATGAGGGCAATATTCAGATCGGGGCGGCTTTCGCGCAGCTCCGCGGCGATTTCGACCCCGCTCAGCCCTCCGCCGACGATGTTGACTTTGCTGTAAGGCTTCGCGTTGTTCAAGAGCATATAGGATTCCCGCACCGAAGCGAAAGATTGGATGCCGCAGGAGAATTCCTTCGCGCCCGGGATGTTGTGGTAGTTGTCGGTGCAACCCAGGGCGATGACGAGCTGATCGTAAAACAACGGTTCCTCCGCTTCGTCCGCAAAATAAATGATGCGCCGGTCCAAGTCGACCGATGCGGCCTCTCCGTATTTGATTGACATTCCCTCATAGTGGGGGTAAGGGACGCGAAGTTCGTAATCCGATGCTGTACCGGCCGCCAAGGCGTAGTACTCGGTCTTTAAGCTTTGAAACGGGAGCCGATCCACCAGGATGACTTGAACACCCGCCGGAATTCCCCCTTTGAAGAGTTCGTGTACAATCATCGTTCCACCATAGCCGCCACCCAGAATGACAAGTTGCCTCATCGCCACCGTTCTCCTTCTGCCAGGGGGCTTACCGCCCGCCGTGTAGCCTTTTTTAAATAGTTGAACGTCGTAATACGGAATCCATTATTCGTAAACTTCGATTTCGTTATAGAACGTGTCCCGCTCGACCGGGATGCGCCCGGCCCCCTTCACGAGCCAAATGAGCTCTTTCCGGGTCAAGCCGTCCGGCGTAAGCGCCCCCGCGGCGTGGCTGATTTGCTCTCTCAGAATCGTGCCGTGCACATCGGACGCCCCGAAAGTCAAAGCCACCTGGGTCAGTTGTACCCCGATATTGATAAAATAAGCCTTGATATGCTGAATGTTGTCCAGCATCAACCGGCTGATGGCGATGGTCTTCAAATCCTCGTACGCCGAATTCCGCCGCATAATACCGGCGTTCTTATTGCGCGGCTGCATGGACAGCGGGATGAACACCATGAAACCGTTCGTTTCGTCTTGAAGCCCGCGGATTTGCAGCATGTGACGAATCCGGTCCTCATGCGATTCGATCGATCCGTACAGCATCGTCGTATGCGTTCTCATCCCCAGCCGGTGCGCCGTCCGGTGAACATCCAGGTACTGGTCGACATTGGCTTTTTCTACCTTCATCTTTTGCCGGTATTGATCGGACAAAATTTCCGCCCCGCCGCCGGTCAGCGATTTTAATCCTGCCTTTTGCAGTTCCATAAGCACTTCTTTTGTACTGAGTCCGCTGATCCGGGTGAAGAATTCGATTTCCGCCGCCGTGTAGGCTTTCAGTGTAATGTCGGGGAATCTCTCGTTCAAGGCTTTGAGGGAGTCGACATAATACTGGAAGGGAACGTGCTGATTATGTCCGCCGACAATGTGGAACTCACGGACGCCGGGAGTAATATGTTTCTCGACGTAGGCGATCATTTCTTCGCCCGACAGCGTGTAGGCCCCTTCCTCCCCCTGATCCTTGCGGAAATTGCAGAAGGCGCAATGGGATTCGCACACATTGGTGAAATATAAACTCATATTTTCTATGAAATAAACCTTCTTGCCGTTCTTGCGCAAGTTGACTTCATTCGCCAACTGACCAATGGTCAACAAATCGTCGCTTTCATATAAATACACCCCGTCTTCCAGGGTTAAGCGCTCACCTTGTCTTACCTTCTCTACGATTTCGGCCATTCTCTTATCGGTGCTTGGCGTTACTGCAGTGAACATGATAATACCTCCGTTTCCCTGGGGAGAATCCTAACCGGATTCATCCCGGCAGGCTGATTAACCACCCTTCCTATTATAAACCTCGACGGAGAAAGGGACAACAAGCGGAACGGGGATGTTTCGAGTTTGCTGTTATAAAAATCACACCGCTTGAGGGGAAACACGATAAGGAGTATACTTTTTATATACAGAGGAGGGTTGATTATGATTGAAATCTCGGATAGTGCTGCCGAGCGAATCAAGGACATGATTGCCGGGGAGGAAACCCCGAATATGTTTCTCCGCCTCGGTGTGAACCCCGGCGGATGCAGCGGCTTTTCATATAGTATGGGACTGGACGATCAGGAGAGCGAAGAGGATGTCTACCTGGACGTCAAAGGAATTAAAGTGGTTGTCGGCAAGGACAGCGTACGCTACCTCAACGGATTGGAGATCGACTTCCAGGAATCCGGCATGTCCGGCGGTTTTACGATCCATAATCCGAACGCGATCGCTTCCTGCGGCTGCGGCCAATCGTTCCGCATGAGGGACGAAGAGGGCAGGCCGGAAGTTTGTGATTGAGAAACGTAGCAGTGGCGCAAACGAACGTTTGGAGTTGCGGATTGTACGCGAAAATAAGCGAGTCCGCAACCCCCATCCGGTATATTAACAATCCTAAAATTGGGCGTTAGGACTGTGAAACGACCTTTATGGCGGATATTATTCGCTATGGAGGTCGTTTTATTATGCTGTTAGCCGGGCGGACATAGGAAAGAGTTCTTTACTGCCTTCCTGATATTTAGACTTTTCATGACAAAGCATTGTATTACTAAATATACAAAATATGCTACTTTTTTACTATTTACATAAACTTCCATCAAGACTATTCTATGAATAGGAAATAATTAACTTTCCGAAAATAACAAGTTGGTTTCGAAGTGTTAAAGGAGGGATGAAAGAACAATAAAACCTACAAATGAATGTATTCCTTGTCGGATCAGGCTCAGGTGCGAAGATTTAAAATTAGAGGAGGTACAATTGTGAAAGCAGTAAAAAAATTATTTGCTGGTTTGATGATGTTTACTCTGATTTTTGGTGTATCTTTTGCTGGATCGGCATTTGCGAGCGGTGATGAGGTCAAGCTTATTGACTCGGAAGTCAGCGTAATTTATAAAAATGGATATGTCGGATTCAGCGGCAATATTGAGGTTGCTAATCTGGGACCCGAGAAGAATGTGACGGTCCATTACACGACAGATGACACGACTTGGTACGATACGAGTGCGAATTATGTAGGTCCGACGGATGGAAGCCATGAGAAATGGCGTTTTAGCATTTTCAGAAATGATGCTTCAACAGATCATCCCGAGTTGAAGAATCTGAAATCCATAAAATTTGCAATCCAATACGAAGTGAATAACCAGACTTATTGGGATAACAATGGGTCAGCGAATTATTACAATGAGGTGAATAGAAATTTACCCCTTAGATCCGTGATTTTGGGATCTCCCAATGTGCTTAGCGCCAATAGTACTTTGAGCAATGGTGAATTTAGCGGGGATATCTATGTGAAAAATCTGGATCCTGAAAAAAAAGTAAAGATCCTGTACACTACGGATGATTGGGCAACGACTCGTGAGGCTTATGCCATTTATACTCACCCCTTGAATAATTTCAATAGTGTTGAAAACTGGAACTATAGTATCAATGTTCCGGGTGCTACAAATGTTAAATATGCGATTTCGTACACAACCGGTGGGCAAACGTATTGGGATAATAACTATGGTCATAATTACGAGCTGGTTCCTAATTCACTTTAATAAAACAATCAAAGAAGGATCACAGAGGCTTACCATTCCGCTCTGTGGTCCTTTTTTCTGGGGAGGGCCGTTTTCAAATCCGGTTGAAATTCACATCGGACTTCGTAGATCACGGTTCCTGTTTTATTTTGCCGGGAGGGGGTAATACAATAGCGTACCGGGCAGCCGGTACCTTCCAAACAACGATAAGGAGTGATTTCAAATGGCAAATAACAATCGTGATGGTAAAATGAGCCGTGAGGAAGCCGGTCGTCTGGGAGGAGAAGCAACAGCTAAAAATCATGATAAGGAATTTTACCAAGAGATTGGTAAAAAGGGCGGAGAAGCGACTTCCCGCAGTCATGATAAAGAGTTCTATCAAGATATTGGCCAAAAAGGCGGGGAAGCCACTTCACGCTCGCATGGCAAAGAGTTCTATCAGGAAATCGGACAAAAGGGCGGCGAAGCCCGCAACGACTCCGATGGCAATGACGGCAAAATGAGCCGTGAGGAAGCCGGCCGTAAGGGCGGCCAAGCACGCGCACGTCAACGGGACTAAACTTAAACTATAAAAAGCGCCCCCATCCTTACCGGATGAGGGCGCTTTGCCTTTATGCCCGCCGGCGGCTATATTTTAAAGCGGTCGATCAGCGTATGGAGCTTCTCCGACAAGTTGGAGAGGAAGGAGGCCGAAGCATCGACTTCCTCCATAGCGGCAAGCTGTTGCTCGGAAGCGGCCGACATCGTTAGACTGCCTTCCACCGTATTGTTGGCGATTCCCACAAGCTGCTCCATCGCTTCGACAAGCTGCCTGGACTTGGCCGACAACTGGTGGACGGTATCGCGAACGTGGGCGACCGCCTCCGCTGCGGAGGCGGTTGACCTTTGAATTTCCTGGAAGGATTCGCCCGCATGATCGACCAGTTCCGCGCCGAGCTTCACTTCGCGGGAAGTCTCTCCCATCGTGCTTGACGTCAGCTCCATTTGCTTGATGATAAAGGAAATCAACTCGGCGATTTGCTGGGCGGATGCCGCGCTGCGTTCGGCCAGCTTGCGGACGGAGGTGGCAACCACGGCGAAGCCGCTGCCTTGTTCTCCCGCCCGGGCGGCCTCGATGGCCGCATTGATCGCCAGCAGGTTGGTTTCGGCGGCGATTTCCGTAATGATGTCCAGGATACTCTGGATTTCCTTGGATTGTCCGCTGAGCAATTCGATACTGGAAGCAAGGGTGTCGATTTTTTCTTCGATCGTATTCATCTGTTGTACGCTTTGTTCAATGGAGACCGCTCCTTTTTTCGCGGCCGTGGCCGAAAGCCGGGTTTCCCGGGATACCCCGTCGGCGTTGTCGGCAATCAGAGTAATGGAATCGGACATTTCCTGCAGCGCGGCCGAGCTTTGCTCCAGGCTCCGCAGCTGTCTTTCCGCACCGTCCGCGAGAGCTTGCGTAACTTCCACGGTCTGCTCGCTGGCCTTGCCGGTTTCCTCGCTGCTGGCGGAGAGCTCCTGCGAGGCGGAAGCCACTTGAACGGAGGTATGATTCACTTCGGCAATCAGCTGTCGCAAGTTTGCGGTCATATTGCCGATGTCGCGGGACAGCGTTCCGACTTCATCTTTGCCCGATAGGGCGACCGGGGCGACGGTTAGATCCCCCTGAGCCACGCGGTTGACCTGGCGGGACAGCTGTTCAAGCGGGCGCACCATGCGGTGAATAAACCAGTAGACGATAATAATGGCGAGCAGGAACACCCCGCTTCCGATGGCGAAGGGGAGGCCGAGAATGTCCCAGACACGTTCATTTATAATGGAAGCGTCGAAATTGATCGCCATGAGCCCCACGATTTCCTTGGTGGGATCATGATCTTTGAATATCGGACCATAACCGGTAAGAAGGCTGACCCCGTCGTAATTATATATTTTTGTATAGACGGAGTGCTTGTGCTGCATCAACATGTCTCGGCTGGAGGCGTCGAAATAAAACGAATCGCCGGCTTGATAGCCGCGCTTCTTAATATTTTGGTCGGCGGCCAGGATTTTTCCGTCCAGAGAAAGGATGAATACCTCCTTAAAAAGCGGCTTGTGCTCCACGGTCCAATTCAGGCGCTGTTCCAGCGCCGCGAGTCCCGAGGAATCCCCCTCTTTTAATCGCTCGATCACGCCCGGATCCACGAGCCCGGTCGTGATATTGGCGCAGCCAACGGTCTCGACGCCCACGGCTTCTTCGACCTGACGGTACGCCGTTTGATAGCTGGTGATCCCGATGAGCGCACTGACCAACAGCAGAAGACCGATGATACCGGCGGTTATTTTTTTAGCGAATCCCATAAATTTTCATACCCCACTTACAAATGGTTTGCTGTTTTTCTGGGTGAAAGGTCTACATCAAATTATAATGAGAATTAAATTGACGTATATTAAATAAAGCAGTCGTAATGTGTCTAAAAAACGAATTATGTACTAATATTCACAAGAGGTGACAAGCCGTGGCAGAGAAAGACGAGATGTGGAGGATTTTTGTGGCGATACCGCTTCCGGTTCCGATCAAGGAAGCCTTGTCCGCTTGGTGCGGAGATTACAAGAACCGGCTGGCCTTTTCAAAATGGGTTTATCCCGAGGATTACCATATTACGGTGCAGTTTCTTGGCGACACGCCGCCGGATCGGATTGAAAAGATTCGGGACGGGCTTTCGGAGGCGGCGGCAGGAATCCGGCCGTTCTCTCTGGAGTTCCGGAACTGCGGGCATTTTGGCCGCCCTTCGGCCCCAAGGGTGTTGTGGGCGGGAGTGGAGGGGGATTTGGAACCGCTGCGGGAACTGCAAAATCGCGTGGTCGTTGCCAACAAGCAGCTTGGTTACATCCCCGAGGACCGTTCATACAATCCGCACATTACCTTGGCGCGCAAGTACAAGGAAGGCGGTCGTTTTGACCCCGCGATCTTAAAGGAGAAAGTCCCGGAATTTGGGGCCTGGACCGTTGATGCCATGGTGATTTACCGGACGCGCATGCGTATGACGCCGATGTATGAAGAAGTGGCGAGGATTGCTTTACAGGGGTGACACAAGCGAATATGATGATGCCCGCCGGCCTTTCGGAGGGCTTTTTTTGCTGAAAAAAATCGAATTTGTATTCAAAACTCTTTTTTTCGGTTACATAGATGAAAGAATGTGTCATTACAATGGATGTTATCTTCCGGGTTGAGCCGCATTCCTCATTCGGGAGAACTGTCGGGCAGGAGGTCTTTATTTTATGTATATTTTTCGGCAAAACCGTTATGTCGCGCTTCTGATCGGAGCGATTCTTGTATGTTTAGGAGTCATTTACTTGCTTCAACCCCATTCGAGCCGGGAGCGGATAGGCCATCGGGAGATGCCCGGCGTGCCGGATGCTTCGAAGTCAAGCCGGGCCGTTGTGACGTCTGTCGGCAGGAACATCACGGTTAACGTGAAATCGGGCGAGAGGCCATTTCAGCCGGCTTTTTTGCATCTAACTACGCTTGAGATCAAGCGTCCTAAAAAAGAAACCGGAGTAAGCCATACGCTGCTGCTCAAGGAATTGGCGGCGGAACGGGCTTGGCTGCGCACCCAGGCGGCGGCAGTCCGAAGCAAGAGACAGACTCCGGACCCATTACATCCCCCCGACCAATTATTCTTCACTCGAACGAAGCTGTTAAGCCAGGCGGATAAAGATCAGGCGACCTGGAGCTACGCTTTGGACGAGGAGGAACTGCTTCTCCTTCAAAAGATCGTGATGGCAGAAGCAGAGGGCGAACCGTACGAAGGCAAGGTGGCTGTCACCAATGTTGTCTTAAACCGGCTACGGTCCGCCAATTATCCCGATACGATCAAGGAAGTCATTTATCAAAAATCGCAGTTCAGTCCGGTGCAAAACGGCCGGCTAAACAGGGTCAAACCGAACAAAGAGACGATCCGGGCCGTAAATGAGGCGCTGAACGGCCGCAAGGAGGTTTCGGACGACACATACTATTTCTTGTCGCTAAAGCTGGCCACCGATTTAACCATCGCCCGTACCAAGGATAAGGCGGAGGTGATTGGAAACCATACATTCTATAAGTAGAATCCGGCACGAACCTCCGGCTTGTTTCGCTATGCCCGGCGTCCCTGGAGATTCGCCGTCCGGTAAGGGGCACACAGCAGTTCGGCGATCGTCCTTGCGCAGCAATCCGGCTGATAAGAACTGCGGGATCCATTTAGTTTTTCTGCCGAAAGGGAGCGTGTTTTTCCGGAAAAATTGCGGCTCAGCTTATGCAGCCAAAAATCCAGCATATCTTCGGAGGTCAGTTCCGTACCGCATCCGATCTTCATAAAATATTCGCGGTTTTTCTCCTCCTGGCCGGGCAAGGACTCATAAAACAGCATCGGTATCCCTTTGGCCAGCCCCTCGGTGCAAGTCATGCCGCCCGGCTTGGTGATGAGCAGGTCCGAGGCGTCCATCCATTGGCTGATATTGCGGGTGTAACCGAGGATCTTGATATTCGAATGCTGCAGGCCCGGGTGGCTGCGCAGTTTGGCCGCCTGCTTCTCATTGCTGCCCATGCAGCAGACGATCTGAACGCGATCCTTCCACTCGGACATTTTGGCGACCAGTTCGTCTTTCATCATCCCCCATCCGCCGCCCATGATCAGGACGGTAGGAAGCTGGCGGAGACCCAGTTCCCGCCGAACGGAGGCTTTGTCCTGCCGAATCCAGAATTCGGGATGGACCGGAATGCCGGACACCTGGATAGCCGAAGGGCTCACCCCCCGGCGGATCAACAGGTTTTGGACCTCCGGAGTGGAGACGAAGTACCGGTCGACCTCCGGACTGATCCAAGAGCCGTGAGCGTCGTAGTCGGTAATCAAGGTAAACAGCGGAACCGTCAGACCGGAAGCTTTGAGCCTGGAAATGACGGCTCCGGGAATCGGATGCGTGCAAATGATCAACTCGGGCTTCATCTGTTCGATAAAACGCGAGGCATGATTGTAAAATAATTTATGGAGCGCAAGGCGGGTTAAACGCCCTACGGGCTTCTCGTATTGTTTGCGGTAGACCATGCCGACAAGCGCGGGGCTCGTGTTCACGGTCAGACGATAGGCGCCTTGAATCCAGGGAGCCAGAACAGGATGAAGGATCGAGCCCAACTCCAGCACTTTAGCGCGAATCGTGGGATCTATTTTCTTTAAACCTGCGGCGATGGCGTAGGCCGCTTGAGTATGACCGCTGCCGAAGCCTTCGGATAGGATCAGCACTCTTTTAAACGGCATAAGTTTCACCTCTTCAATAAACTGGTTTGCGCGACAGATTGGTGTTCGCAATTTCAGTTTATTTTTTTTCGGCCATTTTAAAAAGAGACCGGGGACTGGTCTCCGGCTGGACTTAGGTCGGGGAGCGGGCCGGACCGGGCCGTACAACATGATGGAAATACATTGTGAAAATTACAGAAAATAAGCTCTTGTCATGCCCCGGGGGAAATGATAGATTAGTGAATGACTTAATGACCGAATTAGATTTTTGGTCAATCAAGAAAAAATAAAGACGGGATGAAGGAGAGGGAACTATCATGAAATCGATATCGGTGTTTTTTCAGGACCTGGCTGCGTCCTTCAAGAAACCGAAAGTCATTGTCCCGATTATCGTCGTCCTGTTCATACCGGTGTTGTACAGCGGCATGTTTTTGGCGGCGTTTTGGGATCCATACGGGAAAATGAACGAAATTCCGGTCGCGGTCGTCAATGAAGACACCGGGGCGGAGTATGAAGGGAAATCGCTCCAGGTCGGCAAGGACCTGATTGAAGAACTTAAGAAAGGCAACGATTTCTCATGGAAATTCGTCTCGCGTGAAGAGGCGGAAAAAGGGATGGAAGCGAACGAATATTATATGACGATCGTCATCCCGGAAAACTTCTCGTCGCAGGCCACAACGGTCATGGACGATAATCCGCAGCCGGCCGAGCTGATGTTCGAGCCGAACGAGGGTTACAATTTCCTGGCTGCGCAAATCGGCGGTACGGCCGTGAAGGAGATTAAATCCAAGGTCTCCGCCAAAGTGACGGAGGCGTACACCGAGACGTTGTTCGATCAGGTGGAAAAAGTGTCCGGCGGTTTGAACGACGCGGGCTCCGGCGCAAGCACCCTGAATGAAGGGGCCGTAAAGCTGGACGAAGGCGCGCAGAAATTGAAAGAAAACCTGGCGAAGCTGGTCGCCGGGACGAATAAACTGGGCAAAGGCATCGCTCCGCTTCAGGAAGGCGCCGGGGACTTGAGCAAAGGGGCCGCGGATGTGCAAACCGGCGCGGCGAAGCTGTCCGGCGGGCTAAACCAACTGAAGGCGGCTGAACAGAAGCTGGAGAGCGGGGCGACCCAGGCTTACGAAGGCGGCGTGAAGCTGCAAAGCGGGCTGGAGTCCTCTGCGGAAGGCGCGAACAAGCTGAAAGCCGGCCTGACTTCCGCTCAGGAAGGCAGCGGCAAGCTCGTAGCCGGGCTGGAATCCTCCTCTGAAGGCGGCGCCAAAGTGGCCGAGGGAGCGAAGAGCGTGGCCCAAGGCTTGGAGCAGTTGGCCAAGAGCAATCCGGAACTGGCCCAAAACCCGGCCGTTCAACAGTTGCTGACGGCCAGCAAGGCCGTATCCCAAGGCAGCGAGCAGGTCCGGCAAGCCCAGGCTCAATTGCTGCAGGGCAGCCGGGAACTGCATAGCGCCCACGGTCAGCTGCTGCAAGGCAGCGAGCAGTTGGCGCAGGGCCAGCGGCAGCTCGTTCAAGGCGCCGACCAGCTTACGGCCGGTCAAAAGCAGTTGACCGAGGGTCTGCAGCTGTTCGGCGGCAAACTGTCCGAGGCTGCGGCTGGCGGCCATGAACTTGTCCAAGGGGCGGGCAAGCTGAGTGCGGGGGCCCAAAAGATCGAGGGCGGCATGGGCCAACTGACCGGCGGCGTCGAAACGCTGGCCAGCGGTTCCAAGCAGCTTGGCGCCGGTGCGGGCGAGCTGAAGGACGGCATGGATAAGCTGACCGAAGGCTCCGGCGAACTGGCTTCGAAGCTGAATGAAGCGGCCGAAAAAACGTCCGGCGTGAAGAAAAACGACAAGCTGGTGAGCATGTACGCCGAGCCCGTGCAAGTCAAGGAACAAAAGATTAGCGAAGTGCCGAACTACGGAACCGGCTTCTCTCCTTACTTCCTGTCGCTCGGTCTGTTCGTGGGGGCTCTGATTTCCACGCTGGTAGTCCCGCTCCGCGAATCGTCCGTGGCGGAGGCCAGCGCCTGGAACCGGTTTGTGAGCCGCGGGCTCGCCTTTACCGGTATGAGCCTGGTCCAATCCCTCCTGGCATCGTTGCTGGTGCTGTACGGACTGGGCCTGGAAGTGAAGAGCGTTCCGCTGTTCTTCCTCTTCAGCTTCGTCACGAGCTTGTGTTTCATGTTTATTATTCAGGCGCTGGTGACTTGGCTTGAGAATCCCGGCCGCTTCCTGGCGATCCTGATGCTGATTTTCCAATTGACCACAAGCGCGGGCACCTTCCCGCTGGAATTGATTCCGAACTGGATGAAGGCGTTCAACCCGCTTCTCCCGATGACCTACAGCGTCAGCGGCTACAAAGCGGTCGTCTCCACGGGCGATTTCAGCCATGCCTGGAATCAGCTCGGCATCCTCGCCGGTTTCGCCGTTGTCTTCCTGGCGTTGACGCTGCTCTACTTCGTTATGCATAAACACAGCGAAATTGTGAGCGCTGAAACGAGCCTGGAGGCTTAATTAGCTTAATATCTGTATCGGCAAGCCCGAAAAGAGAACCCGAACTTTTTTGTTCGGGTTCTTTTTTTGGGTACACGGCAAAAGGCGGGATGAGAGATGACAGCTGACAAACGGTAGGGCTGATCATGCCTATTTTTAGAAAATAAAGCGGGAGCGACCAAGATCTTGCCGACTGGATGATTTTCCTTCTTAAATTTCTTGGCATTAGTGCAAAAGAAAGAGAAGATAGTGCAAAAACAGTCGCGGCGTTTTCCGTTAGAATAAAAATACTAAATAAAACATGTCGTTAACAGTAAGGTTTAGTTTATTTATAGAAAGGTTGACGCTGAATATGAAACATACGGTTATACCACCAAAGCAGGGACTTTACGATCCGACGTTTGAAAAAGACGCCTGCGGCATGGGCTTTGTCGCTCATATCAAAGGCAAGGCCTCCCATGATATCGTAAGTCAGGCTTTGACGATGCTGACGAATATGGAGCACCGCGGAGGCCAGGGGAGCGAGCCGAATTCCGGGGACGGCGCAGGTATTTTACTGCAAATCCCGCATCGCTTTTTTGAGGCGGAGGCCCAGAAGCTGGGATATCGTCTTCCCGAGGCCGGTCAATACGGGGTAGGCATGCTGTTCCTGCCGCATGACGAGAAGGTCCGCAGCCGTCAGGAAGCCGAGTTGACCCGGATTATCGAGGAGGAAGGCCAACAAGTTATCGGCTTCCGTACGGTACCTACCCGGGACGATATGCTGGGCAAATCGGCAAGAGAGGCGAAGCCGTTCGTGCGTCAAATTTTCATTTCCCGCGGCGCGGGATTGACGACCGACCTGGATTTTGAACGCAAACTGTATGTGATCCGCCGCCGGGCCGAGTTGGCCATCCGCTACAGCGGCGAGGCGGAGGGCGACGCTTTTTACGTATCGAGCATGTCCTGCCGGAAGGTGGTCTACAAAGGGATGCTCACCACGGAGCAGGTCGGACAGTTCTATCTCGATTTGCAGGATGAGCGTCTCGAATCGGCGATCGCGCTCGTGCACTCCCGCTTTAGTACGAACACGTTCCCGAGCTGGGAAAGAGCGCATCCTTACCGCTTTATGATCCATAACGGGGAGATCAATACCCTGCGCGGAAACGTGAACTGGATGCGGGCCCGTCAATCGTTGTTCGAAACGGAAGCCTTCGGCGCCGATCTGGAAAAGGTCAAGCCTGTGATCAATCCGGACGGTTCGGATACGGCGATGTTTGACAATACGTTTGAATTTCTGTACCTGAGCGGCCGCTCCCTTCCGCATGTCGCCATGATGATGGTTCCGGAGCCTTGGAGCAACCATGCCGATATGGACGAGGACAAGAAAGCTTTTTACGAATATCACAGCGCGCTGATGGAGCCGTGGGACGGCCCTGCGGCCATGGGCTTCACGGACGGCGTGCAAATCGGCGCGATTCTGGATCGCAACGGCCTGCGTCCTTCCCGCTACTATGTGACGAAGAACGATTTGATCGTGCTTTCGTCCGAGGTGGGGGTTCTGGACATTCCGGCCGAGGAGGTTCTGTACAAGGACCGTTTGCGTCCGGGCCGGATGCTGCTCGTGGATACGAAAGAAGGCCGCATTATTTCCGACGAGGAAGTCAAGGCTTCCATCGCCAAGGAGAATCCTTACCGCGCCTGGTTGGATGAGCACATGGTGCTGCTGGAGGATCTTCCCGAAGCTCCGGAAATGCCGGCGGACCGCCACGAGAACATCACGCTGCGTCAAATGGCGTTCGGTTACAGCTTCGAGGACTTGCGCAAGGTGTTTGAGCCGATGGCGCTTACGGGAGCCGAGGGCATCGCTTCGATGGGGTACGACGCTCCGATCGCCGTTCTTTCGGACCGTCCGCAGCGTCTGTACAACTACTTTAAGCAGATGTTCGCCCAGGTGACGAATCCGCCGATCGATGCCATCCGCGAGGAGCTTGTGACTTCGACGGCGACGATGATCGGTCCGGAACGGAATCTGCTCAAGCCGGAACCGGAGAGCTGCCGCCAAGTCCGGCTGGAATCCCCGATTTTGTCCAATGAAGAGTTTGCCAAGCTGCGCCATATTCGCCGTCCGGGTTTCAAAGCGATGACAATCCCGATTCTGTTCCCGGCGGATCAAGGTGCGGAAGGGCTGCGCAAGGCGCTCGATACGCTTTGTGAAGCGGCGGACCGGGTGATCGCCAAAGGCCATAACGTCCTGATTCTGTCCGACCGCGGCGTGGACGCCGAAAATGCGGCCATTCCGGCGCTGCTGGCCGTTTCGTCGCTGCATCATCATCTCATCCGACAGGAAACGCGGACGAAGGTCAGCCTCTTGCTGGAATCGGGGGAACCGCGTGAGGTTCACCATTTCGCCCTGCTGCTCGGGTATGGGGTCAGCGCGGTGAACCCTTACCTCGCTTTCGAAACGCTGGATGACATGATCACCCAGGGACTGCTGCAAGGCATTTCCCATTACAAGGCCGTCAGCAACTTCATCAAGGCCGCGACGAAAGGCGTCATAAAGACGCTGTCAAAAATGGGGATTTCCACCATCCAGTCGTATCGGGGGGCGCAGATTTTTGAAGCGGTGGGCTTAAAAGAGGATTTCGTGGACCGTTACTTTACCTGGACGCCGTCGAGGATCGGCGGCATCGGGCTGGAAGAGGTGGCGCAGGAGACGCTATCCCATCACTTCCGCGCTTTCGCCAGTCAGGACGGTAAAGATCCGGTGCTGGATTCCGTAGGGGAGTATCAATGGCGGAATGACGGGGAGGAGCATCTGTTCAACCCGCAGACGGTTCATCTGCTTCAGCAATCCGTGCGTACCGGTGATTACGGACTCTATAAAAAATTCGCTTCTCTAGTTCAAGGGGAAAATGAGAAACACCTTACGCTCCGTTCGCTGCTGGACTTGAAGCCGGTCGGACCCAAAGTTCCGCTGGAAGAAGTGGAGTCGGCCACATCGATTATGCGCCGCTTCAAAACCGGAGCGATGTCGTTCGGTTCGATCAGCAAAGAAGCGCACGAGACGATCGCGATCGCGATGAACCGCATCGGCGGCAAGAGCAACACCGGCGAGGGCGGCGAGGATCCGGCGCGCTATGTGCCGGACGCCAACGGCGATCTGCGCCGCAGCGCGATCAAGCAGGTCGCCTCGGGCCGCTTCGGGGTCACCTCGCATTACTTGGTCAATGCCGATGAAATTCAGATCAAGATGGCGCAGGGCGCGAAGCCGGGGGAAGGCGGACAGCTTCCGGGCCGCAAGGTGTATCCTTGGGTCGCCGAAGTCCGCGGTTCCACACCGGGCGTGGGTCTGATTTCGCCGCCGCCGCACCATGATATTTATTCGATCGAGGATTTGGCGGAGCTGATCTATGATTTGAAAAACTCGAATCCGCGGGCACGGATCAACGTCAAGCTAGTGTCCGAAGCGGGGGTCGGCACGATCGCTGCGGGCGTGGCCAAGGGCCGTGCCGATGTCATTCTCGTCAGCGGCTATGACGGCGGGACCGGGGCGTCCCCGCAAAGCTCGATCCGCCATGCGGGCCTCCCTTGGGAGCTTGGGCTCGCCGAGACGCAGCAGACGCTGATGCTGAACAATTTACGCGACCGCGTTGTCCTGGAGACGGACGGCAAAATGCTCACCGGACGCGACCTCGCCGTCGCCGCGCTGCTCGGCGCCGAGGAGTACGGCTTCTCGACGGCTCCGCTCGTGGCGGTCGGCTGCATCATGATGCGCGTCTGCCAGTTGGACACTTGTCCGGTCGGCGTGGCCACCCAAAATCCGGAGCTGCGCAAAAACTTCACGGGTGACCCGCAGCACGTGGTCAATTTCATGACCTTCGTGGCCGAAGACCTCCGCGAATGGATGGCCGAGCTCGGCTTCCGTAATCTGGATGAAATGATCGGACGGACCGACTGCCTGGGCACGCTCAAGGCGGTCGACCATTGGAAGAAGAAGGGCGTCGACCTGTCCGCCTTGCTTCACATGCCGGAGGTGCCTGCGGGCGGCAGCCGTTACTGCACCCGCCGGCAAAACCACGGCCTGGAGGAGACGCTGGATATGACGCGTCTCCTGGAGCTGGCGGCGCCGGCGCTGGAGCGCGGCGAAGCCGTCAGCGCGCTGCTGCCGATCTGCAATGTGAACCGGGCGACGGGGACGATCCTCGGCAGTGAAGTGACGCGCATTTATGGCGCGGCCGGTCTGCCGGAGGATACGATTACGTTCCGGTTCGAAGGATCGGCGGGCCAAAGCTTCGGCGCTTTCGTGCCGAAGGGTATGACGCTGACGGTGGAAGGCGACGCGAACGACTACACCGGCAAAGGCCTATCGGGCGGCAAGGTGATCGTGAAGCCGTCGCCGAAGGCCACATTCGCGGCCGAAGAGAACATCATCGTCGGCAACACGTCGTTCTACGGCGCGACCGGCGGCGAAGCCTACATCCGCGGGATCGCGGGCGAGCGCTTCGCGGTCCGCAACTCCGGCGCGAACATTGTGGTCGAAGGGGTAGGCGACCATGGCTGCGAATACATGACCGGCGGACGCGTCGTTGTCCTCGGCGAAACCGGCCGCAACTTTGCGGCGGGCATGTCGGGCGGGATCGCTTACGTCCTGGATGTGACGGGCGATTTCGTCAAGCGGTGCAACCTGGAGATGGTGCTATTGGAGCAGGTATTCGAACCGGAAGAGGCCGACCAGCTCCGCACGCTGATCAGCCGCCATGTCCTGTATACGGACAGCATCGTCGGCCGCCGCGTGCTGGACAATTGGAATGAACTGCTGCCGAAATTCGTCCGCGTCATTCCGAAAGATTACAAGCGGATGCTGGAGCAAATCCGCAAGGTGGAGAACGAAGGCTTGAAGGGCGAGGCCGCCCTGCTCGCCGCCTTCGAAGCCAACACGCGGGAGCTTGCCCGCTCCGGCAACTAAACTGCAAACGAAAAGTCGCCGCCTTCGTCAGGAAAATAACGGGGGCGGCGTTTTTTCATATACATTTCATACTAACCAGTTAAAATAAACTTCAGATAGGTATGAGGAGGTCGCGGGGGATTGTCAACGATACTGGTTGTAGAGGATGATCGGGAAACCAATGAGGCTATTGCCGAATATTTGAAAGTTGCGGGACATCGGGTTATTTCCGCTTTTGATGGGGAGGAAGCTTTGCGCTGTTTTAGAGATCATAGTATCCACCTTATCATTTTGGATATTATGTTGCCCAAAATTTCAGGTCTGTCGGTTCTTTTGCAGGTGAGGGAAACCAGTGCGGTGCCCGTTGTGATGTTAACGGCCATTAGTGATGAATACACACAAATTATCAGTTTTGATATCCAAGCCGATGATTATATAACCAAGCCATTCTCCATGGTGCTGCTGGGCAAGCGGGTAACGGCGTTACTCCGCAGAGGTAATAAACAGCAAAACGTCAGCTTTATGACATTCGGAGATGTCAAGGTGGACTTTTCCGGTTATACGGCTAGCGACGCAGGCGGCAGAATTGATATTACCCCCAAAGAAATTGAACTGTTGAAACTGTTGGTGGAACATCAGGGACATGTATTGACCAGAACCCAAATCCTTGACGATTTATGGGGGGAAGAATGTACCATTAATGACAGAACCATTGACACCTACATTAAGAACCTTCGCAAAAAACTTAGGCTGGAATCGATTGTAACTGTGAAGGGTGTCGGTTATAAGTTTGAGGCTCGCCCATGAAACGGTTGAAAATTTTCCCCAAAACTTTTTTGTATACGCTTGGCTTGATGGTATTCATGAATGTAATGGCCCATACTTTATTTTACCTTTTAACGCCTCCCGTAAGCTTCACTGCTAAAGAATATACTGATGATCCCGTATTGACGGCAGTTACTTTAAACCTCTCCGATTATATCGCCGGCATTATTCGTTCCGTTCTTCCCATTTCGATGCTTATTTGTTTTATAGTTTCCGTGCTCTGCTCCCTGCTTTTTTCCAGAGCGATGACTCGGCCGATTCGACGGATTTCGGCTGAAACAGCACAGATGGAAACCTTGGATAGAAGCGCATGGTGTATAGTTCAGTCCGATGATGAAATCGGCGCTTTGGGGAACAACGTGAACCGGTTATATCACAGCCTCCTAAAAACCATCGAAAATTTGGAAATAGAGAAAATCAAGGTGAGTGAATCCGAAAAATCAAAAGTGGATTTTCTGAGAATGGCCTCGCACGAATTGAAAACGCCTGTAACCGCACTGAATGCGATGCTGGAGAATATGATGCTTGGCGTAGGCAAATACAAGGATCATGAAGTCTATTTACCGAAGTGCAAGCGAATGACGGAACAACTGGCCGAGATGATCAAAAATGTTCTTGATACCTCAAACTTGAGTGTTTTGGTACGGGATGAAGCAACAACCGACATTCATCTTCCGGCGTTCTTAACCGAATTATGCGAGCCTTTTCAAATCATAGCCAAGGCTAAAGGCATTCGGTTTGAGTTGGACGTTACGGAGGGGGAGACTGTCCATTTGCCGCCAGAGCTTTTTGGCAAAGCGCTAAACAATCTCGTTTCCAATGCGGTCTCTTATACCCAAAGGGGACATTCAGTAAGGGTGTATTGTGATGCTGACCACTTGGTCATTGAAAATGAGTGCGACCCCATCCCCGAAGAGCATCTGAAAGAATTATTTAAACCGTTTTACCGGCCGGAATATGAAAGAGGGAGAGATCCGGGAGGCAACGGGCTGGGTTTGTATATTGTCGATTCCATTCTAAACGCCTTACGGATTAGCTACACGTTCACTCCAACACCATCGAAAAAAGGGATGGCCTTTAGCCTTCTAATAAAAAAGTAAATTCACCGCCCGGATAATCTCGGCGGTTTTTTTTATGACTACATCCGTGCTCCACATACATTCTAAATGGCTTCCATTTCAAGGTGTTAAACTGGTTCTCGTCATCACAATCCTTGAAAAGGAGGCTTTGTTCATCATGAGTTTTATGCATCGGGCAGTAATGTACGTAACTCGAAAAAAAGGAAAGAGTATTTTATTGTTTTTGGTTTTATTCGTGATCGCGACTTTTGTTTTGACGGGAATATCCATTAAAGACGCTTCTCAAGCGGCAAGCACCGACCTTAGAGAATCGCTGGGGGGGAGATTTACCATCTACATAGATATGAGTAAAGATAACCCTTATGTAGTTACGGAAAGAACGGAACCCAGTGACGGCGGAAAACTAAGTATAAATTCATACAGTACGGGTCCGCTGATTTCGGCTGAAACGCTGGAGTCCGTCAAATCGGTGGGTGGAATAAAGAACTACTATGCCTCCGAAATGTGGCAGCCTCATGCCGAGAACTTTAATTTATTGAGAGGCAAACTTCCTATTAAGGACGGCTATGAAAATATGGTTAACGCCATAGCGGTGTCAGGAACAGAGGTCAGCGATTTTTTTACAGCACGATCCATTCAGCTGTCCGAGGGGCGCCACATTTTACCGAAGGATCGTCATGTTGCTGTGATCAGTCGCGCATTAGCCGAGGAAAACAAATTGAAAGTCGGGGATAGCTTAAAACTGGGGATCATGGATAGCGTTGCAAACCAACTGGGGATCAATCCGCACAACAAGATTGAACTCAAGATTGTCGGGTTATTTCAACCGACGGGTGAGGACCAAATAACCGAGATGACTTCTGCCTATAACATGATCGAAAACCGTGTGTTCACGGATATTTATTCGCAGGCGGAGCTGTTTAATAGCGATAAGGAGCCAGGGTTTTCGGAGGCTACGTTTTTTGTGCAAAACCCTGATCAATTAAATTCCATAGTGGAAAAAGTTGAAGCACTCCCAAGCATGGACTGGAAACAATTTAATGTCAGTGTGGATAACGAGACATACAGCCAGGCGGCTGCACCATTAAACAACCTGTCTCGTCTGGTTAAGATATTGCTGATTATTATGATGGCGGTTAGCGTTGCCATTCTTTCTCTGCTCTTAACGCTATGGATGAGAAACAGAGTGTATGAAACAGGGGTTTTCCTGGCTTTAGGAATCCATAAGTTCAAAATATTGGGTCAGTATGTGACGGAAGTTCTGCTCATCGCAATAGTTGCGTTTGGAATCTCCTATTTTTCGGGAAATGCTATTGCGGAGAACGTAGGGAACGCGCTGCTGCAGCAGCAGCTTTCCCGGGGAGAACCAAGTGAACAGACTGGCACCGTGGCGGTGTCGTCAGTTGTGGTTGCTGAGCCGATAGCCGGCACGGAAGCCTTAGATAGTATCGAGGTAAAGGTAACCTCAAGGAGTTTTGTCCAGCTATACTTGATCGGAACCTTGATTATTGTAATCGCCGTAGGGATGTCATCCGTTTCGGTCATGAGGCTGAATCCCAAAGAAATTCTTTCCAAAATGAGCTAAGAAGGGTGGTAAAAAGGCGATGTATTTTGAGGCACTCCATGTATCCTACTCCTACGACAAGCAAAAATTACTTTTTAGTGGGGTTGATATGAGCATGGAAACAGGGAAAATGTATGCCATAATTGGCCCATCCGGTTCAGGTAAAACAACCTTGCTCTCAATCCTGGGGGGACTGGATTCTCCGATGCAAGGTAAAGTTCTGTTTAATGGTGAGGATATAGCGCAAAAAGGACTGGAGTACCATCGGAGGCATCACGTAGCGTTGGTTTTTCAAAACTATAATCTTATCGATTATATGAATCCCGTGGAAAATATCAAGATGATCACACACAAGAATCCACTGGAGATTTTGAAAAGATTGGGCCTTACGGACGAGGAGGCAAAACGAAATATTCTACAACTTTCCGGAGGCCAGCAGCAACGGGTAGCGATTGCCCGTGCCTTGGCATCGGATGCTCCCGTGTTGCTCGCGGATGAGCCGACCGGAAACCTGGATGAAGATAACGCGGCGGAGATCACGGAAATTCTGAGAGAAAGCGCACATGAATTTCAAAAATGTGTTGTCGTCGTCACCCACTCCAATGAAGTCGCGAAAAAAGCGGACTACATATACCGAATTAAGCGCGGCAAAGTGCAAGGTATGGAAGCGCAGCATGCTAATTGACGCGGTTTTCGGATGATTGGGGGAATGGGTGAGATGTATGGTAAAAAGTTTAACAAGGGCTTGGTGGTCATCGTTATTATGAGTTGTTTACTTGTTGCAGGCTGTACAAGGGGGGCCGGTCATCATTCCGAGGAAATAAAAGTGACTCTGAAAGTGCTCTATCCCAACGAGGAGGCCTTTTTTCGGCAATACGGCGATCTATTTAGGATGAGTCACGCGAATATCGACTTTGAAGTGATCCGTACCCCAAACCTGAACAGCAATGGGCGGGATAGAACTTATGAGGAAGCTTTAGACGAGCTTGTAAAAACCGAACAACCGGATATCCTGATACTAGATACAGCTACTTTTAAAAACTATATATCTGAAGGCAAACTTTTGGAATTGGACTCGCTCATTCAAAAAGATCATTATCCTTTAGAGGGAATCTATCCGGGGCTCATTGACCTGTTAAAGGAGTTGGGGGGGAATAAGTTATACGGCCTTGCTCCGACCTTTTATGGGACCGCCCTCTTTTATAATAAAGGATTATTCAGCAAATACGGGATTGAACAACCGCATGATGGAATGACATGGCAGGAAGTCTTGGATTTGGCGCGCCGGTTTCCAACCGATGGAGATGAGGGGTCCCGGGTATACGGCTTTGGAAATGACTATCCGATAACGGTAATGAACTATCCGATGTCTGTAGGAAATTTGGTCGATCTCATTGCCAATACGGAAGGCTTGATGAGTGTAAATCCGAATATCTTGAAGCTGACAGTTGACACGGATTCCTGGAAAAAGGTATACCGGTTGGCTATAGAAGCTGAAAAATCGGGAGTCATTTATAATCCGAAGGATGCCGGATTTACGGGAGGATCGATCGAAGAGTACTACCGCAGCCAGGCGTTTCTGATGGGACGGGTTGCTATGATTATAGGCGATCCTTATACATCACAAAATGCAAAACTAGCTCGGGACATCCTGAAAGATGACAAGCCGATCAATATGGGGATCGTCTCCGGGCCGGTGAATTCTTCGGATCCTGAAACAACCCTGACTGCAAGTGTGGACGAGATATTTGCGATTCATGGGAATTCAACGAACAAAGACGCTGCCTGGGAGTTCCTTAAATTCGTGAACGGTGAAGATTACGCCCGAGTGAAATCAAAATCAATGAATGGGACTTTGCTGTCAAGAATGGGGTTTAATGAAGAGTACGGAGGTCAAAGTCTCGATGTCTTTTATGCTCTAAAACCAAAGATAAACCCAGATCATATGAATTCGGATAAAATTCCCGATGCGTTTTATGTACAGCTCCAGTCTATTGTGAGCGGAGAGCTCTCCCAGGTGCAAGAGGGTAAAAAGTCACTTGATGAAGCGGCTAAAATGATTCAGGACGAAGGACAGGTCGCCTTGGATCAGGTATTAAAGGATCAGCAAGCGGATAGAGGAACTTCGAATTAAGGACAGAGGAAACGGGGACTTTGCCAGGTGAGCTATCTTGCGGTCAATTAGTGCCCATCAACCCGTCTGTAACTAAACTGCAAACGAAAAGGCGCCGCCTTCGTCAGGGAAATGACGGAGGCGGCGTTTTTTTGGGGTGCGTTATTTTTGCGAATCTGTGCAGCTTCCTCTCGTTGCCCATCCCCCGTTATATCCCGCATCGGGCTTTACGAGACGCTGGGCGCGGCGGGCTGTCTTTTTGCGGGATTTCGGGTCCCCGGCGTATGGACCATATACATCAGGAGGGCCAGCGTAAGCGACAAGGAGGAGGGCGGATACACCAGGTAAACTTCCTTCCATTCCGGGGCGAATTTGTTTTTGTAATCGTACAACCCTTTAAAGTTGTACCAACGGTTCCCGAATTTGTAGATCCAACGGGCGATCAACAGTTCATTCACGTTCGCCAGGGGGGCCATTCCCAGACCGCAAGAGTCATAGTGATGCTCTTTAGCCCATTTGAACAGGGAGGCGAAGAGGACATCCATAGTCCCGTGAGGACATGCCTTGGAGTATCGCATCAAGTCGACGGTGAGCTGCCTGCAAACCGGAACCTCCTCCGAGGCCGACAGCAGCGGCGGATCGCCGACGATCGAAGCGAAGGCCTCGTATTCTCCGTCCGGTCCAACCAATAAAGCTACGGGAAACCGGCTGATGTATTCACGGTCAAAAAAACCGACGGAAAAGCCTTTTTCCTTCCGCCCGCCCAGCCATTCCTCCGAAATGGTATGAAGTCGAGCCAAAAAGGATTCGGAATACGGAGGGAAGTGCACCGCAAAGGAGAACCCCGCCCGTTCAAACTTATTCAGGCGGTTGCGCAATTTTAACCAGGCCTTACCGTTTAAATGGAATTCCGGCAAATTCACATGGGCCTCTTCACCGATTTTGAGATGTCTGAATCCATAGCCCCGGAACATGTCCAGGTTCGAAGCCCCCGTTTGGTAGAAGGCGGGGATATGCTTCCTTCTCCGGCAATCAGCGATAAATTCTCTGATGATTCGCTCCATCGCTTCCGGTGGGCCCAAAGGGTCGCCAAGGACGATTCTCCGGTTTCCGACCGTGCGATAGGCGATCAATGCCTCCATTCCGGAGTCCCAAAACCATTCTTTATCGCCAAGATAATATAAGTGTGCGTGTGAATTGTAACCCCATCTTGCAAGAATTCGATGGAGGCGCTGTTCTTCCAGGTTCATCTCAATCAAAGGAAACATCTCCTAAGCTGTCTGATCTATGCTGTATAGATGTAGAAAATTGTCGAATAAGTTTATTATCGGTAGAAATTCAACCCGGCTTAATAGATTTCCGGAAAATTACCTTGAGTACTATAGCGGAAAAAGATATAAACACATAAAATCAAAATAAGATCGCATAGCGTTTTACAATATATGGATATAAAATCGTGTTGTAATAGCGCGAATTTGTAGAATAACCTGATCGATTGATATCGTTGGCATTAAGGAGGTCTCGCCATGCAAATATCAAGACAGGAAATACTCAAGCGGCTAAATGCTCAAATCAAAGTCAACGGACATATTATAGGTGTCGCTGCCGGCAGCGGCATGACGACCAAATACAGCGTCTTGGGCGGGGCGGATCTTATTCTGGCCCTTAGTGCCGGACGCTTTCGGCAGATGGGACGGGCGTCTCTGGGATGTTATCTTTGTTATTCCAACAGCAATGAAGTTGTAATGGATTTTGCCTCGCGCGAGTTGATGCCGCTCCTGCAGGATACTCCGATTTTATTCGGACTGAACGCTACGGACCCTGGTATTTCGCTCCCGGAATACATTAGGCATATTAAAAAATCCGGCTTTGACGGGATCAACAACTGGCCCACGATCGGACTGATCGACGGGAAGTTTCGCGAGGCACTGGAGGAAGAGGGGATCTCCTATCGTCAGGAAATCGAGGCGATCCGCCTTGCCCATGAGCAGGGGCTGTTTACCTTGGCCTTTGTCTTTGATGCCTGGCAGGCGGAGCAGATGCTGAAGGCCGGAGCGGATATCATCTGCGCCCATCTGGGGCTGACGACCGGCGGCGTTTTGGGCGCGAAGAAAGTGCAGTCGTTGGACAGAGGGCGGGGGGATGCCCAGCGGATTTTCGATACCTGCGATCGGATTCGTCCGGAGGCGATAAAGATGGTCTACGGCGGCCCGATCAAATCCTCCATCGATGCCCGCTACTTTTACGACAACTCCGCTTGCCAGGGCTTTTTAGGCGGCTCTTCCTTCGAACGGATTCCGGCGGAAAAGGCCATTTTGAACACAACCAAATCCTTTAAAATTTCCCAAAGCGACGAGGAAGAAAATAGCCTTATCAAAGTGTTGAACGGACAGGCTCAGGACTACGACTATGTGGAGTTTATTAAAGAGCATATCATCCATCACTATAATGAACCGATTCTCCTTAGCGAGCTGGCCTTGGCGGCCCATGTCACGCCTTCCTATCTGAGCGCCAAGTTCAAACGAATTGTCGGTTGCAGCTTTACGGAATATTTGATCCGTTTCCGAATGAACAAGGCGGGGGACTTCCTGAGGGAGACCGACATGCCCGTGGGAAAGGTGGCGGAGCTGGTTGGTTATGGCGATTATTTTCAATTCACCAAAATGTTCAAGAAATATAAAGGCATGACGCCCACAGGCTATCGAAAAACCCACTCCCCGAAAGAATACGGCCAGCGGGGCGAAATCTAATATAAGCACAAAAACGGCGTACTTCAAACAATATCAAAATTTCCGCCAAGTCGTACAATTAGGTTATCAGTTCTGAAAGCCGTTACATGATCAACGGCGGACAGAAACAGATCATTCCAGGAGGTGTTTCTAATCAATGAAAACCGTAGCCATCGTGGGGACCTTCGACAGCAAGGGGAAGGAATTCCTTTACTTGAAGGAGCTGTTTGCGGAAATCGGCCTTAACACCTTGACCCTGCATACGGGAACCTTTGAACCCGCCTTTGTTCCCGATGTTTCCAACGAAGAAATTGCTGCCGAGGCAGGTGAAAATCTTCGGGAACTGGTAGCCCGGAAAGACCGGGCTCGCGCCACGGCAGCTATGGCAGAGGGAACCGAAAAAACCGTGCTCCGCCTTTATCAGGAAGGCAAGTTCCAAGGCATCATCTCTTTGGGCGGCTCAGGCGGCACCTCGATTATCACGCCGGCGATGCGGGCTCTGCCCATCGGCGTACCGAAAATTGTGGTATCTACCATGGCTTCCGGGAATACCGAACAGTATATAGGCACCAGCGACGTGATTTTGATGCCTTCGATTGTGGATGTGGCCGGACTCAACTCCATTTCCACCAAGATTTTCAGCAACGCGGTTTTTGCCATGGCGGGCATGCTCGAGCATGAAGCTACAAGAATAGAGAAAAAGCCTTTGGTTGCCGCCACCATGTTTGGGGTGACGACCCCCTGCATAGAAACAGCCAAATCCTATTTGGAGGAGCAGGGCTATGAAGTGCTGGTCTTTCATGCTACCGGTACCGGTGGCCGCACGATGGAGGACCTGGTGCGCAGCGGTTATTTCCAAGGTGTGCTGGATTTGACGACGACCGAATGGTGCGATGAGCTGTTTGGCGGCGTGCTGAATGCCGGGCCGAACCGCAGCGAAGCCGCCGGACTTTGCGGCGTGCCGCAGGTGGTTTCCGTGGGGGCTTGCGATATGGTTAACTTCGGCCCGATCGACACCGTGCCTGAGCGCTACAAGCACCGCAACTTGTACCGGCATAATCCGACGGTCACCCTGATGCGTACTACGGCCCAGGAAAACAAAGCCGTCGGCGAGAAATTGGCGGAGAAGCTGAATTTGGCCAAGGGTGAAAGCGTTTTAATGTTGCCGCTGAAGGGCGTCTCCATGATTGACGCCGAGGGCCAGCCTTTCCATGGCCCCGAGGAGAACCAAGCTTTGTTTGATGCTTTAAGAACCAACCTGAATCACAGCAGGGTGGAGCTTTGCGAATTGGATGAGCACATCAACGATGATTCCTTTGCGCTTGCCGCCGCTAAAAAACTCATTGCCATGATGGAGAGCAAAGCCTAATCATTCACAGACAAAAGGAGAAATAAAACATGAATACGATGACCCGAAACGAAATCCTGGCCAAATTCAAAGCGGAAGTTGAAGGCGGAAAGATCCTACTGGGCGTAGGCGCCGGCACCGGCATTACCGCCAAGAGCAGCGAAGCGGGCGGCGCGGATATGCTGATTATTTACAACTCCGGCCGTTACCGGATGGCCGGCAGAGGTTCTTTGGCCGGGCTTCTCGCTTACGGCGATGCCAATGCAATCGTGGTCGAAATGGCTTCCGAGGTGCTGCCTGTTGTGAAGGACATTCCGGTGCTGGCCGGCGTTTGCGGTACCGACCCGTTCCGCGTCATGGATATTTACTTAAAGCAATTGAAGGATATGGGCTTTAACGGCGTGCAAAACTTCCCGACGGTGGGACTCATCGACGGCGTGTTCCGGCAGAACCTGGAAGAAACCGGCATGGGGTATAACCTGGAAGTGGAAATGATCCGCAAGGCGCATCAGTTGGACCTGCTGACCTGCCCTTATGTCTTTGACCCGGATCAGGCCAAGGCGATGGCGGAAGCCGGTGCGGATATTTTGGTGGCTCATATGGGGCTTACCACGAAAGGTACGATCGGCGCGAAGACAGCGCTCACCCTGGATGATTGCGTCGTGAAAATCAAGGATATCATTGCCGCGGGGCGTGCCGTTCGTCCGGAGATCATGGTCATTTGCCACGGCGGCCCGATCGCCGAGCCGGCGGATGCCGCTTATATCATGCAAAATATACCCGATATCGACGGCTTCTTCGGAGCTTCCAGCATCGAGCGTTTTGCGGCGGAGAAGGGCATCCGGGAGCAGTCGGCCGCGTTCAAGGCCATTTCGAAATAAGGAAAAGGCGGAGAAGCCCGGATTTTATTATACCCACTCATGATATATGATGGATAATAGCGGGATAAGGAGCGGTAATATGGACTTCGGTACAATAGATCAACTTAAAAGCGAATTGGATGCCCTCCGGCCTTTGCCGGCAGCAGCCGTCAAAAATCTGGAAGAAGTCTATCGTGTCGAATGGACCTACCACTCGAATGCGATCGAAGGAAACTCGCTGACCCTTCTGGAAACGAAACTTGTTCTCGAAGATGGTTTGACTATTGGGGGCAAAAAACTGCGTGAGCATTTTGAAGTCGTCCACCATTCCGAAGCTATTGATTATGTTCAAGATATCGTAGACCGCAAGATCGAATTAACCGAGTTCGTGATCAAGTCGCTTCATCATCTTGTTCTGAAAAATATCGACGACGAACTTTCCGAGAAAATGGAGCAATTGGTCCGGTGGTATTACGAGCAAAAAGATAAGCTTCATCCCGTCCAACTGGCAGCGGAATTCCACTTCCGCTTCGTCTATATTCATCACTTCAACGATGGGAACGGGCGAACGGCAAGGCTCCTCATGAACTTAATCCTTATGAAATACGGATATCCTCCGGCCATACTAAAGTCTGAGACCAGGGATCGGTTAAGGTATTACGAGACGCTGGAAGCTGCAAGCGTTCAAAGTGGGCTGGAGCCGTTTGTACAATTGATCGCCGGATGCGTAGAGGAAAGCTTGCGAAGATATATCGGTACGGTAAAGTAAATTAAGACGACGATAATAGAAGACGGCCGGGGATCAGGGCCGTCTTCTTTGCAATTCATTTCTCCATTAGCTGCCAAGCTGCGTTTTTACCTGCTGAATTTCCTGGTTATCGGCCATCATGGCCGGCTGGTAATAACCTTTCGACTGGGCCAGCCTAAACAGTTCGTACTGCGAGGCTTCGCAGTTATTTCTGATCTGCTGGATGGTCGATCTGAGCTGGGGGTTGGCGCATTCCGAGATCGCGCTGGCATAGGTAGTCAGGCTGTTTTTGACCATGGACAGCGCATCATTGACCATTTCTTTTTCCTGCATCATGTCGACTTGATTCCTCCCTAGTTCAAGAATGACAAAAGCTGTTGCTTGGTGTTTAACGCGTCCTGGGCCGATTTTTCGAAATAAGCTTTCACCTGCGGATCGGTACTCTGCTGAGCGTAAGCCAGCATCTTTTGGTTTGCCGTTTCATGCGCGCCGATCAGATGGCGCAGGCTTTGCAACTCCTGCTGATTGATTTGGGCCATCTCTTCATACTCCTTTCAGGGGATTCATGGGTTATTGTCTGCTTTTTGCATGGAAATATGCGGGAACCCATTCTACCGGTACTTATGGTAAAATAGGGGAAAATACCGGCGCATTGATCAGGAGTGCCGATGGGTTGGTCAGGAGGGGGAGTGAATATATGACGCAGGAGCCAGTCGTGCGTATCAAGAACGTCACCAAAAAAATCGGATCCAAGGTGTTGATCGACCGCTTGACCCTGGACATCCCGCCGGGCCAGGTATTCGGCTTTCTGGGACCGAACGGGGCCGGCAAAACGACGACCATCCGGATGATGGTCGGTCTGATGTCGATTACAAAGGGAGATATTCTGATCCAGGGAGCCAGCGTCAAAAATGATTTCGAGCGGGCGATCTCGGCGGTCGGGGCGATTGTGGAGAATCCGGAAATGTACAAGTTCCTCACCGGGTATCAGAACCTGCTGCACTATGCGCGGATGTCTCCCGGGATTACCCGGGATCGGATTATGGAAGCGGTGGAGCGCGTGGGGATGCAGCACCGGATTCACGATAAAGTGAAAACCTATTCGCTCGGCATGAGGCAGCGGCTGGGAGTGGCTCAGGCGATTTTGCACCGGCCGAAGCTGCTTATTTTGGACGAGCCGACGAACGGCCTGGATCCCCAAGGCATTCGCGAGTTGCGGGATTACCTACGGATTTTGGCGAAAGAGGAGGGGACGACGGTTTTCGTCTCCAGCCATCTTTTATCCGAAATGGAGTTGATGTGCGATACCGTGGCGGTCATTCAGCATGGGCGGCTGATCGATGTCAAAACGCTCGACAGGGAAAACAGCGCCGCGGACCGCCCCCAAGAAACCGCATTCGAAGTGGACGCACCCGAAAGAGCGCTGCATCTCGTAAAGGAAGGTCGGCTTGAAGGCAAGCACTTGATAGTCACCGCCGATCGCTCCGCAACCGCCGAAATCAATACAAAGCTCGTTTTGGCCGGGATTTCCGTATACGGCATTCGGATTTTGACCCGTTCGCTCGAGGATCAATTTTTGGAAATGACGGGGGGCGGAGAAATTGATTGATTTTTTACGGCTCATCCAAAATGAAAATATGAAAATCTACCGTCGGTTGCGGACCTGGGTGATGGCGGCCATTCTGGTCGTTCTAACGATCCTGTTCGGTACGCTGTACTATTTAGGCAGCTCGACAAGCCCGGTCGGAGTCTGGGATGCGGTGGATCAATTGTCTTTTCTCTACTATTTGGTCACGATTTATTCGGTGGTTGTCGCATCCGACATCGTTGCGGGAGAGTTTACCTGGGGGACGGTCAAGCTGCTTCTCATCCGGCCTTGGACCCGCACGAAAATTCTGCTATCCAAGCTGCTGGCGGTGCTGTTGTTTACGGTGCTGACGACGGTGGTGTTTTTCCTGGCCTGCCTGGCGGTTTCGTTCCTTCTGTTTTCTGATATACCGTCCGGTGTATTCCCGGCAGGGGTGGAAGCCTTTTGGATGATTGTGGAGAATTTGTTTTATCGGTATATCGACCTTCTGGTGATTACGACCTTTTCTTTTATGATCTCTACCGTTTTCCGGTCCGGGGGAATCGCCATCGGTCTGTCGATGTTCATTTTGTTTGCGGGCGGGCTCTTTACAATGCTGTTTCACCCGGCCCGTTATCCTTGGGCGAAGTATATGCTGTTCGTGAATATGGACTTAAGCAAGTATCGGGGAGGCGAGCTGGGGCCTGCGGGAATGACGCTTGGCTTTTCGGCCGCCGTGCTTAGCGGCTATGTGATCGCGTTCCTGGTCATCGCCTGGCTCGTATTCAAAAAGAGGGACGTCGCCGCATAACCCCGAGCATTCAGCAACAAAAAAGTTCCCGATTGCATCATATGCAGCCGGGAACTTATTTTTTTCGAGTCACCGCGATTACCCCGCTTCAGGCTGAGCCGCTTTTTTCGAGGACTTCTCTTTGACGGGAAGCACGGAAGGAGACGTCCTTTCCATTTGAGCCGATCCGTTCAGGAGCCCTCCTTCGATGATGACCAGTTTGGCCACATGGACGGTTCCTTCGACTTGCCCGCTGCCGGTAATGGTAAGCCGGCCTTGGCTGGTAATATCGCCGATGACTTTACCGGCCACGATGATGTCGCTCCCTTTGATATTGGACAACGCTTCGCCGGTTTCCCCAATCACGACCTGCCCGCCGCACTCGATGTCACCGTAAAATTTCCCTTCAATCCGTATGTTCGTTTGGCATTCCAGCTTGCCTTCCGCCGAACTTCCCTTCCCTATCAGCGTATCTGTACCGTCTGCGGCGGCACTGTTCTTTTTGAGCATCGTTTTTTGCCTCCTTCATGAAAAATATAATGAAAAATTACTTGAGATAAGGCAACGGGTCGACAGGTTCCCCCTGCTTGACGATCTCGAAGTGGAGATGGGGGCCGGTACTCCGGCCGGTACTGCCCAAGCCGCCGATTTCCTGTCCTTTTTTGACGCTGTCCCCCTCGGAAACGCCGATCTGGCTAAGGTGCAGATACCAGGTTTGCAGTCCTCCGGGATGCTCCACCACGATGTAATTGCCATGAGACCCGTCCCTGGCGGTCGTAATCACCTTCCCCGCACCCGCGGCGTAGACCGGGTCGCCGGTTTTTCCGGCAATGTCGATGCCGGCGTGAAAAGAGGCCCGTCCCGAAAAAGGGTCGCTCCGGTATCCGAAATTGGAAGTCAGGCGCTTGGACAACGTCGGCCATTCGGTGGGCGTGCCCGAAATCGAGCGCTGTGTCTGCCGGGCTTTTTTTAGCGTGTTGGGGATATTGCGCTCCATTTCGTCCAGGAGCGAGCTCATTTCCGCAAATTGTTCACGCGTCACGGCAGCCAACTGTTCAATTTCGTTCTCATGGACCGCAATAAATTCGCCTCCCACCCCGAGGGTTTCGGGTTCTTCGTAGGACAGAGAAGAGAGGTTCCGCAAACCTTCCTGTCCGCCATACTTCTTAATGAATCGCTGCAGCTCGGTTTCAAGCTCGGAAACGCGTTCCATCCGGTCCATCATTTCACGGGACTGCCCGGACAACGCGATCACTTCATTCTGCAGCCTTTCGATCGCTGCGTTTTTGTCGGTCACGATTGCTTCGAATCGCAGTTCTTGATCCCGCACCTGGTGTTCGAGTCGGGAAATCGTCTGTCCGGATTGAATCTGGAGGCTGATGATCAGCCCGGAAATGGACAATAAGGCAAAGAGTGGCACGGCGATGACCAGCGGTTTGGAAACCTGAAGCTGTTTTACGGGCTGGTTGGCATCCCTCAGGACGAGCAGGGTCATCCGCCGGGGGTGGGCGAGGCCTAAACTGGCGGTTTTCATGGCATCTCCCTTCCTCTCAAAATGAGCTTCTATAACTTATCTATTCCTATGACTCTTAAAACATGTCAAAAAATCCGGCTTTGTCTGATATATCGGAGGACGAGGCGGAGTGGACCTGAATAAACCGGAGGCAGAATGGTTAATGCTGATTGAAGGGAAGGGTGAAGACCATGGTGTGGCTGGTTACCGTTTTGCTCGCATTCATTTTTCAAATCGCTACGATACTTGTATTGGAGTTTCGGAAGCCCAGCAAGGCGGTCGCCTGGATGTTCATTCTGTTCGTCGTTCCGCTGATCGGCTTTATTCTCTACTATTTTGTGGCACAGGATTATAAAAAACGCAGGAAGCTGCGGAGCCAGGGAACCCGGCTGTTTCAGGAGATGAAAGCCAAGCTGTGGCAGCAGTCGGTCATTGTGGAAGCCTCCGGGCAAATGAACAATAAAGGCTTCGAAGGTCAGGAGCGCCTTTTCGGTCTGCTGACCCATCTCTCGGAAAGCCCGATTACGGGATGCAACGAGACCAGGGTGCTGAGCAGCGGGGAAGAGGCCTTTGAGGCCATGCTCGAAGAGATGAGCAAAGCCAAACATCACATACATATCGAATTTTATATTTTTCGGGATGACGGCTTAGGCGGAAGATTTAAGGAAGTCATGATCTGGAAAGTCCGGGAGGGCTTGAAGGTGCGCCTCATCTGTGACGGGTTGGGCAGCTATCATTTGCCGCGTTCTTTCGTGCGGGAACTGCGGGAGGCCGGGGTAGAGGTTTATTTTTTTCTGCCTCCGCTGATCGCCACGCTGGACCGCCGGATCAATTACCGCAATCATCGCAAAATCATTGTCGTGGACGGGACAGTGGGATTTGTGGGCGGGCTGAACGTCGGTGACGATTATCTCGGCCTTTACGATAAAGTAGGGTATTGGCGGGATACCCATTTGCAGATTAAGGGGGATGCTGTCTATTTTTTGCAAAACACGTTTCTTGGCGACTGGAAGCTGGCCGCAGG
Source organism: Paenibacillus sp. A14 (assembly GCF_036864815.1). NCBI lineage: Bacteria > Bacillati > Bacillota > Bacilli > Caryophanales > Paenibacillaceae > Paenibacillus > Paenibacillus sp. A14. The sequence continues at coordinate 264,888 of NZ_JBAGJD010000004.1, forward strand.
TCAGGGGATTCATGACCCCGATCTGTTCCCTGAGCATCATTGTCTCGGCAAAGAACAGGTGCAGATTCTGGCCAGCGGTCCGGATCAACACTGGAACGCCATCCAGGAAATGTGTTTCGGGTCGATCGCCGTGGCCAAACGGAGGATTTGGATCGCCACCCCGTATTTCATCCCGGACGCCAGCGTCTATGCGGGCCTCAAAACCGCGGCGGTGAGCGGCATCGATGTTAAGATTATCATCCCTTACAACTCCGACAGCCGCCTCGTGAAACTGGCCTCGCTGTCCTATGTGGAGGAACTGCTGCAGGCGGGAGTCGAGTTTTACGAATACACCAAAGGCTTCATGCACGCCAAAGTGCTGATCGTCGACGACTTACTGGCCTCCGTGGGAACCGCGAATATGGATATGCGCAGCTTTTTTTACAATTTCGAGATGACGGCCCTGCTGTTCGACGAAAAAACCATCGCCCGCCTGTCCCGGGACTTCCAGCAGGACATGGTCGACTCCCGCCGCATCAACCCGCGGGAATTCGCCCGCCGCTCCCGCAGGCAGCGCATGGCCGAGCTGGTCGCGCGGCTGCTCTCGCCGCTGCTGTAGGGGCGAGCGGGGGAGGGAGAGAGCCAATGAAAATTCTAACGGTCGCCAAAGCCGTTATTTTCCTGAAATAGAGTGGCTTTAAATTCTAACGGTCGTGAGAGTTCTTATTCGAGCCATTTGGGTCGACTTATCTTCGAATTCCGCAAATTAGCGGCGCTCACGACCGTTAGAAATCTGTTTAGGTGAATTTTGGCAAAATAGCGGCTGTGGCGACCGTTATAATGGCGCCGTTATCATCCCGTTCCACTCTCGGTCCATTTAAGCGAGTTTATATGAACGATAACGCTGATTTCCGCTCGCGACTATGAGGTGCTTCTTCGCCAATAGACAATGCAGTATAACTCTTGTCCGTCTTTCCGACAGTTGCAGATGCTTCGCAAGTTCCGGGGGCGTAAACGGCCGCAGCAAACGGCGGGCATAGCGCAGCGTTTCGGCTTCGGCCCAGTTCAAATCGGGCGGAACCGCACCGGACAGGAACTTTCCGACAAAAGCGAGGACCAACTGCTTACAGACGGCGGGGTCCTCTTTGATGGAGAGGTAGGCAATCGGGAGAAAGTACCAATCGTCCAGGACCAGCAAGGCCTGCTTCATGCATAGATCCTTAAACCGGCCGGCCTCGATATCTCTGGCGTGGGAGCGGAAACCATGCAGCTCGATGCAGCCTTTGGCACCGCCCGGGCCCGGCATGTAGGCAAGGTCAAGGTAACGGCAGCCGTTATTCAAATCGCGTACCTCGTACTCGGCATATAAGTGATCCAGGTTTCCGATCGTCGGAAACCAGATCGCGCGCAGAAATTCCACGGTCCCGTGTCCCAACCCGTTCGCCAAAAGCTCCCGCCGCCTCGCATTCGTCTCTTCGCTCAACTGCCGCTGCAGCCAACCCGCATAGACCTCTTCAAATACGCTCATTTGTTTGCCTCCCGCTTTTTCCGAAATTATTAAAAAGAAAAGCCGCCCCAATACGCGGCTCCTAAAAGGGCCTGCGCATCAAGGCGGCATGTGCTTCACACCGACAAAAACATGTATTGGTCGTTATTTCCACAACATCAATGTACCGCAATCACAGGGCCATTTCAAGCAGGTTCCCATTGCTTGTTCCCCTAGCGGACCCCCGGCTTCCGCAAGTGCTGCAGGATCAGTTCCACCGATTGAGGCGGCACATCCTGCAGCAGATCCCCCCGCTCCCGAAGGCGCTGCCCGATATTGAGCAAATGGAAATCGGCCGGAGACGGATTGCGGGCGACCTCCTCCCACGTAAGGGGCGTCGAAACGCTGGCCGCCTGCCGGGCACGGGGCGTGTAGGGGGCGGCCAGCGTTTTTCCGCCGTAATGCTGGAGGTAGTCGAAGTAGATTTTATCGCCGCGGTCTTTTTTTAGCCGTTCGATCGTAAACAGGCGCGGATGCTTCTCAGTGACATAACGGGCGACAAAATGGCCGATCAGCCGCAGTTCATCGAACGTAACGCCATACTGGATCGGCACGATAATTTGCACGCCGGTCGCTCCCGAAGTCTTGGGCACCGAGGACAGGCCGAGCGAGGTAAGGATTTCGCCGACATATGAGGCGGCCTCCATGATCCGGGGCTCTTCCTGCAGGGTTGGATCGAGGTCGATCATCCATTCGCAGGGCAATAACTCCCCTACATAATGCAGGGAGGGGTGAAACTCGATGGCCGCCAGATTGCCGAGCCACAAAAGGACGGGAAGGCTGTCCATGACAATGTACCGGATTCCTTCGTGTTCGGCGGTTTGGACAAAGGACGGGAGCGGATCGGGCGCGTTTTTTTGGTAGAAAAATTTGCCGTGAATGCCTCCGGGGTACCGAATGGTTGTCAGCAGGCGGTTTTGACAATAACGGAGCAGATAAGGCGAAAGCTCGGCCAGCCTCTGCAAGTAGATCAGCTTCGTAATCCCGGCTTCCGGCCATAGCAGCTTGTCCGGGTTGCTTACAGGCACCTCGGCTCCTTCAATCGTAATACTCCCTTTGATCGTTCGCGCCATAACAAGACCCTCCTTCCAGCTTCTTTTTATAGCGTTGCCCGTTTCCCCGAAACTATAAGCCTCCCCCCGACGGGATAAAGAAGGCCGGGGGAGGATACCGGAGCATAGGTTAGCCAATACAGGAACAGGAATGCGGAGCAGGGCGGGTGGGCACACTTGGAAAAAAGCCCGCACCATCGGAAGGAGAAAAATGACGCGGTGGAAGCGAAAAAGGAGGACGGAGAGATGGAGCTAAAGCCGGTCATTCCGTTTGAGCCGGTCAGAGCGCATGAAGTGCCCCATGGGGAAGATTGGGTCGCCCAGGTAAAGTGGGACGGAGTGCGCATGCTGACTTATTTTGACGGCCGGGAGGTGAGGCTGATCAATCGAAAAGGAAACGACCGCACCCGCCAATATCCGGAATTCACGGATGTGCCGGGGTATTGTCGTGCGAACTCGGTGATTCTGGACGGTGAAATGATCGCGATCTCCGGCGGGAAGCCCTCCTTCCACGAAGTGATGAAACGCGACAGCCTGCGGCGGGACCAGGAGATCCGCTCGGCCGTTTCGCGGGTTCCGGCGATTTATATGATCTTTGATATATTGTACTGCAACGGCGATTGGGTGACGGGGAGGACGCTAGGAGAACGCCAGGATCTGCTGAAGGAGATCCTCGTTCCGCATGAACGGCTGCAGCCCGTTCCCAATGTGGCGGACGCGGACCGTCTTTTTGCGGTGATGAAACAGCAGGGCTGGGAGGGCATCGTCTGCAAACGGCTGAACAGCACCTATGCGGTCGGCGGAAAAGATGCCCGCTGGACCAAGCTGAAGCTGGCGCATGATCTATACGCAGCCATCGGCGGAGTTACCTACCGCGACGGCAGGGTCAACGCTATTCTACTGGGGGTGTACGATGCAGAAGGAAGATTTCTGTATATTGGCCATGCCGGAACGGGAAAATGGAAAATCGAAGAATGGAGAAAAATCACGGAGCTGGCGCATCAGCTCAGAACGGGAACAAGGCCATTCGCCAACACGCCGGAACGCATTAAAGGGGCGGACTGGCTGATGCCGCAGCTTACCGTGAAAGTCCAGTTTCTGGAATGGACGCCCGGGGGGACCATGCGTCACCCGGTCATCCAGGGCTGGGCGGGCGTGCCTGCCGAAGCCTGCGTCCTCACCCAGCAGGTTTAAGGGTCAAGGGGAGCCGCTAAAGCGGAGCAGGCGTATGCTCAGGATATCGTCTTCTTCGCGGTTTTCCCCGTGCTTTTGCGCTTAGGCTTCGTCACGACTTCCGGCTCGCCCGCACCTGCGCCCGCCGCGGGGGCTTTGGTCTTTTTGCCGCCGCCCGCCGCGGCCGCGCCCTCTGCCGCCGGGGCCTTCGTCCGGCCCCGCTTGGCCTTGGCCGGCCCGGGATCGGTGGCGATCGGCTTGACGGCCTCGATACTCGCCTGGAGCGCGGCCATCAGGTCGATCACATTGCTCTCCGGCCTGGTGGGAGCCAGGCTGATTTCCTCTCCGGCCACTTTGCTTTCGATCAGCTGCAGGAGGTTTTCCCGGTAGTCGTCCGTGTATTTTTCCGGTTCAAACGGGGTGGACAACTGTTCGATCAGCAGCCGGGCCATCGTCAGTTCCTTCTCATTGGTGCTGATCTGTTCCGGAAGGTTCGGCACTTGCGAGATCGGACGGATCTCATCGGGGAAAAAGATCGTCTCCACCGCGAGGCAGCCTTCCATCACCCGGATCGCGGCCAGACTGCTTTTGGAGCGGATGGCGATTTTTGCGACCCCGATTTTACCCGATTGGCGCATCGCCTCTAGCAGCAGTTGGTAAGCGTTCGATCCGGCCTGGTCCGGAGACAGGTAATAAGTTTTCTGAAAATAAATCGGATCGATCTCATGAAGATCGACAAAATCTAGGATGGTGATCGTTCTTTCGGCACGGGCGGACAGCTGTTCCAGCTCTTCTTTCTCAAACAGAACGTATTTGCCTTTTTCGTATTCGTACCCGCGCGAGATTTCCTCCCAATTTACATCTTCGTCACAGGTGGGACAGCGCCTGACGTAGGAGATTGGACTGCCGCACACTTTATGGATATATTTCATCGAAATATCTTTGTCCTCGGTGGCGGAGAACATCTTGACCGGCACATGGACAAGACCGAAGCTGATCGCTCCCTTCCAGACGGTATGCATCTATCAATCGCTCCTTTAAAATCGTATTTTCCTTAGTATTAGATAAAATTTGGTTTTCTATAAGGGTCAGTTCGAGCCTACCGGGGTCGGATTCCGTGTTGCGGGGCCTGGGACAGACCGATATAATGGGGACATACGTTTTTTGAGGGCTACGGATGAAAAGCGGGCGCCAGTCCCATGGCATTTCGGGTGCCGCCAGGCTTTTTTTGAATATCTGCAGGTATTTGGATGCCCGGTGGAAATAGCGGCCTTTTGGGGCGCTATTTCCGCCCGATTCGGCTTCGGGCGAATCATAGCGGCCCAAAAGGGCCTTATTGACCTGCCCAGGGCCCCATAATCAGGGACTGGCCCGCTTTCCCAACAATAAGACCCGAAAAAGCCGCTATTTCACACCGCCTAGTCGAATTCGACAAAATAGCGCCTCATCAGGCACTAGCGATGCACTAACCCTAACATGAAAGAAGAGTGTGGTTAAAAATGGGAGCCCTATCTTACGCATGGCGTAGTCTTCCTTTTTTTTCGGGAAATTTTCTTTTGCCTTCCAAGGCTGACCTGCATTGAAATAATCGAGTATGAATTCCTGCAAAAGGTCAGGCATTCCGGCTGGTACTAACGCCTGAGAGGAGTCTAACGGCTGTAGCAGCCGCTATTTAACGAAAAGTAGCCCTTTCGAAATTCTAACGGTCGTGAGCGCCGTTATTCTCTTGGATTCTCGCTTTAACAGCCTGTTTATGCGAAAATAAGCGCTGTGGCGACCATTAGAATGGGAAATCGGCGTTTTCAGGACAAATAACGGCTGTGGCAACCGTTAGCGTTAATTTCCGTCTTTCTTGCAAGGCTGCTCATGCGACGGCGGTTAGGGAAATGGGACACGCCGGATCCAACTCGCCACACCGAGGCGACAAGTTTCAAAATAAGTAGCACCCTGTCAGGTTTGATGCAACTTCAGTGCTCATCAGGCCCTTATTTACCTGCACGGCATTCAAATTGCTTAATGCCACGATAGTGCACTTGTGCACGAGCGAGACGCTTGCTCGCAACATGTTCTTATAGAGCTGATGGAAGCCACCGGCCAAGCCGGAGGTTATGACTGAAAGAAGGGTACCGAAGAATGGATGAATGGATGTTTGATAAAGGCGCCGCGGGATTCGTGTTTCGGGCGGAGAACCTGGAGGGGACCGACCGGCTCGCCGGCCGGCTGGCCCATATGGCCGTTCCCGGGACCGTCATCGCGTTGGACGGGGACTTGGGAGCGGGAAAGACCGCTTTCTCTCAGCGGTTCGCCAAGCATTTGCAAGTGGCGGACACCGTGAACAGTCCGACGTTTACCTTGATCAAGGAGTATGCGGGCAGATTGCCCTTTTACCATATGGATGTGTACCGCCTGTCGCTGGAAGAAGCGGAGGAGCTTGGACTGGACGAGTATTTCTTTGGCGCCGGGGTAACCTTGGTGGAATGGGCGAGCCTGATCGAAGAACTCCTGCCGCCCGAGACGCTGTATATCTACATCGAATCGGGGATGGACGGGGAGCGGACTTTTTACTTAAAAGGCTGCGGGCAGCCCTACGAAGCCTGGATCGACAACTTGCGGGAGAATGGAGTCGGGGATCATGAGTAACGAGCAAGAGGTACGGCCAGTCCGGCGGTTATTGGCTTTCGATACATCGACGTCCTCCCTGGCGGTGGCCGTGATGGAAGACGGCAAATTGCTGGCGGAGCGAAATATCCGCGCCGAACGGAACCATTCGGCGTACTTGATCGGCGCGATCGAAGATGCGCTGGCGGCCGCCGGCATTGCGAAGGCGGCGCTGGACGGCGTCGCCGTCGGCGTGGGCCCGGGCTCCTATACGGGAGCCCGGATCGCCGTCACGACGGCGAAGACGCTGGCGTGGGCCCTGCGCCTGCCGGTGTACGGCCTGTCGAGCCTGGAGGCGCTCGCCTGGGGCGGGCTCGCGCAGGGCGCGGGCCTGGACGCCGCGGACCTCGGCGTCCAAACCGGCAGCGGGGACCACTGGGTCATCCCGCTGGTGGACGCGCGGCGCGGTCAGACCTATACCGCGCTGTTCGCTGCCGGAGCCGGGCGGCCGTGTCCGGAGCGCATGGAGCCGGACGCGGTCCGGCTCATGAGCGACTGGACGGAGCAGCTGGGCGCCCGGCTGCGGGAGCTGGCGCCGGCGGAACGCCCGGCCGGCGTATGGTTCGTGGGCGAAACGGGGCAGCATGCGCCCGCGGCTGAAGCGCTTCGGCCCTTGCTCGGCGAAGCGCTGCACGTGATTCCCTACGAACTGGAGGGAATCGCCGTCGGGTTGGCTGCCGTCCGCCGGGCGCGGACGGCGGGCGGCGACGAGGTGCACGCCCTCGAGCCGAACTACACCCAACTGGCCGAAGCCGAAGCCAAACGGCTGCGGGAACGGCGTTAGGGGGCCGGTGATCATGGAATATCTTAAGGAAGAGACCGCCGGGCATGTCGGGTTCCGAACGATGGAGCTGGGGGACATTCCCGATGTGATGGTCATCGAGCACGAGTCCTTTTCGCTGCCTTGGAGCGAGGAGGCTTTTCGCAACGAGTTGACGCTGAACCATTTTGCCCGCTACCTGATCATGGAGGTGGACGGGCACCCGGTAGGATACGCCGGGATGTGGACGATCGTCGATGAGGCGCATATTACGAATATAGCCGTCCGAACCGCTTTTCGGGGGCGGCATTTGGGCGAGCGGCTGCTGCGCCGGATGATGAGTTGGGCCGGGGAGCTCGGCATGGAACGGATGACCCTTGAAGTGCGCGCCACCAACCGAGTGGCGCAAGCGCTCTACGCCAAGCTCGGCTTCGTCCCGGCGGGCGTGCGGAAGGGATATTATTCCGATAATCAGGAGGACGCCGTAATCATGTGGTGCGAGCTGCCGGAGGAGCTGCGCGGAAGCGGCGAGAAGGAAGGAAGCGAATAACTTGCGGAATCAGGATTGTTATATACTTGCGGTGGAAACGAGCTGCGACGAAACTTCGGCGGCGGTCGTCAAGAACGGGACCGAGGTTCTGTCGAATTTGATTGCCAGCCAGATCGAGACGCATAAAGCGTTCGGAGGCGTTGTCCCCGAGGTCGCTTCCCGAAAGCATGTGGAGAGCATTACGCTCATGCTGGAGGAGGCGGTCGAGCAGGCGGGGATCGCTCCCGGAGAGCTGTCGGCCGTGGCCGTGACCGAGGGGCCGGGCCTGGTTGGCGCCCTGCTGGTCGGTATTATGGCGGCCAAAAGCCTGGCCTTTGCGCTCGACAAGCCCTTGATCGGCACCCACCACATTGCGGGCCATATCTATGCGAACCGGCTGGTGGGAGAGATCCGTTACCCGTGCCTGGCGTTGGTCGTATCCGGCGGACATACGGAGCTCGTGTTCATGCGCCGGGAAGGCAGCTTTGAGCTGATCGGCCGGACGAGGGACGACGCGGTCGGCGAAGCCTATGACAAGGTGGCGCGCGCGCTCGGCTTTCCATATCCGGGCGGGCCGCATGTCGACAAGCTGGCGATGGAATCGGAGGTGGCGGAGGAGCTTCCTCGTGCCTGGCTGGAGCACGACTCATACGATTTTAGCTTCAGCGGCCTGAAATCGGCCGTCCTGAATGCGGTCAACCGGCATCGTATGCGCGGGGAGGACGGCTATCAGGCCGCCATCGCCCGCGGTTTTCAAGAGTCGGTGATCGAGGTCGTGGTGGAAAAAGCGATCCGCGCCGTCAAATCGACCGGCGCCGTACAACTGCTGCTTTGCGGCGGGGTGGCCGCGAACCGCGGCCTCCGTCAAGCCTTGGGCGCACGCTGTGAACGGGAAGGCATTCCGCTGTCGATCCCGCCGATGAAATACTGTACCGACAACGCGGCCATGATCGGCGCCGCAGCCTACCTGAAATGGCAGCGCGGGGAGTTTTCGGAGATGGAGCTGAAACCGGAGCCCTCCTTGTCTTTGGAGGCCTGGTCGGCGCGTTGAATAACCGGGAAGGGTAAATAAAATCGCAGAGTCCACATCCGCAGGCAAGTCCGCGGATGGAGGACTCTTTTTCTGCTTCCGCAGACGGCGGTTTACTTAGTATACTGGGAGAAAGACGTGTCGTTTTGAAAGGAGCGCCCCCTTACCATGAGTTATCAAAATACATTTATCCTGATTTCCTCGGATTGCCCGGTTCAGGAAGGGATCGAGCCGATAAGCAGGAAGGAGAGCAAGCCGGTGCACGTCATTCAGTACGAGCTGCTCACAGCGAATCCGTACAAGTATAATTATGATGAATTGCTGTTTGAAACGCATGTCCGGCACAAGGGCATTTCCGACTCTATGCTGCTCGAACGCAGGCAAGAATTTCGGGAAGCCTTGTTCGCCAAAAAACATGCCTGCATGCGGGCCTCGGCCCTTCCCAAAAGATACGGCTGGGGCGTTCACTACGATGCGGAAGGAAAGATGGCGATTTATGGGGCGGATTCGCCGCAGTACCGCGCTTTTGCGGAAACGGGGCGCGAGGACATCCAGCTCTTGTTGGCCATGCGCAGCCGGAGAACCTAGAGCGCTTTGGTTTAGTATTTTGATTTATTTTCACAGAAAAGAAGGGAAGATAGGATGAACGAGGTACAAGGTCCGCTGATCACAAAAGATTCGCTGTTCGCCGATTTACGGGCGCTCGGCGTCGAAGAGGGAATGACGCTGCTTGTGCATTCCTCCTATAAGTCCCTGGGCGGTTTTGTTGCCGGAGGGCCGGTTGCGGTCATTCTGGCCCTGGAAGAAGCCTTGGGAGAAATGGGGACGCTGGTCGTACCGACGCATTCCGGTGATCTTAGCGATCCGTCCGGTTGGCAGAATCCCCCGGTTCCCGAGGCTTGGTGGGAGACGATCCGGGAGCAAATGCCGGCTTACGATCCCGATCTGACGCCGCTGTGGTACATGGGAGTTATCCCGGAATTGTTCCGGAAACAAGGGGGGACGATCCGGAGCGGGCATCCGAACGTCTCTTTTGCCGCCAGAGGAGCTAAAGCCCGGGACATCACCGACGGCCACGGTCTCGATTACGGGTTGGGCGAAACCTCGCCGTTGGCGAGAATATACGAGACGGAAGGCTGGGTTCTGCTGCTGGGCGTAGGTCATGGCAACAACACTTCCATCCATTTGGCCGAATATCGGGCGGATTACCCCGGCAAAAAAGAAACCGTCCAAAACGCCCCCATGATGGTGAATGGACTGAAAAAGTGGGTGGATTACCGCGATGTCGAAATCGATGCCGAAGATTTCGACCGGATCGGGGCCGACTTCGAACGAGACACGGGCCTGGTCCGGCGGGGGAACCTGGCGGGAGCCGCTTGCCTGCTCATGCCGCAAATGCCTCTGGTGGACTATGCCGTGGATTGGATGACCCGAAACCGCAAGTAACCGGCTCCGTTAAAGACGGGCCGGTTATGCCTACTCGAAAATCCCCATGCTGATATACCGTTCGCCCGTGTCCGGGGCGATGCAAAGCACCCGTTTGCCTTTGCCGAGCATCCGGGCCAGTTTAAGGGCGGTCCAAACCGCCGCGCCAGATGAGGGCCCGACGAGGATGCCCTCCTCGGCGGCAAGCCGCCGTACCGTATTTAACGCGTCGTCATCGTCCACCTGAACGATTTCATCGTAAACTTGCGTATTGAGGACCGGCGGGACAAAACCCGGGCTCGTGCCCACCAGCTTATGCGGACCGGGCTCGCCGCCCGAAAGCACAGGCGACCCTTTGGGTTCCACGACGGCAATGCGGATCTCCGGCAAATGTTCGCGCAGATATTCTCCGGTCCCGGTGATCGTCCCTCCCGTGCCCGAGGTGGCGACAAAGGCGTCGAGCCGGCCTTCCATTTGAGCCAGAATTTCGGGACCTGTCGTCAAGCGGTGGATCGAAGGATTGGCCGGGTTCTGAAACTGCCCGGGAATAAAACTGCCTGGTATGCTTGCCTGCAGCTCCAAGGCTTTGTCAATGGCGCCCGGCATCCGCCGCGAAGCGGGGGTGAGCACCACTTCCGCTCCGTAAGCTTTCAACAGGTTGATCCGCTCGGGTGTCATATTATCCGGCATGACAAGGATGGCCCTATATCCTTTGGCGGCCGCATTCATGGCCAGCCCGATGCCGGTGTTTCCGCTGGTCGGCTCGATAAGGGTGCCGCCCGGCCGGAGGAGCCCGGCTTTCTCCGCCTCCGCGATCATGTAGGAGGCTGCCCGGTCCTTTACGCTGCCGCTGGGATTAAAAAACTCAAGCTTCACATACACCTCCGCGTCCCCGGTTCCGGTCAAACGATTTATTTTTACGGCGGGCGTTTCGCCTACCAGATCTACAATATGGTCCACTACTCTCCGCTTCATGCTCCTTCGCCTCCGCATCTTCGGTTCGACATTTGCAAGTGATGACGATTATGTCTATTTTACTCATGCCGGTGCGGCGGTTTCAACGCAAAACTTAAGGCGGGGGATTTCCCGAAAACCGCGGGTATGATATGGTGTATCTAACAACGAAGACGAAGCCTGGAGGTTTCGTCTTCGTGCGTTAAGAGGGGGAGAAACAGTTTAATAATTGTGATTTATATCACAAGGGGGAGAGTCATGAATCGGATGGCGAGCATGCCCATAACCGTAAAGATATTAATGGGCCTTCATTTCTTTTTAGGCGTTGGGGCTCTCTTTGGCGGGGGCGCTTTAGTGCTGGACCCCAGCGGGCAGGGGCTGGGGATGCCCCCGGATATGATGCGAGTCCCTGTTTTTACGAATTTCCTGATTCCGGGCTTGATCCTCTTTCTTGTGCTCGGCATCGGTCCACTGGGAGTCCTGTTTTCTTTGTTAGGCAAAAAACGCTGGAAACTCGGAGAAGCGTTAAATGTGTTTAAAACGGTTCATTGGTCATGGACCTTCTCGCTGTATACCGGCTTTGTCTTAATCATTTGGATCACGGTGCAGATGTATGTTCTTGATGCGGTTTACATCGTTCATCTCGTTTATATGTTTCTGGGCCTGCTCATTCAGATCGTAACCTTGCTCCCTACCACTCAGGATTATTATCGAGAGACTTAAACACAAGCTACCAGGACTTAAGTTCCGTACGCTTCCAGGTATCCTTGGCCACGCAAATGTAAATGTAGTTTTCATCCCAAACGACGTCTCCTTGATTTCCGGGGGAGTTTGCCGAAGCCGGCGTGCGCGATTCGCGAATCCGAATCGAATCACCGTTCACATCGAGCTTGCTCTCCGGATCGGACGTCCCGATTCCGACGTTGCCTTTCTCCCGGCTGACGGCGATGGCGCTGTCGATGGGCTGGCCTTGATCGTCATACCGGATCAGGTTGAAATCGGCTCCTTTATTTCCCGCCGTTTCTCCGTTATTCGTCCGGAGGGCCCAAAGCGGTGTGGTTGCGTTGTCTTTGCCGGTTTTGGCAAATTGGACGTCACGGGCGCCTTCTCCGGCGACTCTCATAATCCCGTCCATGACGTTGAAGTTGGAGGAATGCGTGCGGATTTCGGCTACGTCGGTATCGTAAGGGATTTCAAACCGGGTGAACAGTTCGCCTTTATTTTTCCCCGTGGGGGACATCGTCGTTTCTATGGAAATGTGTTTATGGTCGTGCTGTTCCGGATTGTTGGCTTTATCGTGGGACACGATGGCTGTCTTGTCATCCCCGTTTTGGTCGGCCCAGGAAATGGCCGGTTTGGCTCGGTCGGCGGTCCACTGCAGGCGGATCAAATCGGACAGATGACCTTCGTCGGCGACCCATTTTTGATTGGTCGACAGATGGATTCGTTCGTTCTCCGGAAAAGCGACTCCCCCGCCTGGCAACGAGGATTCCTTAACGGGAAGGGAAGAGGATGAGCTTCCGGACGTACCGGACATTTGGCAGCCACCTACGAAGACAAGGCTTGTCCCTAAGGCTGCTATAGAGGCGATTTTAGCTAACTTCATCATCGAGCTCCTTTATGACAAATTTGTAATAAATTCTTATATAAATGATTGTATTTTTTCATGGAAATGGCAATAGGTATTTCGGTTGGTTTGTTTGGGATCAAGCTCCAGTTCTGGAGCAAGTTTTGCCGGTATGGGAGTTTCGTATCATAAATTAAGAAAGGAATGAAGCAAAAATGGTTAATAATCTAAAGGAAAAGAGCTATACAAAATACGTCATTTTGTTGACTTTAAATCCCGGGAGAAGTTTGGATGAGTCCCTGGTCCGGGACCATGTCCATCATCTGCGGGAACTGGACCGTTTGGGGAAACTGGTCATGTGCGGACCGTTCGGGAATTATAAAGGCGGGATGGTGATTATTGAAGCGGAGGGAATGGAGGAGGCGATCCGGTGGGCGGAAAATGATCCGTTCGTAAAATCGGGAGCGGAGAACTATGAAATTCGGACTTGGGAAATTTCTTGCGAGGAGAACAATCACTTGGGAATGGGTTAAGGGAAACCGGAAAAGTCAAGTTGTGGACAACAATATCTCTAGCATACCGTCCTTGATTATGAAAATGGACTGAAAGCTTGCCGGCCAAAGACGGAGGCTTATTCGTGAAAACAACCGGTTTATTTTCAAAAAACTGTGGATAATGGGCATAACTTCGTGGATAATACAGGAAAACGATCAAAATCAGCTTAGAAATCAAGAAAAAACGACCTCAATGGTCGTTTTTTCTTGTGGGTATCCCTGTTGATTTTGTGGATAAAGTTGTGAATAAAGGGAGCCGGGCTATTTTGACTATTTTGCAAATTATTCTGCCGCCAGCGCCTCCCATTCTTCATAAGCGGCAGCCAGCTCCGACTTGAGCTTATCAATCGCGGCCTGGCGCTCCTGCAGCAGGGCATAATCCTGGTAGACCTCAGGCAGCATAAGTTCGGCTTCCAAATCGGCGATGTCCGATTCGAATTTGGAAATGTCTTCTTCCAACTGTTCCAACCTGCGGGCACGCGCCCGTTCCTGCCGTTTTGCCTGCTTTTCCGCCTCATAGGACATCGCGCCCGCTTTTTCCCCGGGGGGACTGGTTTGATTACGACTCTCTTTCCCGGAAGGGGCCAGGGTTTGCTCGGCAACCAACTCGCGCAGCTCCTGTTTTTTCTCCAAATAATCGTCATAATTACCCAGGAAATGTTCTATTCCGTCGGGATTCAGTTCCTCGATACGTTCGGCCATTTTATTCAGGAAGTAGCGGTCATGCGAGATGAACAGCAATGTGCCGTCATAATCCAGCAGAGCCGATTCCAGCACCTCTTTACTGAATAAATCCAAGTGGTTGGTCGGTTCGTCAAGGATCAGCACGTTGGCCTTCTGCAGCATCAGCTTGGCCAGGGAGACCCGCGCTTTTTCCCCGCCGCTTAATGCCGCGATTTTCTTAAGCACATCCTCGCCGCTGAACAAAAAATTGCCGAGCACGCTGCGTATCCGAACTTCCTCCAAATGGGGAAACGCGCTCCAGACTTCTTCCAGCACGGTGTTGCCCGGGTTTAAATGGCTTTGTTCCTGGTCATAATAACCAATCTTCACCTTCGTTCCCCAGGTCAACTTGCCCGAAGTAGGGGAAAGGTCTCCGGTGAGCATTTTCAACAGCGTCGATTTGCCGATCCCGTTCGGTCCGATCAAAGCCACGGTTTCCCCGCGTATTAAACTGAAGGAAACATTGCGGAATAACGGCTCGGCTCCGGGTTCAAAGGCGTACGAGAGACCGTCAACCTGAAGCACATCCTTACCGCTCATGATTTCCGCTTCAAAGGAGAAACTCGCTTTCTTCAAGTCGCCGGGCGGCCGGTCCATGACTTCCATTTTTTCAAGCGCCTTGCGGCGGCTTTGCGCCCGTTTCGTGGTTGAAGCCCGTACGATATTGCGCTGGATAAAAGCCTCCATCCGGGCGATTTCGTCCTGCTGCTTTTCGTAGAGCTTCATTTGGCTTTCGTATTCCGCCGCCTTCAATTCGATATAACGGCTGTAATTTCCGGTATATCTGCGGGACTGGTGCCGTTCGATCTCCACGATCACATTGGCGAGCCGGTCCAGAAAATAACGGTCATGGGATACGACGAGCAATGCGCCCGAATAGTTCCGCAGATAGTCCTCCAGCCAGGTCAGCGTCTGGATATCCAGATGGTTGGTAGGTTCGTCCAGCATGAGCAGATCCGGGGCCTGGAGCAGAATCCGGGCGAGCGCCAGCCTGGTTTTTTGCCCCCCGCTGAGCGTGGAGATCACGGTATCCGGCGAAAAGCCGCCGAAACCCATGCCGTGCAGCACGCTGCGGATGCGGGTCTCGATTTCATAACCGCCGTGGTCTTTGAACCAATCGGACTTGGCGGCGTACCGGCTGAGCAATTCTTTATAGGCTTTATCCTCATGATCCGCGGCAGGGTCCGCAATCTGGATTTCCATCTGCCGGAGCTCCTGCTCGGTTTCCGTCAAATCGGAAAAAACGGCGAGCATTTCCTCCCAGATAGTGCGGTCCGATTGCAAACCGCTGTTTTGGGCGAGGTATCCGACCCTCGTTTCCTTCGCTTTAAAAATTTGTCCGCCATCCGGAGTCAATTCACCCGCCAAAATTTGCAGCAAAGTGGATTTGCCGGCGCCGTTTACCCCGACGAGACCGATCCGGTCCCGTTCCAGAACCTGGAGGTTAATCCCGCCGAGGATGGTGGTTACTCCGTACAATTTCGTAATGTCCGTAGCTTGAAGCAGCATATCGTATTGATCCTCCTATATATCACACCCATCTGTATTCAGTGTACATGAAATGCGGGGTAAATGCACCGCTCATTCCCGGCGGAAAAGGGATGAAACCTGCCGGTTCAGTTTTCATTTTGCGTTAACAATGATACACTAAGGGAGGAGATGGCAGTTCCCGTATTTTGACGGGAGGGAGTTTACGGATGGACATCAAGGAACGCAAAAAAGAACTCAGAGCTCACATGGCTGGGGTACGGTCGAGTATTCCGGAGGCTGTGCGTCAAGCCGAGGCGCTGGCTGCCTGCCTGCGTGCGGAGCAGGAAGTGCTCGGTCCGCTGCGGGCCCGAAAGGGCGCCCCTCTTACGGTTTTCAGTTATTTGTCGTTCCGCGATGAACCGGACACAACTCCGCTATTGCGAAACTGCCGGGATCGGGGAGACCGGATCTTGGTTCCCCGTGTGTCCGGTGGCGGAGTGATGACGCTGCATAGGTTGAACGGGGCACAGGACTTGATCGAGGGGCTTTGGGGAATCCCGGAGCCGAATGAGAAAATTCCCATTTGGCCTGTCAGCCGCTACGGGGAATTGGACGTGATACTGGTCCCCGGGCTGGCCTTTGACCGCCTCGGCGGTCGGATCGGCTACGGCGGCGGGTACTATGACCGTTTCATGAGCGTCCTGGGAGAGACGAGTCATGCTGTGATGTCGTGCGGAAGCCGACGGGTTCTAAAGACAGCCCTCGCGTACCGGGAACTTATCGTGAAGGAGCCGCTTCCGATGGAAGAACATGATTTTAGACTGGACATGCTGTTTACGGCGTCCGGTACAATATATATAGAAGGAAAGTAGTGAGGAGAAGAATGGATTCGGCAGACGGTCAAGGGAAATTGACTCATTTTAACGAGCAGGGCAGAGCCCGTATGGTGGATGTCTCCGGCAAGGCGTCCACGGTCCGCGCAGCGGTTGCGGAAACGACGGTCCGCATGCTTCCTTCTACATTGCAAGCGATCAAGGAAGGCCGGATCGGGAAGGGGGATGTCCTTGCCGTAGCCCAAATCGCCGGAATTCAAGGGGCGAAGCGCACGTCAGACTGGATTCCGATGTGCCACCCGTTGCCGTTAACGGGGGTGAACCTCGTTTTTACCGATAACGGGAAGGACGAGCTGTACGTGGAAGCCACGGTGAAGACGGAGGGCAAAACCGGCGTGGAAATGGAGGCGCTCACGGCCGTTTCCGCCGCGGCGCTTACGGTTTACGATATGTGCAAAGCGCTGCAGAAGGATATCGTGATCGGCCCTACGCAGCTGCGCTCGAAGAGCGGCGGAAAAAGCGGGGATTATGTCAGAGAGGGTTAATATCATTTTTCGTTCCGAGATGGATGAGGAGGGTGACTCATGGTTTGGAAAACAGCGATCCTTACGGCAAGCGACAAAGGAGCCAGAGGCGAACGTGAAGACACGAGCGCCCAGGTAATTCGCGAGCTGGTGGAGGAAGAGCTTGGCGGAGAAATTGTGGAGTATCGAATCGTTCCCGATGAACCGGATGAAATTATCGCGGCCTTGATCGAAATGACCGATTATTTTCACGCCGATCTGGTTTTGACGACAGGCGGAACGGAACTGGCCATTCGAGATGTAACCCCTGAAGCGACGCGGAGGGTCATCGAGCGGGAGGTTCCGGGGATGGCTGAGGCGATGCGCTATACGGCGATGAAGAAAAACCGGGGAGCCATGCTCTTCCGGGGCATTGTCGGTATTCGCGGACGCACCTTGATCGTGAATCTGCCAGGCACTCCTAAAGGGGTGCACGAGAACTTGGCGGCGATTATGGACCAGCTTCCGGAAGCGCTGCTGATGGTTACCGGCCAATTTCGGCTGTAGACGTTGAGCCCCCAGGGAGGATGGGGAAATCCGTCAAAATTATGGACTAATTTTGTGATATAAGTTATGGTATATCTATAATGAAAGGGTTTGCGGAAGGAGAGTCAGGATGACAGGCGGGATTTTGTTAATCATCATTGCGGCTTTGCTGCTGTTTGGACCTAACAAATTGCCGGAGCTCGGACGCGCCGTTGGACGGACATTCCGTG
The DNA here is from genome assembly GCF_036864815.1 of Paenibacillus sp. A14. Classification (NCBI taxonomy): domain Bacteria; kingdom Bacillati; phylum Bacillota; class Bacilli; order Caryophanales; family Paenibacillaceae; genus Paenibacillus; species Paenibacillus sp. A14. The sequence continues at coordinate 282,420 of NZ_JBAGJD010000004.1, forward strand.
AATTCAAGGAGGCGACCCGGGATATCGTCGATGACGAGCCCGAGCCGAGGAAAGCCGAGGCACCGGTGACTGCGGCGGTGCAGCCCGAGAAGGGCGACCCTCGTCGCCTGCCGGAGTGAGCCCAACTTGAGAGGAAAGCTCCCAGGAATCCTTCCCTGACCGGGAGGGATTTTGTTTGTAGATGTCGCATCGGATGGTAAGGAGGCAAAATTTTGGCTGAAGAGCAGGATAAGCAAAGTGTTGTCGCTCATTTGGCGGAACTGCGGCGGCGGTTGTTTTATGTCTTATTCGTTTTTGTGCTGGTTCTCGTGGCCGCTTTTTTTGTCGTGGACCCGATCTATCATTATATCACGGTCAATGCGCTATCCGGCGTCCGAATCGAGCTGAACGCCTTTTCATTTTGGGACGGCGTCGGCGTCTACATGAAAATCGCTATGGTGGTGGCGCTGGGGGTTACCCTGCCATTTACGCTGTACCAACTCTGGGCGTTCGTCAGTCCGGGGTTGAAGCCGGCGGAACGTAAGGCCACCTTAAAATACATCCCGTATGTATTCGTTTGTTTCCTGGCCGGCGTGGCCTTCGGCTATTATGTCGTCTTTCCGCTGGCGATGTCGTTTACGGGCTCGCTGAATAAGCAGCTGGGGCTGATCGAGACCTACGGAATGGCGGACTATTTCAAGTTTTTGATGAATATTGTCCTGCCGATCTCCCTGTTGTTCGAACTGCCGCTGGTGATTCTGTTCCTGACCCAACTGCGGCTGCTCAATCCTGTCCGGCTGAAAAAAATGCGCCGCATGGCCTACTTTATTCTGGTGGTCATTTCGGTGATGATTACCCCGGCCGACTTTTTCTCCGCGTTCCTGGTACTCGTCCCGCTTATTCTTCTCTACGAGCTAAGCGTCGTGTTGTCCAAGCGGGTACATCGGAAGCAGCTTGCGGCGGATGCCGAGCGGGAACGGAGATATAAATAGGTTCTTGGAATCAAGAAAAACCCGGTTTCGGAGGAGTCTGTCTCGCGACCGGGTTTTATTTTGCGGCGGGACGGCGGGCGAATGTTAACGGAACTAATTAGCGGCTATAGCGTCCATTAAAAATACGCGGGTACTTTAGTGTCTATGCCCCTATCCCCGCAATGGAATATATTTATCCTCCGGAGGATAGAATGGTGAAGCGAGGCTGTCCAAGATTTTCATAAATTAAAGACAAAAATTGTATCAGGGACTTGAAATCTGCAAACAAGTTGAGTATCATAAAAGTGGTTATTAGCACTTGAGTATGTTGAGTGCTAATACATAGTTTACTTCAATCCATCAACACAACATATTTAAAGGAGGCTATTTTTTCATGATCAAACCTTTAGGTGAACGCGTATTGGTAGAACCGATCGAACAAGAAGAGACAACCGCTTTCGGAATCGTCCTTCCGGACACGGCGAAGGAGAAACCGCAGGAAGGCCGGGTAGTCGCTGTAGGCAGCGGCGCGCTGAAGGACGGTGTTCGTGTGCCTCTGGAAGTGAAGGAAGGCGATCGCGTATTATTTTCCAAGTATGCCGGAACAGAAGTGAAGTACGAAGGTAAAGAGTATTTGATTATGAAAGAGAGCGACATTCATGCCATCGTCGGTTAAGACGGTGCGTTATACATCCGAATTGCAGCTGTAACCATTTATAATTAACCAGGGAGGTAATTTACTAATGGCAAAAGAAATCAAATTCAGTGAAGACGCCCGCCGTTCGATGCTCCGCGGTGTTGACACTTTGGCTAACGCAGTAAAAGTTACGCTTGGACCGAAAGGACGCAACGTCGTTCTGGAGAAGAAATTCGGCAGCCCGCTCATCACGAATGACGGCGTAACGATCGCTAAGGAAATCGAGCTGGAAGACGCCTTTGAAAACATGGGCGCTCAACTCGTTAAAGAAGTAGCAACCAAGACGAATGACGTGGCCGGTGACGGTACGACGACGGCGACGGTTTTGGCTCAAGCACTGATCCGCGAAGGTTTGAAGAACGTAACGGCCGGCGCAAGCCCGATCGGATTGCGTAAAGGGATCGACAAAGCCGTTCGTACGGCGGTTGAAGAATTGAAGAAGATTTCCAAGACCATCGAAGGCAAGCAATCCATCGCTCAAGTTGCGGCGATTTCCGCAGCGGACGAAGAAGTGGGCGAACTGATTGCCGAAGCGATGGAAAAAGTGGGCAAAGACGGCGTTATCACCGTTGAAGAATCCCGCGGCTTCGCGACCGAACTGGAAGTCGTAGAAGGTATGCAATTTGACCGCGGCTACGTCTCCCCGTACATGATTACGGATACGGACAAAATGGAAGCCGTGCTTGATAACCCATATATCCTGATCACGGATAAGAAGATCAGCAGCACGCAAGAGATTTTGCCGATCCTTGAAAAAATCGTACAACAATCCAGACCGCTTCTGATCATCGCCGAAGATATCGAAGGCGAAGCTCAAGCGATGCTGATCGTGAACAAACTGCGCGGTACATTCAGCGCGGTAGCCGTTAAAGCTCCTGGCTTTGGCGACCGTCGTGAAGCGATGCTGCAAGATATCGCCGCTCTGACGGGCGGTCAAGTGATCACCGAGAAACTCGGCCTGGATCTGAAGAGCACTACGGTGGATCAATTGGGTAACGCTCGTCAAGTTATCGTTACCAAAGAAAACACTACTATCGTTGACGGCAGCGGCGACAAGAACGATATCACCGCTCGCGTTAACCAAATCCGTGCCCAACTGGAAGAAACCACTTCCGAGTTCGACAAAGAAAAACTGCAAGAGCGTTTGGCTAAACTGGCTGGCGGCGTAGCGGTCATCAAAGTCGGCGCGGCTACGGAAACCGAACTGAAAGAGCGCAAACTGCGCATCGAAGACGCCTTGAACGCAACCCGCGCTGCGGTTGAAGAGGGGATCGTTTCCGGCGGCGGCGTAGCGCTGGTGAACGTATACAACGCGGTAGCTAACATCAGCCTGTCCGGCGACGAAAAAACCGGTGCCGAAATCGTGCTCCGCGCTCTGGAAGAGCCGGTTCGTACAATCGCTGCCAACGCCGGCGAAGAAGGCTCGGTTATTGTTGACCGTCTGAAGAAAGAACAAGTAGGTATCGGCTACAACGCGGCTACCGGCGAATGGGTCAACATGTTTGACGCAGGGATCGTCGATCCGGCCAAAGTTACCCGTTCCGCATTGCAGCATGCCGCTTCCGTTGCAGGCCTCTTCCTGACCACCGAAGCTGTCATCGCCGACAAACCGGAACCGGAAAAACCGGCTATGCCTGACATGGGCGGTATGGGCGGTATGATGTAATAAAGGGTCCATAAAACCCTGTAATAGCGCATAACGAAAGGCTCCCGAGAGGGAGCCTTTTTCAATACCGAACGATGTTCCATCGGTTTTTTACTATCCTGAAATGCGCTTTCGTGATGGCTTGTCAATGCGGCCTATTTTTTTGCCTCCACGAGACCATATCACCACCGGAATTAGTAATAAGGATAAAATCCCCCCAGTCAATGATAACGTTAGGAAGCTTGAACCTGCCACAATCATTCCGGACAATGCCCCGCCGGCAGCTCCCGACAATGCAATCAAAACATCCACTGTACCTTGAGTTTTAGCACGTGTGGAGGTTTCAGTTGAATCAACGATAAGGGCAGTCCCGCTTATCAAACCAAAATTCCATCCTAATCCAAGTAAAGAAAGGGCAATTACTAGAAAAACCATAGAATCTCCTGGTGCGAATGCCGCCATTACACCTGCCAGAAGCAACGTAGTTCCAGAAGCAATAGCCATCGCAATACGCCCTAACTTATCAACAAGGACACCTGTAACCAGTGAGGGGAGATACATGGCGCCTATATGAAAACCAATAACAAGACCTACTGCACCCAAGCTATGTCCATGATGTCTCATATGAACCGGCGTCATTGTCATAATAGCCACCATTACAATTTGAGTAAGAATCATAATCGTTGCCCCAACGACTATGCCCCTTTTGTTTTCTGTATGCTCCGTTGCCACCGAACGTCCTTGATCACCGGGTTCTTGGTTGGTCGCTTCGATCATTCTGGCTATAACTAATGGATCGGGACGAAGCATTATAAAAAGGACAACACCTGCTAGGATATATGCTGCTGCTGCTAAAATGAATGGGCCGGCAAGTGACGGAACACCAATGGAAAGAGCAAAATTTCCCATAACATTCACTAAATTCGGACCTGCAACCGCACCGAATGTTGTAAAAACCATCGAAAAACTAACCGCAGTCGCTCGTTGTGTACTATTCGCTAAATCTGTACCTGCATAACGAACTTGTAAATTTGTTGCTGAACCTGCACCATAAACAAGTAGGGAGGTAAATAACAGAAACACACTGTTTATCATTGCTGCAATGATGATTCCTAGTGCGCCAAGTCCACCGATCATAAATCCCGCTGTCAGACCTGTACGACGACCATAACGTTGGGAAAGTCTCCCGACGAATAAAGCCGCTCCTGCTGAGCCTAAAGTAAGTAAAGCTGAAGGAAGACCGGCAAACGCATCAGTACCGAGCATTTGCTGCGCAAGAAGTGCCCCCACGGTAACTCCTGCTGCTAAGCCTGCACCACCAAAAATTTGTGAAATACTTATAACGAATAGTGTTCGCTTGTATAACTTTTTTTGATCTTCTGAAGAACGAATGTACCTTTTAAGCAAAGCTGTTTGGACGTCTGACACTTTTATTCTAACCCACCCTTTTAGCTCTCATCTTACGCTACACTATAAATTTTTACTTCGGGGTCAGCACTCCACAATGGCTTAAGCCCAACAACAACATCACTATTAAACATTTCACTTGTTAAATAAGCTTGTGCATTCTCAACACTATCGAATCCATGAAGCACCTGGACATCTTCGTTTCGAATTAGAAGTTCCTTAGAAATAGCGCCTTTTATTTGGGTCAGAAAAGGTTGGCGATAATCAGCGTATACCTTGGCCGCTGCCGGACGGTTTGCTTCATCAATCATCATTGTAATTTCTAAATATGCTTTGGTACTCATCTTATCAGCCTCCAAAATATATAAGTATGGATCAACACTCACATCATAACGCACAGAAAAAAACCATACAATAATATAATTGTATGGCGAACAATATTAAGTAAAACCGTTTAGCAAACGCCTAAGGATGATCAATCCTTGCTCAAGCTCTTCAAGCGTCTCGGGCGCACAGACAGAAACTCTTACTGCCCGCTCCGGATAACTGTTTCCAACTACAAAACGTTCAGCCGCATACACCTGTACCCCCTGTTGTGCAGCTAACGCTTCAAATTCAGCACCTGTAATCTTGCCTGGTAATAGCAGCCAACGGAAGATGCCTGTTTCAACACCTAAACACATATAGTCAGCCAAATATCGATTTACAACTTGGTTTCTGCGAATGGTTTGTTTCCGATGACCCTCAATTATGGCTTCAAATTGATTAGACACAATCATACGTGCCGCCAGTTCTGCGAGTAACGGGGAAACGGATACATTTAAATTATAAAGCGCCTTTGAAATGGGCTCCTTAAACTGATTCGGCACTGCTACATAGGCTAGTCGTAATCCCGGTGCCATTGATTTCGATAAACTCGCAATGTAGATGACCTGTTCCGGTGCGAATGATGCGATTGCTGGAAGTGGCTTTTTATTGAGGAGATGATACGACGCATCTTCAATAATGAACTGATTATACTTCTTGGCAATTGCTGCAATCGCTTTTCGATTCTCGACAGACATAAGGCAGGCTGTCGGATTATGATAATCCGGGATCAAGTACACCCCTTTAATATTGTCATTTTTACACGCATATTCTAAAGCTGCCGGACTCATTTCATAGTGCTCTGATTTTATGGGGACCACATGCACACTAAGCATCGCCGCAACAGTTTTTAATCCTGGGTAGGTATGATGATCGACACCAATGCGATCCCCAGGCTTACAAAGACTCGCCAGTATGGCAGCAATCGCATTTTGACCCCCATTGGCAAATAAAATGTGATCAACCGTTGTTTCAAACCCGCCTCTTCGGATCAGCTTTATAGCTGCGTCTTTTTGCCAAAGGCTTTCGCCTGCTCGACCGTAACCAAACCATTTTTCATAATCTGCCTCTTGCAGCATGCTTTTCAGTTGGAGTTGCAGTGGCTCGTAAGAAGCATTATCCGGTATTGTGGCTCCCATTTCAATTAAATGCTTCGGCTTTGTATCTTCAAGTAAATACGCATTCGACAACGCATCATACGATACAAATGTCCCGCTTCCGACAGATGCACTCAACAAGCCCTTTAACTCACACATTTTAAACGCTTTTGAAATGGTACTCAAATTCAAATCTAAATAATCGGCCAGTTCTCGCTGTGGTGGAAGTTTCGTACCGGGCAACAAAACTCCGTTTAAAATATCCTGTTGCAATTGAGCCGCGAGTGCTCGATAAATAGGTTTTTTGGTTTTATCAATCGATGGCTTCCAGCTCATCGGATAGTTTTCAAAAGAATTAATCGGCATGATACGCATCCTTTTCATATTGCTATACAAATTGAACAAGATATAGTTTAGTAATAAAGCTGCATCTTAAATTATAACCTTCGGGCCTTCTATACACCATCCTGTGTGTCCCGTGCTTGCCAAACGGGCGAGTGGGTTTCTTAACCTCACCTCTTTACAAAGCAATCGGATGTCCCTTATCATAGTTTACATAAAGTAATCATTTACTTAGTGTAAACTATATAAGGAGGTTCTTTATGTCCCGCTTTTCGGCCTCAAGCGGATATCCGCTTTTCATCTTGATGTTTAACTTATTCATCGCCCTGTTGGGGCAAGGGATGGTCATACCGATCCTTCCGGATTATCTGAAACAGTTTGACGCCGCAGGTACGGCAGCCGGCTATCTTGTCGCCGCTTTCGGGGCTGCCCAGTTTTTATTTTCCCCGATCGGGGGTCAGCTTTCCGACAAATTCGGCCGTAAAAAAATGATTATGTCCGGTCTGTTTTTGACCGTTCTCTCCGACTATATGTTCGCCGTATCACACAGCTTGTCATTTTTATATGCGGCCCGTTTTATCGGGGGAATCGGACTCGGTCTTATGGTACCGTCCGTTATGGCTTATGTAGCCGATCGGACAACTGCGGAGACGAGAGCCAAGGGGATGGGGTATTTGAGCGCTTCGATGAATCTCGGGATGGTCCTGGGACCGGGACTCGGGGGAATCATCGCGGAGTTCGGCATCCGGGTACCCTATTTTTTTGCCGCGGGGTTGGGACTTGCAGCGACGCTTCTCACATGGCTGCTCCCGGAAACCCAGACGCGGGAGATTAGAGCAGCCGAAAGATCACGTTCGCAGCGCGAACCGTTAAGACAGCAACTGCTGAACTCGTTCCGAACTCCTTATTTTCGATACCTGCTGCTCATTCTGGTCATGACCTTTGGGCTAGCCAATTATGAAACGGTTTACGCTTTGTTTGTAGAGCAAAAATATGCCTTCGACGCTCGGGAAATTTCCGTTATCATTACATTGGGAGCGATTGTTGGCGTGGTCGTACAGGTGTGGCTGCTCGACCGGATCGTTCGACGATTCGGCGAAATCCGGGTCATTCGCTGCTCTTTGATCCTGTCGGCTTGCGCCCTCTTGTTGATGTTGATTCGGGTCAATTTGGGCTACCTTTTGGCGGTGTCCGCCCTGTTTTTTGCCTTCAACGCCTTTCTCCGGCCGACGGTCAGCACGCTGATCGCCAACATGGCCGAAGGGCGGCAGGGGTATGCTTCCGGACTAAATACGACCTACACCAGCTTGGGAAACATTGTCGGCCCGATTTTTGCGGGGGCTCTGTTTGATATTCAACTCAATATGCCCTATATTATAGGGGCGTTCATTCTTCTGGGAGCCTTTGGTTTAACTATAGAAAGGAAAAAGCGAAATGAAGGACGAATCGTTAACGATGGCGGAGTCTTGGCACCGAAATCTGAAAAATAAGCACCGGGAGGCTTTAATCGCGGCAGGGAAGAATCTTTTTATGAAAAAAAGCTTCCTTCACGTGAATATCAAAGAGGTGTGCGAATTGGCGGGCGTTAGCCGGGTCACCTTTTACAAACACTTCCTCTCCCTGGACGAATTGATTTTTGAGGTGCAAATGGACGTGCTGGAGAACATGACCGATTATTTGAACGGAATAGGAATCGAGGCCCGCGACGGGAAGGCGAGGCTACGGCTCATTCTCGAAGCTTGGATAGACTACGCCCGGCAGCATTCCGATTATCTGAAATACATCCTGCTATTCGATCTCTACTACGAGGCCTATGATTCGGATCACGAACTGAAACGCCGCTATGAACAATTTATCCTTACAAAAAAAGAGCGGCATTTCCTCACCGAGACCCTCGAAGCGGGGATCAGGGATGGCTCGTTGAAACCAGAACTCCCTCCCTTAGAAACGGGACAGTTTATATTTACGGCGATGATGGGGCTCCTCCGGAAAATTAGCCTCGTTCCGGCAACGGTTACAGAGGAGGAGAAAGATGACCCGATTCCACAGCGTTTCGTGGATATGATTCTGCAGTATTTGGCCGACGACCCTTCGCAATAATTAGAGAGAATAGGGCGACTCTAGTGATTCTATGGCTTACATAAATAAGAGACAGCAGCCAAGCCAAGGCCTACGCCGATTAGTCATTTTAAAGCGATCCATTGAAAAACCGACCTTCCGGTTCGCCGGAAAGGCCGGTTTTTTCTTTAATCGTACCAAGTGCAATTGCTCGATTTAACGATTTTGGCCATAGAAAATCAAGCGGCAACCTGCCTGCGCAGTTCCAAAATAAAGGTGCTGCCCGCCTGCGAGCTGCTGTCCAGCCTGAGTTCGCCGCCTTGGGCGCGGGCCAGCAGACGGCTGTAGGTCAAGCCGAGACCCAGGCCGCGCACCTTGCGCTTCTTGGCCTCACCACGGTAGAAGCGTTCAAAGATATGCGGCTGTTCGTCCTCCGCAATGCCGCTTCCGTTGTCACTCACCGCGATATCGATATATCCCTCATGGGAGATGAGCGAGATACGGATCAGGAGCGGTCGCTTGTCGGATGCCGCCTGCAGCGCATTATTCAGCAGATTCACCACGATTTGCTGAATCCGCAAGGCGTCCCCGCCCGTGAGCAGCTCCTCCTCCGGAGCCTCCACGGTGATGATGATGTTCTCGTTCTCATGGAACAAATTCCACTGGTAGGCGATTTCCTCAACGAGTACTTTCACATCCAGCGAATCGTTCCGTACCTCCAGACTGCCTGAAGACAGGGCATTATAATTAAGCAGGTCGGCCACCATCACTTCCATGCGCTCCGATTCCTTCAGTGCGATATCGAGGAACTCTTCAGCCTCCTCCGGATTGACCACCCCTTCACGCACCGCCAAAAGCAGGCCTTTAATCGAGGTAACGGGGGTTTTCAGCTCGTGGGACACTCCGGCTAGCGACAAGGCCCGCCATTCTTCCAACTGCTTAAGGCGGTGGGCCATGTCTTTGAAGGAGCCAACCAGATCCTGAAGCTCCCGTTCCGGGGTGGCGATATCCAGATCGACATCATAGGACCCCGCCGCAATCTGCCTGGCGCTCCGCGCCACGCGGCGAATCGGATGGGACAGCTTGCGGGATAAAGAATAGATCGTAATCCAGCCGCATAAGATGAGCGTTAAAAGCAATACGGCGACTAAGATAATTTCATTCGGACTATAGGTCAGCGAGCGTTTGGATTGTAGCAGGGTGACCTGACCTTGCTGCTGTTTCCCGTTCATAATCGGCGTCGTGACGGCCAAAAACCGATCATCACGGGCCTGCGACAGATCGTCGGTAAGTTTGTGTTTGAGCTGTTGACCGCTGATTTTGGGTTTGGAAAATACGAGTTCTCCTTTTTTATCGGTAATAATCAGGCAGAGCTCATCCTTGTCCAGATTGAAATAGACAAACCGACTCTTCAGCAGTTGCTCAAAATTCGGCGGAATGACGAGTTCGTCCGTGGAAGAGGTAACCCGTTCCGAAATTTCCTGCCCGAGCAGGCCCGTCGTCTTCAGGCGGTTGTCCATGGCCGTTTCCCGAATCCAGTACACGGCAGCGAGCGCGATAATCGCCAGTCCAAGGCATAGAATGACGAAATACCGGACCGTCCAATACCACAACATGGAGGTTTGTTTGCGTTTCACTCCTTGATCCATAACTGATACCCCATTCCCCGCAGCGTACGGATTTCCCCTTCTTCCAGCGACCAATGCGACAGCGCCTGACGCAGACGTTTAATGGACAGGTCGACCGCCCGGTCGCTGCCGTCATAATCGATTCCCCAAACCTGTTCGATGAGCTGTTCACGCGTAAAAGTCCGGTTGGGCCATCCCGCCAAAAACAGCAGCAGCGCCAGTTCACGGGGATTCAAAGCAACCTCGGCACCGTTGACCAATACCTGCTTGGCGGCGAGATCGATCAGCAGGTTCCCGTAAATCCGTTTGCTGCTGCCGTCATGCCAGTGGGGAGGCCTGCGGAGCACGGCGTTGATGCGGGCGATGACTTCGTCGGGAACGAAGGGTTTGATCATATAGTCGTCAGCCCCGCCGTTCAGCCCCGCCAGCCTGTCGGAGATCCCGTCGCGGGCCGTCAACATGATGACCGGGCAGGCGCTCGTTTTGCGGATTTCCCCCAGCAAGTCCATCCCGTCCCCATCCGGGAGCATCAGGTCAAGCAGAACAAGATCCGGGGACTCGCTCTCAAATTGTATGATCGCATCCCGGCCGTTTGCCGCCCGGATCGGACGGTGTCCGGCTTTTTTGATATAAGCGGCGAGAACGCGGGAAATGGCTTCCTCGTCCTCGATAATTAATATCGTTTTCACGAAGTTCTCCTCTTTCGGCAGATCGCTTTTTCTAAATCTTTATCATATCCGCGGCACAGCTGCAAGCCTTTCCCCCGCCTTAGAGTAAAAAATAGAAAGTTTTTCAGAAAAAGAGACTTTGACATCATCTCGACATATTCGAATGATAGATTAACTGTAAATGAGATAGGAGGTAACCCGAGAAATGAACAAAAAAACTAGAAACTGGATGATAACGGGAGCGGCCGTGGTCCTGCTGGCCGGCGCCGGCGGTTATGCATTTATGGATAATTACCTGGGAAATCGTGTGGAGATCACTGAGGCTATTCCGGCAAGCGCCGCGGCGGCAAATGGGGGGAGTGCTGTTCAAGCCATTGTAAACGGCGAGCAGTTAAACGGCGACTGGAAAATTGCCGAGCCTTCCAAAGTTTATTTCTCCGTAACCACCTCAAGGGAAACCGTCAACTTTGAGAACGCGGCGGTTAGCGGCAACTGGACCATTCAATTGGATCAACCCGAAAAGATGAAGGCCGAGGGAATCGTGGAGATGAGCAAAGTCAGCTCGGGGAACGCCCAGCGGGACGGGCATATTCAGAATGAGGAGTTTTTTAATATGCCTGAGCATCCGCAGGCCAAATTTGTCGCTTCCTCTTTTGAAGGGCTGCCTGCGGAATGGAAGGAAGGAACGGTTTACGACTTCAATATGCCGGGGGTTTTGACCGTAAAAGGGGTCGATAAGGAGGTTACCTTTAAGGCACAGGCGCTCTATCAGAACAAACAGGTGAGACTGTCGGGCGTCACGACCGTGACTTTTGCCGACTTCGGCATGAAGAATCCACACTCCGTCGTCCTGGAAACGGAGAACGACATTTCGGTTCGTCTCGAACTGGTGCTCGAACGCTAAGGGAATCAATCATACGGTGATAAAATAAGGCAGGGATGAATCCGAGGAGGTTCATCCCTGTTTTTTTTCAAAATGCGGAATTAAATGAGAGCAATAGCCAAGAGCGTAAACAGGCTGAGCGTGAGGATATCGTTTCCGTACCAGCCGGCTCCTCCATAAGGCCCGGGACCGAACCCCGGGTAAAAAGCGGACGTTTGAACAGGCCCCCCGCGTTCGGGACGTATATAGACATTTTGGGGATCCACATCGACGATCGTTCCTACAACATGTCGTCTGTCTGTCGTCAGAATCCGCACCTTGCGGTTTTTCAAGCGCAAACAGTTATAATAGGCTTCCACTTGGGCATTCCTCCTCCTTTTTTATAAACTATGTGCGGTTTGATCGTATGGACACGGCGTTTGCCGGAAGGGGAAATGGGTTCAAAAGGGAAAATGTGCTCTTATATCAAATTTTATTGATTCGGGTATCGGTTTATGGGTTTTTTTAGAGATTTTTTCGACAAAAACGGGTATGGAAATAATGAGGCGTTCAGGAGAGAGGACGACAACAGGGAGGAGATATCATGGCAAAATTGGTGGCCGCGATTACACACACAAGGCAGGATGCGGCAATGGTGATCGAGGAGTTGAAACGGGCCGGCATCAAAAAAGGACGGATTTCCGTAGCGGCAAGAACGGAAGAGGAACTGGGCATCATCAGCAGGGATACCGGATTACCCAAGCCCAAACGAGGGGATGGAAATCACGCGCTGTTTCATCCGCTGCTTGAAGTTGCCGCCATATTGGAAGAGAAGCCGGTCAACGTGGCCGTGATCGGGCCAGCCTCCTATTTGCTCGCCGGAGCGGAGATCGGACAGGGAAGCGATGACTTTGTCGTCGGATTGAGGGGAGCGGGAATTCCTTTGGAGGATGCGCGGGAAATGGAGCGCAGTCTGTTAAAAGGCGGGTTTGTCTTGTTTATAGAATGTGAAGAAGGGCAGAGCGAGTTTATCGAGCGGCTTCTGGCCGAAAGGGACGAACTTGTGCTTTTTCCGGCCGAGGCTTTAAATTAAATTAATCTGATTTTCAGGTTTCCGTAAGGTTTGTTTAAGGAAGGGTTGTTATATTAATTGTACTCCCTCTTTTTAATTGATATAGATGAAACAAAGAAACCATCCCAGCCAGAGGGATGGTTTCTTCTTGTTATTGTAATCGGAAGGCTATTTCAAATCCTCGATCGATTTCACATCGACATAGGACGGGACGACCAGGCCGGTTTTTACGCCGGTCATGTTAGGGCCGAGGTCTTCCAGCTTGTCGCCGAATTCCGCCCAGTAATCGGCATGCGTGAGCGGAAGCCAAGCAGCTGCGGAAGCGTCGACGTCTCCGCTCGCCACGCCTGTCCACATCGGGCCCGCTTCGACCTGAAGCGCGGTGACGTCATAGCCGAGCTTGCTCTCCATGATATATTCCAGCAGATGCGTGCTGGCGATTTCCGAATCCCAAGCGACATAACTCAGCTTGAATTTGTCGCCGCTGACCGGCTGCAAATCCTTCGTCCAGGCGTCCACGCGGTCGCTGTGGCTGTCCGCCCAAGCTTTGGCGGCTTCCGCTGGGTCCGAGCCGTCCTGGATGGCCGTCATGATTTCGCCCATCTCATCGGAACTCCACTCAAACCGGTCCAGAAATTCGTAGGCGACCGGATGGTCTTCTTTCAATCCTTTACGTACGATCGTATGAATCTCTTCCGCTTCGCCATACGCCTTTTTAGGGTCTTCCAGGTATTTCAGATCATACTTGGAAAACATCCAGTGCGGCGTCCAGCCGGTGATGATGATCGGCTCTTGTTTTTTTACGGCTTTGTCGAGCATGGCCGTCATCGCGGCCCCCGAACCTTCAATTAAGTTCCAGTCCTTCAGTTCATATTGCTCCAGCGCGTCGGCGGTTGCCTTCATAATGCCGGCCCCCGGATCGATGCCGATAATTTCATGTTTCACTTGCGCACCGATGGAGCCGGTTGCCGCGCCCGCGCCGGATTTGCCGTCACCGCCGCCGGAGGCGGAGTTGGAACCGCAAGCGGTCAACGCCAGCATACCGACGAGGCCTGCCATTACCCATAGCTTCTTCGTTTTCTTCATCCTTTATCCTCTCCTTTTGCTCGATTTAAAAAGATTCTGTGTAAACCGGTCCAGCACAATCGCCAGTACGACTACAGCCAGGCCGGCCTCGAAGCCTTGCCCGATCTTCAGCTGGGTGACGGCCCGGTACACCGTTGCACCGATCCCTTGTGCCCCGATCATGGAAGCGATGACGACCATCGACAGGGACAGCATAATCGTCTGGTTCACCCCGGCCATCATGGTCGGCATCGCCAGCGGCAGTTCCACCTGAACAAGCTTTTGCCAGGAGGTCGAGCCAAAGGCATCCGCCGCCTCGGACAGTTCGCCGGAAACCTGCTTGATTCCAAGGTAAGTCAGACGAATCGTCGGCGGAATCGCAAAGATGACGGAGGCGATAACCCCCGGTACGACGCCGAGACTGAAGAAAGTGACCGCCGGCAGCAGGTATACGAACGCAGGCATGGTTTGCATGAAATCAAGCAAAGGGGAAATGATGCGGTGCGCCATTTTACTGTAGGCGCTCCAGATCCCGATGGGAATCCCGAAGACGATCGAGATAAGTCCCGACGTAATAACCAGTCCCAACGTATTCATCGTTTCCTGCCAATACCCGAGATTTACGATCAGCAGGAAGCCGATTACCGTAAACAGCGTCAACCTCCATTTGCCGATCAAAAATGCCAGTACGCCGAGGATAGCGATAAACAGAAGCGGATGGGGGAGCAGGAACAACCCCGAGAAAAAGCCTACGATTCCCTCAATAACACCCGAAATACCGTCGAACAAGCCGCCGAGATGATCGGCCATCCAGTCGACCAACATTTCAATCCAATCCGCGAGCGGCAGTTTAGGCATGTTCATGTCCGCTCACCTCCTTATTTTCGACTTCACCGGCGAGCGCGCCGAGCACGGCACCGCGGACAATGACACCGAGAAGCCGGTCCTGGCCATCCACAACCGCGAGGGGAACCTTCGCGGAGCTCGTGACCTCAAACAGTTCGTTGAGCAGGGTATCCGGCGAAACCCGAGGTCCGTCCTTGATCAAAATGTCGCTCAATGTCCCGCCGGCCTTATGAATTTGCGAAGCGTCCTCCGCCGTAATAACCCCGAGCAGACGTTTGGCCCGGTCGATGACGAACAGGTTGGAAATCCCCCGTTCCCGCATCAGTTGCAGCGCAACCCGCGGACCGCGGTCCAGTGTGACGGTCTCGGGACGGCGCATGACATGCGAGGCGGTCAGCACCTTGGACAGGTCGACATCCTCGATAAAGCGTTCGACATAACGGTCGGCCGGTTGCGTCAGCATTTCCTCCGGCGTCCCGATCTGAACAAGCTCCCCGTCCTTCATCAAGGCGATGCGGTCGCCGATGCGCAGCGCTTCGTCAAGATCATGCGTGATGAAGACGATTGTTTTTTTCATTTTTTCCTGCAGCTCAAGCAGTTCATCCTGCATATCGCGCCGGATTAACGGGTCGAGAGCGCTGAACGCCTCATCCATCAGCAGAATTTCGGGATCATTGGCCAAGGCGCGCGCCAGGCCGACCCGCTGCTGCATCCCGCCGCTAAGCTGATCCGGCATGACGCTTTCCCAGCTTTGAAGCCCTACGAGTTCCAGGGCACGAAGCGCTTTTTCGCGGCGTTCCGCCTTCGGTACCTTTTGGACCTTCAGCCCGTATTCGACATTTTCCAGTACGGTCCGGTGCGGAAACAGCCCGAACTTTTGAAACACCATGCTGATCGTTTTACGGCGCACTTCCCGCAGCTGCGCTTTGTTCATTTTTCTTAAATCCTTGTCATGAACCAGTACCTCACCGGAAGTCGGCTCGATCAGCCGGTTTAACATACGAACCAGTGTAGACTTGCCGCTGCCGGAGAGGCCCATGATAACAAAAATCTCGCCTTCTTGAATGCTCAGACTTACGCGGTTCACCCCGACCATGATACTTTTCTCCTTGGCTAACCGCTCTTTGGTATAGCCTTTCTTGAGCAGCTCGACACCTTGATCGGCTCCGGGTCCGAACAGCTTGGTTAATTGGTTGACTTTCAGAATTTCTTTAACCATACATTCACCCCTTTTGTGGACGATACTTCATTTCTCTATAGCATCACGACTTGAACTATCGGTGCCGTGACGATCATGTAACCTAGTTTAGCAAAATGGCAAGCTTTTAATCAAAGCTCAAAACCGTACGTAAAGAACGTACAGAAAAAACTGAACAAAAGGTTTCTTCCGTATCCTCCGTATTCCTCCCAAATGCTGTGCAGTCCGATTCTTTACTTTTGAACTTCCTTTTCTTAAGATAGAATAAGCATTCGTGCGCTTGAATTTATCAAGCCGCGGTTTACGCGGAACTCCGAGAATTCACTCGTAATAAATTCAATTCATATCAATTTTCAGATGAAACGCATAGCAAAATGAATGGAGGTCGCACACATGAGCTTGGACCAGCTCACAACGGAACAACAAGCCGAGTTACAAAAAGTGCGTAAACGTGTTATAGAAGCGATTGGACGAAATATGGACTTATATGGAATCTCTCTGTCAACGGGCCATTTGTACGGGCTGCTTTTTTTTGCCGACAAACCGATGACGCTGGATGAGATGGGGATGGAGATGAAAATGAGCAAGACGAGCATGAGTACGGGCGTACGTACGCTGCTCGACTTGAAAATGGTGAATAAAGTTTGGGAGAAGGGGTCGCGCAAAGACCTGTATGAGGTGGAATACGATTGGTATCAGACCTTTACCGACTTTTTTGCAATTAAATGGAGAAAAGCGGTGGAAACGAATCTCCTCGTACTGAAAAGGGCCATGGATGAAATCCAAAGATCCTTGTCCGCGGAAAACGGTCCGGAGGAACCTTTCCGTTCGATTCTGGAACAGGACCGGCAGAGGATGGGGGAGGCCGTTAAATATTACGAATGGCTGGACAGGCTGATCGATGTGATGGAGAGCGGCGAAATTTACAAGCTGGTCCCCAAGGATATGTAGAAAAAGAGGGCGTCCCGAGTCTTTTTGACGGGGGACGCCCTCTTTTTGCGCAGCTCTCGTGGCATTAGCGGCCTATTTGGGCGCTACTTTCGCCTGATTCGGCTTTGGGGGAAAATAGCGGCCAAAAAGGCACTGAAGCTGCATCAAACCTGACAGGATGCTGCTTATTTTGAAACTTGTCGCCTCGGTGTGGAGTTGGATCCGGCGCGAAGACGAAAATTACGCTAACGGTTGCCACAGCCGTTATTTGCCCTGAAAACGCCGACGTCCCATTCTAACGGCCGCCACGGCGCTTATTTTCGTATAAACAGGCTGTTTGGGCGAGAATCCAGGGAAATAACGGCGCTCACGACCGCTAGATTTTCGAAAGGACTACTTTTCGTTAAATAGCGGCTGCTACAGCCGTTAGACTTGCATTAACCCGAGGGGGCTAATGGCTGTAAAAGCCTCCCTTTGAAGCCGGGCGGGTGGATAAGGGCCTTGTGCGGTCAAAAAGGGCCATATTGTCCTGCCTTGGGCCCCAGAATCAGGATTAGCCCGCTTTTCCCAACAATAGGACCCCAAAAAGCCGCTATCTCACACCGCTTAGCCGAATTCGACAAAATAGCGCCGCATAACGCCCTTATGTACCTGCACGCAGGAGAATTTCCAGTTCTTATTTGGCCGCCAGCGCCCCCGGCAGCCCTGACTTCAATATGCTCCGATGTCGTCGAGCATCACACGGCCCGGGCCGCCGGTCAGGCGAAAAGTAAGCCGCCGGATGCCCGAGCCGGGGTCGAACTCCGCGTTCGCGGCGGTAAAAGCGGCGATCGGCAGCCGATACGTCTGGAAGACGGCTTCGATCGGATCTTTATATTTTCCTTCGGACAGGTGCCGGTCGAGCCAGGGATGAAGCGTGTAGCTCGTTTCGGGCAAGCGCGGCAGCGGCATGAACGCGGACAGCGGGACGCGGGCCGTTTCCCCGTTGCCGGACTCCAGCTCCACTTCGATGTCAAGCTCTTCCCGGGGCGATCGATCTTCCTTCATATCGAGCTCGTAGCTCCGGTTCGACAAAGAAAACGACAACATTTCGATCGGCCCGTTCTCTGGGGAAGGGGCGGATTCTTCCCAGTTCAAGCTGTAAGCCGGTACCTGCGCTTGAGGATGAGCGCCTGCCGTTCGTTCCAGGACGATGCCCCGCGTTCCTTTGCCGGAATTGCCCCGGTTTTTGGCTTCTTCCTCCTTCCAGAGGAGGTTCGTTCCTCTGGCGGTTCCGCCGTCCGGAATCGTCATCCGGTTGGCGTCCTCGTCAAATCGGGCCCAGGTTACCATTTCCCCGCCTTCATAACGGTTAAAATAGGACGTCTCCGGTAGCCAGGAGAGTCCGGTCCGGTAATCGATGAACAAGGGCAGATAATCCTCGTTCTCCCGCAGCGTGCTCTCTAAAAATGCGGAAATGTACACCTTCGCGATGGTCCGCTGTTCCTCCGCAGTCAGCATCCCGCGCCGACTAAGAAGAATGCCTTTGGGATAACTGACATCGCGTCCGCCCCACCCGGTATTGAATTGACTGTGGTTCGCATCGGCGATGTACAGCGAAGCTTTGAAGGCATTTCCACTCCCCGGGAAGCTTGTGCGGACGTACTGCCGCTCGCCGTCAAAGTCCGTGACGTCGCCGTCACGGGCCCCTTGCAGCGTCAAGTAACTAACATCGGCCAGTCTGGCGTACAGGTCGTCGACTTTTTTATCTGTGGGGGCGATCGCGGCCACAGCGCGAATGTGGTAGCGGTCCATTCCCACCAGTGTGGTGTCCTTGCTAAACCACCGTTCATCATCGGCGGCCATCGCCGCGGCCTGGCCGCCCCGGGAGTGGCCGATCAAGGCGATCCGCTCAAAGTCCAACTTGCCGGATAACGGCGTGTCCGCCCGGTCGGCAAACCGGCCGATCTGCTGGAGATGCTTCAGCAGCAGCCAGGCCCGGGCTTTCATATCATTTTCCGGAATTCCGCTCCAGACGGAATAATTGAGAAAGTTTTCGTCGACAGAGACGGCGACGTATCCCCGGCTGGCCAGCAGGTTCCCGAGGTAGGCATAGCCGTCGTCGGAGTAGTCCTCCATCAGGTGGTTACCGTGAACGATCAGCACCAGCGGGAAAGGTCCCTCGCCCTCCGGCATCCATATCCGGCCGTTGAGCGGAAGCGCGCCCGTATCGAAGCCCCAATACAGTGTGCGTAGACGTAACCACTTCTCGAGATAGGCGGAGGCGTCGACGGAATCCGAAATCAGGCCGACGTCTTTCCCGTATTCCGGCTGCCAAATGTCCCGCCCGCTCCCATACGTAAACGTGTCCACGGAATATACGCCGGGCTTGGAAGGGTCGGCCACGGTGAGCGGCGGCGTGCCGGAATCGGCTTGAACCTCGGCCATCCCGGCCGGGACGGCACCCCGATCCGGCGGCCAGACGGCGGCCGAGAGGCAGGCCAACGCCATTAGGCCGGCGATGGCCGCCTTCAGGCGGAGCGGGGCCCTGCCTGCGGCAAACCAGCCGACGAGCAGTCCGACCAGGGCTCCCGCTACGGTCAGGATGACGGATATGACGGCCGGGATGGCGAAGGCCTGCTCTTCCTGATAGAAGATTAAGAAGATCGCGGTTAAATCGAACAGCAGGGCGCCTGCAAAGAGGCGGGGGACCGGCAGGCCGGTCAAGGCGAGCAAAAAGGCGGCGAAGTGAGCCGTCAGGAACAGGGCCGCCGTGCCCGCAGCGGCGAAGCTCAAGGTGTCGACCGCGGCGCCCAGCCCGGTCGGCATGCCCAGCGCCGCCAAGGCAAACGCGAACATGCCGGCTCCCCAAGGGCCGGCCAAGCTCATGCGCCAGAAGGCGGTGTCATACCGGTAGGTCTGGCGGATACGTTCGCGTAAGGTCTGGCGGAGCGGCCTTTTGGGCGGCCGTACGACAAGTTCGGTCTGCGCTTGAAGTTCCATAGTTTCCCCCGGTTTTTAGATCAAGTGTTGGATCGGCGTTTGGTATCGTTATTGTGCTCTGCAATAATTGTAACACGCCATACCACGGCAACAAACAGGAGAATACCGGAGGACTCAGGAACGCGAGCTTCGCTTGAAGAGCCCGAAGGAGCAGAGCACCAGCGCGGCCATTACCGCTAGGCAAACCCCGATGCTGATGCGGTTTTGGGCATCGAACAGAAAAATAACGGCAATGACCGCTAAGCAGACGACCGCAATCCAGGTGATGAACGGGTAGCCCCAGACTTTGAAGGCCGGCTCCGCGGGATAGCTTTTACGCATTTTCCATTGCGCGAGCAAAATCGTGATCCACACCAACAAGACCACGAAGCCGGGAACGGCCATCAGGAGCCGGAACAGGTTCTCCTGGGCGGCATAGGCGATCATGGCGCCTATAATCAGAACGATACCGCTGAGCTTCAAGCTGTTTACGGGCACCCCTCTGGCGGACAGACGCCCTAAGCCTTGCGGAGCTTCCCCGCTTGCCGCCATCGAATGGAGCATCCGCGTCGCTCCGTAAATGCCGGAATTGGCCGCGGACAAGACGGCGGTAATCAGAATAAAATTCATCAGATGGGCGGCGCCCTTAAATCCGGCGGAGGTAAGCACCTGAACGAACGGGCTCGTTTGTTCGCTAAGCGTGTTCCACGGAATGAGACCGCAAATAATCAGGATGGGCAGCGTATAGAACAATACGACTCTTAAAATAAAACTCTTCACCACCTTCGGCAGCACTTTCTCGGCCTGTTGGGTTTCCGACAAGGTGAGCCCGATCAGTTCGGAGCCGCCATAGGAGAACATGACGACAAGCAGGGCCGAGAAGATCGCCGTCCATCCGTTCGGAAAGAATCCCCCATGCGCGGTGAAATTGTAAAGCCCCGGCGTTTCCGCCCCGGGCAAAACGCCGAATAAAATACAGCCCCCCAGCACGATAAAAACAAGAATCATGGCAATTTTGATGCCCGCGAGCCAAAACTCGAATTCCCCCAGCCCGCCGACACTCATCAAATTGACGGCAAGAATCAGCACGGCGCAGCCCAGACTAAGCAGCCAGAGCGGAATCTCCGGCAGCCAGAACTGCAGGAAGCTTCCGGCTGCGATGACCTCGATGACGCAGACGGTAAGCCACATAAAACAATAGAGCCAGCCGATGATAAAGGAAATTCGTTCGCCGAAGGCAAGCCGGATGAAATCTTTCATATTAAGCCCGGGGTAAACCGTGGCCATTTCGGCGATCGCTCCCATGACGACCAGCAGCAGCAGCCCCGCCAAGGCATAGGAGATGACAACCCCGGGACCCGCGACGCTGACGGTCTCGGCACTCCCTTTGAAGATGCCGGTACCGATGACGCCGCCCATCGCCATAAAACTGATATGCCGCGGGCGTAATTTTTTCTGTAAAGGAGAAGATTGCGAATTCACAAATGATAGCCTCCCGACGTGGATGATAGAAAATAATATTACAACAATTTGGGGTGTGTGGAAATGAATAATCATTACATTGATATGTATCATTTTTAGTTGATCTCTCAGATAGTCTTCCCGTCCATTCCTCTTTACAATAAGATTAGCCGGAAAAATGCGGATAGGAAAGGAGCAACATATGGCACAGCTTTCCGTCAAGAAACCGATGGATTCCCAATCACTCCGGGACCGCCGGAAGAACGGGTTCCTGCGGTTCGTCAGGCAGCTCGACTTACAGTTGATGGTCATCCCGGCGCTTGTTCTTATTTTTGTGTTCAGTTACATTCCGATGTACGGGATTCTGATCGCCTTTCAGGATTACAAAATCGGGCGCAGTTTTACGGGCAGCCCCTGGGTTGGCATGAAGCATTTCATAACTTTTTTTCAATCGCCGGAGTTCGGGATCGTGATGAAGAACACGGTCATCATAAGCCTGCTGAAGTTTTTTATCGGCTTTCCGGCCCCGATCCTGTTGGCCCTGATGCTCAACGAAGTCCGCAAGATGGTGTTCAAGCGGATTGTACAAACGATTACGTATCTGCCCCATTTCATGTCCTGGGTCATCCTGGGCGGGATCGTCGGGTCCATGCTGGCTACGGACAACGGCAGCGTCAATATGCTGCTGGAACGGCTGAATCTGATCGATGAACCGATCAACTTTTTGTCGCTTCCGGAATATTTCTGGTCCATTTTAATCACGACCAACGTGTGGAAAGAAATCGGCTTCGGCTCGATCGTATACCTGGCGGCCATCGCGGGCGTCGATCCCAATACGTATGAAGCCGCTTCGATCGACGGGGCCAGCCGTTTTCGTCAAATTTATTTGATAACGCTTCCATCGATTATGCCGGTCGTTTCGATCTTTATGATTTTGGCCATCGGCAATCTGCTGAGCGCGGGGTTCGAGGACATTCTGGTGCTTGCGGTCAATCCGGCGCTGCGGGATGTGTCCGATGTTCTCGATACGTATGTCATCCGGGTCGGCATCAACAATTACCGGTACTCGTATGCGACCGCGGTCGGTTTGTTTAAAGCGGTGATCAGTGTCGGTCTGCTGACGATCGCCAACTACGTGGCCAGAAAATCCGGCAACAGTCTGTGGTAAACAAGACATCATCCAGGGAGGTGAACATCGGTGCGGGATAGTCTGGGTGACCGGATTATGGTCACGTTCATTTATATTTTTCTCATCCTCCTGTCCGTTTCGACCTTGTATCCATTCTTAAACGCTATTGTTATTTCCTTAAACGAAGGCCTGGATACCTCCAAAGGGGGAATTACGCTCTGGCCCAGGGAATTTACCTGGGAGAATTATCGCGTGGTCTTCCAGGACGAAAGGCTGATGAGCGGTTTTCTCGTCTCGGTGCTGCGCACGGTCATCGGAACGGTTACGGCCATTCTGGCTACCGCGATCTTCTCGTACGGCATGTCCCGGAAAGAGCTGATGGGGCGGAAGTATTATATGGTCATCTGCATCATTACGATGTATTTCGGCGGGGGATTGATTCCGACCTTCCTGCTGATCCGCGATCTCGGCTTGATGAACTCGTTTTGGGTCTATATTATTCCCTCGCTGATCAGCGTCTGGAATATGATCATTTTCCGCACGTTTTTTCAAGGACTGCCGGCGGGTCTGGAGGAATCGGCCAAAATCGACGGCTGCGGCAACTGGGGTACGCTATTCCGGGTCGTTCTTCCGTTATCCGGTCCGGTGATTGCGACTTTGGCGCTGTTTACCGCGGTCGGCCATTGGAACGAATGGTTTTTGGCCAGCATCTACGTTTCGGATGAGAAGCTGCTGCCGATCCAGACGATCCTGAAGCAGATCCTGGCCTCGAATATCGTATCCGAGCAAACGGCCAGTATGGATGCCGCCGCGCTGGCCCATCTGCAGAAAGCGAAGACGGTTACGAGCAAGTCGTTGTCCATGGCGACGATGATGGTGGCTACGCTCCCGATCGTTCTGGTGTATCCGTTTGTGCAAAAATACTTCGTCAAAGGCGTGCTGGTAGGCTCACTGAAAGAGTAGCCAGGGGGTTTAGAGCGTCCCGCTTTAAACATATATATTTGGAGGGGAAAGGGGATCACAGGGAATGAAGAAAAGAAGTAAGCGGTTTGTCGGTATGATCGCTCTATTGACGGTGATGGTCATGATCGCGGGTTGCTCAAGCGGCTCGGGCAAAGCCCCGGACAACAGGGCGTCCCAAACCGGTGAGGGCAATACGGATCAAGGAAGTGCGCCGAAATCCGCAGAATCCGGCCTCTACGAACTGGGCAAGGAACCGCTTGAATTTACGCTGTTCGGCAATTACGACTGGTATACGATGCCGAAATGGGGGGCGGACAAGGCGACAGCCTGGATTCAGGAGAACAAGAAAGTGACGGTAACGGAAGTGCCCAACGGCGGGAATAACGTCCAGAAGATGAATACGATGATCGCCTCGGGCGAACTGCCGGATGTCATATGGGGCGAGCGCGGGGCGGAGGTGGAGCGATTGCGCGAGGCGGGGATGCTCGTGCCGTTGGATGACTATATCGACAAGTATCCAAATTTGAA
Organism: Paenibacillus sp. A14; assembly: GCF_036864815.1. NCBI lineage: Bacteria > Bacillati > Bacillota > Bacilli > Caryophanales > Paenibacillaceae > Paenibacillus > Paenibacillus sp. A14. The sequence continues at coordinate 306,293 of NZ_JBAGJD010000004.1, forward strand.
AAAATGGCTGGACCCCAAGGCGCTAAACATGCTGCGCTCGCCGGACGGCAAAATTTATCAGTTCCCGAACTGGTACACGAACCGCCCGAATGGGAATGCCGGCTGGGTTGTCAACAAGAAAATCTATGACGAGTTGGGGAAACCGAAGCTGGAAACGACGGATGATCTGTATGCCTTTTTGAAGAAGGTCAAGGAAAAATATCCGGATGTTACTCCGTTGGAGACGGACCTCGCGAGTGAAGGCCACGGTCTGGATCAGATCTATTCCGCCTTCAAAGAGAACAATTTCAGCTTTACCCGCTATTTTGCCGTTCCGGATGGCGATAAAATGACTTCGATTTATAAGGATGAGCCGTTCCGCGAATCGGTGGTGTACGCCGCCAAGCTGTTCCGCGAAAAACTGATGACTCAGGATGCCATGACGCAGACGCGCGACCAGGTGCAGGAGAAGCTGATGAACGGAAAAGTCGCCGTGTACGTGTCGACGAATCCGACAGTCTATGCAATGCAGGCTCATGCGGAATTGACCAAAAAGGATCCGAACGGCGGTTATTTTATGATTTGGCCGATTCATAAGGAAGGGCTGGATAAGAACAAAATTTACCCCGGGACTTACAACAAGCTGGGATGGAACGCCGCAGTCATCACCACAAGCGCCAAGAACCCGGAAGCGATCTTCGCTTTCCTGGACTGGTATACGGGGCCGGAGGGAATGAGATTGCAGATGTGGGGCGTGGAAGGTGAATATTGGGACGGTCTGGAAGCCGACGGGGAAACGCCGAAATTCACCGAGAAATATACGAAGGAGAAAGAGGCGCTCGCGGAGCATCAAACCAAGATGGACCCGTTAATGTGGGTGGGCAATACCGTGTATGTCGACGATATCAAGGGGAAATATGAAGCGACCCTCTCGGAAAATGAACGGAATTGGTCAACATACTGGCAGTATGCGATTACGTGGAAAACGCAAGGTGACGCCACGGAATTTATCAACCTCTTCCCGATGCCGGACAGCGAAGAGGGGATCTCGTTCCAGCGCGCAAATGACATTTGGCTGAAAGTCCGGGCCCAGACCTTGTACGCGAAGACGGACGAGGAAGCTCTGGAGATGCTCGACAAGGCTCACGAAGATACGATGGCGGCCGGGTTCCAAAAGGTACTGGATTACTATGCGGTCAGATGGAAGGAAAACTTGAAGCAGATTAACGGAAACTAATAACGAATCGAGGGAAACCGATTATTCGGGGACCCTCTTTTCAGCGTTTTGCGGGTGCAGAGCACCTCCATCTCATGGGGAGGAAGGGATTCTTGTCCGGAGGGAAGAATTTAGTATTATATTAGGTTGAATTCAAGAATAGAATTGCGTTGGGAAAGGGTATGAAATAGTTTCGGAGATACGTTGCCGGCATCCAGAATTGCGGATATATCGGAGTTTACATCATTAACGGGAAAATCTCCCGTTAATGTACCGCTCTTGGCTCTTCGATCGGATTTAGCTGGAAAAACTCCATCTATTTCGCAGCCCTATTGCCGATATACACAATTTCAGGCGAATTAGCGGGAGGTTCTCCAGATAATTGGCCTCTGAAGCCGCATACGCACCAAATTAACGGGAAGAATTCCCTTTAATCCAAATGAGTTGTAGGTGAAGAGTGTGAAAAGAACCCTCTAAACCGCACCGCCGCCTATTGCCCCATCAGACATCGTAGTAGGAGAAAATGAGAATCCGCTGCTTCAATTATAATTTGGAGTGAGGCACTAGTATGCCAATCAATAGTTCAATATATATGGATCAATTGGACTCAATGAACTTAAATAATCAAGTTCGGGCATAACGTTTATGGATGGATTCCCCTGAAAAAAGGAGTTGCCTCATGTATAAAGTTTTGCTGGCGGATGACGAACAGCTGGATTTGGAGGGGATGAAGCGGTTTATCCCCTGGTCAGAACTGGGTCTTCAGGTTGTCGGTGCCGTGAATAACGGCTTTGCGGCCTGTGAGGTTATGGAGCGGGAGCCGGTCGACATCCTGGTCACGGACGTAAACATGCCGAATATGTCAGGGCTGGAACTGGCCCGGATCGCGATCGAGAAAAGGCCGGAGGTTCGAGTAATTTTTGTAAGCGGTTACCAGGATTTTAACTATGTGAAACAGGCGCTATCCCTCAAGGCCTGCAGCTACGTGTTAAAACCGATGGAGGACGACGAACTGATCTCCTCCCTGCGCCGGATCACTGAGGAACTGGCCGCCGAGGAACGCCGCAGGGAAGCGGAAAAGCAATACCATCACCTCAAGCCGATGGCGAAGAACGACTTCCTTGCCCGCCTGCTGGAAGGCGAGCTGGCGCTTACGAAGGCGGAGGAGTTTAGCGAGCTTGCGGCTTCCTTTGGCGTGGATCATCTAAGTACGCCGCTGCAGGCGGCCGTGCTGGAGCTTGATGATTTGAAGTGGCTGCAGCCGGGAATCGCAGAGGCGGCGCTGCGCAATTTGGAGCTGAGCTTGAAACAGATCAACGAGGTGTTGCTCAGCTATGGATTTACGCACAGCTGCAAGCTGTCCCGGCAGCGGATCGGCATCCTGTTGCATGGTGAGGGGCTTCGAGCCTGCGTCGATGAGCTGTGCGGCGCGGTGGACGCCAAGGCGTCCCTTTCCCTGACGGTCGGGCTGGGCGAGCAGGTGCCGCATCTTTCCCGGATTCATGAATCCTACAGGCAAGCGCTCGAGGCGCTGGAGGGGAAAATGTTCTTCGGCAGGGGGCAGGTCATTAAATATGAAGATGTGCAGCAAGCCCCGGAGCTCAGCGATGCGCGAACCTTGGATCTGAGGCTGGATGCGCTGTTCAAGGCGATGGCCAATTACGATTTGGTGCTCATTCACGATGAAATCGAGAACCTGTTCAAATCCGTCACCTCGCTCCGCTCGAAATTTACGATTTATAACCTGGCGATGTACATCGTTTTTAAGCTGGATCATTATCTGCATGCTTTGGATGAGGATTTGTTCGAAATGCTCGGTATGGAGCTTCACAGCCTGGATGTGGTGCTCAAATTCGAAAGAGTCGGGGATATCCGTTCTTGGCTGGTCCGCAAAGTATTTGAGATTTCGGAAATGCTGCGAATCAAGGCCAACTCCAAAAACAGCCGGCTGATCCGTGAAATTTTGCGAACGATGCGGGAGCGGATGCAGGAGAACCTGACGCTAAAGGACATTGCCGAGCAGTTTTCGTTTTCGCCCAACTATTTGGGGCACCTGTTCAAGGAAGAAGTCGGTAAAAGCTTCAGCGAAACCCTGATCAGTATGCGGATGGAACGGGCCCGCGAGCTGCTCAAAAATCCGTCCCTGAAAATTTACGAAGTGGCGGACCAGGTCGGCTACCGGTATATTCCGTATTTCAGTCGGCAGTTCAAGGAAACGTTCGGCATGACGCCGATGGAGTGCCGAAAGCGCGAGTAGACGGGGGGACAAAAAACATGAAACCGGCCGCGGATCCGAATCCAAATCAACCGAAGTACATTCCTTTCGGCTATAAGTTAATGATCACATATATGGTGTTTATTATTTTGCCGGTCCTTGCGATCGGCTATTTTTCGAATTCCATGTACCAGGATTCCATCCGGAACCAGACGAGAAACTCCATCCAGGGGACGCTGGTACAAATGAAGGATAACATCGAATTCAAAATGGCGGACGTGGAGCGCGTCTCCTCCATGCTGTATGACGATTATTCCCTGATTATCCAACTGCGGAGCTTTGAAGAAGGGTGGGACAGCTACGAGCGGACGACGAAAATCATCAAGCCGAAGATCGCTATCGCCGTAAATGCGACAGGTCTGAATATCGCGATGTATCTGTTCCTGGCCAACGAAACACTGCCGGAGGTGTATTACGGCTCTTTTGAGCGTGAAAATCCGGATCTGCTTGAGCGGAATTACAACCTTTACCATTTGAAACGCATTGAAAATAAGCCCTGGCACCGGGATTTCCCGCCGGAAAAATACGGGGAGACGATGCTATGGAGGAAGGTCGAGCGGGATGCGGATTTCAGCCGGATTTCCCTGCTGCGCCGCCTGGTGGACAGCCAACGGCCGCTGGATTTGAAAGAAATCGGTTTTATGCGGATCAGCGTTAGTACGGAAGAACTGTTCCAGGGGCTGGATTACAAAAAAATCGGCGATGGCAGCGGCCTCATCATCAGGGATGAAACCGGAGCGGTGCTGCACCGTTCCGGAATAATTCCCGGAGGGGATGGCGGCGGTTCCCATGCAAACGGGAGCGGGAGCGAGTTTCTGACGATCCGGGAATCGGTCGGCAGGCAGGGCTGGGAACTGGCGGCCTATGTCCCGCTTACGATTATGGAACGGGATGCCGCAAAGGTGCGCGTGTTCGTTATTCTGATCTGCCTGCTGTGCCTTATCGTATTTACCTTTGCCGGGATGTTTATCTCGCGCTATTTCTCGATCCGGATGAACAAAATCGTGTTCGTGCTGAACGCTTTTCGCGAAGGGGAGCTGCATAAACGGATGGGGTACCGGGGCAAGGATGAATTTTCCCAGATCGCCAACGCATTAAATGAGATGGGCCAAAATATCGACCAGTTGATCGAGCAGGTATACATGACGCAGATCGAGAAAAAGGAGGCCGAGCTCGAATCGCTGCAGGCCCAGATCAATCCGCACTTTTTGTACAATACGTTGTCTTCCATCAGCCGCCTGGCCCAATTCGGCGAGATTGACAAGCTCCAGCGGATGGTGCTGGATTTGGCGAAGTTTTACCGCCTTTCCCTTAATGAGGGGAGGACAGTGATCCCGGTCCACAGCGAATTGGAACAAGTGAGGGCTTATATGAACATTCAGACGACGAAATTCGGCGATGCCGTCCATGTCTTTTATGATATCGATCCGGGGATTCTGAACTTCGTTACCGTAAAACTGATTTTGCAGCCTTTTATCGAAAATGTTCTGGAGCACGCCTGGTTCGGTAGCTCTATCCATCTTCGGATCTCGGGCCGTCTGGAAGGGGGGCGTATCGTATTTAAGATCATTGATGACGGGATCGGCATGTCTCCGGGGCGGATTGCGCAAATATTCGATCCGGTGGAAGGGCTGAATACCGGTTTTGGCATCCGGAATGTGCATAGCCGGATTCAGCTCCATTTCGGGGCTCCCTACGGCGTTACAATAGGAAGCCGTATTGGGATCGGCACCACCGTCCAGGTCGTTATTCCCGCACAAAGGCGGGTGGACTAGGACCAAAGACGAGGGGGGATTTCGGTAAACCTACATTGTTTTGTCCGCAAGGCCATGGTCCTAAAACTGAAACTATCTTCCTGTTTTATGGAAAAAACGTTTGTAACTCCGGGGAAGCGGGTAAATGATCCATGGTAATCCGAATCATAGCAGGATTGCCGGAACCTTATTCATAAAGGAGTTTACGATATGATTCTCAGCAGCGTACATAGCCCGGTACCCTACCATCCTCAATATCAGAGAACCTCAGTGGTGAATCAGGCCAAGAAAAGCGAGGGTAAGGATTCCGCGCTCAGCTTTCAGGAGATATTGCAGGAAAAAATGAAAAGTAACCGGGAACGCCAGACTTCCGAGTCAAAGCGGCTGTCTTTGCCGAGATTGATCTAAATCATATGTTCCCCCTGCCCAAGGCTGCCGTTTTCGAGGAAACGGCCGGTCTTGGTTTTTTTGTTTGGGATGGCTCTTCATGGCCGAGTTATTGCCTGTTCTGCCTTGACAGAAAATGACTTCTCGGGTTTAATAGTCCAATAGTTTCTTCCCGGAGAAATTGGAAAATTGAGCAACAAGAAAGGCAAACAGTGTATGAACGCGAACCTTAGACAGATTCATCCGTTATCCTGGACTATTATTGTTGGGACGATTTTCGGCCGCATGGCAACCTCAATGAGCGTTCCCTTTCTCTCCATTTATTTGATCGGCAGGCTGGGCGCAACCCCGTTTGAGTCCGGCATCGTCGTTGCGGTCAGTTCGCTGATCGGTGTCTTTGCCAGCTTCTACGGCGGATACATATCGGATGTGATCGGCAGAAAAAAAGTGCTGTTCATCTCCATTTTCGGCTGGGCGCTGGTCTTTGTGGGCTTTGCGCTCGCGGATCGAATCTGGCTGTTCTTCATCATCAACGCGCTGAACGGGCTCTGCCGGGCCATGTTTGAACCGACCTCGCGGGCCTTATTGGCCGACATTACCCCTCAGGAAAGCAAACTGCTCGTGTTCAACCTGCGCTATGCCGCTATCAATTTGGGCGTGGTGGCCGGTCCGATTTTAGGGCTGCAGATGGGTTCTTCCCATTCGGGGAGCGTTTTTTACATCGCGGGCCTCGTTTATTTTTGCTATGGCGCGGTTCTCGTCCTTCAGTTTCTCGGACATAAACATATCGGCACGGCCAGCGGCCCAAGCACGGCTGCTTTAACCTTAACCGAAGCGCTGCGGGTTACCGGCAAGGATCGTACTTTCGTCTATGTGCTGATCGGCATGATTTTTTGCGTGCTGGGCTATGGTCACTTTAGCTCGACACTGGCCCAATATTTGGAGCTTGGCCCTCATTTCACGGACGGCGCGAAATGGTTTGGCTACATGCTGTCCTTGAATGCGGTGGTCGTGCTGACCGTCCAATATCCGCTCGTCCGCTTCGCCAGCCGTTTCTCGCCGATCGCGCCGTTGATCGCGGGAAATTTATGCGTCGCCTGCAGCCTGCTTATATTTGGCCTCTTCCCTTATATATGGACGATGATGCTTGGCGTTGTGTTGTTTACGATTGGAGAAGTGCTGATGTTCACAATGACGGATGTGTTGGTGGACCGGATTGCCAGCCCCGAACTGAGAGGCACCTATTTCGGGATGTTTGGCTTCAATAATCTGGGGAATGTGCTGGCTCCTTTGCTTGGAGGCATTTTGCTCGACGGATTTGGGGCGAATCACGCGGTACTGATCTTCGCCGTTATCGCTTTGACCACAGCTTTCGGTCTTCCGTTCCTCCTTCTGGCCCGCAAACATATGCCCGAGGCGAAGGGGCAAGAGGGAGCGGAAATGTGAAGAAAGCAGTTGCCTTTCCCAGATTTAGGGAGATGCTAGTGATGTTTTCGCTTCACAGTATTTCCTTAGGGAAAGGAGGACTTAGATGATCGGGGTTATCGATTTCGTGCTCGATAAGCTCCATGTCGCAGGCGCTTCCGGAGAGGCAGCAGCATCGAGGCCTTGGCGGAGTTCTATTGTCTCTCCCATGAGAGCATTAAACGAATCGTATACACCAAGAAAGCGTAGAAAGCGTAAATTTGCCCGCTTGCCGGTACATCGGCAGCGGGCTTTTTATCGTTGCGTGGATAACGAGGGCTTATTTCGCCGGTTTCGGCCAAATAAAGTAGCTGCAGGTAATTAGGAAGTCTATCCCCAGAACCACTCCCCACATCCGCAGAACGCCCATTAGCTTTTCTGTACGAATCGGGTCATCGATCCAGTAAATCAGCCCCGCGAGGAGGCCGGCACCGATGAGAAACGCAAGAATATGCCGGAAATACCCTTTCAAATAGTGCTTGGCGAAATCCGTGCCGTACCGCTTCACGGGTTTGGCATCCGGCTGCTTGGCGATGTGGTAACGGAATCGGGTGTCGGCCCATTGGATCATGCTTTTGCCATAAGCGATGGAAACGCCGATGTAAACGGCGGCGATGGCGTGGGCGGTGGTGGCCGTGGCTCCGTGATACAGGTCCAGACCGGTAATTATCAACAGAACCAGATCCACAACAGGGGTTAAGGCAAGGAGAATCAGGCCCAGCTTGGGTAATTTCAAAAAATAACGGGTAATCAGACCGGCTGCGATAACAACCCAAAACGCAATTTCACAGGCAACGATCATCCAGGCTACAAAATTCATTGCTTACTCCTTCCAAAATAATAAAAAATTTAATTTTCTTTTTATAATACAGCTGTACTAAATAAATGTCCACAGGGAACTTTTTTTGATAAAATGAGACTATGCCGAAACAAATCGATCATGATCAAAGAAAACAAGTGATCGCCGAAGCGACATGGCGGGTAATCTTGAGGGACGGAATGAGCGGGGCGACCGTGAGAAATATCGCTCGGGAAGCGGAAATTTCCCCGGGATCGCTCAGGAACGATTTTACCTCCCAGGAGAGCTTGCTTCGCTACGCCATGAATTTGGTAAAGGAAAGGGCGGGCGAGCGCATCTTGTTCATTGCCAACCAGGACCTGCCTCCGAAGGAGAAGGTGCTGGGGATGCTGCTGGAAATTGTACCCACGGATGAGCAAACGAGGGCGGAAATGGAGGTGTGGTTTGTATTTACAGCTCATTGCAGCCATCAGAGGGAGCGGTTTGATGTGGGTTACGACGGAATCCGGAATATGATCCGGCTTATTTTTCTGCAGCTGCAGGAGTGGAATTCACTAAAGCCGGATATTCACCTAGAGCTTGAGATTGAGAAGCTTTACGCTTTGGTGGACGGTTTGGCGCTGCATGCCATGCTGGAGCCCGGCAGGCTGAATCGGGACAAAATTAAAGCCATACTGGAAAGCCATCTATCGTCCGTCTGCCTGTTCCCATCCTAGCGAATTGTCTAATCTGTGGCCCAGGCCTTCTTCCGGTCTGACGCGTATACTGTGTCGAGATCCGGAGGAGGTGAAGAACCTTGACGCTATCGGCAATAACGAAACGAGCCCGCAGCTATGTCGGGAAACGGGTGCGGATTAAAACCAGAACCGGAGCGGTTTTATACGGCACTGTCGAAAAGGTGAAGGGCGGCAAGCTGTACTTGAGAACGAAATCGGTCCATCCCAAGGGCAGTAAGGCCCATGCCACTTTCGCTCCGGTCATTTTGCCACTGGTTCTGTTTGATTTGCTGGCGATATTGTTGCTGGAAGGAAGACCAAGACGCAGGAGATTAGGCAGGTTATAAATTTAGTGGTTTGCAAAGCCCCGGCCGGGTTCATTTTCGGCCGGGGCTTTGCATCGATAAACGAGTTTAGTGTCCGATCGGCCAACTCACACTCTTTGAGGCAGACTATAGCGTCCGGTTAGGCCGCGGGGCCGCTGCGGGTGGTGGCCACCCCGGTCGATGGAGCCCCGGTCGATAGCCGCCGCGGACCGTCAAGCTATCTTAGCGCGTGTGCGCGGCGGCAGGCCAAGCCGGAACTCGTCTGCATAATCGGCCAAGTTCTCTCATAGACATGTATCAGTTTAGGAAATCAAACTGCAGAGGGGATGATCTCATGCGTCGGATCGCAAGGATGCTGACGATATTAATCGTAGTAAGCATCGTACTTGCCGCATGCGGGAAAAAAGATGCCGCCGGCGTCGTCAAGGATTTGGACAAAGTGGTTACCAAATTGGAAAGTTATCAGGGTTCGGGGACCATGACACTGTTTACCGGTGACAAGCCCCAGGAGTACAAGGTCGAGGTGTGGTACCAAAACCCGTCCTTTTACCGGATCGCCCTCACCAATGCGGAAAAGGATGTGACCCAGATCGTGCTTCGGAACGAGCAGGGAGTATACGTCCTTACGCCCAGCTTGAACAAGAGCTTCCGGTTTCAAAGCGATTGGCCGGAAAACCAGGGTCAGGTGTACTTGTACCAAACCTTGGTGCGCAGCATTCTGAGCGACAACGCGCGTCAATTCGTCGCCGATAAGGAAGACTATGTATTTGAAGTGGCCGCCAACTACAATACGCATGCTCTCGTACGGCAAAAAATCTGGTTGGCGAAGGAGAACTACGCTCCGAAACAGGTGCAGGTTTCCGATGCCCAGGCGAAGGTCGTCGTCGAGGTCAAATTCGACAAGTTCGATTTTAACACCAAATTCGACAGCAATTCTTTCGATATGCAGCATAACTTGGATACCGCGGCTCAGGATGCCAAGGGGACGCTGCTGGAAGTGGACGAGAACGGGATGCTGGTGGAAAAATCGCCGGAAACCAAAGCGCAGGACAATCCCGCTGCGGCTGGCGTAAACGCAGGAGAGGAGGGCGAAAAGGCAGCGGACCAGGCCGTTCCAGCGCTGTCGGAACCATTTGGGCAGATTATCCCGACATATCTTCCCGATGGAGTGGTTTACCAGGATGATGCGATTGTCGAGGATGGCGAACGGTACATGGTGATGCTGCGTTACGATGGTACATATCAGTTCACACTTTCGGAATCGCGTTCCCCTGATCGTACGGCGTCCCTCGTTCCCGCGCAATTCATCGATCTCGGGTTTACGGCCGGGCTTCTCACCGGCGAAGAACTTCAAACCTTGACATGGACCGTGGACGGGTTGGAATTCCGGATTACCAGCGACAATTTGCCTGTGTCGGAGATGGTGAAAATCGCCGCTTCTATGCAGGATCAATCGGGTAAATAAGGAAATAGTAGCAGGCGGATTTTCGGCTGTTGGGGAGATGGAAAAAGTTACCCTGACCCGTCTATTCGCCTCTTTCTTCATTTCGCCTTCCGATAGATTTGACAGCCGCTCCCGGGAACATTACGATTAGTGTATTGTTTGAGCATGGACTTTCAATCATTAGAGAAGGTGACTTAAAGTGCAAGTGAAGTATCGGCCAACCCAAGCAGTTATAGACCTGGATGCACTGTATTCCAATTACACGGAGCTGCGGCGAAATCTGCCGGCCGGAATGAAGTTCTTGGCCTGCGTTAAAGCTAACGCTTACGGGCACAGCGCCGTCATGATCGCGCGCGAACTTGAACGTTATGGAGCGGATTACCTCAGCGTAGCATTTTTGGATGAGGCGCTCGAACTCCGGCGTTCGGGGATCAAACTGCCTATTCTCGTACTTGGATACACGCCTCCGCATGGCGTAAGAACTGCATGGGAGCACGACATTACGCTGAATGTATTCAGCGCAGAAGTGCTTGAGGCGATCTCGGCGCTCGAACCTTCCGAATTTCCGCATAAGCTAAAGGTCCATATCAAGATCGACTCCGGTATGGGACGCCTTGGTTTGCTTCCCGGGGAAGGAGCGATTGCCTACATTCGTCAAGCGCTCGCAATGCCGCAGTTGGAAGTTGAGGGGCTGTTTACTCACTTTGCTACGGCGGATGAAAAAGACAAAAGCTATACATTGGAGCAGTATCAGCGGTTTCAGGACGTGGTGTCCGCCCTGGGGGAACTTGGAATCCAAATCCCGATTATACATACGGGCAACAGCGCCATCGCCATCGATTTACCGGACTTTTCTTGCCAAATGGTAAGAGTCGGCATCGCTTTATACGGGCTATATCCGTCCGAGCAAGTCAGTCATGAAAGCGTGAAGCTTAAACCGATCCTGTCCCTGAAGAGCGCCGTGGTATGGGTTAAAACGCTGCCGCCGGCCTCCGCGGTCAGTTACGGGGCGAAATATGTGACGAGACGGGCGGAACGGATCGGGACGCTCCCGATCGGTTATGCCGACGGGTATTCCCGCATGCTGGATGGCAAGGCGGAAGTATTGATACGCGGACGCCGCGTTCCTGTTGTCGGAACAATCTGTATGGACCAATGTATGGTGTCGCTAGAACCTTTGGCCGATGAAGCCAAAGAAATCCAAGCCGGCGAGGAGGTTGTACTCATCGGTCAGCAATCCGGGGGTCAAATATCCGCGGATGAACTGGCCTCCGCGATTGGAACTATCCACTACGAGCTGATATGCATGCTGGCTCATCGGGTTCCGCGGTTATACACCCGCACAGGGGAACCTGATGTCCTGGTCAACCCTCTATCGACCTAAAAATCACACAGGGCGACAAAAACCTACAAAACTTTTTTCCCAGGTGAAGGAATTTATGCCTAGGCTAGCGAATGAGTAAACATGGAAATGATCAGGTATGTACGGTAATGTCATTTTTGTTTATAATGATATGCAGCATACTTGATATACTCGCGGCATATATTTTCTTTGTATATATTTCCTTGGATAATGCTATACTGTATCACAGGGTCAAGGGATCAGGGTCGACAAGGTTTTGGGGGTGGAAGTTAAAGATGGCCAATATGCATAACACCAAAAGGATCATGATTAGTTTACCGGATCATCTTTTGCAGGAAGTGGATGGAATCGTGGCGATGGAGAATTCCAATCGCAGCGAGCTGATCAGGCAGGCAATGAAGCTGTATCTGAACGAGCGGAAGAAGCGGTTTATCCGCGAGTCGATGCAGCGGGGCTATATGGAGATGGCTAAGATCAATCTGTCCATGGCCTCTGAAGCATTCCATGCGGAGGAAGATGCAGACAGCACTCTGGACCGCCTAGTAAGCGGGGTGTAACTATTGATCGTTAAGCGCGGCGACGTTTTTTTTGCAGACCTCTCCCCTGTAGTAGGTTCTGAGCAAGGCGGGGTGAGACCGGTGCTTATTATCCAGAACGATATCGGCAACCGATTCAGCCCGACGGCGATCGTTGCTGCCATTACCGCACAAATCCAAAAGGCGAAACTGCCGACACATGTCGAAATCGAGGCGGCAACGCATGGGTTTGATCGGGATTCCGTTATTTTGCTGGAACAGATCCGCACGATTGACAAACAAAGATTAACCGATAAAATAACGCATTTGGACGATGAGACGATGAAGAAAGTGAACGACGCTTTGCTTATCAGTCTCGGCTTAATCGACTTTTGAACATACCGTGCGGGAAGACGATTCTCCCGCTTGGGTCGGACGCTCCGAACATAACGTTCGGGGCGTTTTTACTTTTATCCTACAATATGGACGCAGTGTTCGTGGATTGCATGCATCCGTCTTACGGCGTGAACGAAATGTTCAGCGAAAATAAAGCGGTGGTTTCATCCGGTAAGGAGAAACCACCGCTTTATTGATGTGTACGTACAGCATTATCCTTATCGTTCGATTAATCGGTCCGAAGCGCATAGATCGGTCTCAACTTGGCGGCTTTATTGGCCGGAATCATGCCGAAAACGACGCCGATGAATAAGGAGAAGCCAAAGGATACGAGCACAACGGCGACCGAAACGTTGGCGCTCAATGTCGAATAAGCACTGATCAAAGCGCAAGCCCCGTATCCGATGCCTACGCCAATCAAGCCCCCGAAGCTGCTCAGGGCGGTGGACTCGATCATGAACTGCAGCAGGATGTTCCGTTTTTTCGCCCCGATCGCTTTCCTGACTCCGATTTCCCGCGTCCGTTCGCTCACGGACACGAGCATGATATTCATAATTCCGATTCCGCCTACGAGTAGGGAGATCCCGGCGATCCCGCCGAGCGCCATGGACAGCATCTGCGTGGTCGAGTTCAACGTATCCATCATTTCCTGGGCATTGAAAATCGTGTAGGCGTTCTCGGCAGACTTGAACTTTTCGTCCAGCCACGCTTCTAGCCGGGTCTGCGTCCGCTCGACCAGGTCGGTCGATTCGGCCTGAACCGTGATCGAACGGATGCCCCGGGTTTGCATAAATCGCTCCGCCGTCGTGATAGGAATCAGAATTTTGTCGTCATTGGACTCGGTCGCGCTGGTGCCGATCGATTCCAAAAGCCCGACAACGGTAAAGCTCGAGCCGTTTAATTGCAGCGTTTGTCCGACCGGATCGTCGGTTCCGAAGAAATCGGCGGCCACTTCTGTGCCGATCAGCGCCACTTTCATCCGGTATTCATTATCGATATCGAGTATATAACGGCCCGCCTGAACGTGGAAGTCTTTAACGTCCTCGTAGGAAGGGGTTATTCCTTCAATTGTATACGTATCGTTGGTCGTTCCCTTTTTTACGGTAGCGGAGCCGTTAATGACCGGAGAAACCGTCTTAATGCCTTCGATCCCGGTCAGACTCTTGACCTCCTCGTAGGTTAGGGAAGTCGTCGCCCCCCGGCCCATGATATTTACGGTGAGCAGATCGGTTCCGAGTCCCTCCAACTGTTCGGTGATCGAGGAAGTGGTGCCCTGACCGACGGAAACCAGGGTGATCACGGATGATACACCTATAATAATGCCCAACATCGTCAGAAATGACCTGACTTTGTTCCCGAGTATGCTTTTTAGGGCCATTTTGATGCTTTGGTACAGGTTCACACCGCAGCCCCCCGATCCTCGACGATCTTGCCGTCCATGATCCGGATGACCCGCTTCGCCTGCTCCGCGATGGAAAGGTCATGCGTGATAATAATGATGGTATGTCCCTTCCGGTTTAAATTTTTTATAGTCTCCATCACTTCGGCACCGGTTTTGCTGTCGAGCGCGCCCGTAGGCTCGTCGGCCAACAAGATCGGGGGATTTCCCGCGATGGCGCGGGCGATGGCGACTCGCTGCTGCTGACCGCCGGATAGAGCGGAGGGGCGGTTATGCATCCGGTTCTCCAGGCCGACCAATTGCAGTGATGCCTCGACCGCCTTTTTTCTTTCCCGGTGCGGCATGTTCCGATAAACAAGAGGCAGCTCCACATTTTCATAGGCCGAGAGCTTCGGCAGCAAATTATATTGCTGAAAGATAAAACCGATTTTTTCATTGCGGATTTGCGCCAATTTGTTATCGGATAACTTCCGGACGTCCTGCCCGTCCAGGATGTAATGTCCCTCATCGGCGACATCCAGACAGCCCAGCATGTTCATAAGGGTCGATTTTCCGGAGCCGGACGGACCTATAATGGCTACGAATTCACCGTCATGAATGCGAAAGGAGATATTTTGCAAAACCGGCATTCTCTCCCCCGCCATGATGTAGCCGTGGCTCAAACGCTCCACCTCGATCAGCGGTTGCGGCGAAGTCATCATTCCCTTCCACCTCCGCCGCCCCCGCTGCTCGAAGCGCCGCCACGAGGCATCCCGCCTCCGCCGCCAGGCATTACGCCCATGCCGCCCCCTCCGGGCATTTGTCCGCCACCGTTTCCGAAACCCTCCATCCCGCCGGCGGGGATAGCTCCTTGCTGGTTGGCTGTCGAATTGCCGGATGACCGTACGGTAGGAATTACGACTTCGTCCCCTTCGTTCAAGCCGCTGACGATCTCAATCAAGGTTTCGTTGTGCGCCCCGACCTCAATCTCCTTCATATTGCCATTTGCCGGAGCGCCCGCCTTTCTGCCGGACGGTGATGCGGAATCCGCCGGCTCGGCTGTCTTCGTCTGTTCCTGTTCGGTACTTCCGGCGGCCGGGGAGGCAGAAGGAAGAAGGACTATGTATTTTTCACCCCGCTGTTGAACCGCTTCAATGGGAAGCGTCAATACATCCTTTTTTTCCTCAAGAATAACTGTAGCTTCCGCGGACATTCCGACACGAATCCCCTCGGCCTTCAGAAGCTTAATCGTTACGTCAAACAAGGAGACTCCATTGGAGGCGACACCCTCGTCGGCAATCTCCGAAACCTCGCCTTCAAAGGTCTGATCGGGCAACGCATCAATTTGAACGGTGGTCTTCATTCCCGGCTTCACGTTGGGGATATCCAGCTCATCCACCTGAATCGCCACGCTAAGGTCCTGGTAGTTATTGATCACGAACAACTCGGTACCGGTTTTGGCTTGTTCCCCGGCGGTAATGTTAACGCTTGTCACGGTTCCGTCAATCGGAGAGGTTAGCGGCTCCGGGGCTGCCATGTCCTCCCGGATCGAGGCGATTTCTGTTTCCGTGCTTTGGATATTCAACTCTTGCTTGGCTATCGATTTTTTTATGGAGGTCAGCTCTTCTTCCGTTCCGCCGTCTGCGACCTTTTGCTTAAACTGTTCCTGCAAGTCCTGAAGATCCAACTGCTGCGACTTCAGGTTTCTTTGCTGCGATTCGAGATTCTCGGTGAGATCATTCGATTCGAAGGTGAGCAGAACCTGTCCTTTTTTGACGACGTTACCGGCTTCGACGAAAACCTTTTTCACTTTTCCTTCATCCTTGGTCCGCACCGTTTCGCTATCCGTGGAGATTACCGAGCCGGAGCCGGAAACGCTGACGGCAATATCGCCGATAGACGCCTTGGCCGTGCTTTGGACGGCGGCGGGCAATTCCATTTTTTTATCCGGTAAGTTAAAAACAACAATTATAGCGACTGCGGCAAGGATAACCAACCCCAACCCAATCCATAGCCATCTCTTTGTTCTCATTCCATCACTCCAGCTTTCCTTAATATTAGGGCATCCCTCATATTAAGGGTTCAAGTTGAATCTATTCTTAAGTGAAGCTGAAAGAAGACTGAAAAGTTACTTTATGGTATTCATCATCGTGTAAAAATAAGGTTGGCACCAAAACAGAGGATAGAGTACAATGTTATTATCTGGACTTTTTGGGGCTTATGTGAGGGCAGGAAAGCTTTTCCCAAGCAAGGAGATCTAGCAATGCGAACACTGCAGTAATTTTGAGGAGGCTTCTTCATGGATCAAAATCCGCAAGATCAGTATCAATACACTACTTTCAACAATTACCCGCCCGGTTATCCGCCGGTACCCGCCAAAACAAACGGCAAATCGATCGCGTCTCTCGTCATGGGCATTTTGTCCATCGTGATTCCTTATATAGGCTTTCTCCTGGGGATTGTGGCCATTGTATTCGCCAGCTTGTCATTCAAAGAATTGAAGAAGACCGGGGAACAGGGCAAGGGATTATCCATTGCCGGCCTGGTCTGCGGCATCGTCGGCACCGCTTTGTACGGCATCATTTTATTGATTCTCGTCTTCGCTCTCATTGCATTTGCATCGGTGAGTAGCGGAAATGTTTACAGCAACTTTTAATGAATTCGCGGAGAACATCGCGGCTTTACCCAGCCACGGTGTTTTTTGCTTTCTATGGGGCCGCGTATTCATCTGATGGTGGAAAAGACCGGGGAAGTCTGTGATAATACTAGACACAGTCATTTTTTGAATGAAAGAGGGATTCTATTGTCACAATTGCAATCGGATGCCGTCCAGGCAGAGGAACAAAGCGGGAAAGAGAAGAACCGCGAATTGATCGTTCAGCAGGTCGCCAAGGAGCTTTCGCTGTCCCAGAAACAGGTGCGCACGACCATTTCGCTGCTGGACGAAGGGAACACAATTCCCTTCATCGCCCGATACCGGAAGGAAATGACCGGAGAGCTGGATGAGAACCAGCTACGCGAGATTGAGGAACGCACGCAATATTTACGTAATCTGGAGGATAGGAAGACGGAGGTCCTGCGGATCATTGCCGAACAAGGGAAGCTGACGGACGAATTGGCCGCGTCGATCCGGAAAGCCGTCAAGCTGCAGGAAGTGGAGGATTTGTATCGTCCTTACCGGCAAAAACGCAAAACGAGAGCGAGTGTCGCCAAAGAGAAAGGGTTGGAACCGCTGGCCGAATGGCTGAAATCCGAGCCCAAGCAGGGGGATGCGCTGACCGAAGCAGGCCGATACGTGAATCCCGACCTAGGCGTCCAGACGGCGGAAGAAGCGCTTCAGGGCGCAATGGACATTGTCGCCGAAACGATAGCTGATGAGGCGGCGATCCGCGCCTGGGTTCGCAAATACACGATGGATCATGGGATGATGGTGTCGGAGGCCAAATCGCCGGAGGCGGAATCTGTTTACGAGATGTATTACAATTACCGGGAGCCCGCCAAGAAGATGCCTTCCCACCGGATCCTCGCGATGAACCGCGGGGAACGGGAGGATGTCCTTAAAGTGACGCTGGAGGTGGATGCGGAGCCGATTCACCGCTACATCGCAGGGCGCTGGATTAAAGGAAACTCCGCCGTAAGCGGCATTCTTCGCAGCATCGTTGAGGACGCGTACAAGCGGTTGATCGCGCCCTCGATCGAGCGCGAGGTTCGCGGCGCCTTGACGGAACGGGCCGAGCAGCAGGCCATCTCCATTTTCGCCGGGAACCTGCGCAGCCTGCTGCTGCAGCCGCCCGTCCGCGGCAAA
Source organism: Paenibacillus sp. A14 (assembly GCF_036864815.1). Lineage (NCBI taxonomy): Bacteria > Bacillati > Bacillota > Bacilli > Caryophanales > Paenibacillaceae > Paenibacillus > Paenibacillus sp. A14. The sequence continues at coordinate 324,110 of NZ_JBAGJD010000004.1, forward strand.
GGCGTGCTCGGCGTCGATCCGGCCTATCGGACCGGCTGCAAGCTGGCCGTGGTCGACGACACGGGCAAGCTGCTGGAGGTCGCGGTGACGTATCCGACGCCGCCGAACAACAAGAAGCGGGAGGCGGCCGCCAAATTCAGCGAGCTGATCGACAAGTACGCCGTCTCGCTGATCGTGATCGGCAACGGGACCGCCTCGCGCGAAACGGAGCAGTTCGTCGCCGAGGTGATCGCCGAACGGAAAGACAAGGAGCTGGCCTATTTGATTGTCAATGAGGCCGGGGCCAGCGTTTACTCCGCATCCAAGCTGGCGCAGGAGGAATTCCCCGATCTGGATGTGGCCGAGCGGAGCGCGGTTTCGATTGCCCGGCGGCTGCAGGACCCGCTGGCCGAGCTCGTTAAGATCGAGCCGAAGGCGATCGGGGTTGGGCAGTACCAGCATGACGTCTCCCAGAAGCAGTTGGACGAGAGCCTGACCGCCGTCGTGGAATCGGCGGTCAACCATGTAGGGGTCGACGTCAATACGGCTTCGCCGTCTTTGCTCTCGTACGTATCCGGGGTTAACGCGACGACGGCGAAGAATATCGTCAAGTTCCGTGAAGAGAACGGACGGTTCGTCGAACGGAAGCAACTGCAAAAGGTGCCGCGACTCGGCGCCAAAACGTATGAGCAGTGCATCGGGTTTTTGCGGATCAGCGACGGCCGGAATACGCTGGACAAAACGCCGATTCATCCCGAGTCCTATGAAGTGGTGAATCGCTTGTTCGCGGAGCTGGGCGTCGATTTGGGACAAATCGGCTCCAAAGAGCTGGCCGCCAAACTGGCGGCGGTCGATGCGGAAGCGATGGCGGCCCGGCTTGAGGTGGGGGTTCCCACGCTCCGCGATATCCTGGACAGCCTTCAGCGTCCGGGACGCGACCCGCGCGAAGAGCTGCCGCTGCCGATCTTCCGCACCGATGTGCTCAAAATCGAGGACCTAACGCCGGGCATGGAGCTGCAGGGGACCGTGCGCAATGTCATCGATTTCGGCGCTTTCGTGGACATCGGGATCAAAAACGACGGGCTGGTGCATATTTCACAGCTCAGCGAAGGATATGTCAAGCATCCGATGGATGTCGTATCCGTAGGGGATAATGTGACCGTGTGGGTACTGAATGTCGATTTGAAGAAGGGGCGCGTCGGACTTACGATGCGGAACCCCAATATGGCGGCTCAATAAAAATGAAAAAAACCGGACAAGCGCATGCTGTCCGGTTTTTTATAAATAATTCAATGGTTAGCTTCCCCGATATGTTTAACAGGCGATAGATGTTGACGCGCCGGCTACAGGCCGGCGGATTGTTTCAACCCATCAAGATCCCGCACCAGCACGATTTTCTTATCGACGGAAATATATTCGCTGTTTTGCAGGTCCAGCATAACTTTGGTGACGGTCTCCCGCACGGTGCCGGACATATCGGCAATTTGCTGATGGGTCAGCTTTAGCCCGATTTGGATTCCGTCCGTTTTGCGGCGCCCATGCTCATCCATTAAACGGAGCAGCGTGCGAACGATTCTTGCCCTGGCATCCAGCAGGGTTAAATCAAGGATTTGTTCGTTGGCTTTGCGGAGCCGGGTAAGCGCGGTCCCCAATATTTTTAACGTAATCTGCGGGTTTACCTTCAGCATCTCGACAAAGTCCCGCCGCTTCAGAATGCAGAGCACCGACTTCTCGCTCGTGCGGGCGGATGCCGAGCGGGTCTGCCCGCTTTCCAACAGGGCCATTTCCCCGAAAAAGTCGCCTTCCCGGAGCACCGCCAAAATAATCTCCCTGTTCTCATCATTTCTATAAATATGGATGACTCCCGATTGAATCAGAAATAACTCTTCGCCATCCTCATTCTCCAGAAAAAGTAGTGTTCCTTTTTCATAGGTCCTGGTCATGAACAGCGGGACGATTTTTTCCAGGTCCGCTTCCTCCAGATGCTCAAAGAAAGGGAAATTACGCAGAAACTGCAGGTTTTTCACTGTTTTTCCTCCTGCTTTTACTTTGGTATCAAAGTACTGCTACCGAGACTTTTTGCATATTTTGTGGTTCACACTACAAATTTGGGGATGCAATCCTGTTAATGTTGTCGATAGGAATAATTCGCCATCGACCGGGCATATTCCTCTATTTTGATAGAACAAGGGTAGAAAGCTATGCAAGAGTTTCATGTCAAATTACTGGAACCTGGGGATATATTAGGTCGGGCTGTGCTTGGAATCACAGGGTTAACGTACTGCATACATGCGTGGAGTAGGGGGAAGCAGCACCGGTTACCAAGAACAAAGCCCGCCAATGTTGGCGGGCTTTCGCTTTGCGAAATGGTTCTTCGCGGGGAGATAGACTTTATTGCAGGCCATGATCCGTACCGCTATCGTCCCGGCGGTTATAGTAGAAAAACCAGCAATCATTCAACAAACGAATCTGTCGGCGGTCGCGCTTGTGAAAGGCGCGCATTATCTGGTTGCTGAGCCATTTAGGCAACACGATCTCCTCCTCGGGCACCCTTTGTAGGTAGCATATGGGAGAACGCCGGAAACCGTGCAGGTCCAGCCGGAAAGGAATCGTCAGGCTATTCCTTCCTCCTCGTACCACTGTTCAAGCTGGGCTTGTAATGCCCGGATTTCCGTCAAAAGGGAGATCAGCGGGTAATTTTCCTCGCGGATGGCCGAGAAAGCCGCTTCCAGGTCATTGATATAATCCAGTCCGCTTGTAATCTGCAGCGATTCCTGCAGCAAATCCAGGTTGTCGCATTCCGCTACCGCGATCGGCAGGGCAGGAACCTTACTGGCCGTCAGTTTGTCGATTTCTTTATTCAAACGCAGGTTTAACGCGCTGAGTTGATAGGCATAATCCCGGGGCATTTCCACAAATAACAAATTCTGTTCCTGCTGCAGAATGACATATCTCATAAGGGCCATGTACGATATCTCCTTTTTGTTGTATCCTACTTGACAGTGTAGCGTAAGGCGAAGTTAAAATTCAAGTGATAACCTTGAATGGGGGAACCCGACTTTGGGCAGAAAAGAGGACAAGCCGATGACCAATGAACAACTGCAAACCTGGGTGGAACAGATATCTCTCGATTCGTTCGGCCTTCCATTTCGGCATCAGGCGAGCTTTAACCGGCGGCTTCGGACAACCGGAGGGCGATATTTTATGAAATCGCATGATATCGAGATCAATCCCGCGCAGTTGGAAGTTCACGGCAGGGAAGAAGTTGAGCGGATTATTAAGCACGAACTGTGCCATTACCATTTGCATTTGTCCGGTAAAGGTTACAAGCATCGCGATCCCGATTTTAAGCGTCTATTGACACGGGTGGGCGGGAGCCGCTACTGCCAGGGATTGCCCGGGGCCGCCAAGCGAAAAGTTCTCCCTTATCGATATAAATTGATTTGTTCTCAGTGCGGGATGGAGTACCTGCGAAAGCGGAAGGTCGATCCGGCCAGGTACAGATGCGGAAGATGCGCCGGTGTGCTGCGATTAAATGTTCTTTAAGCGGTATGCTTATGCTATACTTAGCTCAATATATTTAAGGAGTGAACTAAGAATGGCCCAATCGAAAGCCAAAAAAATCCGTCAGAAGCTGATTCGGGAGGGAAAAAGAAGCCCGGAACTCGGGCGCAGCCCGTTCGCTTTTGCGGATTTGAGAACCCGAAAGACAAAAACGAAGCAGGATGTCATCAACAAGCAAAAATATAAGAACCACGGTTCCTTTCATGGAGACGATGGTTCTTTTATTTTTGGAGAAATCCTGCGAAACTTACTCCATAAATCAATCGCAGAAATGAGATATAATAAAATATCAAAACCATCGAAGGAGGGATTTTTATATGCGATATGGACCCGATCCTAATGCAATCTACCCAAATAAGCAGATAAAAAGCATATGTTATATTAAAAACGTAATCACTCGACCCAATATAATTGTCGGTGACTACACTTACTATGACGACATTGACGGTGCTGAAAAGTTTGAAGAGCATGTCACCCATCATTATGATTTTATTGGGGATAAGTTGAGAATCGGGAAGTTTTGCGCAATCGCAAAGGGCATCGAATTTGTCATGAATGGTGCAAACCACAGAATGTCCAGCGTCACTACGTATCCATTTAACATTATGGGCAATGGTTGGGAAAAGTCGACTCCAACACTGGCAGACTTACCCCTTAAAGGAGATACGGTAATTGGAAACGATGTGTGGATCGGTCAGAATGTTACCGTCATGCCCGGTGTGCACATTGGTGATGGAGCCATCATTGCGGCCAATTCAGTCGTAGTAAAAGATATCCCTCCTTACCATATAGCAGGTGGGAATCCCTGCAAATCGATTAGAAAAAGATTTGATGACGAACTTATCGAATACCTCCTTTCCATGAAATGGTGGGACTGGCCTGCCCGAAAAATTTTTGATAACCTGGATGCTCTTTGCAGTGGGGATCTAACAAGAATCAAGGAAATTATTTAACTTATAGTGTCCGTCAGACAACCGTTGAAGCGGCGTATTCTCATTTTCTCCTACTACTACGACGTCTGATGGGACACTAGACAGCGGTGTAAAGGGTTCTTTGCACACTCTTGACCTGTAACTCATGGTTTGGTTCGAATTAAAAGGAATTCTTCCCGTTAATTTGGCGCGTATGCGGCTGCAGAGGCGAATTAGCTGGAAAACCTCCCGCTAATTCGCCTGAAATTGTGTATAACGGCAATAGGGCCGCGAAATAGCTGGAGCTTTTCCAGCTAAATCCGATCCAAGAGCCAAGAGCGGTACATTAACGGGAGATTTTCCTGTTAATGTGTAGACTCTGACGGGGGCGCTTTATATCTACAATTGTGGGTGTTGGCAACCTATCTTCGAAACCATTTCATAACTTTGTAACTTTGCCCAACGCCAATTCTTTAGTTCAACCTAATATAATCGAAGGTCAAAATTGCGGCCAAAACCTTGACTTGATTACATAAACATGATAAATTTAAACTTGTTCTAACGATATTTATATTCCCTGATAGCTCAGTTGGTAGAGCACTCGACTGTTAATCGAGTTGTCACAGGTTCGAGTCCTGTTCGGGGAGCCATTTCTTGGAGAGATACCCAAGTGGCTATAAGGGGACCCTCTGCTAAGGGGTTAGACTGCGTAAGCGGTGCGAGGGTTCGAATCCCTCTCTCTCCGTTTTGATTTACATCGATTAAAGAGCCTCCCTCTAAATCAGGGAGGTTCTTTTTGTGCAGAGGAATGAGAAATCTCATTGGGAGGGTTCGTAGGAGCATAAACTTCGTTAGGAAGATGGTGTGACGGCACCGACAACAATCCCTGTCGCATCGTCAATGGCAGCATGAAGTGCAAAGGTTGGAGCTGTCTCCTGTCCCATAGTGACATTATCTCAGAACAGTTATAGGGTGACATTATCACAGAACAACAACACTATTAAAATTTATTGTTGCAAGGCATTCTAGTTTCTGTTATACTCATTCTTGTCGCCGCTTCTGGCGAGTTGATAGTAGGGCCCGTTGGTCAAGGGGTTAAGACACCTCCCTTTCACGGAGGTAACAGGGGTTCGAATCCCCTACGGGTCACCATATATGCGGTCGTGGTGGAATGGCAGACACGCTATCTTGAGGGGGTAGTGGGCGTACGCCCGTGGAGGTTCGAGTCCTCTCGACCGCATCCTAATGAATTTAAACAGTCCCGGTAACTTCGGTTATCGGGGCTGTTTTTTTAATTTCCTAACCCTGAACTTCATGGAGTATGGACACAGAAGCGGCGATATGATATCTATATGATATTGCTGATAATCATTCTCAATTAAAGGCGGTTTTTGTATTGACTCATCTTAAAACCGAGCAACCGAGTCGATTTCGACAGGGACATGGTCCTTGGACCGTTCGCCTGTGGGATCTTGAAATTATAAAAGAGCAACAGAGACCGGAGGATCAACGGCTGTCGATGCATCCGGCCTTGATTGTATTGCTGGAAGGCGAGATCCGTTTGGAGTTGGATGAGCAGACCTTACGGATGAGCAAGGGGTCCGCTTGTTTTTGTCCCAAAAACAGCACTTTCGGCATTTCAGCTGAATCGCAAACGCCGGTAAGCGCTGTTGTCTTTTATTTTAGCGTCTATCAAGGAGATGATGAATTCCGTCATGAATTATGCGAGGCGGACGTCAAGATGGCTGGTGGGCTGACGGAAAGGATTATCCACTTTACGGGTTGGGAAGATCGGGCGGCTTCGTTGTGCCGTTGCGTTTATGACCAATTTTATCACAAGGACAACTTAAAGCGCTGGAGAGCCCAACTGGACTTTCAGGAACTTCTGTACGGGATGCTGACGGCATCGGTTCACCCCGGCGGTACCGACAAAACCCAGGCGTTGGAACGGGCGAGAAGCTTTATGGAGGAGCATTATGGCGATGAGTTGACCATGGACCAGTTAGCCGGCATCGCCGAGCTTAGTCCGAAGTATTTTGCGGAGGTATTCAAAAAAACGTATGGAACTAGCGTGATGGAGTTTTTGACGCAAATTCGCTTGAATAAGGCGAAGCAGCTCATGCTTGGCACGGGAGGGAGGCTGCGGGATGTGGCCCACCAGGTAGGGTATAAGGACGAGTTCTATTTCAGCCGGAAGTTCAAAAAGGAGTTCGGTCTGTCTCCGACGGCCTACTCCAAATCAAAACAGAACAAACTTGCCGTGTACGGCTCGTCTTCCGTTCTCGGCTTTTTAATGCCGCTGCAAATTACCCCTTACGCCGCGCCTCTCCATCCCAAATGGTCCCGTTCCTATTATCATGCCCTGGCACCGGTGGTGCCGGTTCATCTGGACGCCTATCGGCAGAACTATAATAAGCAATTGAATTTGCAAAGACTCGCGGCTTCCCGGCCGGAAATCATTATTTGCTCCTCCGGTACGGAAGCTTGGGAGAAAGAGGAATTGGAGAAGATCGCTCCCGTATATGAAATGAAAGCTGAAGAGATCGGATGGAAATCCCAGCTTTTGGAGCTTGCCGATTTGCTTGGTAAAAGGAAGGAAGCCCAAAAATGGCTTGAATCTTTTTGCGCAAAAGAAACGGAAATTCGCCTTACCTTGAAAAATATAATGCCGGGCCGTACCCGCATTTTGCCCCTGCGTTTGCATTTGGAAGAACTGAGGATCAACGAGGGGCGAGGCCTCCGTGAGGTTTTATTTGAGATGCTGGGCGCTGAAGATGCGTCTCCCGCCGCTGGTTTAATCGGGCTCGAGACGCTGGCGGGCTTGCAGGCGGAGCATTTGTTTTTGCTCGTCCGGCAGGATACGGCAACCTTAGCTTACTGGGCAAAGCTGCAGTCATCTCCCCAGTGGCTGGGCATGGAGGCGGTTCGCGCCGGGAAGGTGCACATGCTGTCTTCTTATCCCTGGCGGGAATATTCCCCGGAGGCGATCTACCGGATGATCCATGAACTGCCGACCATCTTTTCCGATAAAAGTCCATGAAACTTCCGCCCATAATCCATGGCGAATTCGCGGAAGGTTCTTTACGATATTAATGATAATAATTATCATTATCATCTTAAAGATAGATTCGATTTATGGAAAGGGGCAGCAAGGAAGACATGAAACAGACGAAATGGGCAGTAGTGGGGTTGTTATTCCTTTTATCGGTTGTATTTACGGCCTGCGGAGAAAAGAAAGAGACCGCCGAATCCCCCGCGGGGACCGAAACGGCCATTTCGGCCGAACAAGCGGAAACCAAAACCATCACTTATCTCGGAAAAGAATACAAGGTGCCGGCCAAGATCGAGCGCATTGTCATTACGGGAGCCGTGGAAGCGATGGAGGACGCCATTGTACTGGACGTCAAGCCGGTGGGAGCGATCACTGTCGGCGGTCAATTTCCCGAGCTGTTCCGATCCATTACGGGGGAAGCCAAGTCCGTGGGAGAGAAAACCGAACCGAATTTTGAGACAATTCTATCCTTGAAACCGGACGTGATTTTGGGCAGCACCAAATTCAAGCCTGAGGTGATGGAGCAATTGGCGAAGATTGCCCCAACCCTTCCGTATTCCCACGTATCCACGGATTGGGAAAGCAATTTACGTCTGCTTGGCGAGCTGAGCGGCAAGGAAGAACAGGCGGAGCAGGAAATTACGAAATACAAGGCCGATCTGGAGGATGCCAAGACAAAGCTCTCTGATTCCGTTAAGGGTGCGAAGGTGCTTGCGATGCGCATTCGTGTAGGTGAGCTGTATATTTATCCGGAGAAGGTGTTCTTTAATCCCGTGCTTTATCAGGATTTGGGCCTAACGGTTCCGGCCGAGGTGAAGGCGGCCAAGGCGCAGGAGCTGATTTCCAAGGAGAAGCTTGCCGAAATGAACCCGGATTATATTTTCCTCCAGTTCTCGCCTGACGAAAATAAAGAGAATCCGAACGCGCTTGAAGAATTTCAGAACGATCCGATTTTGAAAAATGTGGCCGCCGTCAAAAACGGAAAATTGTTTATTAACGCGGTAGATCCTCTCATCCAAGGAGGCACCTCATACAGCAAAATACAATTTTTGAAAGCGGCGGTAGACCGCTTGGCCAAATAGCAGATGTAAGGCGTGTTTAATTTATGAAGCAGAAAAAAATGCTGCCGGCGTTCATTCTTTTAATGGCTCCGGCAGCCGCTATTTTACTTATTTTAGTTTCAACGCGTTACGGCGCGAAACCGATGACACTGGAGACGGTATGGAGCGCGGTGTTCGCTTTTGACGGAGACCGTGTCGACCACCAAATCGTCATGACTTCACGACTTCCGAGAGCTATAGGTTCCATGCTGATCGGGGCATTCCTCGCCGTGTCGGGAGCGCTGATGCAGGGGATTACAAGGAACTATTTGGCTTCCCCCTCCATCATGGGCGTTTCGGACGGTTCCGTGTTTGCGGTCACTTTGGTTATGGCCGTATTGCCCGGCGCTCACTCCAATCTATATATTCTGAGTTCGCTTCTGGGATCGGCGGCCGGTGCGGCCATGGTGTTCGGGCTGGCTTGGTTGATCCCAAAGGGGATGACCCCCGTGCGTTTGGCGATTTTAGGTACGGTCATCGGGAGCTTTTTAAGCGGCGTCGCGAATGCGATTCAATCGTATTTTCAGGTATCCCAAAAGTTAAGTTTTTGGTATAATTCCCGGCTGCATCAACTCGATCCGGAGATGATCAAGCTGAGTATTCCCTTTGCCGTGGCCGGTCTGGCGTTAAGCCTGGCATTGACGAAGTCGGTTTCGGCTTTGTCGCTGGGCGAGGAGACGGCGGCGGGTCTCGGGATTCGCGTCTGGCTGGTCAAGGGCCTGGCGATGCTGGCCGTCGTCATTTTAACCGGCGTATCCGTGGCTTTGGCCGGAAAGATTGCTTTTGTGGGATTAATTGTCCCACATATCGCCCGGTTTATTTCCGGTTCCGATTACCGGTGGATCGTCCCCGTATCCGGTGTGCTGGGGGGCTTGTTTTTAACGGGCTGTGACTTGCTTGCGAGGTTTGTCAACTTTCCGTTTGAGACTCCGGTTGGGGTAGTTACGGCGTTGTTCGGCGTTCCCTTTTTCTTGTATTTGATCAAGACCCGGGGAGGCGAGCAGCGTGCGTAAATCTACGGTCGGAAGGACGGGTGCCGTCCTTGCCAGCGGGCTTCTGATCATCCTTGTGGCGGTATACTTTAGTTTAACTTATGGGAGTTTTGACATATCGGTAAAAGATATCGTGAAAACCATCGTACGAATCGACCCCCAACCGGAATATGATCTGGTCGTTTTTGATTTTCGCTTGCCGCGGATTATTTTGGGGGCTTGTATCGGATTCGCCCTCGGAATAGCGGGCTGTGTTTTGCAGGCGATAACGCGCAACGGCCTTGCCGATCCGGGGGTCCTGGGAATCAACGCCGGCGCCGGTATGTCGGTCGTCTTGTTTATGTTTCTGGTTCAAGGAAGCGTAAATTTAACCCATTGGCTCGGAGTCATGACCATGCCGTTGTTTGGAGTGGCCGGAGGGTTCGCCGCCATGGCTGCGATATTTGTCTTCGCCAGGCAGGGGGGGCGGCTGGATCCCCAGCGGCTGATCCTTGTCGGCATCGCCATGGGGACCGGATTTGGCGCGGTAACGATGTATGTTTCGCTCAAAATGAATCCCCAGGACTTTGAAGCGGCCGCGGTCTGGTTGTCCGGAAGCTTGCATGGTGCTAACTGGAAGTTTGTTGCGGCTACGCTGCCCTGGCTGTTGGTCATTCCGCCGGTGGTCTGGCTGCGGTCATCGGTCTTGGATTTGCTTCAACTGAGCGAGGAGAACGTGAAGGGGCTGGGTGTGGCCTTGGAACGGGAGAAAAACCTGCTCTTGTTATGCAGTATCGGACTGGTAAGCGCCAGCGTAGCTTTTGCGGGAGCGATCGGTTTTGTCGGGTTAATCGCCCCCCATTTGGCGCGGCAGTTGGTGGGGCTCCAGCACAAGCATCTCCTGCCTGTCAGCGGCATGATCGGAATCGCGATGATCGTCATCGGAGATCTGATCGGCAAGACGGTATTTGCGCCGGCCGAATTGGCCGTAGGCGTGGTCATTTCCATACTGGGCGTTCCCTATTTTGTTTATCTCCTCATCCGGAGCAGAAAATAACCCAACAGTGGGAGGTCCTGATGCAGAAATTTCATCAGTTGAAAATAGGAGAGAGGGAAGTGCTCCTGTACTTGCCCCCCTCTTACGAGCAAACCGTTCGCCATTATCCGGTCGTGTATGTTCATGACGGCGGCTTTCTTTTTACGAACTGCATCAATTATTTGGAGCATTTATTTCGATCGGGGCGATTGCCTGAATTGATATTTGTCGGGATTGAAACGGCAAGGCGAAATGACGAATACACCCCGTGGCCCGCGGAATCCTTAACTCCGACCTCCGCAGGCTTTGGCGGGATGGGACGAAAATACGTCGATGAAATTACGGACGTACTTAAACCTTATATCGACCGGCAATATCGGACGCTCCCGGACGCGGGTTCCACGGGGATTATCGGGGGCTCGCTCGGTGGATTGATTTCCTGGTTCGCAGGGTACTGGAGGCCGGACGTGTTCGGAAAAATAGGTTTATTGTCCCCTTCATTTTGGTATCAGGGAGTGCTCGATTTTGTCGGAAATTCATATGGGCTGGACCGGAATCTGCTTGTATATATGTCCTTAGGCGGCTGTGAGGGCATCTACAAACCAAATGTCCAGAAACATATGGTCCGGTGCGGGAAAGAGTTTTGCGAGTTGATGGTGAAGCAAGGATTTCCTAAAGAACGATTGACGTTTGCCTGGGATCCTGAAGGGACACACGACGATTTGTTTATGGTGAAAAGATTTCCCGAAGCGCTGCAGCAGTTGTTCCGTTCAACTCCCGGATCATTGCAGGCAGTCAAGGAGAACACCTCGTGCTATCAAATCCCGGGAACCGAGGTTTGGAGCGTGACTGCGAATCCTACGGGTCGCGAATACCGCATTTTCGTGGCTGTGCCGGACACCCCGCCTCCGGCCGAGGGATACCCGGTTCTGTATTCCCTGGACGGGAACGCCTCATTCGGTTCCCTGGCGGAAGCCATGAGGCTGCAATCGCGTGGACCGCATGGGATTCCGGCCGCCGTGATCGTCGGCATCGGCTACGATTCCAACGAACCGCTGGTTACGGCCGAAAGGTTCCGCGATTATACGGTTTACGCCGAGGATCATGAGCTTCCGAAGCGCCCGGGAGGAACGGCTTGGCCGGAAACGGGAGGCGCGGATGATTTTCTTGATTTCTTGGAGCTGCAGCTCAAACCCGAAATGGAAAGGCGTTATCGGATTAACCGCGCAAAGCAAACGTTGTTCGGCCATTCGCTCGGCGGATTTGTCACTCTGTACGCCATGATTACAAGGCAGGGGGCTTTTCAGCGTTACGCGGCGGCAAGTCCCTCGATCTGGTGGAAAAATCACATGCTTTACACGTTAATGGAGCAGTCGGTTGAGACCATCAATGACATTGGAGAATCCGCCGTAGAACTCCTTCTAATTACCGGAACGGAAGAGAAGGCGTCCATGATCCGCGATGCCCGGGAGTTTATGAGCAGGCTCCGGCAATCCGGCCCCCATCTTACAGTGAATTATAAGGAAGTGGACAAGGAAGGACATGTCTCTGTCCTGCCCGCCTTGATTAGCGAACTGCTGCGCTTTGTGACCTCTTGAACGGGAATATTCAATGAAATCACCGCCGATAGTGTTTATCGGCGGTGATTTTTTCTTGGAGTGGTTGATATTAACCTCAGCCTTGAGCGTTATAACAGATGCCTCAGTGCATAGGCAACGCCATTTTCGTTGTTGCTGCGGGTTACTGCGGAACTCAGCTCTTTGACCTCATTGACCGCATTTCCCATAGCGATTCGGGTACCGGCGATTTTAAACATGGAGATATCGTTATAACTGTCTCCGATCACGACAGTGTCTTCCAGAGGGATACCGTAATGTGCGGCGAGAAATTTCAGCGCTTGGCCTTTATCTGTAGAGGCGGAAATGATCTCCAGGGTATGATCGGCGGAGGAGGTGGTATGGACGAAAGGGTGATCGGCAAATTGTTCCTGAATCGCCTTCAGTTTGCCTTCATTATAAGTAAACACAAGAAGCTTGTAGACAGGCGAGCCGGTTTGCATCACTTGTTGGGGATGGTCCACTTGTTGAATGCCGAACTGCACAAATTGGACCAGGGCGCTCTTCCACAGCAATTCCCGATCGATATCGGGATTTCCGCTAAGCAGGACATCCATTTCCGCCCTCAATTTATCTTCGCCCCGGGAAGGGGAATAGATGGCTTCCGGACAAAAAATTTCAAAGTAAACATCCAACTCGTGCAAGTATTGTACCGCTTCCTCGGCAATTTTGCGCTCAATCGGTGTTTGGTTTAACAGGCGGCCTTTCTCGTCAATGACTGACGCCCCGTTAAAGGAGATCATGGGCAGGCCATCCAGACCGACCAAATTCCGCACATCATAGCTCGCTCTTCCCGTGCAGATGGTGACCTTATGTTCACCGGACTTCAGTATTTTGGCAATCTCGGCTATCCCTTCGTCACTCGGTTTGACTTGGCTGGTCAGCAAAGTCCCGTCCAAATCAATGGCGATCAATTTCATGATGGTTCCTCCTCTTTTCTCTATACTCTAGTAATAACCCTATCGAGTATAATTTATGAAAAGCATTTCAGGTCAACCCATAGGGGGTATGTTACAATGGAGCATATGTTTTGCTGTTGTACTCGAGAGAAGATAAGAAGGATGAGGAAGAATGGGTGCCCAACTTTGAGCCACTGATTCCCGTTAGGAATCGTTGGAGTCTAAAATGCGCGAATATTGGGGATAGTGGGACCGGATGCAATCCGGACAAATATCGTGAGTGAAATCTGCGCAGGTACGTGCCTTAAGATATTCTTCGATGGAAAGCCAGTGATTCCGCTCGTCTTTAATTTTCTTGCAGACGGCGCAGATCGGGAGCAAACCGTGGAGTGTGCCGGCTTGGGAGACGGATTTGCGAAGTGCGGCTTCGGTTTCCTTATATGAAGAAATATCGGAATAAAGTAGCATGAGTCCGCTAAGCCCCGATGTACCGGCTTGAAGCAATGGCACCGCTTCAAGCCGGTACCAGCGGTTGCTGGTGGTGCAAGGCTGCATTTCCGTAGAGAAGGAAGGGAGCGTTCCATCAAGAACTTTTTGCAGCCGGGCCATCATTTCGGGGATATAAGGTTTAGAGTAGTGAGTTGTCGGGTCACTGAAATGTTGCATTACATTCATTCCCGGGCGATCCCAGAGCGGAGAAAGCCCGTAGTTTACCGCCGTGCGAATCCAGGTATCGTTTACAAATCGGATCGTTCCTTCAGGATCAAGGATAGCCAGGCTTATAGGGAGACAGTTGGCAACTTCCTGCCATAAGAAAAATGGATTACTCACAGCTTTCCCTCCTACTCTAATGAGGTGGGGAGGTTTTTAACGGCGCAACTCCCAGCTCATATTAATTAATGGAAATTTTGTGATATAATTGGTTAGTGATAGAAAGAATGAGGATTGGTTTAATTATATACGCAAATACGTCATTTTACAATCATAAAGTACGTAAATGCGTAACTTTGAAAATTTGCGTCTTTTGAAGGAAGGTCGGAGCAGGTGTCTATTTATGATCGAATCGAGTCGCTTATAAAGGCTGGCGAGATGACCAAAAAGCAGTTTTGTCAGGACCTTAACATCAGCACCGGCAATCTGGGGGATTGGAAGCGCGGGAAATCCACGCCCAGCACGAATAAACTGATTGAAATAGCGGCTTATTTTAACGTAAGCCTGGATTGGCTTCTGATCGGCCAAGAAGGAAAACAGCCTTTCGTGATCAAAGAGCATCAGGCGCCTTACGGCAGAGAGATTGGAGAGGTCCTGAGGGAATACGGCTATTCGCTGACCCCTCGCGAGGCCGCGTTTATTCAGGAATATTTGGAGTTTGTCAAATACCGCAGGCAACAGGAAAACGATGGGGATTAATTCCACTTTACATTTCGTAAACACACCGATATAATAAGAATGTTCGTTTTTGAACTGCCGCGCGGTCGTGGTGGAATGGCAGACACGCTATCTTGAGGGGGTAGTGGGCATACGCCCGTGGAGGTTCGAGTCCTCTCGACCGCATCTTAGGTCATGCAGAAAGTCTCCGGATAAATTTCCGGAGGCTTTTTTTGTCTATTCGCTTTACCTGCAATCAACACTTCTCTAACATTCTTCTAATCTTTGGATACTATACTCGATTTAGTTTAAACCAAATAGGAGGGAAGAGAATGAGTAAGTTGTGGAGAAGGCTTGCGGTCAGCGGAATGGCTCTGGCCGTTATCGCGGCAAGTCCGGCGGTGATTGCCCAAGAAGGCGGGAATAAGGGGGCTGTTGCCGGCGGGACAACTTCCAAAAATCTGATTGTGCTTATCGGGGACGGCATGGGGCCGGCTCAAATTTCGGCTGCCCGCTACTACCAGCAATATGTGAAAGGCGTTAAATCGCTGAATCTCGATCCTTATTATGTGGGGCAAGCGACTACGTATGCCGACCGGGGCGAAGACGGGGGCACCGTCGTTTCCGGGATCGTCACGGATTCGGCGTCCGCCGGAACCGCCTTCGCTACCGGACACAAAACGTACAATGCCGGGATCAGCGTATCCAACGAAGACGTTTCGAAACCGTTTGCTTCGGTCATTGAAGCGGCGGAAGCCGGCGGCAAGGCCACCGGCCTCGTGACGACGGCGCGGATTACTCATGCAACGCCGGCTGTTTACGCTTCGCATGTCCGCAGCCGCGACAACGAAAATGCGATTGCTTCCCAATATTTGGACAGTGGGGTGGATGTGCTCTTCGGCGGCGGAAAGAACTTCTTTGTGACCAAGGAGGAGAAGGGAAAACGTACGGACAAGAACCTGCTTCCGGAATTTAAAGCGAAGGGGTACAAGGTGATTGAGAACGCCCAAAGCCTACAGGCATTGACGGCAAAAGATTCCAAGGTGCTCGGTTTGTTCGGCGGTTCCCACGTCGATTACGTACCGGACCGGAAAGCGGAAACTCCTAGCCTGGCCGCGATGACCTCCAAAGCGCTGGAAGTGCTTTCCGCGGATGAGGATGGCTTTGCCATCATGATCGAAGGAGGACGGATCGACCATGCGGGGCATGCGAACGATCTGCCGACCTTGGTTCAGGAAGCGCTGGATTTCGACGCCGCGTTTAAGGTGGCGATCGATTTCGCCAAGAAGGACGGAAATACGTCGGTTGTCGTCACCGCGGATCATGAAACGGGCGGATTGTCTTTGTCCAGAGACAACATCTATGAGATCAATATCGATTTATGGGATAAGCAGAAGAATTCTTCCGAATATCTGGTCAGCGCTTTAAACGAAGCCAAAACGTTGGCGGACGTGAAGAAAATCGTAGCGGAGAACACGTGGATTAAAGATTTGAGCGATGAGGAAGCCCAATATATCCTGGATGGCGATGGTTCCTCTTATAAACGGGAAGGCGGTTATAATGCCGTTATTTCCAAGAGGCTCCTAGTGGGCTGGTCGGGACACGGCCATTCCGCCGTGGATGTCGGGGTTTGGGCGTACGGGCCGATCGCCGAGAAGTTAAAAGGCCAGGTCGACAATACCGAAATTGCGGTAGCCGGAGCGGAAGCCATCGGTGTTGATTTGGCGAAGGCCACTGCGGAACTTCAATCCCGCCACATCTATCCGAAGTTTAAAATCAACCGGGAAAAAGAGGTGCTGTACCCGGCTAAAGCCTTGACCGAGGCGCTTGGGGGAACTTATCAGGAGAAGGGCTCCAGCGCATCGCTCACCGCGGGCGGCAAGACCATTTCGGTCGATCTTGCCGGCAAAGCGGCAAAGGCTAACGGAAAATATACCGTTGAGGTGGATAACGGAACCTTGTATCTGCCCCTTGGCGCTTTCAATGAGCTTACCGGAAAGACGCTGAAATGGGATGCTTTATCGGAACGGATCCTATTGAAATAAAGACTTTAAAAAGGCATACAGGAACAGGAGAAACCCCTTTCTCCTGTTCGCTTTATTTTGAAGGAGGATACTATGCTGGAAATTCGCGGAGTTAGGAAACGGTTTCAAGTTGCGGGCAAGACGATACCTATCTTGGACATCTCCGAATGGAACGTGAACCAAGGCGAGCAAATCGCGATTACCGGGCCGAGCGGTTCCGGAAAAAGCACCTTGCTTCATCTAATCAGCGGAATCATGAAGCCGGATTCGGGAGTCATCACCATCGGAGGCGAGCGGTTGTCGGAGATGAACGAGGCTTCACGGGACACCTATCGGTCCGCACATATCGGCTATATTATGCAGGATTTTTATCTCATCCCTTCGTTAACGGCAAGGGAAAACATTCAAATGGCCCTCTCCGGCTCCAGGAAAGGGAAAAGCCGACAGGCCAACATCGCCGAGTGGCTTGAGCGGGTTGGCCTTAAGGATAGGGGACACCACAAGCCCGCCCAATTGTCTCGCGGTCAACAGCAGCGGGTGGCGATCGTTCGGGCGCTGATTCATGAGCCTGAACTGGTTTTGGCGGATGAGCCGACGGGAAGCCTGGATTGGGAAACCGCGGACGAAATCGGCAACCTGCTGCTGGAGCTGTGCGACAGCCAGCGGCAAACGCTTTTGGTCGTCACCCATGACCTGAATATGGCCGAGCGTTTCCCGGTTTCCAAACATATTCACGAGATCAATCTAATGAACCGAAACATGCAGGTACAGGGGGACATCGCGATATGAGCTTGCTGCGCTACATGCTTCGAAACCTGCTGCACCGCAAGTTTTTATCGCTGCTAACGATCTTGTCGGTAACGGCAACCGTGGGATTTATCCTTTTGCTCTCCATGTCCAAGGCGGGGGTGGAGGAAGGGGCGGAAAACGGATACGGGCCCTTTGATCTTGTGATCGGCGCAGCCGGCAGCGAAACGCAACTGGTGCTTAACACCTTTTATCATGTCGGAGCTCCAACCGGCAATATAGCCGGAGAAGCATGGGAGGCGGTAAGCAAGCATCAAGGGATCGACCAGGCTTTTCCCATGACCACCGGAGATTACTTTAACGAATTTCCGATCGTGGGCATCGACGCGGGCTATTTCATGACCCGGTACGGAGACCGGGCGTTATCGGACGGCATTCTGTACCGGCAGACGGGGGAAGTCGTCGTTGGGGCCCATGTGGCTGAAACCCTGGGGCTTCACGTTGGTGACACCTTCACAGGCGCCCATGGATTGGTGGGAGATTTACATCATGAAGAGGAGCATGAAGGGGAAGAGGGGCATGCGGGCGAGGAGCAAGATGCCCATGAACAATTCCGGTATACGATTACGGGAATATTGCCCAAATTGAGCACTCCGGATGACCGGGCTGTATTTACCACGGTAGATTACGCTTGGGCAGTCCACGGCGAGGAAGGCGGACATCGGGAGATCACGGCCGTGTTGGTGAAGCCGAAGTCGCTGCTGAGCGGCCAAGAGTTAAGAGATGCGTTAGAAGATAAGGCCGGGATACAGGTTGTGTACACCAGCAAGGAGGTAGCCGATGTGGTGAACCTGGTGGACAGAGGATCGGAGTTGATCGAAATTGTCACCCTGCTGTGCGTAATGTTGGCCGCGGTAACGATCCTGTTATCTCTGGTGGCCGCTGCGGGCGAGCGTACCAAGGATGCGGGGATGCTGCGTCTTTTGGGCAAATCGAAAGGATATATCATGGCTTCGATGCTCGGGGAAGGGCTTGCTCTTACGGCAACGGGGCTTCTGTTGGGCTATCTGGCCGGGCACATAACCGCTTATTTCCTTCAGGAGGCCGTGTTCAACTATGCGGGCATTCAGATCGACCCGTTTCAGGTTACAGGGGATCATGCCGCAATTGCCGTCGGAGCACTGGTCACCGGATTGGCTGCTTCCCTGTTACCCGCTTTCCGGATGTACCGGATGGACGCGTTGACTCTTTTTAAGGCTTAGGAGGAGCAAGAGTATGAGGAACCATAAAGTGATTTCTCTGGTGATGTTAATGATGGCCGTTCTTTTGCAAGCATGCGGGCAAAACAAACCCGCAAGCCCTGCCGCGGGCACTTTTGCCCAGGCGGAGGCGACAGGCGGGCTTACGGCTGAGGAGAGGTCGGTGATTTCGCCGGATAAGGAGCGGGCCAACGGGCCGCAGAAGGAAGCCGGAGCCCCCGATAATCCCCTGAAGGATGCGGAGACGGGCACGGTTGCAAAAGAAAACGAGCAGGAAAATGGACACGAAGAGCAACAAGGTAAAGAAAGTCCGGTTAAGGATAAATCGAGCGGCGATAAAGCCGCAAAGAAAACCCCGTCTAGAGCGGAAACTTCAGGCGGGAAGCAACCGTCGAAAACGGAAACGGTAAGCGGGGATCAGCCGGCAAAAACGGTGCCGGAAAAACAAAATACCGCTAACAAGGAGCCCAGGGAGAATAACACAAAGGTTAACAAGCAGGTTGACGGCGAACCGAAAACCAAGCAAACCTCCGCTGTGCCGAAAACACTGGATATCAGCGCCAAGAAGACCGACCGGGGTCCGCAAAGCATAAGCTGGTCCGGCTTTTTCGACGGCGAAGACCAGACGACCCCGTCCGAACAGTTCTGGGATCTTAGCGGCTCGACAGTGACTATTAAGGGATTTATGGGTGAGGTACTGTCCTTTGAAAAAAACTGGTTTTTGCTGATTCCGGAGCCTGGGGCGGAATGTCCTTTTGACAATGGGGATGAAACCTACTGGAATAAAATCATGATCGTGTTTGTCCCGGACGACGTCAAGCTCCGCTATAAATCAGAACCGCTCCAAGTAACGGGGCGGCTTGATGTGGGGATTAAGATTGACGAATCCGGCTATAAAACGATGTTCCGGCTTTATGACGCTTCCTTCAAGGAGATTAAGGAATAGGCTGAATTTCTGCGTTTCAAGTCCCGCGCATTGCTTTAAATGGAACATGTAGCCGGAATAATGAAGGAGGTCCTTTCATGAAACCATTGTATACGGCAACAGCAACGGTAAAAGGCGGGCGTACCGGAACGGTGGAAACGTCGGACGGGGTCCTGAAGCTGAACCTTAGTATGCCTGAATCGCTTGGAGGTGCAGGGGGGAATGGCACTAATCCGGAGCAATTGCTTGCGGCGGGGTACGGAGCCTGTTTTGCGAGTGCTTTGGCCAATGTGGCCCGGAAAGCCGGAGTAAAGACGGAAGCGGCAGAGGTCACCCACCATGTGAGCATCGGTAAAGATGAGGGAGACGGCGGCTTTCGGCTGGCCGTGGAAATCGATGTGAAGCTTCCGGGAGTGGAGCCAGCCAAAGCTCGGGAATTGCTGCATCAGGCGCATGATTTCTGCCCTTATTCCAAGGCGACGAGGGGAAATATCGAAGTTAAATTGAATCTGGTGGAATAGCGCGACCATGCGCTTCAATAAAAAAGACTTCCTTGGGCATATTAACAGGGAAGTCTTTTTTTGGGTAAGGGAACGTGGAGATCAGGGATGTCATCCCCTTCCAAGTTGACACATGGATGAAAATTAATTAATATGTCTAAGTACTAAAACAGGTTTTTAAATTGATAATACGGGTGATGACCATGTCTTACAGACCGAATGTAGAGAACGTGACCAAGGCTGGGAGCAATGAAAAAGAAGGTTTGTACGAATTTATCGTCAAGCTGGCCGACGGAACGGAGTGCCGAGTATTTTACCACCGTTTTCCCGAATGGCGGTTAACCAATATTAGCCGTTTGCAGAAAACGCCTTGCCCGGTCTGCCGTAAAGATTTTATTTGCAAATGCATGGATAGTTTTTCGGGCGATATCGAGCGTCAAATTACAGATGAGCAGTGGATTGACAAGGCATTGGCCGAATAATGGATCGATTCGGTTGCGAATAGTGAGCGCGGGGCTAACAGGCTCCGTGCTTTTCTCTATATAGGGTGAGGAGGAAACAAGGTGGAAAATGATCAGGCAACCTCCGCTATCGTCTTTTTTGACGGTGTGTGCCATCTTTGTCAGGGGGCGGTGAAGTTTATTATCCGCCGCGACCCCCGGGCAAGGTTTCATTTCGCGTCCCTTCAATCCTCAACGGCGCGGACGCTTCTGGCGGGCCGGTTTCCCGGTTCGGGAGATACGATGCTTCTATTGGAAAACGGGAGGATGTATTCCCGTTCGACCGCGGCTCTGCGTATTGCCAAGGGATTGCGCTTTCCCTGGCCGCTGCTATACATTTTAATCGTGGTTCCGCCGGTGGTGCGCAATGCCGTTTACAGCTGGATTGCCGCAAATCGCTACAAGTGGTTTGGCAAGGATGAGGCGTGTATGCTCCCCACCCCGGAAATCAAAGCACGATTTCTGGAGGATCGGAAATAGGACTTGTCCGAAGAAAAAAACTGTGTTATTCTTACTGTAAAATTCAGGAATACGGGAACGGAAGCACCGTCCAAAACACCGAGACATCGGTTTTTGGGCGGTGCTTTTTTTCGTTCCGTGAGAGGAGCGTGAGTTTTCTTGCCCTTAAGGCTGGTGCTGGCCGTCCAGGATGAGCAATACATCGAACCGTTCCTTCAATTTGCCCGCAGCGGTGAATTTGAACGGGGATATACAGTTACCGCGTTTAGCCGGACGGAGGCGTTTGTGAGATATTTGGAAGAATGCGGGAATCAGGTTGACGCTGTTCTTGGGGAGGCCGTTTTTATCGAAGCGGTATGCCGTGACGGTCGGGAGAGGATCAAATTCATTCGCCTCAGTGAAGAGGAACAAGGGTCTGCCGGAAGCGGAGCTTTGTACAAATATCAGCCGCTCCCCTTGCTGCTTTCCACCGTTTTCGAGAAGGTTCGGGAGATCCGGGAGGGAGCCGCTCCGCCGGAGGGGAGGACGCCGGTCTATGGGGTAACGGCAGCCGTGGGGGGATGCGGGAAGACAACGCTGGCTCTCCATTTGGTCCGGCAGTTGGCTTCGGAAGGTAAACGGGTCTTCTATCTGAATCTGGAGACCATCCACAGCGAAGTCCTTTGCGAGGCGAGACCAGCCGGGAAGGAGGGGAATACCAGGGGACTTGCACGCTTGCTTTATGATCTGAAAGCGGGGGAAGAGCGTCAGGAGGAGCTTAAACTCCCAGTTACGGCTTATTGTTACCGCCATTCGGTGCTTCATTGCGACACGTTTGCACCGGTCGATAACTTTAACGAGCTCCTGGAAGTTGGCAGAAAGGAGGCCGTTGCATTAATCGGATACATTGCCGGCAGCGGGAATTATGATGCGGTGATCGTAGATACCGATTCTTTTCCGCACGAACGAACAGCAACGATGATGGAGCAATGCGACAAATTGATCTGGCTTGTTGCGGACGATTGGGGAGTGATGAGGAAAACGGGGGCCTGGCTTGCTCATTTGGAGAAAACACGACCCTCCTTGTTCAACTCGGTCATGGCCAAAACGCTGTTTGCGGCCAACCGGGTTTCGGGCGAGGTCCAGGCCCTTTCCGCGGGAAAAGGCATTCAAGTTGCTGCCGTGCTCCCTTTGATTCCCGCTTGGGCTCAGGGGAACCGTCAGGGAGGGATCATGCATTCCCCGATCTACCAGCGGGATGTGATGAAGCTTTGCCGGATGTTGGGCACGACGAAGGACGGAGCTCGGGAAGGGAGGGAGCTTTTTGATTCAGGGCGACCTGTTTACCCTTCTTAGAGGAGAAATCCGCTCGGGTTTGGATGTTACCTCCACGCTGGAAGACGAACAATTGATGTCGTATATTGAGCGCCGCGTCCTTGAGGAGCCGCGGTTGGCCGGCCTTACCGCAGCGGAGAAGTTGAAATGGGTCCGCCGCTTGTATGATTCCTTCCGGGGACTGGACGTTCTCCAGCCGCTCGTCGACGATCGGACAATTACAGAGATCATGATCAACGGACATGATGAAATTTTTGTCGAAAAGGATGGACAGGTGACCCGGCTGCCGGTCCGCTTTGAATCCAGGGAACGGCTTGAAGACATCATTCAGACGATCGTATCCGGTGTCAACCGGGTGGTGAACGAGTCTTCTCCCATCGTCGACGCACGGCTCAAGGACGGTTCCCGCGTCAATATCGTCCTGCCGCCGATCGCGCTGAAAGGACCGACGATGACGATCCGCAAATTTCCCGATCATCCGATGACGATGCGCGATCTGGTCCAAAGAGGCGCGCTGGGGCAAGGGGCCGCCGAGTGGGTACAGACGCTCGTTAAGAGCAAATACAACATTTTTATCAGCGGGGGTACGGGGTCAGGCAAAACAACATTCCTGAACGCACTGTCCCAATACATTCCTTCGGATGAACGGGTGATCACGATCGAGGACTCCGCCGAACTGCAAATCGTTACCGTTCCGAATCTCGTTTCGTTGGAGACGCGAAATGCCAACACGGAGGGCAGAGGTGAAATAACGGTCAGGGACTTGATCCGCTCCTCTTTGCGCATGCGTCCGAACCGAATCATCGTCGGGGAGGTCCGCGGCCGGGAGGCGTTGGATATGCTGCAGGCCATGAATACGGGACATGACGGTTCTCTCTCAACCGGGCATGCCAACAGTACGATCGACATGATCAGCCGTTTGGAGACGATGGTGCTTAGCGGAGCGGATTTGCCGATCGCTGTGGTAAGGCAGCAGATTGCTTCGGCGATCGATATTTTCATTCATTTATCAAGACTCCGCGACCGTTCGAGACGGGTGACCGAAATTTCGGAGGTTATAGGGATGAAAGATGGGGAGGTGATGCTGAACCGGCTTTACCAATTCAGGGAGCAGGGAGAGAACGGCGGGAGGATTATCGGCCGGCTGGAGAGAACGGGAAATCGGCTAATGCATGGAGAGAAGCTGGCCATGGCCGGAATGAACCGGGAATGGGCGGAGGAAGAGGGGGAAGGCAGGTGAAGGAACGGGGGATTGGCGGACCCGCTAGAAACGCACGATCCGCATCGGTCATTGGCAACCGGGAACCGCTTACGGATTACCGTATTTATGTGCTGTCCGATCGCCAGAAATGGAGCTGCTTGCTGTTGGGAGGTATCGGATTGTTCGGGATAGGATACGTGTTTTTTCATTCCCTGATTATTTCGCTGCTGCTGGCGGGAGGGACGTTTTTATCGCCGAAATACTGGAGCCGCTACTTGCTCCGGAGAAGACGGGAAAGGCTTGGCTTGCATTTCAAGCAAGCTTTGTACTCCTTGTCCTCGTCTCTGGCGGCCGGGCGTTCCGTGGAGAACGGCTTTCGGGAAGCTATCGCGGATTTGAGGCTGTTGTACCCTGACGGAAGCAATGACCTTATTTCCGAACTGGCCATAATTTGTACCCGGCTTGAATATGGGCAACCGATCGAAGAAGCGCTCCAGGATTTCAGCAGGCGTGCGGGCATGGAGGATATCAGCAACTTTGCCGATGTTTTCACGACATGCAAGCGCACGGGTGGGGATCTGGTCGAAATCGTACGGCGGACCTCCGCCATTATCAGTGAGAAGTTGGAGATCAGCCAGGAGATCGGGGTCATGATCGCCCAGAAGCGTTTTGAGGCAAAAGCGATGCTCGCGGCGCCCGTACTCTTCTTAATGTTCATGGATTTGACTTCATCGGATTACATGAGGCCTTTGCACAGCGGAGCGGGGCTGCTGATTTCTGCCGTCGCGCTGCTGATCTTTGCGGTTTGTTCGTGGCTGATCTTTAAAATTATGGATATCCGCATCTAGGAGGTGAGTTCGCTTTGATGCTGTTGGGCGGCCTGTTGTTATGGGCCCTGCTCGGTTTGTGGTGCGGCCTGTACCTTAAATCCAGGGAGAGGTATGAAACTTACCGCGGACTTGTGATGGAAGGAATCCGGCTGCAAAAGATTGCCCCTCCCATGCTGTTTTTACTGGAGAAGCTGAGGTTATCCCAGAGGGCTCCCTTCTTTTTTTTCAAAATTCAACGTTCGGTCCAGAAGCTTTGCGGGGATCGGCGGGGCGGCGATTTGACCCGCCTTTTTCTGGCGGAAATGCTCTCTTACAGCTGGCTGTTGATGATGTTCGGCAGCTTGTTGACATTGCTCATGGGAGGCGATGGCAGCGGGCTGCTCATCGGGGGAGTTCTGGCTGCGCTTCTTCCGGCGGCCCTGATCAATGATCTGCATCGAAAGGTAGTCCGGCGCGAAAGGGAGGTGCTGATCGAACTGCCCGAGCTTTTGAACCAAATCATTTTGCTGGTCGGAGCCGGATCCACCGTCCAGCAGGCGATCAAGCACTGTTTGGAACGAAGGAAGGGGGAACAAGACCATCCGCTGTATCGTGAACTGATCCAGATGCAGAGGGAATGGGAAAGCGGCGATTCGTTTCAGCATGCGATGGAAGGATTCAGCAAACGATGCGGCATTCAGGAGGTGTCTGTCTTTACAACGGCAGTATTACTCAATTTCCGCCGTGGGGGCAACGATTTTGTACTGGCGCTTCGTGATTTGTCACATACCCTTTGGGAAAGGCGAAAAGCGGTGAGCAAGACGCTTGGGGAGCAAGCTTCCTCCAAACTTGTTTTTCCGATGGTGCTGCTTTTCGTTGTCGTGGTTATTTTGGTGGGAGCTCCGGCCTTTATGGTGATGAATTTGTAGCAAGAACTTTTAATCAATGATATGGGGAGTGAGGATTGTGTTGGCTTTGATGAACGGGAAAATAAAGGGGTTTTGGCGCAATGAAGACGGACTTGGCATGCTTGAGATGATTTTGATCATCGCGGTCATCGTAATTATAGCGATTATTTTTCGGACCCAGCTCAAAGAAATTGTCACGAGCCTGCTCGGCAAGGCCAAATCCAAAACGGAAAATTTTATGGACGGGCAATAAAATGCGGCGGCTTTTGCAAAGTCGGGAAGGAAGCTTCACGCTTGAAGCTTCCCTCGTTCTCCCCGTTATCTTGACAACGCTGCTTATCCTGCTGTTTTTCTGCATGTTCTTGTATCAACGCGCAGTTCTCGGTCAAGTCGCGGCCGTAGCGGCGGAACGGAACGCTTATGTCTGGGATAACAGCTATCGCAAGCCGGAAACCGGCGCGTTTGAAGAAGGGAGCTATGACCCGCTGTATTGGAGGTTGAGTGATGACGGGATGCTGCAGGCTATTTTCGGATTTGACCGCCAAAACCCGGGGGCGCTTTTATCGCTTCCCGCGGTTGGAGAAGACGGGGGAGACGCCTTGCCTTTGCGAAAGCTGAACCGGGTCGGACAGAAAGTTCACCCGGGAATTCAAGGCGAGATGACATACGACAACAGGCTTTTGATGCGGAAAGCCGCGGTATCCTTGAATCGCTTCGCTCCGCTGGCCCCGCTCGAAAGAGTCATTGGAGATATCACTCAAGATGCGTCATCAGAGGCCTATATCGTTGATCCTGTGGAGTGGATCCGCAGCGTCAATCTGGCGGGATATTACGGGGCCAAATTCAAAGGCAGCGGCGGAAGCAGCATGGACAAACAGGAGGCGGGAAAAGCACTGGCCTTGTTCGGAAAATAACGAGCCTTACATTCGAGTTGACTCTTGATTTTACGGCTATAGCTGGAGTAGAGGGGGCGGAAGATATAACGATGTTTAAGCGCAGGCGTTCGGAACTGGGGGCCGTTTCGGTGTTTTTAATTATGGTTTTTGCGGTCGTTTTTGCCTTTGTTTCCATCTTTGTGGATTTTGCCCGCATATCCGCCCTTCAGGCGAAGACGGAGATGCTGGCTCATGCCGCTGCCCGCTCCGTCATGTCGGCCTATGATCCGCAGTTGTTGGAGAAATACGGTTTGTTTGCCTTTGGGGAGACGGATGCCAACTACATGATGTCCAAGGTGCTCCAGGCTCAGTTCGACACGTTGAAACAGAGTGAAAGTTTGCCGATTGTGAATGCGCAGCTCGATTCGTCATCCGTAGAGCTTCTGCGGCCGTTGGGTACTTATGGGGTGTTTGAGCAGCAGATCCGGGAACAGATGAAATACAAAGCTCCGATCGATTTTACGATCGAGATCATCAACCGCTTCAAACCGATGTCCGGCATGATGAAGGAGGCTTCCAACACTGTCGATTTGCTCGGCAAGCTCCAGAAGCTCTACGAACGCCGCGAGGCGAAGCTGGACGACATGCTGGAGAAACAAACACGTGCGGCCGCTCCGGTCACTAAATTCGGGATTTGGTTACCAAGGTCCGGTGGTCCGGCCGGGGATGGAGAGCTGGGGGATATCTCCGCCGCAGCGGACGTGGCGGCCCAGTATGGGGAGTATGCCCAGAAAGTGGCAGAAGACCGTGACAGGAAACCTCTAAAAAGGAGGCACACCCTGGAAATCGGCCGATATCGCTCAAAGGCTTCAAGGGTGTTCGATCATTTAAAGGACGGAAACCGGGAAGCGGGTGAGCTTCATCGGGAACTGCTCCCACAGGCGAAACAGCTTTTGAACGAGGCCAGGGATATCAATGAACAGATGAAGCGGATCATTAAGGAGGCGGAAGATCGGCCCGCTCAGGATGGATACAATACGGTTGCGAATGCGGAAAGCACGGGCGGTAACGATGCGTTGTCCGGCGGAGACCACATCTATAACATTCGCCAAAAGAGCCTGGAGCTGATCCTCCCGGAGGATATGTTCGCCGACTTTGAAAGCGATATTTCGCAGCAAGCCGCAGATTATTCCAAACTGGATGCCGCCGCTTCTCCTTTTTTGGCCATGGAGGGGGCCGTTATGGCGGCTGCCTGTTCGGAAGGCGCACTATTCTCGAATCTGAACCGGATGCGATCGGAAGTCAACGGTTTTGCGGGGAAATTCGCGGATCCCGGAGCGGGAAATCTGTTGGAGCAGAACCGAAAGAAGCTCCTGGATAACCGTTCCTCCGACGGGGAACGGAAAGCGACAGAGAAAAAAGCCGCAGCCAAGTTGAAAGAAGCCAGAAATCTGATCGGACAAATCTCCGGTTTGAAGGAGAAGTTAAGAGAACAACAAAAGCAGTTCGATCAATTGGAAGCTTATTTTCAGGCCAATCGGGAATTCAATAGCCATTCCAGCCCCTCCAAGGGGGAAACGGGAGCTGCTAGGGCGGCTGATCCGTATGACGCAGGGGGTGAGGCCATGGCCGGAATGGACTCGCTTTATGGCGGATTTTCCGGCTTGCTGCAAGGGATGACGGACAGCTGCTTCCAGACCGAGTACATTGCAAGCTATTTCCGTTACCTTGACGTAAGTTCGCTCAAAGGGCTGCTGAAGGAAAAAGGTGCCGGAAAATTGGAGTTGATATCCGATTCTTTTGCGGCGGGCCGCCAGGAAGTGGAGTATATATTGTACGGATTCCACAATCCGGCGGGAAATATCGCAGCGGCATACGGAGAAATTTTTACACTTCGGCTGGCGATCCGGACGATGGAAGGATTGGTCAAACACGCCTCAGAAGGCAATCCGCTGTTCATATTGGCATCCGCCCTGCTGTATGGGGTGGAGAACGCCATCAAGGATATGATTGACCTAACCCAAAAAGGCAGCCTTGAGCTTAGCGATTTTTTAAAGATTCAATTTTCCTACAGGGACCATCTGCGCCTGTTCTTACTAATTCATGGCAGGAGCGAGAAAAGGCTGTCCCGGATGCTGGCCGTAATTCGCATGAATACGGGGATTCCGACGGAGGAACGGGCTACATATCTGAAGGGGAGCGTCACCGCCTCCTCCCCGCTCTGGTTTTTGCCGGGGGTTGCCAAGGCGATGAGTTCAGCCGGGGTCCTTTCGGGAAGGGTGGAAGGAAGCAAATATGTTGCGAGTAAACAAGCGGATTTTTCCTATTGACGAACAGCCTGATACGAAGGGGAGCATCGTACTCGAAGCTTCTCTGGTGATGCCCTTATTCGTCATGGTCATCTTTCTGTTCATTTACATGGTCCAGATGACGTTGATTTCCACACAAATGCAGGTCGTGGCCGCCAATGCGGTAAGGCAGGTTTCAGCTCATATCTACCCTGTGGCTTTGGCGGTCTCCAAGACAACGGCGGGGGAAAAAACGAATAGAAATGAAGGTGAACCGTTACCTGGGAAGCAGTCGGCCGGTTGGAGGATGCCGGAATTGTCTTTATCCGCGTGGGCGAACGAGTATGCCTCCAAGCTGCCGGAGCCTTTATCCGGCTGGGTTCAGTCTGCGGCGAATCGGGGAGACGAGCCGCTTCAAGATGTGAAGAGCCGCCTCTCCGAGCAGGTTCTCGATCCGGCAATAAAGCCGATGCTCCGCCCTTTTTTGAAGGGGACCTGGCTGAAAGAAGAGCGGCTTCACGTTCATCGGGTCACTGTCCCCGACCTGAAGACAGGCCGGAATCCTTATTTCGGACTGGAGATCAGCTACGAGCTGCCCATCAAGGTTCCGTTAACCGGGCGGAGGATTTTACTTCAGGCGAGGGCGGAAGAACGGCTGTGGATCGGTGATACTGGGGAACAAGACGGTCAGGGCAAAGGGAGCGGGGAAGGCGAATCGGGCAAGGGGAAGCCGGCCTCCATTGTATCCAAGCCCGAGCCAGCCTACGCGGGCCATCGCGCGCTCGTGAAAGCCCTCGTAGAACCAGGAACGCAAGCCAAATTGACAGTGTACTACAAAAGCGGCGTCAGTAAAGCCAAGTATTTGGGGGCCGCATCCGCCGGAAAGGACGGCATTGTGGAATGGGAATGGCTCGTAGGCGGCAATACGACACCAGGTACATGGACGATTGAGATAGAAACGGAGGACGGACTAAGAACGACTGAACAGTTTAATGTTGAAAGTCCATAACTCAAGGGAAACTATTTGTCTTCGCAGGGGGGAGCGAACATGACAGGGGAGCTTGTTGGGGTTTTTATTTTATTAGGGGCGGCCTTTATAACGGACTTGAGATCGATGAAGATACCGAACGCCTTGACGCTGTCCGGACTTGCGTTTGGATTGCTGTGGCATCTCCTGGACGGAGGATGGGGAGGCGGCCTGTTCGCTTTAAGAGGGGTTGCGGTAGGCTTCGCCCTAATGCTGATGCTGTATTGGTTCGGCGCGGTCGGCGGAGGCGATGTAAAGCTGTTTGCGGGCATCGGCGCATGGACGGGGGCTCAGATGACATTGCATATCATGGTGTATTCCATCCTTTGCGCCGGTTTAATCGGAGTCTTTATCTTGATTTTGCGGCGGGAAGCGTTTACCCGGTTACGCGGAATTTTGCATAATATTCTGGGTGCCCTTGTGCTGAAAAGCTGGATTCCCGTTCGATCGGGACGGAAGAATCAACTGCAATTTCCGTTTATGCTTGCGGTACTCCCGGCAGCGGTCTATGCGGTATTCAATTTATCCTAGGGAAAGGGGGACAGGATCATGCCGGAATTGACGGCCGATTTTATAAGAGACGGCGGAACCTACATGGTGCTGGGCGCCAAGGGCGGCCTTCATTCAGGCCATCTCAACCGGGTCCAGAGGAACATGCTCTCTTCGGTTTCCGTCCCGAACTTGCTGCGTCTGGATGTCAGGGAAGTGGATTTTGAGGTCAGTCTGCACTATGAGATCACCGGCAAGAGAATGCTGTCCCAGTGCTTGAAACAAGACAAAATCACGATGCCGGAACTCTACAACTTGCTGATGCAAATCGCGGAAGCGCTGGATGAATGCAAGCAATTTATGCTGTCACCGCTTAACTTCTATTTGGATGAAAATTTTATTTTTGTCGAGGATCCTTTATCCTCCGGAATTTTATATTTTACATATTTGCCTTTTTGCGAGCCTCTTTCGGACGAATCGCCGGCGAAAGCGCTGACTGGACTAATCACCAAAATGATTACATGTGTTTCTTCGATGGAGGGAGGAGGAATCCAGCAACTGCTTCGCTTCTGCTCGGACGAGCTTTTTTCATTGCCCGAATTCAAGAATCTGTTAGTTCGGCTGATGACGAAGGAGGATCCGGCCGCGACCGGCGTCTCAGGTTTCAAAGGTCCGGAGAAACTTGGCTGTCGCCCGGATTTGCGTTCTCCCGCCGTCACGATTAAGGAGTATGTGCCTGAACAAAATATTCCTTCCCCAGCGTCCGATTTTTATCCTTCTATGGCGAACATACGCGAAGGGGAGGCTTGTTTTTCTTCTCAGGCCGGAGCGGAGAATGACAGGCCGGTTTCACCGCCGTCAGGCGCTTCCAGGTTAAACACCTACATCTTGGCGGGGATGGGGGTGACGGCCGCTCTCTTGTGGAAAATCATCTACTTCGATAATCCCACAAGTTTGAACAGGAATATATGTCTTGCCGCAACGATACTGCTAATAACGGCTGCCCTGCTTTTAGGCCGCGGTAAATGTAGATGGCTTTCCCTATTCGGAGGTCAAAAGCGCGGGGGAGGCGATGAAAGCGATGATGAGTTAAAAACAAATGAGAATGAGATTAATGGAGCTCCGTCCTGGGACCAAAGCTGGCGCTGGAATGAACCGTTTGAACCTGAACTTGCCATCGCTTCGCCTTTGGTTCATGACGGTTCCAAACAGTCCTACAACGCCTGGAATAGGCCCGAACCCGATCCGCCGGAGGCCGGTCATGCCGCAGGGATGCCCCCTTTACCGGCGCAGCGAACGGTGCTGCTCAGAGAACCGGCAGCGCCGGACCGGTTATCCCCAAAGGCGGCGTCATTCTCCTTGGAGCGGCGGCAAGGGGAGCAAGGAGGACAAAATCCGGAAACCATTATACTCGGTAAAGGCAGCTTCATAATCGGGCGCTCGGAGGAGATGTGTCAATATGTGGACGGCGCGCCGGGGGTCTCCCGCGCTCATGTGGAACTGATGGTGCTGGAAGAGGGTTGCTCGTTAAAAGACCTCGGTTCACGGAACGGAACGATACTTCGTGGAGAGCTGATCGCTCCTTATAAGAGTTACCCCATGAATCCGGGGGACTCCTTTATTATTGCCGATTGCACGTACACCTTGCGCCAGCGCGGCTTGGGAGCTAATTTGGATTAACCGTAGATAATCCTACCCAAAGAGTGTATAATGATCGAGAATCATTCTCAATTACATCATTTTGGTTTATAATTGCTATGTTGTCTTACTACTGTGAACAAGTCAAAAGGATGGATTAATTCATGACAGCCTCAACCCAAGCTACAAAAGCAAACCGCCGTTCCCGGCCGCTTGCGGCCAGTCTGATTTTGATCGGCGGCGTCATTTTGCTTGCATTCGCTATCGGCTTGTCCATTTCCGTCGGGGCAGCCGATATCAAGCTGTCCATGGTATGGGACGCTCTATTTCATTTTGACGCCGGGCGGACCGAGCATCAAATTATTCTCGACATGCGCCTTCCCCGCGCGGTAGCCGCGGCATTGATCGGCGCGGCGCTTGCGGTCGCGGGAACGATCATGCAGGGGATGACAAGAAACCCGATGGCCGATTCCGGGCTGCTTGGACTGAACTCCGGGGCGGGGCTTGCATTGGCGATTTGTTTCGCGATGGTACCGGGAACGCCTTTTCTTCTAATGATGTTTTATTCTTTTGTCGGCGCCGCGGCCGGTGCCGGTCTGGTTTTTGGCATCGGCTTCCTCTCGAAAGGCGGCATGACCCCGGTCAGACTTACCTTGGCAGGGGCGGCGGTGAGTATGCTGCTGAATGCGATCAGCGAAGGAATCGCCCTGTACTTCAAGGTCGGCCAAGATCTTGCGTTTTGGTACGCCGGCGCGGTTACCGGGACGACCTGGGACCAGCTGAAATTCGTCGCCGTAGGCGTTGCCGTCGGTTTGGTCGGGGCGCTCTCTCTTTCCAAGTCAATCACCTTGCTTAGTCTGGGTGAGGAAGTGGCTACCGGACTGGGGCAGAGGACGGGCTTAATCAAAGCGCTCAGTATGATTTTTGTGCTGATTCTGGCGGGAAGCGCCGTTTCGCTGGTCGGAGCCATCGGATTCGTCGGCTTGATGGTCCCCCATGTCACCCGATTTTTGGTGGGTGTCGATTATCGCTGGGTTGTCCCGTCTTCAGCCGTTCTGGGAAGTTTGCTTATGGTGTTTGCCGATATTCTGGCGCGGATGGTTAATCCGCCCCATGATGTTCCGATCGGAGCGCTCATCGCCGTTATCGGGGTTCCCTTCTTCCTTTACCTCGCGATGAAGCAGAAAGGAGGGCTCGACTGAACATGAACGGACCGGATTATAGCGCTCATTTACGGAGAAAAGCGGCGAGATCCTACGGGGTTATTCTGCTCTTCACAGTTTTGATTCTGGCTGTATTTATCATCAGCATGAACACGGGATATATCCGGCTTACGCCAGGCGAAGTGTTTCGGACTTTGTTTGGTATGGGGACGGATAAGCAGGAGTTGATTCTCTACGATTTCAGGCTCCCCCGGATTGTCATCTCCGTCCTGATCGGGATGGGAATGGCGGTATCCGGCTGTATTTTTCAAGGAATCTCCCGCAACCCGTTGGCCGATCCCGGCGTGCTCGGCATCAATGCGGGCGCCGGGTTGGCCGTAACCTTGTTCATTTCGTTCTACCCTACGACGGCGGCGGCGCCGGTATTTATGATGCCGTTTCTCGCCCTTTTGGGAGCCGCGTCGGCCGCCATCCTGATTTATGTGCTTTCCTACAAGAAAAACTACGGGCTTCAGCCGATCCGGATGGTGCTGGTGGGAATCGCCGTAGCGGCTGGCATCAATGCGGCCATGATCATTCTACAGCTCCGGCTTCGGCCGGAAAACTTCCAACTGCTTCAGGTCTGGCTTGTCGGAAGTATTTGGGGCACGTCGTGGAAGTATGTTCTGGCGCTGCTTCCGTGGATCCTGATTTTAATCCCTTACGTATTTATGAAAGCCCGGGCACTTAATGTGCTAAGCCTGGGGGATCAGACGGCGACCGGTCTCGGTACGCAAATCGAGCGGTCACGGCTCGGACTTTTGGCGGCCGCCGTCGGTTTGACCGGAGCTTCCGTAGCCGTAGGCGGGGGGATTTCGTTTGTCGGGCTGATCGCTCCGCATTTGGCAAGGCGGCTGGTTGGCCCGAAGCATGAATTTTTAATTCCGGCCTCCGCCCTGGCCGGCGGGCTATTGGTCATCATAGGCGATACGCTGGGCAGATGGGTACTTCAGCCGACGGAGATTCCGACGGGGATCGTCGTAGCCATCATCGGAGCGCCTTACTTCTTGTATTTGCTGGCGAAATCGAAGGGCTAAGATGCTGGAAACATAGCGACAAACAAGGAAGAAGCCGTCCGCAAGCCGGACGGCTTCTTTCATGCGTGCAGATCGGCCAAGGCCTCCTGCAATCCGGGGTAGGTGAATTGAAATCCGGCTACGAGCGCCGACGCCGGTATGACTTTCTGACCTTCCAACAACAGCATGGCTCTGTCGCCAAGCAGAAGTTTCAGGAGGGGAGCCGGTACGGGAAACCAGCTGGGGGTTCGGTGAACCCGTCCCAATGCGGCGCTGAATTGCTCGTTGGTTACGGGAAAGGGGCTGACCGCGTTGATAGGGCCGGAGATCGCCGGATTGTTGAGGCAAAAATCAATCAGGCGCACGATGTCGTTTATGTGGATCCAGGGAACCCATTGCTGTCCGGTGCCGACCTTCCCGCCGAGGCCCAGCCGGAAGGGAAGCCGCATCAGCGGATAAGCTCCGCCTTCGTTGCCGAGAACGACTCCGGTACGCAGCAGGATCAGCCGGCGGTCCCGGAAACCCTCCTCTGCGGCGGCTTCCCAGCGCTCCGTCACTTCCTGTAGAAAATCGTCGTCCACTTTCTTGCGCTGAGCCGATTCCGCAAATTCTTCGGTAAGTGAGGTGCCGTAAAATCCGACGGCGGAGGCCTGTACGACGGCTTGGGGGCCGGGACTTAGCGATGCCGCGAATTCGGCGACCTTTCGGGTTGTCGTCAACCGTGACTCCAGAATGATCCGCTTGGCTTTCGGGGTCCATCTTAGATTAAGTGAAGCGCCCGCCAAATTAACGAAGGCGTGAACTTCGCTCAACGGAGAAAGATCGTGTTCGAGTTCGTCCCACGTACAATGGATAAGGTCCGGCGCAGCGGAGTGGAGCTCGCGGTTCCTGTTTTTCCTGGAAACGACGACGACCTCGCCGCCCTCTCTCAACAGATAGTCCGTTAGAGCCCGGCCGATAAATCCCGTTCCGCCAAAGATGGCGATTTTCACAAAAATCCCCCTTTTAAAAATCCGGACCTGCAGTTTCAGGACCGGATGCCGTTTATCAATAGACTATTTGTTCATTAAATGCCGGTATGGCTGGTAGTCAATTTGATTCTTCTCCAGAAACTGAATCAGAAACTTATTGTCCCGTTTTGGGGTGGCTGTAATATAACCTTTAATACAGTGATCCCGGGTTACCTCGGCGGCTTCTTCCTCCAAGGC
Source organism: Paenibacillus sp. A14 (assembly GCF_036864815.1). Taxonomy (NCBI): domain Bacteria; kingdom Bacillati; phylum Bacillota; class Bacilli; order Caryophanales; family Paenibacillaceae; genus Paenibacillus; species Paenibacillus sp. A14. Next base: position 358,995 of record NZ_JBAGJD010000004.1, read on the forward strand.
GATTCGGCCAATTTCCGCAGCGATCGAATGCTTGGCGATATCGCGGAAAGGTCCGGGCACCGGCTGTACCAACAGATTAAGAAATGCCTTGGCATCGTCACTCCAGAGATGCCGGCTTTTCTCGACCCAGTGGTTTTGCCAGTCCAGCTTGGACATGCCGTCTGCTTTGGGAAGCACTTTCAAAAATTTCCGGAACATAAAAAAACCGCCGATCGACATCATGCCAAGCAGCACAAAACCCCAGAAGACAATCGTATTCAAGAACAGGTTACTCGGTCCCCCGGAAGATAGTGGGAGCAGCAATGCCTGGTAGGGCATGGGTACAATCACCTCGATATTCTAACTGTGATATTTCTCATTGATAAAAATTATAACGCATTTCCAACCTTGTGACGAGACTTCTCGTTAATAGATTTCTTGCGGGGTTGAAGGCTTGGCCTAGCTTTATTTTGCTATTCAAGATAAAATAGGGATGTTTAGCGATTTACTGTCCAAAAGGGGGAAGAGAAAAATGCTTAAAATAGGCTCCCATGTTTCGTTTTCGGACAAAGGGCTGTTAAGCGCAACTTCGGAGGCGTCTTCTTACGGCTCCAGCTCGTTCATGATATATACCGGCGCACCGCAAAATACGCGCCGCAAGCCGATCGAATCGATGAATATCGAAGCGGGCAAGGCGGCGATGGCTGCGGCGGGGATCGACGAAATCGTCGTCCATGCTCCATACATTATCAACCTCGGCTCGTATAAGCCCAATACGTATCAGCTCGCGGTGGATTTTTTGCAGGAGGAAATCCGGCGGACCCATGCCCTGGGCGTGCGGAATATCGTCCTTCACCCCGGCGCGTTTACCGATAAAGATGCGGAATACGGCGTTGAGCGGATTGCGGAAGGTTTGAATGAAGTGCTGAACGGCACCGATGAAACCGAGGTCAATATCGCGCTTGAAACGATGGCGGGGAAAGGGACGGAGGTCGGCCGGAGTTTTGAAGAGATTGCGGCAATTATCGACAAGGTGCAGCATAATGAGCGCCTGACGATCTGCATGGATACCTGCCATATTCATGATGCCGGATACGACATCGTCAATGATCTCGACGGCGTGCTTCGCCAGTTCGATGACCTGATCGGTCTGGATCGGCTTGCGGTCGTCCATATCAATGACAGCAAAAATCCGATCGGCTCGCGCAAGGACCGCCATACCCCGATCGGCAGCGGATGGATCGGCTTTGAAGCGATCAACCGCGTCGTGCACCACGAGGCGCTGCAGGGACGTCCTTTCATTCTCGAAACGCCGTGGGTCGGCAAGGACCCCAAAACCCAACGCCCGATGTATGAAATGGAGATCGCCCTGCTTCGCGGGGATTTGGCCGGACGTTTCGGCGAGAGCATCTTGACCGAGGTGGAACAACTGGGCGCGTTTTTTGCCGGCCAGGAAATTCACCCGCGCGCGTTCGTGCTGGACACCTGGAATTTGCTGAAGAGCGACGCCAAGGCGAAGAAGGCTGATCCGCGGGAGCCTTTGGAACGGCTTTACGACCTCGTAACGGCCCACAATCTGTTTCCGGATTATAATGAGGAACAAATCAATCAGCGCCTGGTGGCCTGGCTCGCTACGGCACAAGGATAAGAACGACTACAGGGGGATGTAGAAGAAAGATGGAGACTCATATCAAAGCCGGCGGCCGCCCCGCCAAACCTTACGAAAGCAATCGCGCCCGGATGCTGATTTCTTGTCCGGACGGCCCGGGTATCGTTTCGGCCGTATCGCGTTTTCTTCATGAGCACGGCGCGAATATCGTTCAATCGGATCAATATACGATGGATCCGGAGGGCGGCATGTTTTTTATGAGAATCGAGTTTGATCTCGAGCAGTTGGAGGACCGGGCAGCCGGACTTCAGTCGGACTTTGCCGCAATCGCGGACAAGTTTAACATGCAATGGAACCTGTATCAGCTGAGCCGCAAGAAAAAGCTGGCGATTCTCGTCTCCAAGGAGGACCACTGTCTTGTCGAGCTTTTGTGGCAGTGGCAGGCGGGAGATCTGGATGCCGAAATTTCAATGGTGATCAGCAATCATCCGGATATGAAGGAATATGTCGAGTCTTTCGGAATCCCTTATCATTATATTCCGGTGACACCGGAAACGAAGAAAGAGGCCGAGCGGCAGCAACTGGACCTTGTCAACGGAAAAGTGGATCTGATCGTGCTGGCCAGATACATGCAGATCGTATCGCCCGCCTTGATCGAACCGTACCGGAACCGGATCATCAATATTCACCATTCCTTCCTTCCGGCCTTTGTCGGCGGGAAGCCATATTCCCAAGCTTATGACCGCGGGGTTAAAATCATCGGTGCGACGGCTCATTATGTGACCGAAGAGCTTGACGGCGGACCGATTATTGAACAAGACGTTCAGCGGGTCAGCCACCGTGACAATGTGGGAGAACTGAAGCGCATCGGAAGAACGATCGAGCGCGTCGTGCTCGCCAGAGCGGTGAAATGGCATATCGAGGACCGGATTCTGGTTCATCAGAACAAAACCGTTGTTTTTAACTAAATATCGCATGTTCCACCGCGCGGCAGACCCCAGTTTCTGCCGCGCGGTTTTGGTTTTTGGGGAAACTTTTTGCATCCCCTGCCCGTTAAACATTAAAGAAGGATTCTATGGATGGGAACTTGTTTAGTTCGGAAAGGGGAAACTTGTGTTGCTTTCAATAAAACGATACGCCTTGTACGCATTCCTGGGATGGATGCTGACGGCATTTTGCGTCGCGGGAATCCCGGCGTCCGCCGCGGAGGCCGGACCGAAGATCACGATTCAAAGCGAAGAGGGCTTTGGCGGACTTTTCAAATCAAATGAATGGATTCCCTTAAAAATTTCGCTGACAAGCGATCAGGACATCTCCGGGGAATTGGTGGTGCAAACCGCAGTTCCTTTTTCGGGAACCCGCATCTCTCGCGTGCAACAAGTGGATTTGCCGGCGGGAACAACGAAGGTGGTCACCTTCGGCATCGAGGGCGACAGCTTCAGTAAAAACAATAATGAAATCCGGTTCTACGAAGGTTCGGCCGAATCCGGGGAGTATATTCCCTTTGCTTCCGGGACCCCTTACCTGCAAAGCGCTTCCGTTCGGGGAACGCTGATCGGCGTACTGGCCGCCGACCCCGATACGATGAACTTTCTCGCCGCACTCAACGGAAACGCCAATCAGGCGGTGATTGCCCCGCTAAAAGGGAGTGATATTCCCAAAGAGGCGGCACTGCTCGGCAGCCTGGATGTGCTCGTTATGAACAATTATCCGGCTGACAGCCTGACAAAGGAACAGGTGGAGGCGATCCGCTCTTGGGTCGACGGGGGCGGCTCCCTCGTTTTGGCCGGCGGGCAGGGTTATCCCAAGACCGCAAAGGGATTTGAAGATCTCTCCCCGGTCGAGTACAAGGGCAGTACGGATGTGTCCTCCCTGCCGAATGTAGCGAAGGCCGGCGGGAAGCCGCTTGCTTTGGGCGAGCCTTTTCCCGTTTCCGAGGCGACGTTGAAGAAGGGGGCGAAGGCGGAGATCGCGGAGGGCTCCCTGCCCCTATTCGCCTCTTGGTCCGTCGGTAAAGGGAAGGTCTACTACGCTGCCTACGATCCGGCGATGACGCCGCTTCAAGGGTGGTCGGGACATCCCGAAGTATGGAGCGGGCTGCTGCGTGAAGAGATTTCCGCAAACCCGGGTTCCTTGGGCCAGGGCGGAATGCGTTCCGGCAGCAACCCGATTTTCAACATCAGTTATTTGCTGGACTATTTCCCGTCCCTTACGCTGCCTCCTTTTTCCATGTTGTTCTGGCTGCTTCTCGGATATGCCGTCCTGGTGGCACCCGTGCTGTATTACGTTTTGAAAAAAATCGACAAGCGCGAGTGGGCCTGGGGGCTGATTCCGCTGATCGCGGTGTTGGCCAGCGGTGCCGTCTACATGACGGGAACGAGCGGCAAATCGAGCGTGCGCAGCCATACGTTGAGCTTTGTGGAGCTGGACGGAAAGGGCCGGGCGCTGAACGCCACGGCATCGGCTTTGTTCGTGCCCCGGGGCGGTACTTATAATGTTTCGCTTCCGGCCGGTACCTTTGTCTCGGTGTCCCGGGAGGACGGTTTGATCTCCGGCGGACAGGGTGGGCAATCGAACCGTCAACTGGTCAGAGTAAAACAGGACGCAACCGAAGTGAAGCTCCGGGACATGACGCACCGTTCCTTGGCCAAGCTGTGGTTGGGCGAAACGGTTCTGCCCGAATTTGGCGCCATTAAAATTGAATCCTCGTACGATGCCCAGGGGCGCCTGACCGGCAAGGTGACGAATGAAACAAATACCGACTTGAATAAGGCGGCAATTCTTTCTGCGGGTAAAGTCTACCGGATTGGCGATCTCCCCCAAGGGAAGACCGTGCAGATTCCGGCGGCCGACGTTGCCGTTTATACGGGGGATTACGGTTCCTCCCTATATCCGCCGACGGGGAACAAAGAGGATTATTTGCTGGAACGGCAAAGAGGCATGATCAACTATTATATGGACTCACTCTCCTCCAGGGGAAAAAATACATTTATCGGCTGGAGCGAGGAGCCGCTCGACCAAGGCCAATATGAAGTGAACGGAAAAACGCCGCAAACCGACCGGCTCAATTTGGTTGCCCAGTCCTTTGTTCCGGAATTTGAGCAGAACGGAGAGGTCTCGATTCCGTTCGGGGTGACCGAGGCGCGGATTACGGAGGTTACGGCACAGGAATGGGGGACGGAAGGAGCAAACCGGGTCAATATGTCGAGCGGAGAGATGACCTTGGAATACACCCTGCCGGATCTTGGCGACATCCGGGTATCCCGGTTGACGGTCCGCTCCACCTATCCCGGGGACAAAACCACGGTATCGATTTGGAACCAGGAGGTCGGGAAATGGGAGAAATTTGACCTTGGAGCCAAGTTCGAGGCCGACCTTACCAAGAAGGCAAGCGCTTATGTGCGCAGCAGGACCGTAAAAATAAAAATTGCGGCCGGAGAATGGACCTACTTCGATTTGCCGGAAATTTCGCTGAAAGGAAAGCAAAAGCGATGATTGAGATCAAAAACTTATGCAAGACGTACGGCGGTTTTGAGGCGCTGAAGTCGGTGAATCTCACCATATCGAAAGGCACGGTGTTCGGTTTTGTCGGACCGAACGGAGCGGGGAAAACGACCACAATGTCGATTTTGGCCACTTTGCTGGCCCCCACTTCCGGATCGGCCAAGGTCGGCGGCTTCGAAGTGACGGAGTATCCGCACGAGGTTCGCAAGCGAATCGGGTACATGCCGGACTTTTTCGGAGTTTACGACCAGTTCAAGACGACGGAGTATCTCCATTTTTACGGGGCCAGCTACGGCATACCGAGGGATGAAAGAGAGCGCCTCATTCCGCAGTTGCTTGAGCTCGTTAACCTGAGCGACAAAAAAGATACCTACGTTGACAGCTTGTCCCGCGGCATGAAGCAGCGCCTCTGTCTGGCCCGGTGCCTGGTGCACGATCCCGAGGTGCTGATTCTGGACGAGCCTGCTTCAGGGCTCGATCCCCGCGCACGCATCGAAATGCGGGAAATCCTGAAAGAACTGAAGTTGATGGGCAAGACGATCATCATTTCATCGCATATTTTACCCGAACTGGCGGAAATGGTCGATGAGATCGGCGTGATCGAGCACGGGACGATGATCGCCCAAGGGCGGGTCAGCGAGATTCAGGACCGGCTCCGGGTAAAAAGAGTGCTGCATATCCGCGTCATCGACCGGGCCGATGAGCTGGCGGCACGGCTTAAGGACGAGGCGCATATCAGCCAGGTACTGCACGACGAGTCCGGCGTTCACGTTCATTTCGGCGGAGGCGATGCGGAACAGTCGCAACTGCTGGGCGGCATCATCGCATCGGGATATCAAGTCATTTCCTTCCATGAGGCCCAAAGCAATCTGGAGGACGTCTTTCTGGAAATCACGAAAGGGGGGGCGGGACATGAACTGGCGGAAAATGTGGATTAATCCCGTCCTGGATAAGGAATTCCGGCTGAGAATGCGTACGCCCCGGGCGGCGGTGGCGGTGCTTAGCTATGTAATGGTCATGGGGCTCCTGGCGATGGGGATCATTTACGTGATGACCTCCGGCAGCATGGGGCGGGCCGGGAGAATCGATCCGGGCAGCAGCCGGATGATGTTTTATGCGCTCAGCATCGCGCAGCTCGTTTTGATCGCTTTTATGACACCGGCGCTGACGGCGGGGGTGATCAGCGGAGAGCGGGAAAAGCAGACGCTGAACATGCTGCTGACGACGCAGCAGAGCTCCGCGACGATTATTTTAAGCAAACTGGTCTCCTCGCTTGGCTTCATGACGCTCCTGATCGTGGCGACACTGCCGGTTTACAGTATCGTGTTTCTGTATGGCGGGGTTTCCCCGAGCCAACTGCTTTCGGTCTTCTTTTTCTACCTGTTTGTCATGCTGCTGTTGGGATCGATCGGAGTTATGTGTTCTACCTTGTTCAGAAGAACGATAGTATCCGTCATTATGACTTACGGCATGGGGCTTGTTATCTTTCTGGTGACCGGGCTTGCCTATCTGTTTGCTTTAAGCATAGAGCAGGCGCGCCAATACACGATGCCGCAAGTCATTACGCAAACTTATTCCTGGATCGGTTATTTGCTCGGGCTGAACCCGGCGGGCGCCTTGATTAGCATATTGGAACCGTCATTCTCGGAAAACGCCTTTCTGGTTCGTGGGAGCAACCTTCAGACAACGGCGCCCATTCAGTTGTGGCAAGAGTTTGTGCTTGTTTATTCTGTAGTGATCGTCGTTTTTCTCTGGATTGCGATCCGCAAGATCCGGCCGGTGAGAGGCAAACGATTCCGCACCAATAGTTCGGAATCAGACGGTGAAACGACCGGCAAGGTGATGCGGAAACAGACTTGACCTTAATCCAAAACGGACAATGGAAGGAGGCGGCAGATATGGAGGAAGAGTTCCGGCGTCAGTTGAATGTCGTCCGCCGGCGACTGCGGTGGTTTCGCGAACTGGACGGCATGAGGAACGGCTCTCTGGCGGGGCTTGCCGCCGCCCTTCTCTGGCTGGCTGCCGGGAGGCTATGGCCCCTGGAAGGGCTATGGGTTTATGCGGCGGCCAGCTTAGGTTTATGCACAGCGGCCGGCTGGCTGCACGGCCGCTTAAGCAAGGTGCCGCTCACGGAAGCCGCCCGGACGATGGACCGGGCGAACCCGGGGGAGGAGCGGCAGGATCTCATGGCGACGGCGCTGGCCTTCGTCGGAGAAGATACGCCGATCGCCCGTCTTCAACGGGGACAGGCGGAGGCGTACGGCGAGGTCTATGTCGGAGCGCTGAAGCAGCGCTTGCCGCTGCCGCGCCGCCACTACTGGCGGATTTCCGCCGCCTTAGGCCTGCTCGCCGCGCTGCTGCTGGCACTGCTGCCGAATCCGATGGACGAGGCGGTGCGACAGAACCGCCAAGCTCGCGACTGGATTCGCACTCAGCAGGCGGCAACCGAGCTTAGGCTGGAGCAGTTGAAGGCGGAAACGCTGGATCCGCAGGCGAAGACGGCGTTGGCCGAGGAGTTGGCCGAGCTCCGCCAGGCTTTGCTGCGGAACCGGGACCCGGGCAAAGCATTGGACCGCTTGGAGGAAAAAATGCAAAAGCTGGACGAGATGGCGGAGAAGCTGGAACTGGGGCAGCGCCGGCGCGCGGATTGGCTTGAAGCCTGGAAAAGCCGCGCGGACACGGCGAAGCTGGGCAAGGCGCTGGAGATGAAGAGCCCGAACGAAGCCGTTAAGGCGGCGGACGAGCTGAGACGGAAGCTGCCAAGCCTTACCGTGGAGCAGCGGGAGAGCCTGGCCGAAGCGCTGCGGCAGCTGGCCGAAACCGCGCCCGCCGAGGGTCCGGACGCAGAGCGGCTGGCGGAAACGCTGCGGAAGGCGGCGTCCGCGATCGAGAGCGGTGAGGCCGCCGGGATGGACCAGGCGCTGAAGGAACTGGCCGAAGCGATGGAGTCCGAGATCCGCGCCGCGGCGGCCACATCCGGCCAGGCCGCGGCCGCCGCCGAACTCGCGGCGGTCCTGGCGGAGCAGGGGCTGGATTTGGCGGAGGACATGGCCGCCTCCGGGCTGGCCGTTTCGGGCGCCTGGGGCCAGGGCGGCCGGGCGGAGCGGCTGGCGGCGGGAAGCGCTCCTGCCGGCGGGCTTGACGCTGGCGGCGATGGAGCCTCCCCCGGAGCCGCTTCGGGAGAAGGCCGCCCGGGCGGCAGCGGTGCCGGTACCGGAAATGGCACCGGCAGCGGCCCAGGCGCGGGCGCCGGCCAAGGAAACGGAAGCGGGTCCGGCGCCGGTCGGGGCCAGAGCCCGGGAGGCGGTCAAGGCCAAGGCTCCGGCGCCGGGCTGGGCAGCGGCGGGCGCACGCTGGTGACGACGCCGCGCAGTATCCAGGACGGCGGACGGGTCGAAACCGACGGGGGCCCCAGTACCGGCGGCAGTGTGCAAAAGGGCGGCAAGTCCCCCGTTCTGGATGGCGTCAGCCGCCCCTATGAAGAGGTCTACAGCGACTATGCGGCCGAAGCCAAACGGTCGCTGGAGCGAAAAGATCTCCCGCAGCGCATGCAGGGACTGGTCGAGCGTTATTTTACGGAAATTGACCCGGGATCTTGACCGTTAATTGGTGATGTCATCTAAGGAGGAGATATGTGATGTTGGAGCCGATGCCGCAAGTAAAGGCTTGGAGCGATACGATATCGGCCGTTCGCGAGCAGGTTGGCCGTGTGATCGTGGGACAGCGGGACGTGGTGGAGCAGATGTTGTGGTGTATTTTTGCCGGCGGGCACGCGCTGTTGGAGGGGATTCCGGGTCTGGGAAAAACCGTGTTGGTCCGGACGATTGCCGATACGCTCGATCTATCTTTCTCGCGGATCCAGTTTACGCCGGATTTGATGCCGAGCGATATCACCGGGACGAATGTTATAAGGTTCGGACCGCAGGGAGCGGCGGATACAGTATTCCAGCCGGGCCCCGTGTTTAACGGCATCGTGCTGGCGGACGAGATCAACCGGGCTTCCCCGAAAACCCAAAGCGCCCTGCTCGAAGCCATGCAGGAGCAGACGGTTACGGTGGGCGGGGAGACGCGGAAGCTGCCGCACCCTTTTTTCGTGCTGGCGACGCAAAACCCTCTGGAGCAGGAAGGAACCTATCCGCTGCCCGAGGCCCAACTTGACCGGTTTATGCTGAAAATCCAGGTCGGCTATCCGTCCCCGGAGGAGCTTAAGGAGATCGTCCGCCGGACGACCTCGGCCGCCCCGCCGGTACCGGATCGGCGGACCTCGGTCGCCGACCTGCTGGAGATCCGCCAGGTTGCCAAGGAGGTGCTGCTTGCCGACGAGGTGCTGGATTACGGCATCCGGCTCCTGATGATGACGCACCCGGAAGAACAGGCAGCACCGGAAACGGTGCGCAATTATGTACGGTTCGGGTCGGGCCCGCGCGGCATTCAATCGATCATTGCGGCGGCCAAGGTGCGGGCGATCTCCAAAGGGCGTTTGCACGTTTCAACCGGCGATATCGCGGCGGTTGCGGTGCCGTCACTGCGCCATCGGCTGTTCCTCAACTTCGAAGGTCAGGCGATGGGCATATCCACGGATACAATCGTTGAGGAAATCCTGGCCGCGCTGGAGGGCTCCCGATGAATCAGCCGCTGCTTCCGCCTTCCCTGCTTCCCCGCTTAGAAAGGCTGTCCCTGAACTCCGGACGGCAGGTCAGGGGGACGGCCCAAGGCAAAAGACTATCCGGCCGCTTCGGCACGTCCCAGGAGTTTGCCGATTACCGGGAATACACGCCGGGCGATGATATCCGCCGCTTTGATTGGGGGGTCTACCGGCGGACCGGCCGCCCTTTTGTCCGCCAGTATTGGGACGAGCAGGAACTCATGGTCAGCCTGTATCTGGACATATCGGCATCGATGGATTTCGGCGAAGAGAACAAGCTCCATTACGCGAAAAAACTGGCGGCGGCGATCGGCTATATGGCCTTGGCCGCCGATGATCGGGTAGAGGGCGCTTTGTTTACGGATGCGATCCGGCAAAAACTTCCGGCGGTGCGCGGCAAAGCCTCGGCCCTCCGGTTGTTCCGGTTTCTCCAGGAGGCCGAACCTTCCGGTCCGGGGAACCTCCGGTCCGCGTTGCGGAGTACAGCTTCGCTGCCCGTCCGTCCGGGAATGACCTGGATTTTCTCCGACTTATGGTTGGAGGACGGGGTGGATGCTCTGAAAGACGCGCTATCCTATTTGATGGCCGCAGGTCAGGATATCGTCCTTGTCCACGTCGTATCGCCGGCGGAAATCAAGCCGTTGTTTAGCGGGGATTTACGGTTGGTGGACAGCGAACTGGGGACGGGCAAGGAATTGGCGATAAGCGGACGGTTTCTGGAGAGCTATGCGGCAGAGTGGAAAAATTACACCGGCCGCATTTCGGCTTTTTGCATGGAGCGAGGTATTCGGTATGTCATCATTCCCACGGATTTGCCGCTGGAGAAGGGGATTTTTGAGACGCTTCGCAGGGCGGGGATTCTTGGTTGATATACTACGTTCATGAAGAAATGAAAGGGGGAAGCGCGGATGGAATTCGCCTCCTGGGCAGGTCTCTGGTTCGGCCTGGCCTTGCCGGTGATCGTCATCATGTATCTGTTTAAGCGAAAATATACCGACACGCTTGTCCCCAGCCATATGCTGTGGAACCGGGTGCTGCGCAATATGGAAGCGAACCGCCCGTGGCAGAAGCTGCAGAATCGGCTGCTGCTTTGGCTCCAGTTGCTTGCGGCCGCCCTGCTCGTGGCTGCGCTGATGCTGCCTTTCGTACGGGTGCAAGGCGGGTTTCAAGGCCATACGGTCATTATTATGGATACGTCGGCCAGCATGAGCGCAGCCGCGGAGGCGGGTCCAACCGGCGAAACCGGGTCGGAAAGCCGGTTGGACCGGATGAGAGACCTACTCGTCCATTACATCGGAAGCAAGGGGTCCAATGAGGAGATCACGCTTCTTCAACTCGGCGGCAAGCCCCGGGTTTTATTGTCAAGGGAGCTTGACAAGGCCAAGCTTCGCCAGGCGGTGTCGGGGATTTCTCCGGATTACGGCAGGGCGGCTTACCGGGAAACGCTGTCCCTGGCCTCAGCGTTGACCCGAAGCGATTCCCGGGCGCGCATTGTGCTTTTTTCGGACAGCCCCTGGAACGAGGTCGTCGCGGGCAAGCAAAATACGGGAACCATAGTGCCGGTGGAATACGTTCCGGTGGAAGCGGAAGGGGAAGTCCGGAACACGGCCATTGAACAATTCGGAGTCAAATCGCCCGAAAATTCGGAAGCGAACGTGACCGGGGTGGCGGTGGTCAAGAACCACGGCAGCTTGGAGACCAAAGCGACGCTGAACCTCTACGGGGACGGTGAACTGCTGGCGACAGAACCCGTGGCGCTTCAAGCGGGGGCAAGATCGACCGTTTCCTTCGAAGGTCTGCCCGCGGCAGACGTTTATCGCCTGGCGGTCGAGGGAGCGGATGCGTATGCCCCGGACGATGAAGCTTTTGCATTTAGGGAGCGGGCAAATTCCCCGAACGTGCTGCTCCTTTCCCCGGGGAATTTGTTTCTGGAAAAAGCGTTGCAGCTCACGGGAGTGCGACTATCGCGAATGCAGCTTCCCGCAGGCGAAGGCGATGGTGCGGAGGGGAAAGCCCCCGCGCTTCCGGAGACTCGTCCGGATCTTATCGTCGTGGACGGTCCACTGCCGGATCTCGTGCAGGAAGGGGAGTGGGCTGTACTGCTTAAGGAAACGCCGCTTTGGAGTTGGGAGAACGGCGGTGGCAAAATCCGCCTCGAATCGGGGGAGATTCAAATTGCGGAACACCCGGTTACTCGGTATCTGACGATGACGGACCCGCCGGCGGGACAGCTCTGGCCAGCGAAGATACCGCCTTGGGCCAAGCCGATCTGGACGATCGGAGGACAGCCTGCAGCCTATGCGGGAACGGAGAACGGCGTTCCCCGCCTCGTTTTTTTGTTTGATCTGAAGGACGGGGATCTTCCCCTGCGCCCCGAGTTTCCCATTCTCGTGAAAAACGCCGTGGAGTGGCTGCAATTCGGAGGAACGGCCGGACTGGGGAGGGCGGTCGCCGGGAGCGAACTGGAGATTCCCTTCACAGCGGACACGGCCAGGGCGGTTTGGGCTCCGCTCGAAGGATATGCCGCCCGCCAAGGGACCGGTGAAATCCCGGTATCCGCAACCGAGGGAGAGTTCTCCGCCCGCCAGCAGGCTCCCGGTGTTCCGGGATTATGGAGCTTGCGGACCCTTGGAAATGACGGAACAGAGCGCCCGGGCTTTCTGCTGGAAGTGACGGCCGATCCGGCGGAATCCTCGCTGCGCGGCCCTGCCTTGCCGGAAGCGGCGGGGGCTCCGCCGGCTGGCGGGGGAATGAGCGAGGCCCCTCAGGAAAAAGGGGCGGAAACGACCCAGAGACAGCCCAAAACGCCGTATTCTTTGGTCTATCCGGCCGTAATCCTGGCTATCGCTGCGATTTTGACGGAGTGGGGGGTGTACCGGCGTGGGCGTTCAATTTCATAATCCTTGGGCACTGCTGTTGCTGCTCCCGTTGGGCGCCTTTGTTTTTTACGCGCTTCGTTCCGACTTCGGGCTGAAGGGGGGCCGCAAAAAATGGGCCGTTGCCTTGCGAACCGTTATTCTTACGCTTCTCCTGTTGATCCTGGCCGGGTTTCAAACGTACACACTGGTCAAGGAGAAGGAGATTGTATTTCTGGCTGATCGCTCGGACAGCATCGAGGAAGCGGATTCCGCGCAGGAATGGATCCGCAAGGCCGCGGCGGCAAAAAACGACGGAGATCGGGCGGGCGTCGTTTCCTTCGGTCTGGACGGTATGATCGAGAAAAACCTCGATGCGCGCCCCGTTTCAGATTTAAGCCTGGGGGCGGAAGTCAATCGGGGGTTTACCAATCTGGAGAAAGGACTTCAAGTCGCGGGCAGTCTGTTTGCAGGCAAGGAGAACCGAAGAATCGTGCTGATTTCGGACGGCGGGGAGAATGTCGGCGATGCGGCTGCGGAAGCCGCACTGCTGAAAGAACGCGGAATCGCGGTCGATGTGGTGAAGAAAACGCCGCCGCGGCATACGGACGCCGCCATTGAGGAATTTATTCTTCCCGAGCAATTGTATCCGGGAGAATCCTTCGCTTTTGAAGTGCTGATCCGCAGCACCTTTGCCGGTGAGGGCGAACTGCGGCTATATGAAGACAACCGGGAAATCGGCCGGCATGACATCGCGCTCGAACGGGGCGACAACCGCTTTTCCTTGCAGGGACTGGCCAGAGAACCGGGGCTGCACCGCTACCGGGCCGAATTTTTTGCGGATGGGGACGAACGCGCCGAGAACAATGCCCATTATGCGTTCACCCGGGTGGAAGGCGAGCCCAAAGTGCTGATCATCGAGGGAAAGCCGGGGACCTCCTCCAATCTGGAAAACGCGTTGAAATCCGGGCTGATCGATTACGAGGTCATTCTGCCCGGCATGCTGCCCTCGGAGCTGGTCAAGTACGCCGGATATGAAAGCATTCTGTTCAATAATGTGTCCGGCGAGCAGGTCGGAGGCAAACAAATGGAACTGATCGAACAGGCGGTCCGATCCTTTGGCATTGGCTTTATGATGATTGGAGGCGAGGACAGCTTCGGAATGGGCGGTTACTATAAAACGCCGATCGAGCAGTTGCTTCCCGTTTCCATGGAATTGGAGGGAAAAAGGCAGATCCCTTCCCTGGGGCTGATCCTGGTCATCGACCGGTCGGGCAGTATGGCGGGGGATAAACTGGAGTTGGCCAAGGAATCGGCGATCCGAACGGTGGAACTGCTGCGGCCGAAGGATACGGTCGGCGTGATCGCTTTCGACGATCAGCCATGGTGGGTGGTCGAGCCCCGGACGCTGGACGACAAGGAAGCGGTGATCGCTCAGATCAGCGGCATTCCGGCCGCGGGAGGGACAAATATTTTTCCCGCCGTATCGGAGGCCACGGAGAAAATGCTGGCGGCCGAGGCGCAGCGGAAGCATATCATCCTGCTGACGGACGGTCAATCCGCCGTAAATTCGGGTTATGACGACCTTCTGGAAACAATGGTGGACGGGAAAATCACGATGTCCACCGTGGCGGTCGGCGAGGATGCCGACGTAAATCTGCTGCAGCGTTTGGCTAACGGCGCCAAAGGCCGGTATTACCTTGTGGAGGATGCCACGACGCTGCCGGCCATTTTCAGCCGGGAGGCCGCGATGATCGCCAGAACGTATATCGTCGACCGCCCGTTCGTCCCTGCGCTTGTGGAACCGGGGGATTGGGGCGGCTGGTTCCGGAACGGGACGCCGCGCATTTACGGGTACGTCGCTGCCACGCCTAAGCTTACGGCTCAGACCGTGCTGTCCAGCCCCGAGCCCGATCCGCTGCTCGCCAGGTGGCAGTACGGTTCTGGGCGAACGGTTGCCTGGACCAGCGACCTGACGGGGAAATGGTCGCGGGATTGGGTCAAGTGGCCCGAATTTCCCGGGTGGTTTGCGGAAATGGTGAAGTGGACCTTTCCGCAATTCTCCGCTTCCCCGTATGAAGTGAACACGACTGTAATGGGAAATGAAGTGCATTTTGAAGTGACGGCGGAAGGAGCGGACGCTCCCGAAGAGCTGGAAGCGGTCGTCACCGGGGAGGAAGGAGGGGAGCGGGACATTCCGCTGATCCAGATCTCTCCGGGCGTTTATTCCGGATCGACGGATATCCGAACGCCGGGTTCCTTTTTGCTCCACCTGCAGGCCAAAGATGGCGGCGGTGAAGCGCTGAACGGAAGCACGGGCACCGGCTTCGTCGTGCCGTACTCGCCGGAATTCCGCATTCCGGCCGGTGGGGCACAGGACGACAAGCTGCAGGCTTTGGCCGAGCAGACCGGCGGCCGGGTGCTGGACTGGAACGACCCGGAGGCGGCGTTCCGGTTTAAGGCGCAGCCCGAACGGTCGCTGCGCGGCTGGGAGCGCCCGCTGCTGATCGCGGCGCTGCTGCTCTGGCTCGCCGACATCGCCGTCCGGCGTCTGGCGCTGCCATGGTCCCGGCTGGCGGCGTTCCTTGCCGCCGTCAGCCCTTGGCGCCGCCGCGCCCGCGCGCTCGCGGCGGAACCGCCCGCTGCGTCCGCCGCCGGGGCGGACGCCGGGCTCGCCCGGCTGGCCGCGCGGAAGACGCGCGCGGCCGCCTTTTACGGCGCGGGCGCCGACGGCGCTGCTGCCGCCGATGCCCCGCCGCAGACGCCGGCCTCCCCTCCACGGGAGGAGGCCGGCCCGGAGGCCGCGCCCGCCGGAGACGGAGGCGCGGACCGGCTTGGCCGCCTGCTGGAGGCCAAGCGGCGCGGCGGCCGATAAGCGCTTGGCGTTTCGCTATATTTCATAGATTTTGTCCGCACCGGGAGGATCGTTCTTTTTGGCGCATGGAGGTATTCTTGCCTCTCTCATGGGAAAGCTATGGACGATTGTTGAGAAAGTCATCTTGTTCTGGAAAAGAGATGCAGGTAGTGGTACAATAGATAAAGTCAAAATGATCTTTTCAATATGAATGTTTAACTTAGCAAGCTCCAGTCTTTCTTGATGAACAAGTATTTTTCCATGACCAAGGAGGAAAAGAAATGCCATTGTCAGACAACAACACGATTGAAAATTTGTCGATTACTACGATTCGTACGCTGGCGATCGATGCCATCGAAAAGGCGAAATCCGGCCATCCGGGGATGCCGATGGGCTCCGCGCCGATGGGTTATCAGCTGTTCGCCAAAACGATGACGCACAATCCGGATCATCCGACATGGATCAACCGCGACCGTTTCGTATTGTCGGCCGGACACGGCTCCATGCTGCTGTACAGCTTGCTTCACTTGTCCGGATATGATCTTCCGATGGAAGAAATCAAGCAGTTCCGCCAATGGGGCAGCAAAACGCCGGGCCACCCGGAATTCGGGCACACCGCGGGCGTTGACGCTACGACGGGTCCGCTCGGACAAGGGATCGCCATGGCGGTGGGAATGGCGCTTGCCGAAACCCAACTCGCTGCGACTTACAACAAGGGCGATCTGAAACTGATCGATCACTATACTTACGGGATCTGCGGCGACGGAGACTTGATGGAAGGCGTTGCCAGCGAGGCGGCCTCCTTGGCGGGTCATCTGAAGCTGGGAAAGCTGATTTTCCTTTACGACTCCAACGATATTTCGCTGGACGGCGAGCTTAACCTCAGCTTCTCCGAGAAGGTAAGACAGCGTTTTGAAGCTTATGGCTGGCAAACGCTTCTCGTCGAGGACGGCAACGATCTGTCCGCCATTGCGGCTGCGATCGAAGAAGGCAAGCGTGACACGGAGCGTCCGACCTTGATCGAGGTGAAGACGGTCATCGGTTACGGCAGCCCGAACAAGCAAGGCAAGGGCGGTCATGGCGGTACGCACGGGTCTCCGCTTGGCGCGGAAGAAGCCAAACTGACCAAAGAATTTTACAAATGGGTTTATGAAGAAGATTTCTACGTTCCGCAGGAAGTTCGCGAGCATTTCGCTCAAGTCAAAGAGCGCGGCATCGCGGCGAACAAAGCTTGGGACGAGACTTTTGCCAAATATAAAGCGCAGTATCCGGAACTGGCCGCCCAATTCGAAAAGGCTTTGGCCGGTGAACTTCCGTCCGGCTGGGATAAGGATCTGCCGAAATATAGCGCCGACGATAAAGCGCTGTCCACCCGCGTCGCTTCCGGCAACGCGCTGAACGGTCTGACCGGCGGCGTACCGCAGCTTCTCGGCGGCTCTGCCGACCTGGAAAGCTCGACGATGACGCACCTTAAAGGTCTTTCGGTTTATACGCCGCAAAGCCGCGAAGGGCGCAACCTGTATTTCGGCGTACGCGAATTCGGCATGGCTGCGGCGATGAACGGGATCGCGCTGCATGGCGGACTTAAAGTGTTCGGAGGCACGTTCTTCGTGTTCACCGATTATCTTCGTCCGGCTGTGCGTCTGGCCGCACTCATGAAGCTGCCTGTGACCTACGTTCTCACGCACGACAGTATCGCCGTTGGGGAAGACGGTCCTACGCACGAGCCGATCGAGCAATTGGCATCCCTCCGCATTATTCCGGGTCTGACGGTCATTCGTCCTGCCGATGGCAACGAAACGTCCGCCGCTTGGGCCTACGCGGTGGAGAATACCTCCAATCCTGTGGCTTTGGTGCTGACGCGTCAAAACCTGCCGATTCTGGAGAAGACGCCCGCACACGCGCGCGACGGCGTAAAACGCGGCGGCTATGTCGTGTCGGATGCCAAGGACGGCAAACCGGTTGCGCAAATTATCGCCACCGGCTCCGAAGTGCAGCTTGCCGTTAAGGCTCAAGCCGCTTTGGCGGAGGAAGGCATTCATGTCCGCGTCATCAGCCTGCCGAGCTGGGATCTTTTCAACAAGCAGGATCAGGCTTACAAAGATTCCGTCATTCTGCCTGAGGTGAAAGCCCGCGTCGCCGTGGAAATGGCGCATCCGTTCGGATGGGAGCGTTATGTGGGCGAGAAGGGCAGCGTCATCGGCATCGACACCTTCGGAGCTTCCGCGCCCGGGGACAAGGTGATTGAAGAATACGGCTTTACCGTGGCCAACGTGGTGAAGCATGTCAAGGAACAATTGAAATAACATCAATCGGATCATGTCCGAGGGGAGCGGGAAGCGTGGAGCAATTCAAGAATGTAACTGTAGACAAGGCTGCCAACATTTATTTTGACGGCAAAGTAACAAGCCGGACGGTATGGCTGCAGGACGGAAATAAAATTACGCTCGGAATTATGCTTCCCGGCGAGTATGAATTCGGCACGGACTCGCTGGAAGTGATGGACATTCTTTCCGGAGACTTGAAGGTCCTGCTTCCGGGCGAGACGATCTGGAGAGAGATCAGCGGGCGCGGTACGTTTACCGTGCCGGCGAACTCCTCCTTCAAGCTGGTGGTCCAGCGTGTTACGGATTACTGCTGCTCTTACGGTTCAGGGGCTTAAGTTAAAGTTGGATCTCTTCCAAAAGGCAGGTACATGCTTAGGCTGTATCTGCCTTTTCCCATACGGAAGGTTGCCTTGGGCAGCATGGTTATGCTATTACTGGAAACATGGACTTATTTCAGTTGATATACTAATAAGCATCGAGTGCGTATACGGACAAGGAGAGGAACTACTATGGCATTTACACCTGAAAGTACATCGGTAGGCTTTATCGGAATCGGGGTTATGGGCAAAAGTATGGCCGGTCATATACAAAAGGCCGGTTACCCGCTGCATGTGTATACCCGAACTCCCGCAAAAGCGCGGGAGCTGGTCGAAGGGGGAGCCGTATGGCACGAGACGCCGGGAGACCTGGCCGCGGCGTGTGATGTGGTCTTTACGATGGTCGGTTATCCGAAAGATGTGGAGGACATTTATTTGGGCGAAAACGGGCTCGTGGACCGCGCCAAGCCGGGAGCTTATCTGATCGATATGACGACCTCGAGTCCGCTGCTGGCCGGGCGGATTTACGAAGCCTGCGCCGCCCGGGGGCTTCACGGTTTGGACGCCCCGGTTTCCGGCGGGGACATCGGTGCCCGCGATGCCAAACTCTCCATTATGGTCGGCGGCGATGCGGCGGACTTTGAGGCGGTGCTGCCGCTTTTTCGGCTGATGGGCAGCAACATCGTGCTTCAAGGAAAAGCGGGGGCCGGGCAGCACACGAAAATGTGCAACCAGATCGCCATCGCCTCGGGGATGATGGGGGTCAGCGAGTCGCTGGCCTACGCGCGGAGCGCGGGGCTTGACCCGGAAACCGTACTGCGGAGCATCGAAAGCGGAGCCGCGGGCAGTTGGTCGCTTAGCAATTTGGGTCCGCGCATGATTGCGGGGAATTTCGAGCCCGGTTTTTACGTGAAGCATTTCATTAAAGATATGGGGATCGCCCTGGAATCGGCGCGGGAAATGGGGCTGGATACGCCGGGGCTGGCTCTCGCTGAATCGCTCTATAAGCAGCTTGCGAATGAGGGCTACGAGGATAAAGGAACACAGGTGCTTTTTAAGTATTATACGGAGCGGTAAAATAGAGCGGGAAGCCTTTTTCACCCTTGGAAAGGTGTATAAAGTACCCTTGTTTTCACGGGTGTTTTACAGTATCCTAGTTACAAGTTAATGCACCATGGTTGTCCTCTGGATAGGCAGTGAGACCAATAAATAGATGGAGGTAATTATCAGCATGTCTAAAAAAGTAACGTTCGATTACAGCAAAGCCTTGCAATTTGTCGGTCAGCACGAAGTGGATTATTTGGAAACCCAAATTCGTGCGGCTCACGAGCAATTACATAGTGGGACAGGCGCCGGCTCCGATTTTCTAGGTTGGATCGACCTCCCTACGGCATACGATAAAGAAGAGTTTTCCCGAATTCAGAAAGCCGCTGCCAAAATCCAAAGCGATTCCGAGGTTCTCATCGTGATCGGGATCGGCGGTTCCTACCTTGGCGCTCGCGCGGCGATCGAGTCGCTTTCGCATTCCTTCTATAATTTGCTTCCTAAGGACAAGCGTAAAACCCCGGAAATCTATTTTGCCGGCAACAACATCAGCTCTACTTATGTCAATCATCTCCTCGATCTGATCGAAGGCAAGGACTTCTCCATCAACGTCATTTCGAAGTCGGGAACGACGACGGAACCGGCAATTGCCTTCCGGATTTTCCGTGCGGCTCTGGAGAAGAAATACGGCAAAGAAGAGGCCCGCAAGCGGATTTATGCTACTACCGACCGCGAGAAAGGCGCCCTGAAGAAGCTGTCCAATGAAGAAGGCTACGAAACATTCGTGATTCCGGACGATGTTGGCGGACGTTACTCCGTTCTGACGGCGGTAGGCCTGTTGCCGATTGCGACAGCAGGCATTAACATTGAGGAAATGATGCAAGGCGCGGCCGATGCGTCCAAGGAATACAGCAATCCGAATCTGGCCGAGAACGCCAGCTACCAATATGCGGCAGTCCGCAACGCGCTGTACCGCAAAGGGAAAGTGACGGAAATCCTGGTGAACTACGAGCCTTCCCTGCATTACGTGTCCGAATGGTGGAAACAGCTCTACGGCGAGAGCGAAGGCAAGGACTTCAAAGGAATTTTCCCGGCTGCGGTGGATTTCTCGACAGACCTGCACTCCATGGGTCAATTTATCCAGGAGGGCAACCGCAACATCTTTGAAACTGTCATTCAGGTTACCGAAGTACCTAGCCACATTACGATCGAATCCGATCCGGCGGATCTGGACGGCCTTAACTTCCTGGCCGGCAAAACGCTCGACTTCGTCAACAAAAAGGCGTTCCAGGGCACATTGCTGGCCCATACCGACGGTCAGGTTCCGAATTTGGTCGTAAATGTTCCGGATTTGACTCCATATTCCTTCGGTTATCTGGTATACTTCTTTGAAAAGGCCTGCGGCATCAGCGGCTACCTGATGGGCGTAAACCCATTCGATCAGCCGGGCGTAGAGGCGTACAAGAAGAACATGTTCGCTCTGCTGGGCAAACCGGGTTACGAGAAAGAGAAAGCGGAACTGGAAGCAAGACTTTCCGAGTAATCGACCAGCCTTTATACAAGGCAGGAATAAAGCCGCCAGGAAGCAGTTCACCGGATTTTTCCGGCTGGGCTGCTTCTTGGCACATTCAAAGGGACGGAAATGAGATGCTGGAACGTTACAAAACGGTGCGTCAAGCCGGAGAAAAGGAAATCGTGATCAAGAAGTCGAGATTTATCGGCCAGATCAAGCCGGTGGAGACGGAGGAAGAGGCCGTAGCTTTTATTGAAGAAATTAAGAAACGGCATTGGAACGCGACTCATAATTGCTCGGCGTATATGATCGGGGAAAGGGATGAAATCCAGAAGCAGTCGGATGACGGGGAACCTAGCGGGACCGCCGGCAAGCCGATTCTGGAGGTCATTCGCAACCAGGGGCTCAAAAATGTGGCCATCGTGGTTACCCGTTACTTTGGAGGTATTATGCTGGGGGCCGGAGGGCTGATCAGGGCCTACACGGACGGGGCCGTCGCCGCGACGGAAGCCGGGGAAGTCATTACGCGCGTTCTGCACCGCGAGATTCTTGTGGAGCTGGATTATACCTGGCTCGGCAAGGTGGAGAATGAGCTTAGAAACCGGGGCATCCGCACAGGGGAAACCGGGTTTGCCGATAAGGTAACATTGCGTTGTCTGCCTTTGGAAGGAGAGTCGGAAGTTTTTGTGGCATGGATGACCGATCTGACTCAGGGGCAGGCCAAGATGACGGAAGGTGACAAGGTCTACTTTATTGAAGGGGAATAAAGCCTATGGCAAGAAGAGCAGTAGAGCAGGAGTTGTCAAGGGAACGAATTATGGATGCGGCGAGACATCTTTTTATCACGAAAGGCTATCGCGGAATTTCCATGAGGAGCATCGGGCAGCATTTAGGCTATAGCCACGGCTCCCTTTACTATCATTTTAAGGAAAAAGCGGAATTGTTCTACGCCATCGTCGTGCAGGATTTCAATCATTTGGCGCGGTTGTGCGAACTGGTGACCAAACGCCCGCCGAGCGAAGGCTTGACGAAGGTAGAGCAGTTGATGCTGGAATTCATCAAATTCGGTTTGGAGCATCCGTACCAATATGAAATCATGTTCATGCTACGGGACGAGGAGATTCTGTCTTATTGCCGGGCCGAGCAAGCCAAGTGCTTCGACATGTTCGACCGGATCGTCCGCAGCTTTTTGAAAGAGGAGCGGCATCCTATGGAGGATAATCCGTCCTTGCCGCTGAGCATGTTTTTGGGGATTCACGGATTCATCTCGTTCTATATCCAAGATCGCCTCACCTTCGAGGAGATTTCACCCGCCGCTATAGCCCACGTAAAAGTGTTAAGTCAAAGCAGCTATCGATTGACGTCTTAAGACGTTTTTGTTTTAAGTCTCTACTTTAATCATTTACTCTGTCATAGCTGTACTCCGTCATTACGTTGCTTTAATAACGTTATCGACTTCCTAATCGTAATTGTCCTCAAACGTTGGTATCGCCCGAAATGAATAAGGACGTGGGTTCTCCCGGGAGATCCGCGTTCTTTGTTTGTTTTTGACGCTTTTATGCAGCTAGTTCCTGTTCCGCAATAATGCCAGCTTATGCTTAAGCCGCTGTTTTTTCCTCTCCACACTGGTAACTCTCCGAAAAGTCAGAAACGATAAAATCACATAACACATATAGTCCATGGCCAGGGTATCGGCATGATCATCAGAAATGATTCGCTCCATTGATTCCATTCTCCTTTGGGAGTTTTTAGGGAAGTTTGAACGCACGACTATTACCGACCTGTCACCGCCTTAGCGGTTTTTTGGGGCGCTATACGGTCAGAACCGGGCCGAAGCAGGCCCGGAAGCAGGCCAGAACCAGGTTCGAAGCATCTAACGGAAATAGTAGCCGCTATTCCGTCCAAAGAGGCCGATTGGGAATTCTAACGGAAGCAGTAGCGGCTATTTATTCAAAAACAGGTCTTTTTGGCGGGAATGAGCCCGAATAGGCGCTATTATTTCCGTTAGAGCTCCGAAAATGGTAAAAAGCGCGAAATAGCCGCTATGATTTCCGTTAGAGTGGGGAGGCCTACCGTGGAGGCTAAGCTACTCCGTCCTCCCAGGCCCACCGCGGCAAGCGGTGTATCGGCCGTGCATCCCCAGGGCCTCCGGGTGTATCGGCCGTGTATCCCCCGGGCCCCCGGGCGTATCCCGGTTCGGTTAGTATTGGGGAGTCCGGTCCCGGGCGGCCACTCTCCACGGTTACTCTTGCGGACATTTACGCCCATATACTTGTTCGGCCTGTAATAGGATAAAGGAAGCCGGGACCGCGGGGACAAGGCCGATCGGCCGCATTCTACTCCTCGATCAGCTTCACCAAATACCGGCGCTGCCTTGGACCGTCAAATTCGCAGAAATAGATGCCCTGCCAGCGGCCCAGCACGAGATCTCCATCCTGAATAATGACGGTTTGCGAGGAACCGGTCGTAATCGCTTTTAAGTGGGAGGCGGTGTTTCCTTCGGCATGACGGTACTTGGGGTGCTCCCAGGGATAAATTTCATCAAGCCGCAGGAGAACGTCATGCTTCACATCCGGGTCCGCATTTTCATTAATGGTAATACCGGCCGTGGTGTGCGGGCAATAGATGACGGCTAGCCCGTTAACGACCCCGCTGTTTTTAACGAGGGAGCGGACTTCGCGGGTAATGTCGCGCATCTCGTCCCTTTTGGCGGTGGATAATTCTAAGGTATGCAACATGGGCAGATTGCCCTCCTTTACATATACTAAAGTTAGAAGCGCGTTTCTAATTGTATTTTACCCGGGCAAGGTTGATCTGCCAAATTGCGGCATGCGGCCGCTTAAATTTGTTGACGAGGTGTTACGGGTTTGATAAAGTGTCATTATATAATAAACCCAAGTAAGTTTATAAGAATAAATATTTTTATAGATGAGATGATCGAGAAAGGATGTGGCCGTTCCCATGCATGTGGAAGTAAGAAATTTGGATAAGCACTTTGGCAGTTTCCATGCCGTAAAGGACGTCAGCTTTGGCATTGAAAAAGGGCAGTTGATCGGGCTGCTCGGGCCGAGCGGCGGAGGAAAGACTTCGATACTTCGCATGTTGGCCGGTCTAGAGCAGCCGGATTCGGGAGAGATTCTCTTTCACGGCAACCGGGTCAACGGTCTCGCCCCCCAAGATCGGGGGATCGGCTTCGTGTTCCAAAGCTATGCCCTGTTCAAACATATGACGGTGTTTGATAATATCGCCTTTGGCTTGCAGGTGAAAAAGGCGGCGAAGAGCCGCATTCAGGAACGGGTCATGGAATTGGTGGAGTTGACCGGACTCAAAGGATTCGAGAAGCGTTATCCGCACCAACTGTCCGGAGGGCAGCGGCAGCGGGTAGCTTTTGCCCGGGCTTTGGCGCCTGAGCCGCAGCTGCTGCTCCTCGACGAGCCTTTCGCCGCCATCGATGCGAAGATCCGTCAGGAGCTGCGTTCCTGGCTCAGAGAGCTGATCGAGCGCGTGGGGATTACTTCGATTTTTGTAACCCATGACCAGGATGAAGCGATTGAAGTGGCGGACGAAATTATGATTATCAATGAGGGCAGGCTCGAGCAAAAAGGCACTCCCTGGGACATTTACAAGGAGCCGGACACACCGTTCGTGGCTTCCTTCATCGGACAATCGACCCTTGTGGATCGGGCGGCGGATTTGAAGGGATTTGAGGATGAGGCGGCGGGCGCGGGGACACAGGCCCTTATTCGACCCGAATATCTCGAGGTCGGAACCGACCACGAGTTTACGCTCTTGTCCGCCACCGAGCCGGGCGTGGTGAAGCATTTGCATTTCCGCGGCAGCGAGTGGCTGGTGGAAGTGGAGGTAGGCGGTCATGTTCTGACAACGTTCAGGTCTCTGGAGAAAGAGACGCTGAAACCCGGCCAGTACGTGCGCGTACTTGTACACAGGGCATACCTGTTCAATAAGGAAAGAAGCTGGATCGTGGAGAACCCGCTGAAGGGCGGGCCGATCAGCGTAATGATCTGATCCAGGCGTCGGCGGGGGAAATAACCGGCTTGAACGTCCCATAAAAAAGAACCGCGAGAACGTAGACCGTTCCGCGGTTTTTTTGCAATTACACTCTGGAGCGGATTTCCTGCCGCATGAACAAGGCAAGGCATAGGAATTGCCGAAGCAGACCATGGTTGCGGCGATCAGGCCGGTCAGCTGCGGCCAAATGAGAATCAGACTCTGACCCAGTGGCAGCGGGCTGGCGATGGCGCCGACGAGTTGATCCATCGTCAACGGGCCAAGCGAACGGACGCCGGGCGACAGCATCGTCGTAATCGTCTCCGAGAACAGCACGGTGGGCGATAGGCGATTCAGCGTCAGGGTGAAGTTCATTTGCCGCAGTTGTGCCGCCGGGTTCATTTGCTGCTCGGAAACGGCGGTGGCGCTGTCGATCAGGTTGATAATCATGCTGTAAAAGATCGTGAAGAACAGCCAGACCGAGATGGAGGACAGGGCCGAGTCTCGCCCGGCTTTACGGCGATGCGGGAGATGTCGCGGCCGCCGGCCGACAGGGTATATTTCCAGTCTTTTGCCTTCGTTTCCAGCGATAGACCGGCGGACCATTCGAGATAAGGCGTATAGAGCTCCAAGCCTCCAGCGGTGAAGCCTTCACAGGTCCGGCCATTACGCGGGTACCAGCGCGGTAAACAGGGCCATCAGGAAAAACGCCGTCTTACGATAAAATTTCAGCATGACCTGAATTCCTCCTTGCGACTATGACATAAATGTTCAGGGCAGCGGACCGGGAGTCCGGCGGAAACGATGGGCCCCTCGGCTCCGCCGGTTCATCCCCCTTCGATCACTGCGGTTATAAAGGTTACGAACGAAATTTCGTTTTGGATTTATGCGCGGGAAAAATTTTTCGGGGTTTTCAAATGGCGCTCTTTTTGGTAAAACGGGAGGTAATGAGGGAGGGGGATAGATCGGGAGGGAAGGAGCATGGACCTGCAAAATGAAGAGATGACGCTGCGGCTGCGCCAAATGTGCGACGGATCGGTCGAGGCGTTCGACCGGTTTTACGAAGCGTACGTCCTTTTGTCATGCAGGTGGCCATCCGGATGGTGGGTGAACGGATGGAGGCGGAGGATGTTTGCCATGAAGTGTTTCTCGAGGCCCTGCGGCGGGGAACGGACTATGATCCGGCCCGCTGTTCGATCAAAGCCTGGCTGGCCGTAAAAATGAGGAGCCGCTGCCTCGACCGGCTGAGGCGAAATCAGCGGGTTCAGCCGCTGGAAGGGGAGTTTCTTCCCGGGGGGCCGCGGGTTTCCGAGGAGGACCAGGTCATTTCCCGGCTGGAAAAGGAGGCTTTGAGATCGGCGGTTTATGCGCTGCCCGAGACGCAGAGAAAAGCGATTTTGGGCTCGTATTATACCCTTCACACCCATAAGAAGATGTCCGAAGCCTGGAACGTTCCGATCGTCACGGTAAAGTCATGGGTCCGCTACGGGCTTGCCAATTTGCGCAAACAGTTGGAAAAGCAGGGCTGGAGCCACTCACCGGAAGGAGGCGGGAAGGATGAACGATTCCGTTTATAGACAGGGCGTGGGCGCAACGCGGCCGGATGTGTTATCGGACTGCACGGCAAAGTATACGGAAGAGGATTGGGTGGATTGGGTGCTCGGCTCGGTACCGGAACAGAAGCTTACGGAAATGCGGAGCAGATATGTGGAGAGATATGAGCCCGCCGCCTTGCCGGTGATGTCGAGTCCGGAGAGCATCGCCCTGCCCCTTGACGGAGGCAGACTCGCCCCGGACTCCGGTATGGTCTGGTATAATGAGTCGTCGCGGGAAATGCTGATGCTCGTCGGCGGGATTGTTCCGCGTGAGGACCAAATCGTCGAGGTTTGGGCCGTTAAGGAAGGGACCCGCGACAGCCTGGGATTGTTGCAATATCACGCTTATCGGGCCCATCTGTACGTTAAAAACAAAGAGGCTCTTCAAGAGGCGGACAATCTGGTGCTGACGGTGGAGACGAGAAATGGGGATCCGGACGATCTTGCCCCGAAGGATACGATCTTTGTGGATTTGACCTCGCGACGAAAAGAATAGTGATGAGACGAGACAGGAGAGAGGGGAAGACCGAGTGGAACAACTGGTGTTTTTGGGGACGGGGGATGCGATGGGCGTGCCTCGCGTGTACTGCGATTGCCAAGTTTGCGGGGAAGCGAGAACGGCGGGCTTGAACCGGCGCTACCGATCCTCCGTGGCGGTTGAATGCGGGGAGGAAAGCTTTCTGATCGATTGCGGTCCCGATTGGCGGGACAGTATGGAACGGAGGGGACAGCGGTTTGCCGGCACGGTGCTTGTCACCCATCCTCATTTCGATCATATCGGCGGTCTTCCGGAATGGGCGGATGCTTGCCGGTGGCTGGAACGGAGAGGGCAGCTATATGCTCCGGGCGAGGTTCTGGAGGCGATCAACCGCCAATTTCCCTGGCTTGAAAGAAATCTGGATTTCTACCCGGTGGATGAAGGGATAATGCTTGCGGGGTGGCGTATTTCCGGCTGGAAAGTAAACCACGGAAAAAACGGCTATTCCTATGCCTATCGCCTGGAAAAGAACGGCTTTGTCTGGGCCTACTGCCCGGATTCGATCGCTCTGCCGCCGGAGCAGCGAATTTTGCTGAACGGACTGGATTTGCTCGTGTTGGGGACGAGCTTTTATCATGAATTGGCCGAGTTCTCCACCCGCTCGGTGTATGATGTGAAAGAAGCGCTCGAACTGCTTCGGAAGCTCAAGCCGGGGCAGACGATATTCACGCACATGTCGCATGATATCGACCTGCGTAAGGATTATGATCTGCCGGACGGCGTACGGTACGCGGCCACGGGAATGACGGTGCCGCTTGTTGCCGCTACCTAAGCAGCCCGAAGGAGAAGAAAAGACCGCGGTTTCCGTTTACGGAAAAAACCGGCGGTCTTTCTGCTTAGAAGGTAAATAAAAGGCGGTCGGATGAATACGGATTTAGCGGGAAAAACTCCCGCTAATCAAGTACGGTGGCCGCTGCAGCACGTGATTAGCGGGAAAAACTCCCGTTATTTTGCGAGCGGAGCAGCGATTCGGACAAAAGAGCCGGAAATAGCTAGAGGAATTCCAGCTAATGACGCGGATGGCGTGAACAGCGCCAAATTAACGGGAGGAATTCCCGTTAATTTGACGGAAGAGCAGCGCAGATCCGGTACGATTACGCCTCTTGGCCAAGGATGAATTTATCAATGACCAGCTTGACGCCGTCCTCGTTATTGCTGGCGGTCACGTAGTCGGCGATCTCCTTCAGGGCGGGAATCGCGTTGCCCATCGCGACGCCGAGGCCCGCGGCTTCCAGCATTTCATGGTCGTTCCAGGAATCGCCGATGGCGATGCATTCGGACAGCGCGCAGCCAAAATGGGCGGCCAGGAACTTCAGGGCATGTCCCTTTGTTCCTTCATGGTGCATAATTTCAAGGAAATTCGGCTTGGATTTGGTGATGTGCACGCCTTCGCCAAGCAGTTCCCGCAGCACCGGGGCGATTTCGTCCAGGTAATCAGGCTCATCGATAATCAGCATTTTCGGCGTAGGCCGGGCCACAAGTTTGGCGAAATCGGGTTCGACGTAATACTTGGTTTTATTCAAAGCCGTATAGTCGATCAGCTTCTGGTTCTCCTCGCGGGCATAGAGCCTGTCATCGATGTAAGTCTGCAGGTGGAGGTCGTTTTGGATACAGTACTCAAACAGCTTTTGCGCGGCATCCACCGGAACGTAGCGCTCGTAAAGGACCTGTTCGTCCAGCAGATTTTTGACCAGGGCGCCCTGATACGTGATGATGGGAACATTCAGTCCGGTTTGACGGGCAATCGCCTGGGCGCTGGCATAAGCGCGGCCCGTTGCCAAAGTGACGACGGCGCCTTTAGCGACCGCCTGCTCCAAGGCCTGCTGCGTGGCCGGAGTTACTTCTTTGTCGTCATTGATTAAAGTGTCGTCGATGTCGATTGCAACCAGTTTATACAATGGGTCCTCTCCTTTTTGGGGACGAAAAAGCCCTTCGTCCTTCTCTCTTGGTGCAGTTTTCTCTATTGTACCTCATGAATCCAAGATTTCAATTCATAGCGTGCAATTGAAGGCAGCGAAAAATAAGCCGGACGGCCTACCGACGTCGATCCGTGTAAAAATGCCTGCAGATCTGCAGGCATTTACGACAGAGACCGCTCATTCCCCGAAAACCGCCTAAAATGCATGCAGATTTGCATCAATTTTGCCAAATCTCCGCGATCTGCCGGATATTCCCGCATATTTGCAGCAATTTGCTTGCCAGCCACTATTCTTCAAGGAACACGAGTCCGATGAACTCGTCCTTCTCCAGGTTGCCGAAATAATGCTTGATATCGACATCCGACAGGGCCGCGCGAACGTCGTTTTCCTCATAGCGTACGCCTCTCAGCTTGTCCTCTATGTCGGTCACATCGCCTACGCCGAAGAAATCCCCGTAGATTTTTATGTTCTTGATGTGGCCATCCTTGATGTCCATCCGCAGGTCGATGATGCCCACCGGAAATTTTTTGGCGTGCTTGACATTGCTCTCCGGCGACAGACCGTAGTTCCAATCCCAGTTTTTATAGCGTTCGGCCGAGATTTGACGGATTTTCTCCCAGTCGGCCTCCGTCAGTTTGTATTGCGGAACGGACTCGGGATCCATGCCGAAAATATGACGGAGCAACTCGGAACGGAATTCCTCGACCGTCATTTTGCGGTCCATAAAGTCAATGATATTCGCGACGCGGCTGCGTACGGACTTCGTGCTCTTGGATTTGAATTTCTCCGGATTCGCGTGCAGAGAAGCCTGGACATCCTCCAAGTTCAGGTTAAACATCAAGGTTCCGTGGCTGAACATGCGTCCGCGGGTGGCAAACTGGGCGTTGCCCGAAATTTTTTGCTCCCCTACTTGCAGATCGTTGCGGCCGGTCAATTCGGCGTTTACGCCGAAAGAGCGAAGGGCCTCGACCACGGGTTCGGTAAATTTGCGGAAGTTGTGAAACGATTGGCCGTCGTCTTTGGTGATGAAGCTGAAGTTAAGATTGCCGAGGTCATGGTAAACCGCTCCTCCGCCGGATAGGCGGCGGACCACTTGGATGCCTTTCTCCTTCACATACTCGGCGTTGATTTCCTCGATCGTATTCTGGTGCTTCCCGATGATGATGGACGGTGCGTTGATATAAAACAACAGGTAACTGTCATCCTCAAGCGGCAGATGTCTTAGCGCGAATTCCTCGATGGCCAGGTTGACGGACGCATCGGTGATCCCCTGATTGTCGATAAACAGCATGATTTGTGTTCCCCCCGTGCTATGGATTGGCGTTATGTACACTCTGTACCTATTGTAAACCAAACCTTCCTTGAAATGAAAGAGAACCCGGTTTTCTTGTCTTTTTCAAGGCTTGATTTCAACGCAAGGTGTGGTAGACTTCACCTAAAAGTGCAGTAGATTGAAAAAGACGGGGGCAATGGCAATGGTACTCGAGGTATACGGTCACGGCGGCGACGTTTGGACCGCGTCGGCAAAATACGGAGTGGACGCGGAACGATTCATCGATTTCAGCGCGAATATCAATCCGCTCGGTCCGCCGCCCGGGCTGTTGGACAAGCTTAGGGAGGCTCTTCCGGCCGTAACGGCCTATCCGGATCCGGGGCACCGGGCCCTGATCGCGAAGCTGGCCGACAAGCTGCAACGGGAGGAAAGCTGTTTCGTCATCGGCAACGGAGCCGCGGAAAATATGGCTTTGGCCCTGCTCGCCGCGGGACCGAAGAAAGTGGGGATCGTCGAGCCCTGTTTCTCGGAATACGAGGCGCTCTCCCGGCAGTTCGGGGCCGCGGTGACGTCGGTGCGCGGGACCGAGGAACTGGCTTTCAGGGCCGAGCCCGAGGCAGTGCGGCAATTGATAGAGTCATCCGATCTGGTCTTCATCGGGCAGCCGAACAATCCGAACGGTGTCCAGTACAGCCTGGATGAGCTGAGATCTTTTGCGGAAGCCGGGGAGCAATGCGGTAGTTACGTCATTATCGACGAGGCTTTTATCGATTTCATCCCGGAAAGCGGGAGGCAGACCCTGCTGGGGGAGCTGGATCGGTATACCAGGTTGATTCTGGTCCGATCGATGACGAAGTTTTACGCGATTCCCGGTCTGCGCCTTGGCTACGCCGTCGCTCATCCGCAAACGGCCCGGTCGATGCGGGACAAGCAGGTAACCTGGAGCGTCAACGCCCTTGCCCTGCTTGCGGGAGAGGTTTGCCTTGACGCGGGAAGCGCCTTCGAGGAGGCTACGATTTCGCTGATCGCGAAGCAGCGGGCGATGCTGCGGCAGAGTCTGGAGCAACTGGGCTGCCGGACCTGGCCGGGAGAAGCAAACTTTCTGCTGGTTCGTCTGCCCGAAGGGAAGACGGCCGCCGGGGTGCAAGCGGCGCTGGGAGCCAAAGGGGTATTGGTCCGCAGCTGCGCCATGTACAAAGGATTGTCCGAACGGGATATTCGTGTGGCCGTAAAGAATGAACCCGCATGTCTGCAGTTGATGGAGAAAATGAAACATGTATTGTCAGGAGGAGAGAGGGAATGACGACACCTTTTTTGCATATGGGAGAAAGGGAAAGCGGGATTTACGAGTCGGCCGTTTGGCCGGGTCTTCGCCTGATTCGCGGGGAGCGGCATATTCTGCTTGAAGCGCCGATGGCGCTGGAGAGTGTGGGCAGCTCGGTGTATGGCGGGGGAGCGGGATCGCTTCGGCGGATGGTCAATATTTACGTTGACCGTCATTACCGCTGTGACGACCCTGTCCGGGATATCGGGCGGAGTCTGAAGGAATGGGGCTATCCCGCGGAGGAAACCGCGGGTCTGCTGACGGCGGTCAAGCTGCGGCATACCGCCGTGATGGAGGAGCGCACCGAGAATTTCGCCGTTTTCTGCTGCGCGACGGCGGGCGTCTCGAACGCGGCGCGCGCCGGCGTCCGCCGGACGACGTTCCCGGCCTCGTGGACGCCGGGAACGATCAACCTGATGCTTGCCGTCGACGGCAAGCTGACGCCGGCGGCGATGGTCAACGCCGTGATTACGGCGACCGAGGCCAAATCCGCCGCGCTCGGCGATCTCGGCGTGCTCGACGCCGAGACCGGGCTTGCGGCCACCGGCACCACGACCGACGCGGTCGTGCTCGGCGCAAGCCAGCGGCCGGATTGGCCGCTGCTGCACAGCTACGCCGGTACCGCGACGGATCTGGGCGGCACGGTGGGCCGCCTGGTTTACGCCGCCGTGCGCGAATCGCTGCGCGCCGCCGCGGCAGCCCCCGCGGAGCCGCGGCCGTGACGGCGGCGTGGTGGGTGCTGCCGGCCGCGTACGCGCTGGACCGGCTGCTGGGCGACCCGCGCTGGCTTCCCCATCCCGTGATCGGGATGGGGAAGGCGATCGTGCGGGTCGAGGCGGCGATCCGCCGCCTTTTTCACCCCCGCGCCTACCGGGCCGCGGGGATTTTGCTGCCGCTCGTCGTCGCCGGCGGCAGTCTGGTCTTGACCTGGGCCGCGCTCCGCTTGCTGGCCGGGGTCAGCCCTTGGCTGGCCGCTGCCGCGGAGGCCGTGCTGGTCTGGACGACCATCGCGGCGAAAGGCCTGCGGGACGCCGGGATGGAGGTGTGCGGCCATCTGCGGCGCGGTGACCTGCCGGAGGCCCGGCGTTCGCTCGGCATGATCGTCGGCCGCGACACCGGGCATCTGGAGCCGCCCGAGGTGGTGCGCGGCGCGGTGGAGACGGTGGCGGAGAACATCGTCGACGCCGTCGTGTCGCCGCTGTTCTTCGCCCTGATCGGCGGAGCGCCGTTGGCGATGGCTTACCGGGCCGTCAACACCCTCGACTCGATGGTCGGCTACAAGAACGAGAAGTACCTCGATCTCGGGTGGGCTTCAGCCCGGTTGGACGACATCGCCAACTACATTCCCGCCCGCCTGACCGCGCTGCTGCTGGTCTTCGCGGCCCGGGTGCAGGGCTTGGACGCGCGGCGAGCCTGGCGCATCTTCCGCCGGGACGCCGCTTCCCATCCGAGCCCCAACAGCGGCTATCCCGAAGCGGCGGTCGCGGGTGCGCTCGGCGTACGCCTCGGCGGGGAAAACTCCTACCACGGCGTAACTTCGTTCCGCAGCTATATGGGCGACAAGACGCGGGAACTGGAGCCCGAGGATATCCCGAGAACGGCGCGGTTAATGTTTTTCGTCTCGGGCAGTTTTGTGTTTGGGGCCGTTTTTTTGAACTTATGGTGGAGCGGGGCCTTG
Source organism: Paenibacillus sp. A14 (assembly GCF_036864815.1). Taxonomy (NCBI): domain Bacteria; kingdom Bacillati; phylum Bacillota; class Bacilli; order Caryophanales; family Paenibacillaceae; genus Paenibacillus; species Paenibacillus sp. A14. The sequence continues at coordinate 391,977 of NZ_JBAGJD010000004.1, forward strand.
TTCTTGCTTTGGCAGTAGAAGGGGGAAAAGAAAAATGGAATGGTGGCTGATCCGCCACGGCGCGACGGCCTGTAATGCGGAACGCCGGTACCAGGGGCAGAGCGATACGGAACTGCTTCCCGGGGACGCTTCCGGACTGACGGGCTTACGGAAGACGCTGGCCGGGGTCGAGTTTTCCGCCGTGTACTGCAGTGATTTGAACCGGTGCCGGAGCACGCTGCGGTTTCTTCGTCCGGATATGGTAGCGAGCGCGATTTACGAACGGCGGTTAAGGGAGATGCATTTTGGAGCCTGGGAAGGGCAAACCTACGACATGCTCAAAGGTCAGGGGATCTATCGGCGCTGGCTGGATAACCCGAAGGAATGGACGCCCCCTGAGGGAGAACCCTGGGCAGGGTTTGAAAGCAGGGTCCGCAGCATCTACGGGGAACTCGTAACTATGACAACGCAGTTGACGGAAAAAGGACAGTCCGCACCGCTGCTCATCGTCACCCATGGCGGTGTTATATCTATGCTGCACACGCTGCTCGTTCCGGATTCGGATTTCTGGAACCCGCAAGCAAAGATCGGGACTGGAGAAATATTGAAGCTCCAGCCATACTTTTGACCGGGGAGTGAGGTTCTTGGCGGAACGGGAAAATCAATGGCGGCGGCTGCGCCTAAGTGTGTTGGATCTGGTTCCCAAGCTTGGAGGCTGCAGCGATGAGGAAGCCTTGCGGCAGGCAGTCCTGCTGGCGCAGCGGGCGGAAGAGTGGGGATATCGCCGCTATTGGGCGGCGGAGCATCACAATATGGACGGCTTGGCGTGTCCGTCTCCGGAGGTCCTGCTTGCCCATATCGGCGCGGTAACCACCCGGATCAAGCTTGGTTCCGGCGCGCTGCTGCTGCCGCATTACGCCCCGCTGAAAGCGGCGGAGTGGTTCCGGATGCTGGCCGCGCTTTATCCGGGGCGCATCGATCTGGGGCTGGGCCGGGCGCCTGGCGGCGACGCGCATACGGCGATGGCGCTCAGCGGTAACTTTTTGCAGCATGTGGCCCGGTATCGCGAGTCGGTAGCGGAACTGCTGGCACTGCTGCAGGACAGCTATACCTACGAGTCCCGGCCGGTGGCCGCGAGGCCTGTTCCCCTCCGGCAGCCGGACGTTTGGATGCTGGGAACGAACGTCAAAAGCGCCGGCTATGCGGCTGAGCTCGGGACGGGGTACGTGTTCGGCCAGTTTATGAGCGAAAGCGACGGAATCGAAACGCTGCGCGTTTATCGGAAGGCGTTTCGACCCTCCGTTTTACGGGCGGAGCCGGAAACGATCGTCGCGGTTCAAGCGATCTGCGCCCCCACCGAACGCGAGGCCCGCGCGATGGCGGACCTGATCGAGGCCGAGCTGGCTGCCCGGGGCGGACAGCTTCCCCGGCAGCGGTTGGCCGGTACGCCCGAGCAATTGGCTGAACAGCTGTTCCAACTCCAGCGGTTGTACGGGAATGAGGAATTTTTGATCGTGACGGCCGCTCCGGACTATGAGACCAGGCTCAATTCGTACCGCCTCCTGTCCGGATGCGGCTTCCATATTGATTGAAGCCGCATCCGGACAGGAGATAGGGGCGTTTTGCGGCGCTATTTTGTCGAATTTGGCTGGAGGTATGGAGTAGCAGTTTAAGGGCTTTATTTTGGAAAAAACGGGCCAAACCCTGATTTCGGAGCCCGCAACAGGGGAGAATAAGGCCCTTTTTGACTGCTATTATTCTCGCGGAGCCGAATCGGACCGCAATAGCGCCCCTAAAAGCCGCTAATGCGGGCGGCTAGGCGTGATTCCGGCGGGTTTGATGCAACGTCAGTGCGCTAATAGGCCGCATTAGTCTTGTTTTGCTTTTTTTGCGGGCAGCTTCGGGAAAAATCCGAAAATGAGCAGGCCGGCAAGCCAGGCGGAAACGGCGAGGACGATGAATTTCAGCCCGCTCTGCAGCCCGATGACGCTCCAGCGGTAGGCCCCAAGGTAAAGCAGAGTGCCTGGAACCAATATAACAATCAAACGGATCGTTAGTCGTACAAAAGGCGGCTTGGGGTGATTGAACACAAATAATCTGCGCCCGCTGCGAATGCGCCAGGCGGCAAGCAGAAGATAAACCGCCAGCGCGGCTGTGAGGCCATAGGCGCCCCATTGATGGAGGGAGCTCGTTTGCGCCAGCGCGGTCGCTCCTTCCGGCAGAGCCCCGGTTTCAAACCGGATCCAGGCATGATACAAATCCTGCCGCAGGTCGATGCCGTTCTCGCTATTGGTCAGGATGACCAGGCCGTTTTGAGACTCCGGGATAAAGCCATAGAAGGCGTGCCAACCTCGATTGTCCCCCGGGTGGTACAAGAGGGTGGTACCGTCCGGCAGGCTGCGTGAAAAAATACCGAGCCCGTTCTCGCCCAGTACCGGTTTCTGCATTTCCCGCACCAGACCGGGACTTACAACATCGTGCCCCAAGGGGGTTCCTCCGCTTTTCGAGGTGTCCAGGCTTGCCTGCATGAGCTTCATCAAGTCCTCGGCCGTGGTCGTTAGCCCTGCGGCAGCCCGCTCGGCGAACCGGAAGGCCGGCAGCTCCTGTCCGAAATAACCGTAAGCTTTGGTTAAGAACGGTCTGTCCTCCTCTTCTTGCCCGAAGCTGCTGGAATCCATCCCCAGCGGGTGAAGCACCCGATTTTTCATATAGTCCTCGAACGGCTGCCCCGAAACCTCCTCAATCACCATCTGAAGGATCGTGTACCCCGCCCCCGAATATGCCGCTTCTTTGCCGGGAGCTAAGGCGAATTTCACGGGATCGTTGAACAGGCCGGCTCCGGCGAGAGATTGCTCGGGCGCAGGGAGCTTCCGGCCCGGCTCGACGCCCATATAACCGGGATGCGGAGCAAGCCCCGCGGTATGGCTTAACAGACGCCGGAGGGTCACTTCCTCCGAAACGACTTTCGCACCTGGAATCGTCCGGTTTCCGAGATGCTTGCTGACCGGGTCATCCAATGATAATTTTCCCTCCTCCGCCAGCTTTAAAATCCCCCAGGCGGTAACGCTTTTGGAAATGGATCCCGCTTGAAAACGCGATTTTTCGTCCAGCTTCCGGCCGGCCGTTTTGTCCGCGAATCCGTACTGTAGGGCATAGGCGGTGTTGCCATGCTCAAGCACGCCGATCGAGACTCCGGGAACACCGTATTTTTTTTGCAGCAAAGGAACCTGTTCATCCAAGTAACGCTTGAATTCCGACACATCGCCCTTCTTCTCCGCGTGCCCCGAACGTTCGGGGTTCGATGTTGCCGATATGGCCGATACGGCGCCTGCCGCAGGGAAACAGGCGTATATGCCGGCGGTGATTATTAGAACCGGCAGCAAAGTTTTTGGGATGATTTTACCGGCCAGGCCCGATTTCTTCTTCATTCGTAATTCAACTCCTCTTCGATTCAATCGCTTTATACAGCTTTTTAGTATAGGCGGGGCTCCGTTTTGTTCCCATCGATTTCCCTTAATCGGTTCTAAAAGGAATCTTACATTTTCATTACAAGAAAATGGGGTTTTTTGTATTTACAAGAACAGATGTTCGTATTATAATGATGATCAAAAGGGAGGATCGTTTTATGGATGTATTGGAGAAGCTTGCGATCTTGACGGATTCCGCCAAATACGATGTTTCCTGTTCCTCCAGCGGGAGTGAGAGGTCCGGGCAAAGCGGAAAGCAGGGGAACACCGTTGCCTCGGGCATCTGCCACAGCTTTGCCGCCGATGGGCGCTGCATCTCTTTGTTGAAGGTTCTGATGACAAACAGCTGCATTTTCGATTGCAAATACTGCGTAAACCGCCGCTCCCACGACACCCGCAGAGCTATGTTCACACCGGAAGAGCTTGCGGAGCTTACGATGAATTTTTACCGCCGTAACTATATTGAAGGTTTATTCTTAAGCTCGGGGATCATGAGGAATCCGGATTATACTACGGAACGATTAATCCGGGTATTGGAACTGCTGCGGAATCAATACGGGTTCTCGGGATATATTCATGTGAAGGCTATCCCTGGAGCGGATCCGGCGCTGATTTCCAGGCTGGGACTGCTCGCCGACAGGATGAGCGTAAACATTGAGCTTCCGTCCCAAGCCAGCTTACGGCAGCTTGCGCCGGATAAGAGCAAGGAGACGATACTCCGGCCGATGTCGGCGATCCGGGAGGGCATCCGCGAGAACAGCACCGATTTGGTAAAGTTTCGGCATGCGCCGAAATTCGTGCCGGGGGGCCAGAGCACCCAGTTGATCGTGGGGGCAACGCCGGACAGCGATTTGAAGATTTTGACTCTGACCGAGGCGTTGTATCGCAAATACGAGCTGAAGCGGGTGTACTATTCCGCTTACACGCCGGTGATGGAGCATTCGCTGCTCCCGGCGCTGGACAGTAAACCGCCGCTTCTGCGGGAGCATCGGCTCTACCAGGCTGACTGGCTGCTGCGGTTTTACGGATTCGAAGCCCATGAACTGCTGGATGAAAGAACTCCGAATTTCAATCCGTTTATGGACCCCAAGTGCCATTGGGCCGTAAATCATATCGATCGATTCCCCGTGGAGATCAATCAAGCACCGTATGAAACGTTGCTCCGGGTTCCAGGGATCGGCGTGCGGAGCGCCAAGGCGATCGTTGCGGCGCGGCGGGCGGGAAAACTGGACTTCGCGGGATTGAAGAAGCTCGGGGTAGTACTGAAGAGAGCCCAATATTTCATCACATGCTCCGGCAGACGTCTTGAGGGATTGAAAGTGAAGGAGAGCACAATCTTGAGATCGCTGCTATCCCAAAAGGAAATCTCCTTGTATTTGCCCCAGCCCCAGGTGGAACAGCTTAAGCTTTTTAGCGACGAAGAACTCGCGGCAGGCAGGGTGGCGGAAGTGGCTGCAACATGAACTGGGCTCGCCAATCGGCGTACATTTATGATGGCAGCTTTGACGGCTTTCTTAGCTGTGTGTTTGAAAGCTATGACCGCAAGGAAGAGGCGGTGGATATCCGGCCGAGTGAAGATAATCTGTATGTTCTGTTCGATGCCGTATGGGTGGAGACTGATCCGGTAAAGGCGGCCAGAGTTTACAAGGGAATCGGTGTCAAAATCTGTCCGGCGGCGCAGGAACTGATCCGTAACGGCTTCCTGACATGCATGTCCGATAAGGAACTGCTGCTGTACCGTTTTTTGCGGCTTGGCTTTCAATATGGACGTACGGTCATGGATATGCTGACGGAAGATACGGTGCATCGGCTCCATAAAGCGGTGAAACATTTAAGGACGGAGAGCCATGCATATATGGGATTCGTCCGGTTCGCGGTTTATGGCGATGTTCTGGTCGCCGTTATTGAACCGAAGAATCAGGTGCTGCCGCTGCTGGCGCCCCATTTTTGCGATAGATACCGGGGAGAATCGTTTCTGATTTACGACAAGACGCATAGACAAGTATTGATGCAGCGGCAGGATGGTCCACCTGCTGATCGAGTGGGACTATTTTGCATGGAGGAGCTTATATTGCCCGAGCCGGACGACGAGGAGAAGTCCTACCGGAGGCTGTGGAAGCAGTTCTATGATACGGTGGCGGTCCGGGAAAGAAGCAATCCCCGGGCCCGGCTTTCCCATATGCCCAAACGTTATTGGACCCAGTTAACCGAGATGCAGCAGAGCGATCTTTCTTCAGGTCCCTTCCCGAAACGTCTTCGTTAAGCCCCGTTCTTCTGCTACAATGGTTCAGTGAATGCTTAGAATACCTAAGTCTTTTTGCTTGACCGAAAATGATCGGCTCTAAGCGAGGCAAAGTAAGAAGGAGACGGGAACGTGGACTTGAACGAGAAGCCCGATAGCTATATCTACCCCTACGCGTGTCATGAGAACGAGAGCGAACTATGCAGGCTTGAGCTTCACAGTTTGTTCGGATATGCCCCCAGAGCTCATTTTTTTATGGAAAGCGGAACTGCCATCGGAGCAAATCGGAGTCCTTTTATTTCCATGGAAATGAAAGTGCTGGGAAGATGCGGCTCCCTCGAGGGGATTCTCACTCTTGCGGAGAAGATCGACTTAAAGGGAAAGACTTTTAAAGTGAAATATATTAAAAACGGAGTCCCTTGCAGCTATGAGGACCAGCGTCAGTTGGAGAGAACAGTGGGAGCCCGGATCCGGGGCAGGGCGGAGATGCGGCAGCCGGATATCCTGTTCGGTCTTTTACACGACGGGGAATCATGGAGGCTAGGAGTCTGTCATCCCACGGACCCTATTTGGCAGAGACACAAACATAAGCCCCGGAATTATTCGACAGGGCTTTCCGCGGCTATGGCCCGGAGCCTGGTTAATATCGCGGTCCCCGCCACGGCCGGAATACGGGCGATCGATCCCTGCTGCGGGATGGGCAACGTTCTGATCGAAGCCCTTTCCATGGGGATCGAGATTGTGGGACGGGATCTTAATCCGCTCGCTATTCGCGGAGCGAGGGTAAATCTGGCTCATTTCGGGTACCGGCACGAAGAACTTGTCAGTATCGGTGATATGAATGAAATTGACGGGCATTTTGACGCGGCGATTTTAGATATGCCTTACAATCTATGCTCCGTTCTTCCTCTGGAAGAGAAGCGGGCGATGCTATCAAGCCTGCGCCGGTTCAGCGACATTTCGGTGGTCGTATCCACGGAAGAGCTGGAACCCGAGTTGGAGCGGGCGGGTTTTCAAATTCAGGGCTTCGCCAAAGTAACGAAGGGGGCTTTTGTGCGAAGCATCTGGGTATGCCATAGCTGATTGAGGGCTTATCACGAGCCAGCTGAATACTTGGACGAACCGCACAGCGGAGTCGCTCTTTCGTATTGTAAGTTTACGGCTTTTCCCCTATAATCCAAAAGAGATAGATCGCCTGGATTCAAGCGAATAAGAAGTACCCGTCGGTCCCGAAGCCCGCTTGTTTTGCGAGCCCAGGGTTAAAAGGGAAGCCGGTGAAAGTCCGGCACGGTCCCGCCACTGTATACAGGGACGCGCCCAAGCATGCCACTGTCTTACGCCACAGTACGACGGGAAGGCGGGCGTTCGTCGGTACCTGGAAGTCAGGAGACCTGCCCACGGGAATGTTAGACGGTCCTTCGAGGAAAGGATGACGTTCTGCTTAGAGGACGGACCCGAGCGTTCCGGCACAGGAACATGACGGCTCCGCTATAACTTTGTAGACGTAACCCATCCGCAGGATGGGTTTTTCTTCATGAAGAGACATCAAGTTTCGCTTTATGTCAGGCAGACCAGTCAAGAACTACAGAACACAGAAGGAGCGAAAGAGATGAAAAAGTGGACCAAGATCTGGGGGATCTGGCTTCTGGCCATTCTGTTGCTCGTCACCGCAGGCTGCGGGGCGAACGGTAAAAATTCCGCGGAGAACGGCAATGGCGGACAAGCTCAGCAGCAACAGGAAACGCCAAAGGATACGTCGAACGCAACGGACCAAGAGAGTCCGAAAACGACTTATCCGCTTACGGTAAAAGACGGGTACGGCAGCGAATTTACGTTCGAATCGGCGCCGCAGCGCATCGTGTCTCTGGCACCGTCGGAAACCGAAGGGCTGTTCGCTTTGGGGCTGGACGAGCAGATTGTCGGCGTTTCCGACAATGACGATTATCCGGAAGCCGTAAAAGACAAGCCGAGAATGGGCGGCTTCCAGGTTAATGTGGAAGCGGTCGTTGCGGCTCAGCCGGATCTGGTGCTGGCGGGGAACCTGGTTGGCGAGGATACGGTGAAGAGTCTGACGGATCTCGGTTTGAAAGTGTTCCGTTCCAACGCGAAAACGATGGAAGAGGTCATGGCGAACATCCGGTTGGTCGGGCAAATTACAGACCGTCAGAAGGAAGCCGGCGAGGTAACCGGCCAAATGCAGGCCGAACTGGATAAGGTAAAAGAAGCGGTGGGCAAGCTGCCGGCCGATCAGAAGAAAAAGGTCTATATCGAGTTCTCGCCAGGATGGACGGTCGGTAAGGGCGAATTTATGGATGAAATGATTACGCTGGCCGGCGGGGAAAATGTCGCTTCCGATATTAACGGCTGGAGCGAAATCAACGAAGAAAACATTATCAAGGCGAATCCGGATGTTATTCTTTACGCCAAAAGCGTCGTTGACGAGAACAACCGGACGCTCGCCGATATCATCAAGAGCCGTGGAGGCTGGGATAAGATCACCGCGGTTAAGGAAGGCCGCATTATCGGATTGGACGACAATTTGTTGAGCCGACCCGGTCCACGCGTGACCAAAGGGCTTATTGATGTGGCCAACGCGATTTATCCGGATTTGATTAAGCCGTGAGGACCAAACTGGCAGGCTACGGATTTATAGGCCTCGGGCTGCTGATTCTTACCCTGCTGGTCTGTGTGGGATTCGGCTCCGTCAAAATGCCGATCCTCGAGATCGCGAAGATCCTGCTGCATCGCCTTCCGGGCATCGGCCATTGGATCGAGCCGACCTGGAATACGGCTTCGGAGCAGATCGTCATGCAAGTCCGGCTGCCCCGCGTGCTCCTCGGCCTGCTGGTCGGGGCGTCCCTGGCGGTTGCGGGTGCGGCGTTTCAGGGCGTGCTGCGCAATCCGCTTGCCGAGCCGTTTACCCTCGGGGTTTCCTCCGGTTCTGCTGTGGGCGCGGCGGTATTGATTTTTTTCGGGTGGCAGTTTTCGATCATCGGGGTGTTTACCCTCCCGGTCGTCGCTTTTCTGACCGGGGCGGCTACGCTATGGATCGTCATGTGGCTGGCCCGGGAGAACGGCAAAATCCCGATCGAAAATCTGATCCTGTCAGGTGTGGTCATGCAGTCCTTCCTGGGTGCCGTCGTCTCGTTCCTGACGGCGATGTCCAAGGAGACCGTGAACCAGATCATGTACTGGACCATGGGGAGCTTGAGTCTGCGGGGATGGTCCTATACGGCCATCCTGCTTCCGTATCTGGCGCTGGGAGGATTGTTTCTCTGGAGCAGGGCGCGTTCGTTGAACCTGTTTGCCTTGGGGGAGCGGGAAGCGGCCCATTCCGGGCTAAACGTGGAATCGACCAAGCTGATCATTCTCCTCGTCGCTACGCTAATGACGGCTGCGGCGGTTTCCGTATCGGGGGTCATCGGGTTTGTCGGCCTCGTCGTGCCGCACATGATCCGGTTGATCACCGGACCCGACTATCGCCTGATTATCCCGCTCTCTGCGATCGGAGGCGGTATTTTCATGATGTGGAGCGATTTGGCGGCCCGTTCGTTGCTTGCGCCCACGGAAATCCCGCTCGGAATCGTAACGGCTTTTGTCGGAGCGCCGTTTTTTGCTTATCTGCTGTATCGTAAAAAAAGAGCAAGGGAGAAGGAGCTGTCATGATCCAGGTTAAGAAGGTCACCAAGTGCTACGGGAAATTCAAAGCCTTGCAGGACATTGACTGGAGCATTGCCCCGGGGGAGTTTTGGGGCGTGATCGGCCCGAACGGCAGCGGGAAAAGCACCCTGCTCAGCTTGCTTTCCGGCGTCGAAGCGCCCGATCGGGGGGAGATCTCCTTGGCCGGGCGCTCTTTGTCCTCCTACGGCCGAAAAGATCTGTCCCGGAAGCTGGCCGTGCTGCAGCAGGACGGGCTTCCTCCTATCGCATATACGGTCCGTGAAGTTATAGAGATGGGCCGGTTTGCTTTTCAGGATTGGCGTGGCCGGGAAAAACAGGGCGGCGCGGAGGAATTGCTTGAACGGATCATGAGGAGATTGGAGCTGGCCGATCTGGCGCATCGGCCGCTCAGCAGTCTGAGCGGCGGGCAAAGGCAGCGGGCCGCTCTCGCCAAAGTGATGGCCCAGCAGCCGGAGGTCGTTTTACTCGATGAGCCCACGACCTACCTGGATATCCGTTATCAAATGCAATTTATGGATCTCATCGCCGGTTGGCAGCGGGAAGAGGGCTTGACGGTCGTGTCCGTCATGCACGATTTGAACCTGGCTTCGCTTTACTGCGACCACCTGCTCGTGCTTAGCGGCGGGCGCATTTCCGGTCAAGGAACTCCGGCCGACATTCTCGTGCCCGAAACCTTGGAAAACGTGTTTCATGTGAAGTCTTACAGCATTCCTCATCCCGATTCGGGGTCTCCCCAGCTGCTGCTCCGGAAAGCGCAAGACTTCATGCCGCAATGAACGGTGGAGTGAAATCAATGCACCGTTGACGTCATAGGGATAAGCATTGATTTAGTATTGAATTTATGGTTATTCAAGGGAGGAATTTTTCCGATGGTTCGAAGCGTAATGGATATAGCCCGTTCGATTTCAGCACTGGATTTAAAGGCGTCTGCCGCAGCCCAGGCTCATTTGGACAGTTTGACCAAGCCCCCCGGCAGTTTGGGCAAGCTGGAATGGCTCGCGATAAAGCTGGCGGGCATCACAGGGCAAGTGACCCCTGCCTTCCCGAACCGCGCCGTCGTCGTCATGGCTGCCGATCACGGCGTATGTGCGGAGGGCATCAGCGCGTTTCCCGCCGAGGTCACTCCGCAGATGGTGGCGAATTTCCTCGCCGGCGGAGCCGCGGTAAATGTGCTCGCCCGACAGGCCGGCGCGGAAGTCATGTGCGTGGATATCGGCGTGAACGCCGATCTGGAGCATCCGGACCTGATCGCTAACAAAGTCCGGTACGGCACCGGTAACATCGCTATCGGTCCGGCGATGAGCCGGGAGGAGGCCGAGGCGGCGATCCTCGTCGGCGCCGAAATCGTGGAGCAGGCGGTTGCGCGAGGCATCGGGTGCTTCGTAACCGGGGAGATGGGCATCGGCAACACGACGGCCAGCGCGGCGTTGATGAGCGCATTTACCGGTGTTCCCCCACAGGACACCGTCGGCCGGGGCACCGGGATCAGCGAGGAACGTTGGCTGCATAAAGTGCGCGTGGTCGAACGCGCTCTGGAATGTAACCATCCCGATTCCGCCGATCCGGTCGGAACGCTCGCTAAACTGGGCGGCTTGGAAATCGCCGGCTTGACCGGCGTCATTTTGGGCGCCGCCGCAAACCGCTGTCCCGTGGTCATCGACGGCTTTATTTCCAGCGCTGCGGCGCTGGCGGCACAGCGGATCGCGCCGGAATCGGCCGGGTATATGATCGCTTCGCACGTCTCTCAGGAGCAAGGGCACGCCCAACTGTTAAATATCCTCGGGCTTGAACCGATGCTCCAGTTGGATATGCGTCTGGGAGAAGGAACCGGCGGTGTCTTGGCGCTTCATTTGCTGGACGCGGCCTGCCGGATTATGTCCGAAATGGCCACCTTCGAGAGCGCGGGAATTTCTTCCGCCAACGAGGAAGCACAAGAAGGAACCTCCGCAGCCGGGGAGAGCGGGTTATGATCGTGACGGTGACGGGAGGAGCCCGCAGCGGAAAAAGTTCGTTCGCCGAACGTTGGTGCATGAAGCATGCTCCGTCGGGATGGTATGTGGCAACCGCGCAGGCCTTTGACGAGGAAATGCGCTTGCGGATCGGTCGCCACCGCCTTCAGCGCGAGGACAGCCGCTACCCCTGGACAACGTTGGAGGAACCTCTTCGGCTCGCCGGGCTGCTGAAAGAATTGCCGGAACGCGCAGGCTTTTCTACGGACGCCTGCGTGCTGGTCGATTGCCTGACTCTTTGGCTGTCGAATATTCTTTTGGCCGCGGAAGCCGAGGGGCGGAGCACCGAGACTGCGCTTCTCACCGAGATTTCGCGGTTGCGTGAGGCGGTTGCCGGGTTTCCCGGAACAATCGTTCTGGTGACGAATGAAGTGGGCAGCGGGATCGTACCCGAGTATCCGCTCGGCCGCTTATACCGGGATTACGCCGGCATGCTGAATCAGAGGATGGCCGAAATATCGGACCAGGTCTTTTGGGTGACGGCGGGCATCCCGATCGAACTGAAAAGCAGGGAGTACTTGTTATGACACAAAAAGGACGGCCTGTCTGGGCCGCTTTTCAATTTTTGTCCCGGTTTCCGGTCAAGGCGGAGCTGGATTTTACGCCGGAGTTGCTTAAACGAAGCGTTAAGCACTACCCGTTGGTTGGCGCCGCGATCGGCCTGTCCGTATCGTTGGGAGGGGCTTTATCCGTTCAGGTGCTGCCTGCGTTTCCGGCGGCGGTGCTCGCTTTGATCCTTTGGGTCTGGCTGACGGGCGGCTTACATTTGGACGGCTGGATGGATTCGGCGGATGCTCTGCTCAGCTACCGTTCCCGCGAGAAAATGCTGGAAATTATGAAAGATAGCCGCGTGGGGGCGATGGGGGTGCTTGCCTGCGTGCTGCTGCTTCTGCTGAAGGCTTCGCTGCTGACCTCGCTGCTCACGGCGGGACCCCTGTCGGCGGGGGCAGCGCTGCTGACGGCCCCGGTATGGAGCCGCTGGTTTATGGCCTGGGCCATGTCCAAGTGGCCGACCGCCCGTGAGGGCGAGGGATTGGCGGGCCTGTTTCGCGGCCTAGACGCCAGGGTCGCGGCGCAGGCCGGGATCTATGCTCTGATGCTGACCGCCGTCGGTCTGGGTCTTGCGGCGGTGTTGCCTGGGGCCGGGCCTGGCGTGCTTCAGCTTGGCATTTATTTCGCTGCCGCTCCGGTACTTACGGCAGCTGCCGGATCGCTGGCTGCCGGCAAAATCTGTTCCAAGCTGGGCGGAATGACGGGGGACACCTACGGAGCATTGAACGAAGGGCTGGAGGTGCTGCTGCTTGTGCTGGCGGTCCTTGTCTTTAAGACAACATAGGCGGTTGGAAAGCCCCCCCGTGACAGTATCAGGAATGGAGATGGGATTTGATGAATGAAGCGGTCCAAAACCGGGGAGCGGAGCCGGGCAAGGGGAAAGTGCTTATGGTGCAGGGGACGGCCTCCGATGTGGGCAAAAGCGTGATTGTCACCGCGCTTTGCCGGATTTTTACCCGTGATGGATTCCGTACGGCCCCCTTTAAGTCGCAGAATATGGCTTTAAATTCCTATGTTACCGAGGATGGTTTGGAGATTGGCCGCGCTCAAGGAATTCAGGCGGAGGCTTGCGGTATTCCCGCGACGACCGATATGAATCCCGTGCTGCTCAAGCCTACCGGGGAAATGCGCTCCCAGGTGGTGGTGCATGGCAAGCCTCACGCTCATCTGAGCGCGGCGGGTTACCGGGAGGAGTTTCTGCCGATGGCCAAACCTCTCGTGATGGCGGCGCTTGGGCGGCTCCGGCAAACGTACGATATCGTCGTGATGGAGGGTGCCGGAAGCCCGGCGGAAATCAACCTGAAGCATCGCGACATCGTCAATATGAATCTGGCCGGATGGGCGGATGCGCCGGTGATTCTGGTGGCCGATATCGACCGCGGCGGCGTGTTCGCGTTTCTCGTCGGCACCCTGGAACTTCTGGAGCCGGAAGAGCGGGCCCGGGTCAAAGGATTTGTTATTAACAAGTTCCGGGGGGATCTGGCGTTACTGCAGCCGGGCCTGGACTGGCTCGAGGAGCGTACGGGCATACCCGTGCTGGGCGTACTGCCTTTTGTGCCGGACCTGGACATCGAGGCGGAGGATTCGGTCGTGCTGGACACGTATTCAGAGCGCCCGACAGCCGGCCGGGAGGTGGATATTGTGGTGATTCGCTATCCCCGGATATCGAATTTCACCGATTTCGATATCCTCTCCGCGGAACCGGACGTTTCTTTGCGCTATGTCCAGAACGCCGATCAACTCGGCAGCCCCGACATCATCATCCTGCCGGGAACCAAAGATACGATCGGTGATCTGGAGTTTTTACGGGAGCAGGGGCTGGAAAGCGCGATTCGGGATTGGATGGAGCGCAGGCCGGATGCCCGGCTTGTCGGCATTTGCGGTGGCTATCAGATGCTGGGCCGCCAGCTTCATGACCCTGACGCCGTGGAGTCCGTGGTTCCCCGCAAGGCGGCAGGGCTGGGCTGGCTGCCGGTGGAGACGACGTTTCTGCCGGGAAAAACGACAGTTCGTGTCGCAGGCAACACTCTGCCCGGGATTGCGGGCTTTGAAGACCCGGCCGGCGGCGGATTTCCGATCAGCGGATACGAAATCCATGCGGGCCGCACGGAATCGGTACGAGGCGTCAGACAGGCGTCGCAGGCCGAATCCGAAACGGCGCCGGTATTTCTTATCCGCGAGGCGGACGGATCCGATCGGTTCGAGGGAACCGCGCTTCAGAACGGGAGGGTGTTTGGCACCTATCTTCACGGGGTGTTCCAAAATGACGCCTGGCGGCGGGCCTGGTTGAACGGGGTGCGCGCGGACAAGGGGCTTCCTCCTTTGGAGTCGCGGGTAGCGGCCGCTTCACGGAAAGAGTCCGGATTCAACAGGCTGGCGGACCATGTCGAGGCCCATTTGGACATGCGGCGAATCTATAGCCTATTGGGCCCATAGTCTAGCAAACTTGAACAAGGCTCAAATATGTTACGTAAAAAAACGCCCACGTTTAAGGTACATCCTCAAACGTGGGCGTTTTGCGTCACGAAAAGTAAACTTATACTTTAAACTTCTCTACCGCATCTTTGAGCGAAAGCGCCTGGCTATACAGAGACTGGACTGTCTCGGTATGAAGCTCCATTTCGGAAATTTGCCGGTTGGCGTAATCGGCGATCTCCTTGATGCTCTTCAGCGATTTGTCCGTAATATTCGCGGCCTCTTCGACCGAAGCGGTGACTTCCTCCGTGCCGGCGGATACTTCCTGCGTGGAGGCGGAGACCGACTGAATCGTGGCATTGATGTTTTGAATCATTTCCGTCAGCTGGCCGAAGGCGAAGCCGGCCTGATCAACACGCTCGCGGCCGGACTTGATTTCGTTGCTCACGAGTTCCATGGCGTTTACGGAATTCATGGCCTCTTCCCGAATGCTGAGCAGATACTCTCCGATTTGGTCCGTCGCCGACCGCGATTGCTCCGCGAGCTTGCGGACCTCCTCGGCGACTACCGCGAAGCCCTTGCCATGCTCGCCCGCCCGTGCCGCTTCGATCGCGGCGTTCAGCGCCAGAATGTTGATCTGCTTGGTGATGTCCATAATCACGCCGACCACCGCGGCGATGGACTCCGAGCGTTCATTTAGAACGGAGATATAGCTGCGCGACTTGATTGCCGCCTGTTCGATCGTTTTCATCTGCTCAACGGCCGTATTGGCGAGCGAGTTGCCGGACTCGGCCTCCGCCGAAGCATGCCCGATCTTCTCCGTCACCGCGGCGGATGAAGTGGCGATATGCTGCACGCCCTGCGAGATTTCCTCCATCGCCCGGGCGTTCTCCGCCGCGGTGGAAGCGATCGTAAAGCTGCCTTTTTCGATCTCCATCGTCGCCGCGCCTGAACGTTCGGTTAACGCCTTGAAGGTGGATGCGGAGTGAAGCAGTTGATCGGAACCGTCTACAACGCTCCGGGAGGTTTCCAACACTTGGCCGATCATCTCTTTTAACTGCGCGGTCATAATCCGGAAGCTCTCGGCGAGCCGGCCGACCTCATCCTTGGAGGCAACCTCGATCTCCTGCCGGAAATCCCCTTGTGCCATCCGGCTTGTCACTTCCTCCAGCTTCTTGATCGGGTTGGTGATACGCCGGCTGTTGAGATAGGCGACCAGCATCCCGACGAGAATAACGAACAGGAAAATACCCATGCAAATCCACAAAATTTCCGATTTCTTATCCTCAATGAACGTGGCGTCCATACCTACGGCGAGCAGCGCCGAACTGCCCGGGAGAGCGATGTACGCGGTTTTATGGGAGCCGAATTGATCGGAATACAGCGGGCTGATGCTGGCCTTTCCTTTCGATTCGGCTTTGCGCATCGCCTCCTGAACCTCCATCTGATCGCCGACCTTCATCGGAGATCCGTCATTTACGCCGATTACGATGGCATGGTCCTCTTTCAAGTCCAGCAGGTAGGCCGTATGTAACTGAAATTCCTCCACTGTATCACTGAGATAGGATTCCACAACGATCCGGGAATTTTCCTTTCCGTTCAGCAATTGAAGGGCTTGGGTCGTATCCAGCTCTTTAAAAATATCTTTCGAGCTCGTTTGCAGCACCTTGTCAAATAGCGGCAACACATTCCGGTCGATAATCCCCATGGAGACATAGTAGAAACTCAGGCTGAACAACAGTGAAGACAAAACGATGACGATCGCAAACGTGGCCATGAACTTGTGGCCGATAGAACGATTCCTTTTTAGCATAGGAAGCCTCCCCTGTCCTTCTCCTAATTTTTTTGATTTCTTTGACTTGATCCGGTCACCTAGGAATTATGTCATGGTCCTAGTATTAATTAACCAGTGTTTATTAGGACTATTTTATAGAAAAAAAAGCCTTTTGAAAATGATATTTTTTATATTTTCATTTTTCATATTACCGCGAATGAAAATAAGGGATGGCAACCGGGCCGGAGATATGGTATCTTGGGACTTGCTGTAATCGAAAAGCAGCCGCGGTTCGAAACCATCCCGCGTAATCAAAACTAGGAGGAATTTCAGATGTTCAATATTGGATGGGGCATTTTTTATATGCTCGTCAATTTCGGCTTTTTCCTGCTCTGTTATCGGCTGTTTGGGAAGAAAGGCCTGTATGCCTGGATCGGCGTCGCCACCGTTATCGCGAATATTCAGGTCGTCAAGACCGTGGAAATGTTCGGCATCGTTATGACGCTGGGGAACACGATGTATGTGAGCCTGTACTTGACCAGCGATTTGCTGAACGAGAAATTTGGGCGCGAGGAAGCCAAAAAAGCGGTCTGGTTCGGCTTCTTCACCTTGATTATGACCACCGTCCTGATGCAGATGGTGCTGGCCTTTCAGCCGCAGGAGAGCGACAAGTCCCAAGAAGCGCTGCAAACGATTTTCGGCCTGATGCCGCGGCTCGCACTCGGAAGTCTCACCGCCTATTTTGTCAGTCAGTTTCTGGACGTTCGACTGTACTCGTGGATCCGGAAGTATTATCCGAAGCGCCACCAGCTGTGGATCCGCAACAACGGCAGCACGATGGTCAGTTCCTTTGTCGATACACTGATCTTCTGCTCCATCGCTTTTCTTGGGGAATACAGCTTCCGGGTTTGGTTGGAAATCTTGCTGACGACGTACGTATTTAAATTTGTACTCACGGCGGCGGGTACTCCGTTCCTGTATGTAGCCCGGAACTTCCGCCATGCGGAGGATGAGCCGGCCAAGGCGCTGCCGCAATAAACGGGCCATAACTTAAACAGACCCTCGGGCGGTTCGCCTGAGGGTTATTTAAACTATCCTTACCTGTGATTCTATCCACGCGGTACCCGCCGTACTCGTCTCGGGAGCCTTAACGGAAGCCGTAGCCGCTATTTTGGCCAAAAGGTCCACGTACCGTATTCTAACGGACGTATTAGCGCCTATTTCCGTGTTTTCGGTCATGGAACCCCCGAATCAACAGGAATAGCCGCTATCATTTCCGTAAGAAACACGCCCGGACCTAATTTCGCAAAATAGCGGCTATTACGTCCGTCGCAGAGCCCTTATCCTGCTTTACAGATAAAGCAGCTCTTTGGAAAAAGAGGTGAGCACTTCGACGCCGGACGCCGTTACGAGGCAATCGTCTTCGATCCGTACGCCGCCGACGCCGGGCACGTAGATGCCGGGCTCCACCGTAAACACGTTCCCTTCCCGGAGCGTATGCTCGTTCAGTCCGTGGATGGAAGGAAACTCGTGGACATCGATACCGAGCCCGTGGCCCAGCCGGTGGTTGAAATAGGGACCGTACCCGGCATCCTCGATCACGTCTCTCGCGGCCTTATCCAGCGAGGCGAACGTCGCGCCGGGCTGGATGGCGGCGATGGCCGCCCGGTTGGCCGCGAGCACCGTTTCGTAAATGCGAACCTGTTCCGGCTTTAACTCCCCGAACGCGAACGTGCGGGTGATGTCGGAGGCGTAGCCGGCGGCATAGACGCCGATGTCGAACATCACCAGGTCGCCGGGGCGCAGTTGACGTTCGCCGGGAACCCCGTGAGGCAGCGCAGTTTTTTCACCGAACAGTACCATGCTGTCGAAGGATGGGCCATCGGCTCCCAGCTTGCGGATTTGATACTCCACTTCCGCGACGAGTTCATGCTCCGAAACGCCTTCCTTGACTTGCTTGAGCGCTTGCTGCAGCACGTCTTCGATCAGCCGGACCGCATGGCGGATCCTTTCGACTTCGTCCGGGCTTTTGCAAACGCGCATCTCCCGCAGCCAAGGTCCGATATCCGTATATCCCGTCAAAGCCAAGGCTTCCTGCAGATGCTCCAGCCGGGACACCGTCATATATTCTTTTTCCAGACCCAGCGTGCCCGCCGGCGATTTCAAATGCTTGCTCAAAATTTGATACGGGCTGTCCGTATCGAGGTGGGTCACGATCGCCATACCGCCGGTGGCCGCCCGGGCCGCCTCTTCATCCAACGCGGGGACAACCAGAAACGGTGCGTCGCCGGGTTGAAAAACAACTCCCAGAAACCGTTCGTGCGGATTGCTGAGAAAGCCGGTTAAATAGTATACATGTTTGGGATCGGTGATCAGCAGGGTTTGGAGGCCATGCTGCTTCATTTGCCGCTCCAAAGCGGACCATTGCTCGGACATGCGGAAACTTCCTTTCCTAATTGGACTTATGATAAATAATAGGTTACTACTTCTCGCGGAGAAAAAAAAGAAGCTGTCGCGTTACGCGTCAAGGGAGTTTACTTTTTTCCATATTTCACTAAACTATTATTATTGTTGTTGTTTAAATTTGAATAGATTCGGGAGGTTGCAGCGTGGCCGTTGAGAAAAAAGATTCGACGAAGTTTATTTTGATCGGCTTGATGTTGGCGATACTGATGTCGGCTATGGACAATACCATCGTCACGACCGCGATGGGAACGATCGTTTCCGAGCTCGGGGGGATGGACCAGTTCGTATGGGTGACGTCATCGTACATGGTCGCGGTGATGGCAGGAACGCCGATTTTCGGGAAGCTGTCCGATATGTACGGGCGGAAGCGGTTCTTTCTATTCGGTATCATTACCTTTTTGGTCGGTTCGATATTATGCGGAATCGCGCAAAGCATCGTCCAACTCAGCATATTCCGTGCGATCCAGGGGATTGGAGGCGGGGCTTTGATGCCGATTGCTTTCACGATTATCTATGATATTTTCCCCCCGGAGAAACGGGGCAAAATGACGGGGCTGATGGGAGCGGTGTTCGGCACGTCGAGCATCTTCGGTCCGCTTCTGGGGGCCTATATCACAGATACATTGGGCTGGAATTGGGTCTTTTACATCAATGTGCCGATCGGTCTGGTTTCTTTGGCCTTTATCGTTCCGTTTTATAAGGAATCCCTGTCGCATGCCAAACAGCAGATCGATTGGGCAGGAGCGTTTTCGCTTGTCGGATCGGTCGTATGCCTGATGTTTGCGCTGGAGTTGGGCGGACAGCAATATGCCTGGAATTCCGGCGTGATTCTTGGGTTGTTTACCGGCTTCGCCATCCTGTTTATTATCTTTTTGTTTGCGGAAAAAAGCGCGAACGAGCCGATTATCTCTTTCGGCATGTTCAGGAACCGGCTCTACGCGACGAGCAGCCTGTTGGCCTTGTTTTACGGTTCCGTTTTTATCGTGGCTACCGTTTATATTCCGATTTACGTTCAAGGGGTGTTCGGCGGGAGTGCGACGAATTCGGGGTTGATTCTGATGCCGATGATGGTCGGCTCGGTCGTGGGAAGTATGATGGGCGGTATGCTCACGTCCCGGTTGTCTTACAAGTCGATCATGCTGATCTCGGCCGTGTTTTTCGTTTCCGGCTTTTTTGCGCTCGGCACGCTTTCGGGCGATTCCTCGCGGGTTTTACTGACAGTATACAGCGTGATCAGCGGGTTTGGGGTCGGGTTCTCCTTCTCCGTGCTCGGTATGGCCGCCGTTCATCCGTTCGATATGAGCAAGCGCGGTGCGGCGACCTCGACCAACTCATTTTTGCGGTCTTTGGGCATGACGCTGGGAATCACGATTTTCGGCATTCTGCAGAGAAATTTGATGAACGCCAACATGGAGTCGGCCTTCCGGGGAATGGGAGGACAGGCAGGGATGGATTTCGGAGATACGCGTGAAGCGCTGTCGCCCGAGAAGCGGGCTTTGATCCCGCCTGACATTCTGGACAAAGTCACGGATGCCCTGTCTTCATCCATCGCCCATACGTTTATGTGGACGCTTGTCCCGGCGATACTGGCGGCGATTGTGGTGCTTGGCATGCCGGGGGATCGACTGCTGGCAAACCGGCGGGAAGCCTCCAAGCCCCGCGGCTAGCCCGCGCCAAGTGTTTACCGCGTTCGAATTTGAGGTATAAAGGGAATAATACCCGGAACGAGGTGAGTAGGATGGCGGATGCAAAAAGAAAGCCGGATGACCCGCGGGCGAGAGAAGGAGCCCTGCCGGGGAGAGACCACCCCGAGCAGTATCCCACGGATCGGCCCAACCTGTTCGATCTCCATGAAAGCGAGCAAAATGTCGATCCGATCCCGGTCGAGGACTTGAACCTGGAGGTTCGGGAGGAACGGGACAAGGAAGCGACGAAACAGGCGTCCTCCAGCGAGCGCAAGTACCATACCGGCTTCGAGTAAGCCATTATGCAGAAAAATCCTCCGGTCGTCCCATTGTCCGCCTGCTCGGACGTGGAAACCGGAGGATTTTTTTATGATAGCCGAAGCGTCTACTTCAGTTCCTTGACTATGTTCGGGGGCGTTTGCCCTTTCAGCGCGAGGACCAGGTTTTGGGCGGCGACCATCGCCATCTGGTTTCGCGTACTCTCCGTCGCGGAGCCGATATGAGGCAAAGTCACCACATTCGGCATCGAAAGGAGCGGATGGTCCGCCGCAACCGGCTCATGCTCAAACACGTCCAGGCCGGCTCCATAAATCCGCCCGCTGTTCAGCGCCTCGAAGAGAGCGGACTCGTCCACGGCGGCGCCGCGGGAAGCATTGATGAAAATCGCCGTTTTCTTCATCAGGGCAAATTCCGCCGCCCCAATCAGCCCTTTGGTTTCGGGCGTCAACGGAGTCATAAGCACGACAAAATCCGCTTCCCGCAGCAGTTCGGGCAGGGAGAGATAAACGGCATCAAGGGCGGCCTCCGCTTCCGGTTTCCGGTGCCGGTTGTGGTAGAGCACGCTCATGCCGAAACCGAATTTGCCGCGCCGGGCCACCGCTTCGCCAATTCCGCCCATGCCGACGATGCCCAGCTTTTTATGGTGGACGTCCAGGCCGAACAGAACCTCGTCGTCGCCCCGCCGCCATCGGCCTTCTTTGACATACCGGTCCAGTTCGGGAATCCGGCGGGCCGTCGACAGGATCAGGCCCATGATCAGGTCGGCGACCGTTTCGTCCAGCACTTCCGGCGTGTTCATGCCGATGATGCCTCTAGCCTTCATCGCCGCCAAATCAAAGTTGTTGTATCCGACGCTTATGGTGCTCACGGCCCGCAAACGGGGAGCGTGGGCAAGCAGTTCGGCGTTGATTTCCACGCTGGA
This sequence comes from Paenibacillus sp. A14, assembly GCF_036864815.1. NCBI lineage: Bacteria > Bacillati > Bacillota > Bacilli > Caryophanales > Paenibacillaceae > Paenibacillus > Paenibacillus sp. A14. Next base: position 413,448 of record NZ_JBAGJD010000004.1, read on the forward strand.
GGTCAAGAGACCTTCCGCTTCTCCCAGGCGTTCGAGCAAGCGTTCCCGCGGAATCGGGCCGCCACCTTCCCATTTGTCCACGAGGCAATGTTCTTTCAGATAGGCTTTCGCCTCATCCGGAATGTGACGGGCTACAAAAATAGTCGGCTTCATGCAAAACTCCTTCCTTCTGATCCGGAGGCCGCCTAGCGGTTATCCACTTTTTCGGGATACATGTCGTGATTCAGCAGCCGGTGCTCCGCTATGGTCTCGTATTTGGTGCCGGGGCGGCCGTAATTGCAGAAAGGATCGATGGAGATGCCGCCGCGCGGCGTGAATTTACCCCATACTTCGATATATTTGGGGTCCATCAGCCGGATCAGATCGTTCATGATAATATTAACGCAATCCTCGTGAAAATCCCCATGATTTCGAAAACTGAACAAATAAAGCTTCAGTGATTTGCTCTCCACCATTTTGATGTCCGGCATGTAGCTGATATAAATGGTGGCGAAATCCGGCTGTCCTGTGATCGGACAGAGGCTCGTAAATTCCGGGCAGTTAAATTTGACGAAGTAATCCCGGTACGGATGCTTGTTATCGAAGCTTTCCAACACTTCGGGCGCGTATGTGACGGGGTATTTGACCCCTTGATTGCCAAGCAGGGTTACATGCTGCATGTCTTCGGGCTGTCTTCCTGACATTGAAAAGCCTCCTTAGGTGGGAAAATTAGTGTCTGCTGAGTTGCTGACGCTGGAAATCGAAATAGCTATGGCTGGAATAGCTGGAATAGCTGGATTTTCTCCCGTTAAAATTCCGTTCTTGGCCCTTGGATTCGATTTAGCTGGAAAAGTTCCATCTATTTCGGCGCTCAATCGCCGATCAACGCAATTTCGGGCAAATTAGCTGGATGTTTTCCAGTTAATTCGTTTCTCCAGCCGTATCGCGCCAAATTAGCGGGACAAAATCCCGTTATTTGAACCAGCCAGCCAAAGAAACTGCAATTCCCGAGCGGGGCCTCAGACCCCCCGCTTGTTGCCCCACACCAGCGCGTGGAGCTGGGGCAGGACCCGCACCTCGTTCAGGTCGGCCGAGTCCATCACCCGGTCGATCAGCCGCTCGTAGCGGTCCAGCAAATCCGCCGCATGCGCCAGGGTGTCCATCCGCCGCACGTCCGGATTGCCGACCTGCAAATACATCGCCACGCCCGGGTAGCGGGTATGCACCCGCTTGGCGTAAGCCAGGTCGACATCGTCAAAGACGACGACTTTGAGGCTCACCGCCAAGGGGGCCGGACGGGCCGCGAGCCTCGTGACGATGTCGTCCAGTGCCGCCCAGTCGGTGTCCATGCCCGAGCTGGGCGGTTTCGGCGAGATCGTCACCTGGTCGATCTCGGCCAGCCAATCCTGCCAGCGGGAGCCCTGGGTCTCGACCGCCACGGCGAAGCCTTCGCGGCGGAGCAGGGACACCAGGCCGGCAAGCTGCGGCAGGAGGGCGGGATTGCCGCCCGACAGCGTGACGTGCGAGAAGCGGCGGCCGCCGAGCGCGCGCAGCTCGCCGAGGATATCCGCCGGGGTCAGCCGGCGGATATGCGCATTGGCGCTGCCGTCCCAGGTAAAGGCGGAGTCGCACCACGCGCAGCGGTAATCGCAGCCCGCCGTCCGGACGAACATGGTCTTCTGGCCGATGACCATGCCTTCGCCCTGAACGGTCGGGCCGAAGATTTCGAGGACGGGGATCGGCGGCGATGAGGCGCGTTCCGCGTTATTCATCGCCCATCCACTCCCGTCTCGCTTCGGCATAGCTGTTCGGCGTTTCGTACAGCCGAACGAACTCGGTCCGTGCTTCCGCTGCAGCATCGCGGTAGCGCTCCGAGTTTAAGGCCGCCTCCATCTTTTCGTAAAGCCATACGACCATATTTTCGGCCGTCGTGTTCATCGGTGGCAGCGTCTCGTTCAAGTAGCGGTGATCCAGGAAGCCTTCGATTTCCGCCTTCCAGATCTGCTTGATCGTGCCGAAATCGATAGAGATCCCCCGCTTGTCGGGGATGGCGCTGAGGCCGAAGACGACTTTGTACGTGTGGCCGTGCAGATTTTTGCATTTCCCCTCATAGGCATGCAAATGATGGGCCGCGTCAAACGTAAATTCTTTGCTGACAAGCACGCGGCGCCGGTGATAGCGGAGCTGGCTTTCGTCAATGTCCCGGCCCAGCGCCTGCAGCTTGTCGACAATGCGGAATTCTCCGGGCATCCGGCTCATCGGGAATCCTCCTTCCGGACCGGTGGCGCGGCTTCCGCCGCTATAGCGCTTCGGGCCGCGTTCCGTCTTTCCAGATACGTTTCCATGCCGGCTCTTCTCAGCTTGCAGGCGGGGCATTGTCCGCATCCGTTGCCCAGGATGCCGTTGTAGCAGGTCAATGTGCGCTCGCGGACAAAGTCAAACGCCTCGAGGTCATCGGCAAGCCTCCACGTTTCGGCTTTATCGATCCACATAAGCGGAGTATGAATGACAAAAGCATGGTCCATCGCCAGATTCAAGGTGACATTCAGCGACTTTATGAAGGCATCGCGGCAGTCCGGGTATCCGCTGAAATCGGTCTCGCACACGCCGGTCACCAGATGGCGGGCGCCGATGCCTTTGGCGAGCACGGCGGCAAAGCTGAGGAACAAGTGGTTCCGGCCCTCCACAAAAGTGCTGGGCAGTTCCCCTTCCTCGTGGGAAATCGGGATGTCGCCTCGGGTAAGCGCGTTTTGGGTCAACTGGCCCAGCAGGCTCATGTCGAGCCGCGTCCATTTCACCCCGAGCTCTTCGGCAATCTCCTTGGCACATTCGATCTCAAGGCGGTGCCGCTGGCCGTAATCGAAGGTGACCGCTTCAACCTCACGGAACTCCTTCAGCGCCCAAAACAGGCAGGTCGTACTGTCTTGACCTCCGCTGAACACGACAAGTGCTTTTTCATTTTTGAGCATAAAAAAACCTCTCATTCTTCATAGATTTAACCCGTGGCCAGGCTAGGCCTTTCCGGATCCAAAGAAAGAGAGTTCTTGAACTTTCGCCGCAAAAAAAACAAACCCTGGCTGTACATCAAAAACAGGGCGCCATTAGTTTTTTATAGAGGGAGTTCGCGAACCTCTCCCATGCTTTGAGGCATGGACTTTCTCCAATGGTTACGGGGCGTGGCCCCGAGGACCATTATACCACACTGCGGGTCCGCGAGGGGTTGGGGTAAAATTTGGGATCAGTATGAAAAAAAGCTTTTTTTCTCTATTTACAAGCCTAACCCCGTGGATGATAATGGAAGGATAACTAGGAAGGAAGGTGAAAATTTTAATGAAAAGAAACAAAATAAAGTGGCTGGCGCTCCCTCTAGCGTTGATCTTGGTCGTTCTTGCGGGTTGCCAGGCCGTAGCCGGATTTGATATCAACAAGGCGCTGCTCCAAAGTGTGAAGGTCACATCCAGCGAATCCAAACAGTCCATGTCGGTTGAATTGGTTCCGGTCAACGGGACGATTTCCGCCGAGGACCGGAAGGTTATCGATCTTATCAATTCCATTAAACTTACCTTAGACAGTGCGAAAGTTCAGGATATGAACCATGTTTCGATAAAAGGGGCCGTAGGCTACCAGGACAAGAAGCTGCCGTTCCATCTGTCCATGGACGATAAAGGCATGGCGATCCAGGTTGAAGGCGCCAAACAGCCAATATACATAGGGCTCGACCCGGCGATGGATGGAATGCCGGACATGACGGCGTACCGTGGACAAATGCAGCAGCTTTCCGAAAAGGCTGCCGAGTTTTTCCTAAAGCATTTGCCGAACCCAAGCCAAATTTCCGTAAAAAATGCCCGGGAAACGGTGAACGGAGAAGCTGTGGATTTAACGCATCTGCAGGTGGAAATCCGCGGGGATGAGCTGATCGGTCTGATCAAGCCTTTCCTGACCAGCCTCGCGAAGGATGAGCAGGGCATCAAGGATCTCATCGGGAAAGCCTACGACGTGATTTATCCAATGTTGACCGAAATGGGCGGCGATTTGGGAGCCAGCGGTTTCCTGCCGGAATCCAAGGAAGCGACCGTGGCCGCGCTATCGGCTGCGTTTCAGGAGGAATTGAACAAATTGCTGGCTGATTACGACAAGGACCTGAAGGATCTTTTGGCGGAGACGCCGGAGCTCTCGACCGTTTTCGGCAAGGACACCGTTCTGAAGCTGGGCATTTATTTTGACAGCAAGCTAAACATCCGCAAGGAGAATGCGGAGTTGACCATCGCTCTGCCGGCTGCCGAGGATCTGCCGATTCAGGCCGTGAAGCTGCGGATGGACAGCGAATTGTGGAATATCGGGGGAACGGTGAACGCCGAACCGGTAAATACAGCCGCCGGGGTGCTCGATGTCATGGAAGGAACAGTGACGCCGGGACAGCTTCTGCGTAACTTTGACAGCAATTCGGAAGTTTACAAACTTTTGAAGAATGAGATGAAGATCACGAACAAACTGATTTTTGTTGACCCGTACAATGATTACTACGGCGTAACTTCCAAGAACAACACTTCGTTCATTCCGCTCCGCTATTTGTCCGAGCAATTTGATGCCCAGGTAAAATGGAACAGCGGCGCGAATCAAATCGTCATTACGGACGATATTACGGGCGGGCAAATTATCGTGAAGATAGGCGCGAAGCAAGCTACGGTGAACGGCCAGACCGTGAATTTGGGCCAGCCGGCGTTTGTGGACAGCGATGGAACGACCTACGTGCCGCTGCGCTTTATCGCGGAATCGCTCGGAGCCACGGTGACTGTCGATAGCGAAGGCTTCATTACTATTGAGCGTCCATAATATTGAACTATAAAAGTAACCCTGTCAGCAACAGTGACAGGGTTACTTTTTTGTGGACAATTCCTACTGTCATGAGATATGATGTGATTCAGAAAATGATAATCATTATCAATGATGATGGAGGGTCAACGATATGCGTTTTAGAAAGTCCAGTTTGTTGTCTTTGACAGCGATTCTTCTGGTCTCGATCGTTCTTGCCGCTTGCGGAAGCCAAAACGGCGGAGGGGGCGGAAATACATCGGCGGAACAAAATAGCCAGGCCGGGGGCAATCAAGCTTCTGGCGGGAATACCGAACAGGCGGAAACCAAAGTGTTCAAAGATCTGAAAGGGGATGTGACGGTTCCGACGAATCCGCAGCGGATCGTATCCATCACGCACTTGGGCGATTTGGCCGCGCTCGGCGTTAAACCGGTCGGCGCCGGATCTGTAGCGCTGGAGAACTCCATTCTTTTGAAGGATGAACTCGAAGGTGTGGCGAATGTCGGGGACGTCTCCATGGAGAAGGTGCTGGAGCTCAATCCGGATCTCATTATCGTGCCGTCCTATTTGCCGGCGGACAATGTGGAGCAGTTGAAAAAGATCGCTCCGGTGGTTACGCTCGCCACGACCGGTTGGGAAGGGATCGACCCGTTGGAGGAAGTAAAAACGCTGGGCGAATTGCTCGGCAAGCAGAAGGAAGCGGAGGAATTCATTACCCGTTACAAGCAGAAAGCGGAAGAGGCCAGGAAGAAAATCCAGGAAGTGATCGGTCTGGACGAGAAGATCGGAACGTATTCCATCTGGGCGAAAAACTTCTGGGTATGGCCTAAGACGAGAGACGCCGGATATAACCTGTATGAAATGTTCGGGCTTAAGCCGCTGCCGAAAATTGAAACTGAAGCCTTCTCGGGACAGGGGATCGATATTTCCCTGGAGGTCTTGTCCGACTATGCGGCCGATCACATGTTTGTGACGGTTTACGAGCCTGACGGCGGGGCGGAGCGCGCCAAGGAAATCATGAACGGTGCGGTCTGGAAGAACCTCCCGGCCGTGAAGAACAATCATGTCTATATGCTGGATATGAAAGAATTCTGGATGGTGGATGGTCTGAACCTGGAGAAACAGGTTGATATTTTGACGGAGCTTATTTTGAGCCAGAATAAAAAATAGACCGCAAACCCTTGCACAGGGCTGGTGATTCGCAATGTCACAACTGCGAATCGCCAGCCCTGTGTTTATTTGTTTATCCGCGCGGCGGGGTTCCCGCGGTTTCCCTGGCCGTCCGCCGCATAGGGCCCTTATCCGCCTGACCAGCTTCATAGGGAAGATGGCACCGGCCGAGAGCCGGTCAAAGGGGAGGATCCAAACTCTGAAGGTACTCCATGACCGCGTTGCTGTTCAGGAACACATAAGGCGAATCAGGACGGGGGATCTCGGTGACGCGTTCCGCGGAGATCGTGATGATTTCTTTTCCTTTATGCGCCCCGGTCCGCAGGGTACCCTCGACCTCGATCCAGGCGTCATTTTGCAATGATGGCAGCGGTTCTCGAGAAATGACCGGAACGCCGAACGGATAAGCATCCGCCGTGCAGCACTGCACCAGGAAGCGGCTCAACACGAATTCCGTCCGCTCCGGCGCCTCTTTCTTCTGATAGACGAAGCCGCTCAGCTTGATTTTTTTGCCCCGGAAGTCCTCTTTAAAAAGCTCAATCGCCCCGATCATCTCCGAAAAAATCTCCGGCTTGACCTCAATGACGTCCTGAACGTAAAGCCGCTTGGCGAGTTCTGCGAACTCCTCGTTGTATTTGTCCGGCGCCTTGAACTTGCCGTCGAGCTGTTCCCGGCTGAGCACCGGCGAGCCAAGGATCATCCCTTTCCGGGAAGCGGCCGCACCGTCCAGCGCCTGGTCGGGAAGGACCAGACCCAGCAGGAGCGGGGTCAGGAACAAGGCATAGGCCAACGCATGCTTGAATCCGGAACCGGTGACGGTATGATCCGAGCCGCATTCGCACACTGCGCCGTTTCCTTTGGCGAAAAAGGCATGATACACCAGCGTCACGGCGACGAGGACCAGCGGGATGACGCTCAAGCGGAGCCAAAGGCGCATCTCGGGCGCGACATAAAACTGCAGCTTCCCCGAGGCGGCAAGGTGAGAAATATACAGGGCGAAGCCCAACAGGATGAGTGCACGGAGGAGGTAGTGACGTTTGGCGGCGGCAGCATCGGATTTCAAGGCGGGGTCCTCCTTTTATGTGAAATAGAAAGCATCCACGGCGACGGCGCCGATAAAGACGACCGCAAAGATTAGAAAGGCTAAGTACAGGACGAATTTCGTTTTGAAGACGGAAAGCAGCATCAGCGTGTTTTTAAAGTCCAGCATCGGCCCGAAGACGAGAAAGGCGAGCAAAGATCCGGACGAGAAAGTCGTAAGAAACGTCTGCGCCACGAAAGCGTCGGAGGTGGAGCAGAGGGACAGCAGGTAGGCGAAGCCCATCATGAACATATAGGAGCTGACCGGACCGCTTCCGATATTCGTCAGGCTTTCCTTGGCGACGAACGACTGGATGCCGGCCGTAATCAGGCAGCCGACGAGCAAGTATTTGCCCATATCGAAAAATTCATCGGAGGTATGGACAAAGACGGCCGCCCATTTACTTCCGCGAGGCCGGTCCGCAACCTCCGTTCCTCCGCCGGACACGGGGGTCATCGTATTTCGGGTGAGCTTGAGCGGAGAGCTCTTCCATGTGGCATAAATCATGAATCCGATGGAAGCGGACACCAGGAAGGCCAGTCCCATCCGCGCATACACCATTTCGGGATATAGACGGAAAGCCATGTAAGTCGCGCCGTAAACGACGGGATTAATGATCGGTCCCGATAGAATAAAGACGATGGCGATGTAGACGGGCATTCCTTTTTGAATAAGCCTGCGGATCAGCGGAATCATGCCGCATTCGCAGATCGGAAAGACGAGCCCCAGGACGCAGGCGGCGAGAATACCGGCCGCGGGATTTTTGGGAATCCACTTGTCCAGCGCCTCTTCGGTGACGAAGAGGTGGAGCAGCGAGGACAACAGCGACCCTAACAGCACGAACGGCAGGGCTTCCAGGAGAATCCCGAGGAAGCTTGTCCGAAACGTTTGCAGAAAGGACAGATCAAGGGAAGGCAGCAGTTGAGGCAAAATAACGGTCAGACAGGCCAAGGTAAACGCGGCCGGAATCAGAACCGGAAGCAGACGGAGCGGCGCGGGCTTGTTGATCATTGGATATCCCCTCTTTTGGACAGTTAATCATAATCATTACTATTTAAGGAGAAGGCACTTAAGAACGAAAAACCGAAAAATTTACAAAAATAAATAGAGCGGATACCCGATTTTTCGGGAAGCGGTCGTTGACAAACCGGGAGGGCGGTATTATAGTAGTGTTTGTTAATCGTAATAATTACGAATAAACAACAAAGGAGTTGTTCTTTTGAGAGATAGCAAAACGATTCCGGTTACTGTGCTTTGCGGCTATTTGGGTTCGGGAAAAACGACGCTGCTCAACCATATTTTGAATCACCGCGGCGGGATGAAGGTGGCCGTCATCGTCAATGACATGAGCGAGATCAATATCGATGCGGGTTTGATCCAAAACGGGGCGAACTTATCGCGGACCGAGGAGAAGTTGGTCGAACTTTCCAACGGCTGCATCTGCTGTACGCTCCGGGATGATTTGCTTCAGGAGGTTCAGCGCTTGGCGGCCGAAGGAAGGTTCGATTATATATTGATCGAATCCACCGGGATCAGTGAGCCGGTCCCGATTGCGCAGACCTTTACATACGCGGATCCGGAGACGGGGATTGATCTGACCGCCGTGGCGAAACTGGACTGCATGGTTACCGTGGTGGATGCTTACCGGTTCTGGCATGATTTCTCCTCCGGGGAAACTTTGCTGGATCGGGGGCAGGCTGCGGGGGAAGAGGATACCCGGGATGTCGTCGATTTGTTGATTGACCAAATAGAAACTTGCGATGTCCTGATTCTGAATAAGTGCGATCTGGTGGATGAAGAAGAACTGAACGAGCTGGAAGGGGTGCTCCGCAAGCTGCAGCCGACCGCCAAGCTGATCCGCGCCGCTCACGGGGCGGTGGACCCGGGCGAGATTTTGAATACCGGATTGTTCGATTTTGAACAAGCGAGCTTGTCCGCCGGCTGGATCAAGGAGCTGGAGAAAGAGGAGCATACCCCGGAAACGGAGGAGTACGGGATCAGTTCCTTCGTTTACCGGCGGAAGCTGCCGTTTCATCCCGAACGGCTCTTCGGCTTTATGGCCGAATGGCCGACGGAAGTCGTGCGGGCTAAAGGCCTGGTATGGCTGGCCACCGGTCAGGATTTGGCCGCCAGTTTAAGCCAGGCCGGACCCTCCATTCAGTTCGGACCGGCCGGGCAGTGGGTGGCGTCTTTGCCGGAAGAGGACCGTCAGGCGGTATTTCGGGAAGAGCCGGAGGTCTGGCGCAAATGGGATCCGGTTTGGGGAGACCGCCTGAATGAAATCGTCATGATCGGTATGGACATGGATCGAAGCCATCTTGAAGCGGAGCTCGACCGGTGCTTGCTGACGCCAGAGGAGATGGAGCTGGAGTGGTCGGAGTTTCATAATCCGCTGCCGTGGATTTCCGCGGAGGATTACGCGGGCATCCGGTAAGAACATGACGGGCGAAATCAAGAGATGAAGGAGGTGGACAGCATGCGGGTCGTGGTAACCCTGGCTTGTACCGAATGCGGCGACCGGAACTATACGACAACCAAGAATAAAAAAACACATCCGGAACGCCTGGAATTGCGCAAATACTCACCAAGACTGAAGAAATACACCATTCATAGAGAAACCAGATAAGAAAGGTTTGACTTGAGATGATTCTATCTTCCGTACGGGATGTGGTGTTCGGTTATGGCGACGCCCCTGTTTTAAACGGAATTTCCCTGGAAATTCATGCGGGGGAATTCGTGGGCATTACCGGCCCGAACGGGGCCGCCAAAACGACCCTGCTGAAACTGATGCTCGGCCTGCTTAAACCTTGGCGGGGAGAGGTGGTCATCCGTGAAGAGGCTCTGGGGCAAGACGGGCTGAGGATCGGTTACGTCCCGCAGCAGGTCGCTTCCTTTAATAGCGGATTCCCCAGCACGGTGCTGGAACTGGTCAAATCGGGGTGTTATTCCCGGCTGGGCCTGTTCAAGCGGTTTGGACCGGAGCACGAGGCGCTGGTCGAGCGCTGCCTTAAGCAGGTGGGGATGTGGGAATACCGCCACCGGAGAATCGGCGAACTGTCGGGAGGACAGAAGCAGCGGATTTGCCTCGCCCGGGCACTGGCCGGGGAGCCGAATGTGCTGATTTTGGATGAGCCTGCGACCGGGATGGACCGGGAGAGCAGGATCGGGTTTTACCGGCTCATGCGGCATTATGTCTCCGAGCATGGCATCACGGTCATCATGGTGACGCATGGGCTGGAGGAGGCCCAGCCCTTTCTGGACCGGATCATCTCATTGGAGCAACAGGAAAGCGAGGACTGGACATGTTTGACTACGAGTTCATGCGGCGCGCGTTTTGGGCCGGCGCTTTTCTCGGAATAATCGCGCCGATGCTGGGCGTCTACTTGATGCTTCGGCGGCAGGCGCTGATGGCCGACACGCTGTCGCACGTCTCGCTGGCCGGAGTGGCCTTGGGCTCGCTGGTTTCCATGGACCCGCTGCTTTCCGGGTTCGCGGCCGCTGTCACCGGGGGGATCGCCGTGGAATATCTGCGCCGCACCTATCGGTCATATAGCGAGGTTCCGGTCGCTATTATTATGACTTCCGGCCTTGCCTTGGCGATCGTGCTGATGAGTCTGCAAACAAGCTTGAACAAAAGCTTCACTTCTTATTTGTTCGGCTCCATCGTGGCCGTCAGCCCGCTGCAGCTCTGGGTCATCGGCGGGATTGCGGCGGCGGGTCTCATTTATTTTGCGGTATTAAGAAGGCCGCTTTACAACCTGACCTTTGACGAGGAAACGGCCCGGATCGCGGGAACCCGAGTGAAGGCTTTATCCTTTTCCTTCGCGGTTTTGACCGGGATGACGGTGGCCGCAGCGATGCCGATTGTCGGCGTTCTGCTCGTCTCTTCGCTGATGGTGCTGCCGGCCTCCCTGGCGCTGCGCATCTCCGGCGGCTTTGCCTCCGCGATGGTCATTGCGGTCGGAACCGGGCTTGCCGGTATTTTTAGCGGGCTGACGGCTTCCTATTATACGGATACACCGCCCGGAGGGACGATTGCCCTGATTTTACTTTTGTTTTTAGTGGCGGGGATCGCCGTGAAAAAGGGAGTCGTCTATGCGAAAAAACGCAGACATCCGCTCAACCCGGAGCAGTTCTACTCAGAAAATAAAGCAAAGGAGAATGCCTCATGAAGATGAAAAAACTCGCATGGTCCGCCCTGCTGTTTAGTTTAATGCTGGTGATTTCGGCCTGCGGAGCCAAAGGAGGGGCGGGAGGCGCCGATCAGGCCGCGCCGGAAGCGCGGGATACGGCTGCTTCCGCGCCGGAGGTCCGGGAGAAGCTGAAAGTGCAAGCCAGCTTCTACCCGATGTATGAGTTTGCCAAACAAGTTGCCGGCGGCCTGGCGGAAGTCGAGCTGCTCGTACCGGCGGGCGTGGAGCCGCATGACTGGGAGCCCGCGCCCTCGGACATGAAGAAGATTGAGGAAGCGGACGCGCTGGTCTACAATGGCGCCGGCATGGAAAGCTGGATCGACCAGGTGCTTGGTGCCGTAAACAACGATAAGCTGGTCAAGATCGAAGCGAGTCACGGCATCGATGTCCTGGAGAGCTCGGAAGGCCACAGCCATGGGCAGGACGAAGGGGAGCACGCCCACGAGCATGGGGAGGAAGCCGGGCATGAGCATGAAGGCGAAGCCGAGGCGCATTCCCATGAAGATCATGAACATGCGGAAGGCGAAGCCCATCAGGAAGAGGGCCATGAGCACAGTCATGAACACGACCATGGAGGCCTTGATCCTCACGTTTGGCTGTCCCCCGTGTTGGCGATCCGGGAAGTCCGCAATATTGAGGCCGGGCTGTCGGAGGCCGCTCCGGAACATAAGGAACAATTCAAGAAAAACGCGGACGCCTATATCGCCAAGCTGGAGCAACTGGATCAGGAGTTTAAGGACGGTCTTGCCGATGCCAAACGCAAGGATTTTATTACCCAGCACGCAGCCTTCGGTTATTTGGCCAAGGCATATGGCTTGACCCAGGTCCCGATCGCCGGGCTTTCGCCGGACCAGGAGCCGTCTGCGTCCCGGATGGCCGAAATCGTAGCTTTCGCAAAAGAGCATAAAGTGAAAACGATCTTATTCGAAACGATCGTTTCTTCCAAGGTTGCGGAGACGATCGCGCAAGAGATTGGCGCGAAGACCGCGGTGTTGAATCCGATCGAAGGACTGACGGACGAGGATAAAGCCGGCAATTTGGATTATATCGGCATAATGCGTTCAAATCTGGCGGCGCTGAAGGCGGCGCTTCAGGAATAGTACATATAGGCTGTTCCAACTAAAACATGACCGGCCCAGGGCCGGTCATGTGATGTTTTTACCGTAAAATATTTCATCCATCTCGATCTTCAGACGCTCCGTGATTTCATCCTGCTCCCGCAAACTGAGCTGATCCTTGGTGTAGCCGAACAGATAGTTGTTCAAATCGAATTCGCGCAGTTTGCATTTCGTGTGAAAGATATGCTCCTGATAGACATTGACATCAATCATATGATACTCTTCCAACACTTCGTCCGGGATGTAGTTTTGAATGGAACTGATCTCATGGTCGATAAATAGTTTCTGTCCGTTAATGTCCCGGGTGAAGCCTCTGACACGGTAGTCGATCGTCATGATGTCGGTGTCGAACGAGTGGATCAGATAATTGAGCGCCTTCAGCGGTGAAATCTCCCCGCAGGTGGAAACATCGATATCGGCCCGAAAGGTACTGATCCCTTCATTCGGGTCATATTCCGGGTACGTATGAACGGTGATATGGCTTTTGTCCAACTGAATGACCACATTATCCGGCAAAGGTCCGGGCGATTCCTCGTACGATTCGTTCGGGATCTCAACGACCGGTCCCTCGGAGACGAGCACGGTTACGCTGGCTCCTTGAGGCACATAGTCCTGCTTAGCCACATTGAGGACATGCGCGCCGATAATCTCGGCGACCGTCGTCAATATTTTCGTCAGCCGGTCCGAATTGTACTGCTCATCAATATATGCGATATACGCCTCACGCTCTTCTTTGGTTCTCGTGTAACAGATGTCGTACATATTAAAGCTCAGCGATTTGGTGAGATTGTTGAACTCGTGGAGCTGAATCCGCTGCTCTTGGGTCAGTTTCATAAGGGAAATCCCCCTTCGGCTAGTCTCCCGGTAGTGTGATTGCATTTCCTTACTTTTATACCCAATTTGGCGGGGAAAAACACTGGCAGGACAGAATCGGACAAATCGGATTCGCCAAAGAGGGAGATAGATGGTTTGGGAGATACGTTGCCAACATCACAAGTGTAGATATAAAGCGCCACCACCGTCGGAGTCTGCACACTAACGGGAAAACCTCCCGTTAATGCACCGTTCTTGGCTCTAGGATCGGATTTAGCTGGAAAAGTTCCAGCTATTTCGCGGCCCAATTGTCGATAAACCTAATTTCAGGCGGATTAACGGGAGTTTTTCCAGCTAAATTGCCTTTGCAGCCCCGTAGGCACCAATTAACGGGAAGAATTCCCTTTAATTTGAACCAAACCAAGCTGTAAGCCAAGCCTGTGAAAAGCCCCTTCACATCGCTGTCCAATAGGCAAATCAACAGTTCAATCTAGGGTCTTACTTCTTACTCTTGGGAAAAAGAGAGTCAACCCTGATTTCGGGGTCCACCCCGGGCTATAATGCTCTTTACGACCTATGATTTGCGCGGAACCAAATCGGAATATAACAGCGGGCCAAAAGGCACTTATTTCGGCGGGAGGTATGGGCTAATCCCCGGAAAACGAGACGGTAACTCCCATCAAACGCATATCTTCGATCAACCGGCCGACCTGAACCAGATTAGCCTGGAAATGCAAGCCGGGCCTCCGGATAGAACCGTCCAGGTATTGCAAAAGACAGGCGGCGACGGGGATCGCCGTAAGCTGATAGCCGTCCTCATGATCGAGCGATCCGGTGAAGGCGGCGGGGCGGCCGTTCTTGACTCCTTTGGCCTCCAATTTGATCACCGTCCCGTAAGGCGGCTTGCTGAATCGCAGCAGCCCCCAATGCATCCATTTGCCGATCCATTGCGAGGCGTGGCGGGGGAAAAGCCGGAAGGCGATCATCCCCAAGGGAATGACTACCCAATCGACAAAGCCGTTAAAGCCTCCGACATAAAAGCCCGTCTCCTTCAGGCCCGGGTAGCGGACGGGAAGCTCGCGCATTTCCTCCAGCATCATGGCCGTACACCGGTTAACACCGAAGGGGTGGCCGAAATCCATTTTCCGCATGCCGCCTTTTTTCCAGCGCCCATCGGAGAAATAGGCCGCGTTAAAATCTTTGAGCTCGTCAACCAGCTCCAAAATGGTGGCCCGCGTCGGATTCAGGGCCGGCCAATCGATGCGGATGACGCTGCCTACCTCGGCGGTCTCCAGATGATCCAGGCTGTCGGCCGCCTGGTGAACAAGTACGGCGGCCAAGCCGGGGTGAAAGCCGCCGTCCGTAATGAAGCAGCGGCCCGCCTGAAGGACGGCCGACTCCAGGCTTTTCAAAACGTCCAATTTATGAGAGGAGTACTGTATATCCAGATAATCCGTCGCGGTTTCCAGGGCGGCGGCGGCGATTTCCCGGGTATACTGGGATGTGCTTGAGGCGACCACGACGAGATCCGCCCTTGCGAACACCTTGATTAGGGTTGAGGTCTGCGCCGCGTCGGCATATTGCCCTTCGACCCTGCCGCTGCCGGATCGGGCGTTAAGTTCGGCGGCAGCCTCCTTTGCCTTGGCCTCATTCCGGCCTGCCAGAATGAGTTGAGCCGAGGTGCGCTGCACCAGCAGCCGGGCGATCATATATCCCGTAATCCCGTATCCGCCAAGGATAACAATGGTTTTTGTGTTATTTTTCACAAAATCAGTCCTGTCCCGTTAGATTAGGAACTGCTCCTGCTTTTAACTCTATCATGGGAAATTAGCCGGTGAACATAGGAAGTATTGAAAAAAATGACAAAAGGAAAACATACAATTTATATATGATTTTATTTAAAATTATTACGGTATTTTTGCGCAAGCGAAATATGGTAGGGTATTAAATGGAAACGCTTTCAAAATTTCGATAATTCACAGGAGGGATTTTGAAGATGAAAAAAAGGCATTACCGACCATTTCTGTCGCTGGCGTTGGCTGCTGTGATGCTGGTGACGGCCTTCTCGGCAACGGCATCGGCGGACCCCAAAAACGAAAAGGCTTCCAAGCCTGCCGCAAAAACCGGCATACAGGCCTACGTGGAAAATATGCAGCCGGGCTGGAATCTGGGTAATACGCTGGACTCGACGGGCAATGACGAAACATCCTGGGGCAATCCCCGCGTAACCAAACAACTGATTCAACAAATTGCGGCCCAAGGCTATAAGAGTATCCGTATTCCGGTAACCTGGGACCAGCATATCGGAGGAGCTCCGGGATATACGATCGATCCCGCTTACATGAATCGCGTGGAAGAGGTCGTCGATTGGGCGCTGGACGCCAAACTCTATGTCATGATCAATATCCACCATGATTCGTGGATCTGGGTCAGCCATATGGAAAAAAAACATGATGAAGTGATGGCGCGGTATCAGGCGGTCTGGACGCAAATTGCCGATCGGTTCAAAAACCACTCCAATAAATTGATGTTTGAAGCCATCAACGAGCCCCGATTTACGGACGGGGGAACGACAGATCATGCGAAGCAGCATGCCATGCTGAAAGAGCTGATCACCTCGTTCCATAAGATCGTCAGAAATTCCGGCGGGAACAACGCCGATCGCCCGTTGGTCATCCCTACGCGGGAAACTTCCCCGGCCCAGGAGGACCTGAATGAGCTGTACAATACGATCGTCAAGCTGAATGATCCCAATCTCATCGCAACGGTCCACTATTATGGGTTCTGGCCGTTCAGCGTGAACATTGCCGGTTACTACAAGCTGGAGAAAGATACCTTGAACGATTTGACCACCACGTTCAACAATGTCCACAATACGCTGGTGGCCAAAGGGATTCCGGTCATTCTCGGCGAATACGGCCTACTCGGCTTCGATAAGCACACCGGAGTGATCGAGCAGGGGGAGAAACTGAAGTTTTTTGAGATTTTGACCCACTATCTGAAAGAGAAGAACATTACGCATATGCTGTGGGATAACGGCCAGCATTTCAACCGGACGGCACATCAATGGAATGATGCGGAGCTGTTTAATATTATGAAAGCCGGCTGGAAAAACGGGCGCGCCTCGACGGCGGATACGGATCTGGTCCACTTGAAAAAAGGCGGTACGGTCCAGGACGCCAAGGTGAAGCTGAACTTGAACGGCAATAAGCTTACAGGGCTATGGGTCGGCGGCGACCATCTCGTTGAGGGCACCGATTACACATTAAACGGCGAGGAATTGACGATCAAGGCTGCCCGTCTCTCCAAGCTGATCGCCTCCGGCCAACTGGGGCAGAACGCCGTCTTGAACGCCAAGTTTAACCAGGGACCGGATTGGAGATTCAAGGTTATCGTCTTCGAGAAACCGGTGCTCGGCAATGCGACGGGAACCACCGAGAAATTTGCCGTTCCTGTCGACTTCAAAGGCAACCAGTTAGCCACGATGGAAGCCGTATACGCCGACGGAAAAAATGCCGGTCCGCAGGACTGGACGTCCTACAAGGAATTCGGATATGCGTTCTCTCCGTCCTACGACACCAAGGAAATTCAACTGCTGTCCAACTTCTTTAAGGAAGTAAAAGATGGAGAAGTCCAACTGAAATTCCACTACTGGAGCGGGGAAATCGTCAGCTACAAAATTACGAAATCGGGCACAAATGTGACCGGTCAACCGGCAGGGAATTAATAAGAGAGAAATTAACAAGTTGCGGGTTGCGGGAAAGGGGATTCCTGCGCAGCCCGCACTTTTCTTTATATACGTATTTATTTTCCCGAAAAAAGGCATTGTCTCCCTTGGTAAATTAAGGTATGATAGAATCCTTCTCACAAAAATCGCCTTGTCTGAAGTGGACGGAAGAGCCGTCCAATACGCTTATCGGAGGTGCTTCATGCTTTATTTCACATTGGCTTCCAAAGCCTATGCCCGCAATTTGCAGTACCGGAGTGCACATATGGTGCACAATCTCGCGAGCGCGATGTTCGGCTTCATGTACGCCTGCATCTGGATCGGGCTCGGCAGGGACCATCCCCTGGGAGATTACGGAACCGAAGGAATGGTGAGTTACATCTCTTTTACGCAGACGCTCCTTTGGGTCACCAGTTTTATCTCCAACGGCCTCGGCATTCCCCAATCCGTCAGAACCGGCCAAATCTCGCTCGATTTGATGCGGCCCGTTCATTTGTTCAGCCATATGATGGCCAAGGAATGGGGCCAAATCGCCTATCAATTCGTGTATAAGTCCATCCCGATCTATCTCCTGTACGTTTTAGTCTTCTCTCTTCAACTTCCCGATCAAGGCGTGACTTATTTGTATACGGTCCTTAGTGTGCTGGGAGCCGCATACTTGTCCATCTGCATCAACTACCTTATCGGTGTCAGCGCGCTGTGGACGACCGAGTCCTCCTGGCTGTACTGGGGGAACCATGCCCTGATTAATCTGCTGGCGGGATTTTTTATTCCGCTCGAGTGGCTGCCCCGCTGGCTTGAACAGATCGCCTGGATGTCGCCCTACCCGTATCTGCTTTATGCGCCGACCACGATCTATCTCGGTATGGGTGACCCAAGGATGCTTTGGGGGACCTTGCTATGGTGCGGCTTGCTCACTGCAACTTGTTTGCTGGCCACCCGGCTGCTGCGCAGGAAAGTGGAGGTGCAGGGCGGATGAAGGCGGAGAACTGGCTTAAATTGTACCGATTGCTGATCCGGACCAGCATCCGCAGCCGGATGCAGTATAAATTTAATTTCGTCCTCGCCTCTTTGCTAGCGGCCCTGATCCAGATCTCCGAATTTCTGGTGATCGCGATCGTGCTGCATAAATTCGGAGCGATTCAGGGCTGGTCGCTGTATGAGGTCGGATACTTGTTCGCGGTCATCACGCTATCCAAAACGGTATACCGCACATTTGCGGACGAGGTGCACCATCTGGAGAAATACCTCGTCAGCGGCGACTTCGATCAGCTCCTGACCCGGCCTATCCCTGTCCTTCTCGCGTTGATGCCGCAAAACTTCCGGATTATGCTCGGCGAGGTTTTGCAGGGCGGGTTTATTTTGTGCTGGTCGCTGGCAGGAATGATGAGGGCAGGGCAGGTGGGCTGGACCGCAGTGCCGCTTACTCTGATGACCGTTCTGACGGGTGCGGTTATTTTGTTCTCCATCGGCCTTGCTACGGCCACGATCGGATTTTGGACAACCCGGATCGAGGAACTGCAGAACCTTACAGAGGATGCCGCGCGAACGGCGGCGCAGTATCCGCTGACACTGTACCCGAAGTGGATGTCCTCAGTGCTGCTGGTGCTGATTCCGGTGGGATTCGTAAACTATGTGCCGTCCCTGTACATCCTCCGCGGCGAGCTTGGCGTTTGGGCGCTTGCGGCAGTAGTCGGGGTTGCGGCCTTGTGCCTCGGAGGAAGTTTGCTGTTTTGGCGATTCGGTATAACCAAGTATCAGAGTACGGGAAGCTAAGGAGGTTTTGGAACGATGATTGAGGCAAGAGACTTGCATAAGGAGTTTAAAACGGCCGTCGTCAAGGAAGGGCGATTTTCCGGGCTGCGGACGTTGTTCTCCAGGGAATACCGGATAAAGGAAGCTGTACGGGGCATTAGTTTTCAAGTTGAACGGGGAGAATTTGTCGGCTATATCGGTCCGAACGGAGCCGGAAAGTCGACCACTATCAAGATGCTTACGGGCATTTTGCATCCGACCTCCGGCGAAGTCACCGTGGGCGGATATAATCCGCACCGGGAACGCCGGAAGGCGGTCAGGCAGCTGGGGGTGGTGTTCGGGCAGCGCAGCCAGCTTTGGTGGGACTTGCCGGTTAAAGATTCCTACGACATCCTGGCCGAGATGTACGGAGTAACGGCCATGGAGAAACGGCAAAGGCTCGGCGGCTTTGCCGAGCTCTTGGACCTGCACGAATTTTGGCATACCCCCGTCCGGAAGCTGTCGCTCGGTCAGCGGATGCGGGCGGACATTGCCGCCGCCCTGCTGCATGATCCCGAGCTGCTGTTTCTCGACGAGCCGACGATCGGACTTGACGTCCATGCCAAAGTAAGCATCCGGGAATTTTTGCGGGTGCTGAATCGGGATTTCGGGAAGACGATCCTCCTGACCACCCACGATATGGATGATATTGAGCAGTTGTGCGGCCGCGTGATGGTCATCAATCACGGAGCATTGACCTACGACGGGTCCATTCCCTCGCTGCGGGAAACGATCGGCTTGCCGACGCGGATGACCCTGAAATTCCGGGGGCCTTTCCAAGTCCCGGAAAGCTCCGAGGTTTCCGCTTCAACCGGGGGAGTTCGGATCATCGGTGTCGAGGGCGATACGGTTCGTCTGGAGGCGGACCGCCGGGAAATCCGGACGGTGGACATTATCCGGGAATTGGATGGTTGGGGAGAGATCGATGACGTCTCCATGGAGGAGCCGGAATTTGAGGAGATCATCCGCCGCTTCTCGTCTTCCTGAATCATGCCCTTGCCGCGAGACGACCGGCCTTATTCAGTCCCTTTTTCAGAAATTCATAGCAAAGGGCCGAGTTCCGGGGTAAGCTTAACAAAGGGATCACCAATACCGGAGGGATCAAAAGATGCGGTTTAAAAATGTATTTTCAATTATAGGACCGGCCATGGTCGGTCCCTCGAGCTCCCATACCGCCGGAGCGGTAAGAATCGGGAGGTTTGCCCGTCAACTGCTGGGTGAACCGCCCAAGGAAGCCCGAATCTGCTTTTACGGCTCGTTCGCGGAAACCTACAAGGGGCATGGCACGGACCTCGCCGTCGTCGGGGGAATCCTCGATTATCGCACGGATGACGAGCGGATTCGCCGCTCGCTGCAGATCGCGGAAGATTCGGGGATACAGGTGCAGTTTAGCACCGGAACGGCTCCCGGACTCCATCCGAATACGGTGAAAATCGTGCTGTCCGCAGGGGAAAAAACCTGCGAAGTGACCGGGGCTTCCATCGGCGGGGGGACGATTTCCATCCGGCAAATGAACGGTTTCGAAGCCAAGTGTTCGGGAGAGCTCCCGACCCTGGTCGTCGAGCATGCGGACCGGCAGGGCGTGTTGGCCGGAATTACCGCACTTTTCAGCCGTGAAGATGTGAACATCGGGTATATTAATACGGACCGTAAGGGGAGAACGGGCGAAGCCCTGACGGTCGTGGAGGCGGATCAAGTTATTCCGGATTCGCTGATTGGCGAAATCTCGGCTCTGCCCCATATCAGCCGGGTTTCTCTTATACATCTCACTTAATAAAAAGGCAGTTTAACCTAACTTAAGGAGCGGGTAAGATGCGTTTTCGGAATTTAAGGGAGCTCATCGAAGTATGTCGGTCGGAATCCAAAACGATTTCGCAAATTATGCTGGAGGATCAGGCCGAGGAGAGCGGTCAGCCGGAAGCCGAAATCATGGCCGTGATGACGGAGTATTATCAGATTATGAAAACGGCCGTTCATAAAGGCTTGACCGAGGAAGTCACCTCCATGAGCGGATTGACGGGCGGGGATGCGAAGCGCGTGGAAGCCTACCGCAAAACCGCGGATCCTTCGGCCGGCGATATCGCCTGCCAGGCCATGGCCTACGCCTTGGCCGTTTCCGAGGTCAACGCTTCCATGGGCCGGATTGTCGCGACGCCGACGGCGGGCTCCTGCGGCGTTATTCCCGGCGTCTTCGTCAGTGCGCAGGAACGGTTCGGCTGGCCTGACGAGCACCTGGTGCGCGGTCTGTTCTGCGCCGGGGCCATCGGCTATGTCATCGCCAACAATTCCTTTATTTCCGGCGCGGAAGGCGGCTGCCAAGCGGAAATCGGCTCGGCCATCGGCATGGCGGCCGGGGCCATGGTGGAGCTGCGCGGCGGCAGTCCGGAACAGGCGGTGCACGCGGTGGGACTGGCCCTGAAAAACACGCTCGGCCTGATCTGCGACCCGGTGGGCGGCTTGGTGGAGATTCCCTGCATCGTCCGCAACGGTTTCGGGGCGGTCAACGCGATGGCGGCCGCCGATATGGCTCTGGCCGGCGTCAAGAGCGCCATTCCTTCCGACGAGGTGATCGACGTGATGCTCGAGGTCGGTTCTTCGATGCCGAGCCGCCACCGGGAGACGGCCCAGGGCGGGTTGGCCCAGACGCCGACGGGCCGCAAGATCATGAAGGAATTGCGGGCAAGAAAAAAATAGCGGGCCGCGGCCCGCTATTTTTGTGCCCTATCATAGTTGTCGTTCCGACTTTAAAAAGGTTTTGACGGCCGGAGGCTCATAGGTCCCGAATTGATCCAGCAAACCTCCCGGCGTCACGTCGGATAAAACCATGGACCGGAATTTCTCCTGAATAAACTGTTCATCGGTCATATGGTTGAAGAGCTTGATCAGGAGATCGTAGTACCCCCCGAGGTTAAGCAGGCCGCAAGGCTTGCGGTGGAGGCCCAACTGGCCCCAGGTGAAAATCTCGAAAAATTCGTCCATCGTTCCCGCACCGCCGGGAAGGACGATGAAGCCGTCGGCGATCTCGGCCATTTTGCCTTTGCGTTCATGCATCGTATCGACGATGATCAACTCGGACAGGTTCTTATGGGCGATCTCCCGATCCTGCAAAAACACGGGAAGAACCCCGATGACTTCACCGCCTTCTTCCAGAACGGCATCGGCCACCGCCCCCATCAGCCCAACGCTTGAACCGCCGTAGACCAGGGAAAGCCCCCTTGTGGCCAGTTCTCTGCCCAAAGCGATGGCTCCTTGCTTATATTCGTCTTTTGCCCCGAAGCTCGATCCGCAAAATACGGCTATTTTTTTCATCCCATCGCCTCCTATATAATCTATCCGAATTATAGCATGACACTGTCATCCCCGTTTAAACAAAAAGACTCGGACCATGTTCTCAACCGCCGGTTGAAAGCTGCGGAAAATTCAAATGCCAGGTTATTGTGCTGCCGCTTCTTTATCCCCTAAAATGGGCTAGAGAAAAGGAGCGTGAAGCGATAATGAAAGAGAAGCTGGCTAGGAACATAAGCTACTACCGGAAGGAGAGGGGGCTCACGCAGGAAGAGCTGGCCCAAAGATTGGGCATCTCGTTCCAGGCCGTATCCAAATGGGAAAATGCCCAGACGATGCCGGACCTTGCCTTGCTGCCCGAGCTGTCGAGAAATTTGCGGGTCAGCGTTGACAAGCTTCTGGGCTATGTGCCTCAGGAGAGCACGATCACGATTTATGAGGAGGAGTACCGGAAAAAGCAGTCTTATTACTGGGGGACCGAGCCCAATAAAGCATGCTATGAGGTATTAAAAATCATGCCGCCCACCCGGCCGCTTAAACTGCTGGATATCGGCTGCGGAGAGGGCAAGGATGCGGTTTTCTTTGCCCGCAACGGGTATGACGTAAGCGCGTTCGACGTTACGGATGCAGGCATCGGGAAGACGAAGAGCCTGGCCGAACAAACCGGTGTTCAGGTCCATGTTTTTAAAGCGGATATTTCGGATTTCCGGCTCGACACTCATTTTGACATTTTATATTCCAGCGGAGTGCTGCATTATATCAAACCGGAGCTGCGAAACGAAATTTTTGCAAACTATAAACAATTTACCCGGCCCGACGGACTCCATGTTTTTAACGTCTTCGTAAACAAGCCTTTCATCGCGCCACCGCCCGAAAAAGAGCCCTACGCCTATCCCTGGCATTCCGGCGAGCTGCTCGGACATTACCATGATTGGCTCCTCGTCGAGAGTACCGAGGTCGTCTTCGATTGCAATTCGTCGGGCATTCCGCATCAGCACGCGATGACCAAAATGATAGCCCGGAGAATGGAGCCGCTGGTTTGAAGCCAAACAAGACTATGCTGCGGTTGACAATGTACCCTGCATAGTCTTTTTTTGCCTAAGTTTCAGGACTCCTTCCGCGAATATTGGTTCATGCTGACACTGGATTCTCTTACGATCAACCGCGGCTCGAATTCCACCCGTTCGTAATCCAAGGGATGCGCGGACTGGATGCGTTTCAGCAGCAGCTCCGCGGCAAGACGTCCCACCTCATTGCCCATAATCGACACCGAGGTGATTTGCGGTGTGGTGACGGCCGTCCACAAATTGTTGTCGATTCCGGCGACGGCCACATCCTCAGGAACCCGGACCCCCAACTCCTTGAACCGGTTCACAATCCCGATCGCCACCATATCATTCACCGCGTATATGGCATCCGGCATATGCTTCAGACTATAGAAATAATCGGCCGCCTGTCGTCCCGTTTCAAACGAAAAATCTTCACCAAAAAACACCAGAGAAGCATCCACTTGTCTCAATGACTGCTCATACGCCAGATAACGCTCTTCGATCTTGTCCTTGGGAGCGCCGGCATAAGCGATTCTTGTCCTCCCGATCTGCAGCAAATGCTCCATCACCAGCTTTCCTTCCTGACGGGCCAGTCCTACGATGTCCGCTTTCAGGTCGGAGCTAAGCTTTTTCCCGTAGTTGATGACAGATACGGGGATTCCGCACTGGTTGATCAAGTTCTCCAGCGTCTTCGGGTAAGCAAGCGGGAATAGGACCAAACCGTCCACATGCAGCTTCTTAACCTCCCGCAATATTTCAAGCTCAAGCCGGGCATTGCCCAGCGTATTAATCTGCACTACCCGGTACCCGTGCTGCTTGGCCGCCTGTTCTACAGACCATGCGATATCGGGAATGATCGCATTGCGGATATCGGGAACCGCCAGCGCAATCTGGCGGGTTTGGCGAATCTTCAGGCTCTGCGCCGAGGTATTCGGAACGAAGCCCATCTCTTCGATCACCTGCATGATGCGCGCTTTGGTCTTCGCGCTGATTCCCCCGCTATCATTAAGCGCCCTGGATACGGTGGCTATGCCGACCCCAGCTTGCTTCGCAACATCCTCAATCGTCACCTTTTTTCTGTACGCCATTCGAGTTTACCCCCTTCTATATAGGAATCGTTTCCGAGAATCAGCGAAAATTTTCACTCTTTAATTGCATTATAACATGTAATAGGCACCCCATTCATTGATGCTGTTAAATCAAATTACATTCATCACATATTACAGACAGAATCATTTGACAATATGTCAGATATGTGACAATATATACATCGGAAACGTTTCCCGAATTATTTTATATTTTAACTCTTTAAGCTTTTGAATTTGTGGCTTTTTCATTTTTTTCGTTTAAGACAGGGAGATGAGCTTTATGAAGGCATTGAGATGGCACGGAGTAAAAGACCTGCGGGTTGACAACATTGAAGAACCGACTGCCCTTAAAGGGAAAGTTAAAATAAAAGTGGAATGGTGCGGTATTTGCGGCAGCGATTTGCACGAGTATGCGGCCGGTCCGATTTTCATTTCACAAAACAGTCCGCACCCGCTCACAAATGAGAAGGCGCCTGTTGTCATGGGTCATGAATTTTCCGGACAGGTTGTTGAAGTCGGCGAGGGCGTGACGAAGTTTAAGGCGGGCGACCGTGTTGTGGTGGAGCCGATTTTTGCCTGCGGCAAATGTACGGCTTGCAGACAGGGCAAATATAATCTGTGCGAGCAAATGGGCTTCCTCGGACTGGCCGGAGGCGGCGGCGGTTTCTCCGAATATGTCGCTGCGGACGAGCATATGGTTCATAAAATCCCGGACAGCGTATCCTTCGAGCAGGGCGCTCTTGTGGAGCCTTCCGCCGTTGCGCTGTACGCCGTTCGCCAAAGCCAGTTCAAAGTCGGCGACCGTGCGGTAGTGTTCGGCGCGGGCCCGATCGGCTTGCTTGTCATCGAAGCCCTCAAAGCTTCCGGCGCAGCGGAAATCTATGCGGTGGAGCTGTCGGCAGAACGCAGAAATAAAGCGGAAGAACTGGGAGCCATCGGTTTGAACCCGGCGGATGTGGATGTTGTCAAAGAAATTCACCGTTTGACGGATGGCGGAGCGGATGTTGCCTTTGAGGTAACCGGCGTACCGGTCGTGCTGACTCAAGCCATTGAGTCCACGAAGCTGAGCGGCCAGATCATGATCGTCAGCATCTTCGAGAAGGAAGCCCCTATTCATCCGAACCGGATTGTTATGCAGGAACGCAACATTGCCGGAATTATCGGCTACCGTGATGTTTTCCCCGCTGTAATCAGCCTGATGAATCAAGGCTACTTCTCTGCCGAGAAGCTGGTCACCAAACGGATCGGACTGAACGAGATTGTGGAGCAGGGCTTTGAAGCCTTGCTGAAAGAGAAAAATCAGGTTAAAATCCTCGTTTCGCCAAATCTCTAATATTGTGAATACAGCAGCCGGTCAGGGGCATTCCTGTCCGGCTCTTTTTGTATGGCAAGTCATTTTCTGATATAGAGGAGTTTCGTCCGTTTCAAAATGAAGATATGCCCTTGCTCGGCGAGCTGTACCAAGCCGTAATGGAGAAGAACAAGGATGCCGTCTTTTAGTGGGTCGGCGATGAGGACAATTGGGAAAACGTATATTGCGCTTGCTTCCGCGCTTTCCCTGTACGAGTCCGTTGGCTTCAGGGCGGCGAAGGAGGAGAGACGGTACTGTTGCAGCTTTCTTAAGCAAATGATAGCTGCCTCCAGCTCATTCTTTTGGTGAAAAATTACCGGGAATTCTGCCCGTTAATTTGGTGCCTATGCGGCGGCAGAGATGAATTACCAGGAAAATCTCCCGCTAATTCGTCAGAAATGGCGGATATCGGCGGCCTGGCCGCGAAATAGATGGAGAATTTCCTGCTAAATTTGATCCATAGGCAAAAAGCGGGAAATTAACGGGAGGTTTTCCCGGTAATAAAGCGTAAGGGTTTCCCTAGGGCATAAATAACCTTTTGGGACACCTTCTATTTCTTTTTCCATAAGGTGGCCGAAGCATAAGGCCGAAAGCCGATTCTGTAGTAAAACGGCTGCGAGGAACCCACGACCGCTTTTTTGGCCCCGAGCCGGTGAACCCGGCGGATGCCTTCCAACACGACGGCCTTCCCCAGCCCCCTGTTTCGATATTCGGGATCGGTTGCGACGGGCTCGACGACGGCATATCCCGCCAGCGGGTCGTACCACATGCCGCAGTAAGCGGCGAAGTTCCCGTCCGGAGCGACAGCCGCCACTTTCAGGCTCAGATTCACATGCGGTCTCAGCATTTCCGTGCGTAAAGCCTGCTCGGTTTCCGGCGCAAACCGGAATTCGCCCTCCCCGTTTGCCTCGTGATTGAAGCCTTTCCACAAGACGCGTCCGTATTGATAAAGGTCCGGACATTCCTCCATACTCGTAATTGAGAATCCTTCGGGTAGTTCATAGGGGTAGGGTGTTTTTTCCGGGTAAAAAACGGAGTCGGCTTCTCGATGTTCCGAGGCGGTATAGCCGAGAGCCGCGGCGATGTCCTGAAAATCCGTGTCGGTATCCGCGATGGCAATGGAAAATTCCCCTTGCCTGGAAAGGTGTTGCTCCGCATATTGCAGCATGTCTTTCTTCAAATGGGCATAGGCCGGCATGGCCATGCAATAAGCGGTTCCCAATTGGCCGTCGAAAGTCGCTACGCCTACGAGCCTGCCTTGGTCCTCCCATAGGCCAATCTTGCCCACCGCGTTTTTATCCAGAGATGTATGCGTGGCCATCCAGTCCCATCTGGCATAGGTGAACTCACCCAGCCCCAGGGCAACCAAAAGAGCCCTTACTTTATAATAATCTTCGGAAATCCCCGCTGTTTTGTTGTAACCTTGAAATCGGATCGCCATTCCAATAGTTCCCCCATCTCTTTGGATGCGTTTTTATCCATTATAGGGCGCTTCGGCGGTTATCCATATCCCTACTTTGGTTAGAATCGTTCTTTACCGAAGGAAAAAGGCCTGGAAAACGATCCAGACCTTAGGTTCCCGCAGAAAGGGAGTATTATTTTTTTGTCACCGGTGCTTGGATCTCGGTCAGATAGCCGGCAGGATCCTCTCCGGTCCACGGCCCTTTGTGGTAAATAGCCCGATGCGGACCGCTCCAGCGGTAACCGTTGGAGTCCAGCCATACGCCCAAGGCATGATATGCCGCCGACATTTGCTCGAAAGGGCCGTGATGAAGGATGCAAGCCATTTCGGATACGGGCTCGAGCTCTCTTATCTTAATGCGGTCCGATTCGGCCGCTTGGCCTTGAAAGCACATCGTGACTTCCACATCGACATCCCGTTCTTTATACCCCTCATCGTAATATACCGCGTAGCATGGGGCGGCCACCTTAATATGATGCTCCTGAACAAACTCGCCCAGCTCGTTCCATAACGTTCCCTCTGCGTTATAAGCGGGGAGGGTGTCTCTTAGCGCAAGGACTTTATATGCGGGAATCTGTTTGACAGTAACTTCATAATTCATATACATATCCTCCTTGTTGATTTGGTTGATCAGAAACTCGACGCGCCGCAGCTTCGTGTGTTCGCTCTCGATGACTTCCGTAATTTGGCGTTTTCGGTTTTCCAACAGGCTGAGCAATTGCCCGGCATTCAGATCCTGGTGCATTAAGCCGGAAATTTCCGCGAGGGAGAATCCCATTTCCTTCAACACCTGTATCCGGTTGGCCCGGGGAATCTGCTCGACCGAGTAATAACGGTATCCCGTAACCGCATCCGTCGATCCCGGCTTTAGAAGACCGATTTCGTCGTAATGCCGCAGCATTCTCACCGAGACTCTGACCAGTTTGGAAAAATCACCGATTTTAAACATAGGGCCTCCTCATATTTCGTTGATCCGGATCGTAATTTATCATAGACCCTCTCATAATGTGAGAGTCAATACACAATTCGGCTGAAAACTTCTAACGGAAGCCATAGCCGCTATTTAGCGAGAAAACTTTGATTTCCAAATCTAACGGACGCAGCAGCCTCTATTTCGTTAAAAACCAGGCGATTCGGTCGTCATTAAGCTAAATAACGGCGCTCATGACCGTTAGATTTCAGTAAAGGCGATGGATCTCGGAATAGCGGCTATCACAGCCGTTAGACTTTCAACAGAGAGGGGGAATCGAGCCGGAAATCTCTTAACAAAGTCTGCCACTCTATTTAATCTCTTATTTACGTTTTACAAGTAAGATGTTCTTTATGTCATCGTCCCTGAGTTGATTAGGGGCGGAAAAACCGACAGGGAGGATATCGGACAAAATGAGAAGGTTTAGGCGACAGATCAACGCAGTTTTTGTATTTTTTCTACTGCTATCACAACTGCAGCCGTTAAGCGGCGCCAATGCGGCTTTCGGT
Organism: Paenibacillus sp. A14; assembly: GCF_036864815.1. Lineage (NCBI taxonomy): Bacteria > Bacillati > Bacillota > Bacilli > Caryophanales > Paenibacillaceae > Paenibacillus > Paenibacillus sp. A14. The sequence goes on from NZ_JBAGJD010000004.1 coordinate 441,850, forward strand.
GAGCCGCAGGCGGCCGGTTACGGTCAGCTTATCGATACAAGGCGGGCGGAGCTTGCGCCGGAAGCCGTTTACACCTGGATGGACATCCAGGATGACCGCGGCCGGCAGAAAATCCACGCCGTCGAGTTTAATCCGGCCCATCCCGGTCTGGAACTGCAAGCCGGTACAAAAGACGGCAAAGTGTACGGGATGAAGCCCCTCACGGAGATGGCCGCTTATGCGGACAAACCGGGAAACCGGGTCGTTGCGGGGATCAACGGCGATTTTTATGAAATTTCCGGGATGGCTACCGGTGTGCCGAATGGTCTGTTTGTGGATGACGGCATCATTCTAAACAGCGGCGGCTCTTCCTACGCGTTTGGGCTTACGGATGAAGGACGCTCGTTATACGGAAAGCCGGTTCTGGAGAAAACCGTGGCGATCGGCGGGCAAAAAACGAATTTGACCAGCATTAACCGTTATCGGAGCGAGAATCAACTCGTTCTGTTTACGCCGGATTATGCGGGTTCCACGAAAACACCGGCTACAGGTGATGAGTTTGTATTGGATATCTTGGAAGGCGACGTTAAGAGCGGACAAACCCTGAAGCTGAAGGTAGCCGAAGTCCGGCTAAACCAGGGAGATACACCGCTGAAGGAAGGACAAGTGGTGCTGTCGTCGTCCGGGGATTTCCGCACGGTGACCCAGGAACTGAAAGTAGGGGAGGAGTTGACCGCGGGCTTCGCGCTCGACGGAGCATGGAATGAGGCGGAGCTCATTATCAGCGGACAAGGGCCGCTGGTGGAGGAAGGCGTCGTTCGAAGCGGAGTGGGTCCTGCCGGCGTACACCCGAGAACAGCGATCGGCACAAAGGCCGACGGCAGCGTTGTACTTTTTGAAGTTGACGGGCGCGCGCCCGGGTTCAGCGAAGGCATGGAAACCGAGGAACTGGCCGCGGCCATGCAGTCCATGGGCATCGTTAACGCCATGAATCTGGACGGCGGCGGTTCTTCCACGTTGGTGGCCCGGATGCCGGGCACGTCGGACGTCAAGATGATGAACCGGGGTTCCGACGGTTATGAGCGTAAAATCGGGAACGGCCTGCTGCTGGTTAATACGGCTCCCGAGCTGTCCACCGCCGCAAGCCTGGCGGTTCAGCCCAATGCGGAACGAATTCTAGCGGGAGCTTCGGTCAGCTTCCGGGCGGCCGGTGTAGATGCCAACGGCCATCCCGCTCCTGTTGGAGAGCAGGTGTTCTGGCAGGCCGATCCGGGACTTGGCAGCATTGATACAAACGGCCTGTTTACAGCGGGGCCGGCCGCCGGAACCGGACGCGTTCAGGCAGCAGCCGGATTGGCTGCAGGCAGCGCGGAAATCGAAGTGGTGGACCAACTGACCCGCCTGGAATTTCCGGATACGATCAAAACGTATACGAACGGCGAAAAGGTCGTTTTATCCGTAAAAGCACTGCGTAACGGTCAAACGATTCAGGCCAGCAACGAGAACTTCGTATGGCGGGTCGAGGGGAATATTGGCACTGTCGATGAGCACGGCGTCTTTACGGCGACAAATGAGAACGGTGCGCACGGTAAGATATATGCCGCCTATAAGGATGTAGAGGCCTCCTTCGAAGTCAATGTCGGGCTGCCTCCGGTTATGCTGGAGGATTTTGAGAATGGCCTCGGAAACTACACGGCGACTTCCGTGAAGGCTAACTCCGCCTCCATTTCCGAAGTGACCGATCTGGATTATGTGCGCGGAGGGAGCAGAGCGACTAAGCTGGAGTATGATTTTACAGGTACGACAGGCACCTCGGGGGCCTATTTGACCGCAGCCTCCACGGAGCAGCACATTCAGATTCCCGGGTACCCGGAAAAAATCGGCATGTGGGTCTATGGCGACGGGCAGAAGCATTGGCTGCGCGGCCAGCTTCGGGACGGAAACAAGGCCGCGATCCCGCTGGATTTTACCGATCAAACTACGGGCGTCGATTGGACCGGATGGAAATATGTCGAGGCGGTAGTGCCAAAAGGTAAGGCCGCATCGTTGACGATGGATCTGCCGGTCAGATATATGGAAACCAAAAATACCAACAAAACCGCGGGTGCGCTGTATATCGACGACATTCGGGCGATCTACGGACCTTTGGAAGAAGACCGGACGCCTCCGGTTTTCAAACAAAGCTACCCCGGGGACAATGAAGTGGTGAAGACGGGGACCCCGAACATTTCCGTTACCGCGGAAGATGCGGGCTATGATCCCCTAAAGCACCCGGGCACTACGTTGATCGACCCGGCGACGATCCGCGTCTATGTGGACGATCAGCAAGTGGAGTACGGGTTCTATCCGCCGAAAGGGCAGATTTCCTATCAACCGAAAACACCGCTAGCGGAAGGAAGGCATAAGGTTAAGGTAGCCGTCCGCGATTTGAGCGGAAACCAGAGCATCAAGGAGTGGTATTTTACCGTAAACCTGGGTTCTCCGTTCTATGTATACGATACTCCCGATACGTTGTACGCGGGCAAAACCTATACGCTGGATATTTATGCGGAAAGGGCCGCGGAGTTGAAGGAGGGGCATGTCGCTTTCAAGTTTGACCCGGCGGCTGTATCGAATCTGGCAGTCGTGCGCGGCGGAAAAGTAAGCGATGGACAATTGAACTCGACCGTGGACGACCAGGGCATCGTCAAACTGGAGCTGCATAATCTCCATGAAGCGAAGCTGGGAGACCAGGACCTTATCGGTCAAATCCGCTACACCGTAAGGGGCGATTACGTCGGCCCCCATACGCTCGAGGAAGCAGCCGGACAACTGGCCAAGCTGCTGAAGATCGGCTTCCATGAAGGCTCGGTCACTTCCACCAAGGGATCGGGGCAGCCGGTTACTTATTTAAGCGCGGACGTGGAGGCTGCCGTGCAGGCGGAGCTTGGTCTGACATGGAACACTTATGAAGTTGCCAAGGGGTACGAGGCTTCTTTTACGGTGAGGGAGGCGAATGGAGCCGCCGCGGGAGGTGCAAGGCTGCTTCTGAACGGGGTGGAAGTACCTGATGCGGTCGCGGATGCGGCCGGTGTCGTCAAGACGGACAAGGTTACGCAAAACCCGGGGACTTTCCACATTCAGGCGGTAAAAGGGGACAACTACAGTCCGCTGATGATTTTCAAGGTGGCCGATCATGCGGGTTCGGCGGTACCGCGTAACATCAACGTTACGATGGGTTCGGACGCCGCGACGTCGCGGCAGTTCACCTGGCATACGGACCCGGCTACGGCGGATACGGTGGTAGAGTGGGTGAAACGCTCGGAATTTACCGATTTCTCGGCAGGGAACGTAACCCGTATTCATGGCGGCAGCACCCTGTATAATACGAACAACGACGGCACACTCCGCGTGCACAAGGCGGAAGTCCAGGGACTGGAGCCGGATACCGAGTATGTGTATCGCGTCGGGGACGGCGAAGCAAATATGAGTTCGGCGGGGATGTTCCGCACCAGTGGCCTGACGGGAGAAACTGTGAAGTTCCTCTTCATCGGCGATTCACAGGCCGGGGATAAAGCCGGTTTTGACCAATGGGGGAACACGCTGGGCAAAGCGGTGGAGGATATGCCGGATGCCGACTTGCTGGTGCATGCCGGTGATATGGTCGACAAAGGCTTCGAACAGGAGCAGTGGGACTGGTGGTTTGAGGCGGCCCGTCAGGAGTTGATGCAGACGACCCTCGTTCCGGTTATCGGCAATCACGAGGTGATGGGGAACAATGGCAACGGCGACTATCTCGCCCAGTTCCATAATCCGCAGAATGGACCGGCCGGGACGCGGGGATCGAGCTTCTCGTTCGATATCAACAACACACACTTCGTTGTCCTGAATACGGAAGGATCGGCCGAAAGCTTCGAAGAGCAGGCCCGCTGGCTGGACAAGGATCTGGCGGGTACGGACCGCAAATGGAAGGTGTTGTTCTTTCACCAGGGTCCTTACGGAAGCATCTATGCCAATGAACGGGTGCAAAAGATGTGGGTGCCGGTTTTCGACAAACATCAAGTGGATCTGGTGTTGAATGGGCATGATCATATTTACATGCGCAGCTTCCCGATGAAAAACGGCGAAATCGTTCCGGTAGGCCAGGGAACCAGATATGTTATCGGCGGTTCCTCCGGGCCGAAGTTTTACTCGTTGACGGAGCGGTTCTGGCAGGAAAAAATTTACGACGAGGACAAACATATCTTTACGGGCGTCGAGATTCACGGCGACACGATTACCGTTACGGCCAAGACGTTGGACGGTACGGCAATTGATGTGTTGACCTTGGATAAGACAGCGCCATCGCTTCAATCGATTGAAATCCAAGGAAAGCTGCAGCTTGCTCCGGGAGAAAGCGATCAACCCGTGGTAGAAGGCGTATCCTCTTCGGGAGCGCGGATGATTCTCAATGAAGGTATCGCGTATACCAGCAGCGAAGAGTCGATTGCTTCTATCGACGCAGACGGAACGATTACGGCGCTGGCGGAAGGGATGACGGTGATTTCCGCCACTTATGAAGGTTTGACCGATTCCTATAATCTGAAGGTTACTTTGGATGCGCCAACGATGAGCGGAGTGGCCCTTCGCGGGCCGAAGGATCTCAAGCTGGGAGAAACCGGCAGGGCTGTGACCGAGGCGGTTTACAGCGACGGCTCACGCTTTTCTTTGCCGGAAGGAGTTATTTACAACACCTCGAACAGTTCCGTGGCAACGATCGACTCCGCAGGCACGCTGCGGGCCGTGGGCGAGGGAATCTCCGTGATCAGCGCGGTGTATCAGAACTGGTCGGACGCGTATGAACTGACCGTCACCACGGGTGTGACTCCGACACCGAACCCGAATCCGACCCCGGATCCGGACCGGGATTCCGATGATTCGGACTCGGTAGATACAACGCCACAACCGGTTACACCGCCAGCAACGGTTCAAACGCCGGGCGAGCTTGTCATTGGCGAGAAACAACTGCTTAACCGCGGGGCTGACGGAGCCGTATCGGTAGATACGAAGGGAGAACTCCGGAAGGTTGTTCTGCCGGGCAACGCCGCCGAACTGCTCAAAGAGGCGCCGCTGCGGATCCGGTCGGAGGAGATGCAACTGGAGATTCCGGCAGCCGTACTCGGCCAGCTTGCGGCTCAACGGCCGGCGGGTACGGCGGCAGGTTCTTCGATCATCCTGTCGGCGGAACCGGCGGGGGATGCACGGAATTGGCTGGACAGCGCAAGTACCCGTTCGGGGGCAACTCTCTCGGCGGTCGGCGCGGTGTTGACATTGTCGATGGAGCTGAAAGATTCAGCGAATCGGACGATTGCTTCAAATGGCGCACTGACCCAACCCATAAAGGTTTCCTTCCCTGTAGCTGCGGAGGAGGATCGCGATTTAATCGGCATATATCTGACCGGCGAAGACGGGGCCTTGCAGTACGCAGGCGGGAAATGGGAGGGTGACCGAATTACGGCCGAAATTCATCAATTCGGAACGCTGGCCGTAGTGAAATACGACAAATCTTTTTCCGATCTGTCTTCAAGCCATTGGGCGGAGCGGACCGTGAAAAAACTCGCGGCCAGACTGCTCGTGGAAGGCGTGTCTGCCGACCGGTTTGAACCGGACAGACAGGTCACCCGGGCCGAATTTACGGCCATGCTCGTCCGGGCCTTGGGGCTTGAGGACGGCCAGACTGCTGCACCTGCCTTCGCCGATGTTGAAGCGGGAAGCTGGTACGCCGAGGCTTTGGCGCTGGCTAGCCAGGCTGGGCTGATTCAAGGAACGGGCGAGGCGGAGTTCCATCCGGATCGGGCCATCACCCGTCAGGAAATGGCGGTGATGCTGGTACGTGCTTACGCCAAGGCGGCGGGAGACGGCGCGATATCCGCAGCGTCGGTAAGCCCATTCTCCGACTTGGGCGGCTCACCGGCCTGGGCTCGCACCGCCGCGGACCAAGCCAGCGGGCTGGGTCTGATGAAAGGGCGGGAACAAGGGCAATTCCATCCGTCCGCGAACGGTACCCGTGCCGAGAGTGCGCAAATGCTGCTCAATCTGATTGAAAGACTGGAGCAGCGGCCAAAATAAGAAAAAAGGCAGGACCGCCGGGGAGTGGTGGTCCTGCCTTCTGCTATTCCTGCCAATCTGCAGGCTTTTTTTCTGCGAATAAACATATGGTAAGTCACCACGCTGGTGATACTTGTCCGCGCCCCGATATATTTTACATAAACCAGCACAATAATAACAATAATCGGAACATTACAATCCCAAGGAGGGTGCTGTATTTGGAAGCGGACGCAGTGTTTGAAGGCGGGGGAGTTAAGGGAATCGCTTTTGTAGGCGCTATAGAGGTCATGGAATCCCAAGGATACAATTGGAAAAGGCTCGCCGGAACATCCGCGGGATCCATTGTCGCGGCGCTGCTGGCGTGCGGTTACCACAGTTCGGAAATCAAGAAGCTTATGAGTTCGCTGGATTACAACCAACTTCTTGGACGCTCCTGGATGAATAGGCTGCCGTTTTTTAATAAAACCGTCCCTTTGATCACGAAGTCGGGGGTCTACAGCAATCATGTGCTGGAAGGGGTTATGGAAAAATGGCTGGAAGATAAGGGAATCAAGTACTTCGGGGATTTGCCGCCCGGAAAATTATCCATCATCGCTTCCAATATCAGCAACGGCAAAATGGTGGTATTCCCGGACGATTTGCCTGACTACGGGCTATCGCCATCCCGGTTTTCCATTGCGTCGGCAGTTCGGATGAGCACAACGTTACCGTTCTTTTTCCAACCCTATCTCTGGAAGACGCCGCTCTATAAAAAGCCGTATTACATGCTGGATGGCGGTCTGCTTAGCAACTATCCCATCTGGTTGTTTGATGTGGCCGGAATCCCCAGATGGCCTACGTTCGGGTTCCGGTTATCGGCGAAACGAACCTATGCGCATGAGAGGGATATCAAAGGGCCGCTCAGCTTGTTTAAAGGCGTATTCAAAACGATGCTGCAAGCCCATGATCAACGGCATGTCGATGAACATTCGGAGGAACGGAGCGTGTTTATTCCAACCGGGTCGGTCACAACCACGGAATTTGATCTATCGGAAGAAGACAAAGAAACTTTGCTTGTATCAGGCAGGGTAGCGGCAGAGCAATTTCTGAAAAAATGGGATTTTGCAGCATACAAGCGAAAGTTTAGAGAAAAGGAATCCGGGCCTACCGCAAAATTTTCCTGACCCACTTTACCTTGTCTCCATATGGAGGAAATAAGAAGTTTATATTCAGTTTTGTGCTCTTGCTCATAACACTTTTGGTATGGGAGAACAGGTCGAAACTGTATTTCCCATGGTATGCGCCAATCCCGGCGTGGCCTACTCCTCCAAAGGGCAGGTGGTGATTGGCAACGTGGCTGATCGTATCATTCACACAACCTCCGCCGAAAGATACGCGGTGAAGCACTTCTTCTTCGACGTGCTGCCGTTCGGTAAACAAGTACAGCGCTAACGGTTTGGGACGGCTGTTTACCGTCTCGATCGCTTGTTCCAACTGCCGGAAGCCCATAATCGGTAAGATCGGGCCGAAAATTTCATCCAACATGGCCGCGTCCGACCAGGAAGTCGCGGCAAGCAACGTTGGCTCGATGTAAAGCTCCTCCCGGGACTTCCCGCCGCCAAATCGAATGTTCGCTTGATCTGTTTCCAGGATGGAGGCTAATCTGTCAAATTGGCGTTCATTCACGATTCGGCCGTAGTCCCTGCTTTGTCTGGCATCCGGTCCAAAAAAATGGGTAAGGGCAGCTGTCATCTTTTCAATTAATTGCTCTTGAATATCCTCATGCGCAAGAACATAATCCGGGGCGATACACGTTTGACCCGCGTTCATCATCTTCCCCCAAATAATCCGGTTGGCCGCGATTTCGATGTTCGCGGTCTGGTCCACAATGACAGGGCTTTTTCCCCCTAGCTCTAGCGTGACGGGAACGAGGTTTTGGGCCGCGGCCTGCATAACGATTTTTCCGACGGGTACGCTTCCGGTGAAAAAGATGTAGTCGAAGGGAGCGTGAATCAGCGCCGAGGTGGTTTCCTTTTCTCCCTCAATCACACGAATGTAGGTCTCATCGAAAGTTTCGCGGATCAGCTTCTTGACGGCGGCGGCAACGGCGGGAGTATTCTCGGAAGGCTTCAGGATTACGCTATTCCCCGCGGCAATGGCACCGATAAGAGGCTCGATCAGCAATTGGAACGGATAATTAAAAGGGCCGATGATCAGAACAGTCCCATAGGGTTCCTTATAAATATAGCTTTTCGAAAAGACATGATAGAACGGTGTTTTGACTTTTCGCGGCTTCATCCACGTTTTCAAGTGTTTTATCATATATCGGATGCTGTCCAGCGTATAGCCGATTTCGGTTGAATAGGCTTCAAATTCACTTTTGTGCAAATCTTGATACAACGCAGACAGTAACTGTTGCTCATTCCGTCGGATCGCATCCGCCAACTTCCCAAGCTGCTCCAGCCGGAAGTTCACGCTCCGGGTGTACCCGGAGTTAAATTTTTCACGGTGTTCCCGCAGGATTTCATCAACCCGCTCCGATGTCCAGTGATTCATTCCCTTACTTCTCCTTTTGTTAGTTGGTCTAGAGACAGTTCCGTTCCAAGGCGTTCAGCAGTCTTTATAACAAGATTACCGGTTCCTGCAAAGCAATCCCATCTATTATAGTAACGCAAAGCGTGCATAGTTAGGTAACATGAGTTACTACGGTTCTGAATTTTAAGATAACGACAACAACTTTGAAAATTATATGGAGCGGTGGGAAGGACAAGAGAACGCAAATGATACTTTGGAGAAGCCTGTAATATGGGAACTCCTTGGTGATGTTTCAGGAAAGAAAGTCTTAGATTCGGGTTGTGGTGACGCTAGGTTTGGTGTCGAACTTCTCAATCTCCGATTTAACTGTCCAAAGGAATGGCATTTGCTCACTTTCGGGGCGGCTGATAAAAAACTTGATTTCAGATTATCTACTATCTAAGCGTGCTCTTATCAAAAGATATTCTTTTCGAGCCATTTTTCATAAATAGTCAAATCTTCTTCTGTGTGAAAATAATGCTCGGAAGCATTTGAAACAGCAAGATTGCAATTAAATTTTGTGATAAATGTGGATAAGACATCATACTCACACAGTTCGTCTTTTTTTCCATATAAAATTGAAGTTGGAAAATCCCATTTTATAATTGGATTTTTGATAACATACTGGTAATAATCCCAATATAGGATTTGACCAATAGGTGTAGATATTTCAGAAACGCAGTTTTGCACTTTACAAAGCTTAGAACTATTTTTTCTCGCCGTGTTCAGGCAAATCAAAACTGAGCACTTGATAGCCCAATGGAACAACTTTTTCGGCTAGAATACGAATCGGAATATCTGATTTTGAAGACATATTGCCATGTACAGCAATAAATATTTCCGTGCTGTCGTTTCCCCACAAAATAGCAGGAATATCATCTATTAAAATATTTTCTTTTAACATATATCCTCCAATTATTGAGGTGTCATCTTCCATAGGTAGTTGTCTATCAAAACTTTGCTATAGTCTTAATAATGTCTTGATAATGTCTTGATACAAAAACAGGGGAACGGCTTGATGGCTCGGGTTTTCCCATTTATCCATTCCCGGATTTTATCACGTATTTATACAATTTTTAGCACGAGTTTATTATGAATAACATGGGTTTATTTGGGGCTTACACTTCTCTCACCAGTAAAGCCACAGATTCCACATGGCTCGTCTGCGGAAACATATCCACCGGCTGCACCCATTCGATCCTGTAGCCGCCATCCGTCAGCACCTTGCAATCCTTGGCCAGCGTGGACGGATTGCAGGAGACATACACGAAACGCTTCGGCTTCGTGCGGAGCACGGCCTCGAGAAAGCGCGGATCGAGACCGGTGCGCGGCGGGTCGGCGACGATGATGTCGGGCGAGAAGCCGGCCTTCACCCAGCGCGGAAGAAGCTCTTCCGCCTGGCCTTCGTAGAAGGCCACGTTATCGCGCCCGTTCCGTTCGGCGTTCGCCTTGGCGTCCGCGACGGCCTCGGGGATGGCTTCGATCCCGCGCACCTCGCGCGCGTACGGGGCGAGCCAGAGGCCGATCGTACCGGTGCCGCAGTAGGCGTCGACGACGGTCTCGCGGCCGGTCAGTCCGGCCGCCGCGCGCACCGACTCGTACAGCTTCACCGTCTGCAACGGGTTCAGCTGGAAGAACGCGCGGGGCGACAAAGTGAAATCCAGGTCGCCGAGCGATTCCTGGATATGGTCCTCGCCCCAGAGGATGAACGTTTTGTTGCCGAACACGAGCGACGTGTTCTTCGGGTTGACGTTCATCGCAATGCTGGTCAGCTCCGGCATGGCCAGCCGGAGCTCCTTGATTAGCTGCTCGCGCTGCGGCAGCTTGTCGCTTACGGTCACCAGCGTGACCTGCAGCTGGCCGGACTGGAAGCCCCAGCGGACGACGAGGGTCCGCACCAGGCCTTGGCCGCCTTTTTCCCGGTAGACCGGGATGTTCAGCCGCTGCAGTACGTTCCGCGTCCGGTCGACCGCTTCGTTGACCTTCGGATGCTGAATCGGACAGCCGGTAATGTCGATCAGGCGGTGCGAATCCATGGCATACAGCCCCGCGATCATGCCTTCCTCCTGCATCCCCAGCTGCAGTTGGGCTTTGTTGCGGTATCCCCACGGATGGTCCATGCCGAGGATCGGCTTCATCTTCACCTGCTCCATCCCCGCATACCGCGAAAAAGCCTCGCGGACGAGATCTTCTTTGCCCTTGAGCTGCCCTTCATAAGAGAGATGCTGAATCTGGCAGCCGCCGCAAATGCCGAACACCGGGCAAGGGGCATCTGTACGGTAGGGGGAACGCTTTTCGATCTCCCGGACTTGGGCGGTGATGAACTTCGGCTCCACCCGGGTTACTTCGGCCTTGATCACCTCATCCGGCAGGGCGCCCTCGATGAATACCGCTTTCCGCCGGTAATACCCGACGCCTTCACCGTTGATGCCCAGCCGTTTGACGGTGACGACGATCCGGTCGCCGGCGCGGAGCTCCTCCGCGGACTCCCGGTTCGCCACCCGGGGGCCCGGCTTTTGGCCGTGATCGCCTTGTGCGCCGCGGGAGCCCGCTTTTCCCGAACCAGGCCCCTTGGAGCCGGGTTTCTTTGTATGTTTAAATGTCTTTTCGTCCCTGGAAGGACCTTTTTTTTGATTTTGATTTTTCATATAATAGACGCTTCTCCATCCGTTATTTTGATCCGACTATACTATACCACGGAGATCCGGGTTGAGTACAAGCAATCAGGCGTGAGGCCCACGCTATTGATCCGTGCGTTGAATCCAAGACGATCGTCGCCCCGCACCCCCAAAACTTAGCTAACGGTCGTTACAGCCGCTAAATCCTCCCCAAACGCCAATTTCAAATTGTGACGGTTGCCATGGCCCTTATTTTCTAAATATATGGCCGTTTTAGCCTCGATCCACGCCAATAACGGCACTCGCGACCGTTAGAATTCGGCATAGCCACTAGCGTTGCATTAAACCTGACATGGTGCATGCGCCTCCTTAAGTAACAGTGTGGCAGCGAGCTGAATCCTTCTGCCCCGGACGGGAGCTGCGCCCTCTCATGTCCCTTGGTCGCTCGCATTAGCGGTCCGGTCTTTTGGGGCGTTATTTCGGCCCGGTTCATTTCCGCGGGAATCATAGCAGTCAAAAAGGGCCTTATTGGGCGGTGCGGCCTCCGAAATCAGGGCTTGGCACGCTTTTTCCCAACAATAGTGCCTTAAAAGGCCGCTATTCCCAACCGATGAGCCGAATTCGACAAAATAGCGGCGCAAAAGGCACTAGCATTGCATTAACCCTGACACATCATTACAACGGAGCTTGATGCAGTTAGGAAGTCTAACGGCCGTGAGAGCCGTTATGTTGCGATTGAATCAAGTATTGGGATTCTAACGGTCGTGTAGACCGTTATTTACCTTCATTTCGACCAAAACAGCCATACTTATATGAAATAGGGGCCGTGGCAGCCGTTAGAATTTGGATTCAGCGCAAACAGGGCAAATAACGGCTGTGGCGACCGTTAGCATGGTTTAGAGGGGGAGACGACGATCTAAGCTCGACATGTTGCTTGCCGAAGCGGCGGAATGGCCCCAAATGGGCAGCATCAAGGAAGGTTTGATGCAACGTCATTGCCTAAAAGTCGGCTATTTCCCCCCCCCGACCACCCTAATTCGCCAAAATAGCGCCGCATAAGGCGCAAAAGGCTCTTATTCACATGCCCTGCTTCAAAGGGAGGCTGCTACAGCCGTTAGACCTCGCGGGTTAATGCAACGCTAGTGCGGCATAGCCGCTTTTTCGTTAAATAGCGGCTACTACGACCGTTAGATTTCAGCGCTCCTCCTGCCCGCCCGGGTTGCCGCGGGCCCACCTCGCCCCCTTTTTTTGCGCATGGGGTTATAATGGTAAGTATGGACTGGAACGGAGCGTATGATGTAAAGGACTACCAGGCCAGATGCTCGCTTGTGTGTTGCCCATTGCAGCTCGGCCCGGTAAACTGAACTATAGAAGACATTTGTCCTTTTTATAGGGATACAAGGAGTATATTTTTATGAATACGCAAACCTCACGTTTGGAACAAGCGCAGCAACTGCTGCAAAAATATTACGGGTACCCCGATTTCCGCGAAGGACAGCGAAAGATCGTCGCCAGCGTGCTGGAAGGGTCCGATACGCTGGGAATCATGCCGACCGGGGGCGGGAAATCGATCTGTTATCAGATCCCCGCGTTGATGCTTCCGGGGCTGACTCTGGTGGTGTCTCCGCTCATTTCGTTGATGAAGGATCAGGTGGACGCGCTGGTAACGATGGGGATCCCGGCCGCTTATATTAACAGTTCCCTTTCCGGCAAAGAGGTGAACGACCGCATCCGCGCGGCCAAACGCGGCGAGTTGAAGCTGTTGTACGTGGCGCCGGAACGGCTCGAGCTCGATTGGTTCCGCGAGGAAATGAGCGCCCTGACCATTTCCTGCGTCGCCGTTGACGAGGCGCACTGCGTTTCGCAGTGGGGCCACGACTTCCGGACGAGCTACCTCGCAGTGTCGCCTTTTGTGAACGGCCTGCCGCGGCGGCCGATTCTCGCCGCTTTCACGGCGACCGCGACCCCAGAGGTCATGGACGATATGATCCGGCTGCTGAAGCTGGACCAGCCGTCCGTGTTCGTGACGGGGCTCGGCCGCGACAATCTGGCCATGTCGGTGCTGCGCGGCGAGAACAAGCGCGAATTCATTATGAATTACGCGGAGACCCACGGGCACCAGCCCGGCATCATTTACGCGGCGACCCGCAAGGAGGTCGACGAATTGTACAATCGTCTGCGGGAGAACGGCGTTCCCGCCGGGCGCTACCACGCCGGCCTGTCCGACCGGGAACGGGAGGAGAGCCAGGAGGCGTTCCTCTACGACGACATCCGGGTCATGGTCGCCACCAACGCCTTCGGCATGGGAATCGACAAGTCGAATGTCCGGTGGGTCATTCATTACAATATGCCGAAGAACATGGAGGCTTATGTCCAGGAAGCGGGCCGCGCCGGCCGGGACGGCGAGCCGAGCGAGTGCATTCTGCTGTTTAGTCCGCAGGACATTATGACGCAGAAGTTTTTGATCGAGCAGAATCCGCAGGACGAGGACCGAAAACGCAACGAGTACCGCAAGCTTCAGCAGATGGTGGAGTACTGCTATTCCACCAGCTGTCTGCGCTTTGCCATGCTCGATTACTTTGGCGAAGTCCATGACCGTAAGCCCTGCGGGATCTGCAGCTCCTGCCGGGACGAGCGCGAGCTGGTCGATCTGACGGTGGATGCGCAGATCGTCTTCTCCTGCATCCACCGGATGCGGGAGCGGTTCGGCGTCTCGCTCGTGTCGTCGGTGCTGAAAGGTTCGCAGAACAAAAAGGTACTGCAGTACGGGTTTGACAAATTGCCCACCTACGGCATGATGCGCCGCAAAACGGAGCGGGAGATCTCCGAGCTGATCAACCTGTTCATCGCCGAGGGGTATTTGGCGCTGTCGGAAGGGCAGTACCCCGTGGTCCGGCTTCAGCCCCTGGCGGCCGACGTGCTCCGCGGGCAGCACCAAGTGATGATGCGCGCGCCGGAACCGGCTGCGGTGAACGGCCAAAAGACAGGCGGATCCCGCCGCCGCGGTACCGGTTACGACGATGGCCCGTCGGCCGTCAACGAGACGGTTTTCGAGCAGCTGCGTCTGATCCGCCGGGATTTGGCGGAGAAGGAACGGGTGCCTTCCTACATTATTTTTAATGACGCGACCCTGCGCGAAATGAGCCTCGTTTGCCCGACACGGGAAGCGGAGATGCTGAAAATCAAGGGCGTCGGTGAAGTGAAGTTTCGTAAATACGGCGCGCCGTTTCTGGAATTTTTTCAAAATATGGAATAGGGTTGTGAGCGATGAAAGTCATCCTAGCTACGTTAAACGCCAAGTATATTCACACCTCGATGGCGATCCGGCTCCTGAAGGCATACAGCGGGAACCGGTTCGACATCGACCTGGCCGAGTACACCATCAAGGATCCGGTGCTGAACATCGTCTCGGATTTATATCAGAAACGGCCGGATGTGGTAGGGTTCTCCTGCTATATTTGGAACATCGAAGAGACGATCAAGGTGGTGGAACTGCTCCGCAAAGTGCTGCCGGATGCCGCGATCGTGCTCGGCGGGCCGGAGGTGTCCTATGATACGGAATATTGGATGCAGCGAATCCCGAGCGTTGATTTTATCGTTATGGGCGACGGTGAGGAGACGTTCCATCATCTCCTGGAGGAGCTTGCGGGGGACCGAAAGTTTCATTTCGTGTTCGGGGCGGCTTACCGGAAGGACGGGGAGATCCGTCTCAATCCGCCGCGGCCGAAATCCGACCTGAATACGCTGCCGTCGCCTCACCGGTTCCCAGAGGATATCCCGCATTTGGGCAAACGGATCGTTTATTTCGAGACCAGCCGGGGCTGCCCGTTCAGCTGTCAGTTTTGCCTGTCCAGCATCGAGGTGGGTGTCCGATATTATGATATCGAGCGGGTGAAGTCGGATATTTTGTATTTGATTTCCCACGGAGCGAAGACGATCAAGTTTCTGGATCGTACCTTTAATATCAACCGCAGCTACGCCATGGAAATGTTCGAGTTTCTTATTCATAACCATGGCGGCTGTGTGTTTCAATTTGAGATCACGGCGGACATTATGCGGCCGGAAGTGCTGGATTATTTGGCGGAGCACGCCCCGCCGGGAATTTTCCGTTTTGAGATCGGCGTCCAATCAACGAACGACCCTACAAACGAGTTGGTTAAGCGCCGCCAGAACTTCACCAAGTTGAAGCGGACGGTGACGAAGATCAAAGAAAGCGGCAAAATCGACCAGCATCTTGATCTGATCGCCGGCCTTCCGGAAGAGGATTATGCGACCTTCCGCAAAACGTTTAACGACGTTTTTGCCATGCGGCCGGAAGAACTCCAGCTCGGCTTCCTGAAAATGCTGCGCGGAACCGGCCTGCGTAACGATGCCGCCAAGTATAACTATATCTATATGGACCATGCGCCATATGAAATATTGGGCAACGACATTTTGCCGTTTACCGACGTCGTCCGGTTAAAGCGGTTGGAGGATGTGCTGGAGAAATATTGGAACGATCACCGGATGGACCATACGGTAGAATACCTGATCACTTCGGAGTTCGACTCCCCGTTCGATTTCTTCCAGGAATTCGGCGACTTCTGGGAAAGCCGGGGGTGGCAGCGCATTGGCCATCAACTGGAGGATTTGTTCACGCGTCTGCACGAATTTTTAAGCTGCCGCGGCATGAAGGAACCGGACATCGTCCTGGGCCTGATGAAGCTGGATTATTATTTGGGTCACAAATACAAGCCGCGAAAAATTTGGTGGGAGGACCGGCTGAATAAGGAGCGCAGGAACGCGATATTTAAACAGCTGGCAGAGCGTCCGCAGGACGTTTCCGCCTCGTTTGCCGCGCACGGATTCAGCGAAAGGGAGCTTCAGAAGAACGCGGTCGTGGACGAGCTGCCTTTCTCGCTGCGGGCCGTACTGGACGGGCCGGAGTCTTCCGCGGCGGAGCGGGGCGGTTCCTTGCTGATCGTGGTCTACCAGCAAGAGCCCGCGCCGGATAAGCCGCGGTATTACATCGCACCGTTCCAGTCGTCTCCGGTCTGACGAGGAAAGGAGTCTTAAACCTATGTTTACCATTTTGATCGTGGAGGACGATCCGAAGATCACCGCGATGCTCTCCTCTCAAATTGAGAAGTACGGGTATCGCGCGGAGCAGGTTTCCGATTTCAGCCGGGTGCTGGAACGCTTTACGGAAAGCGGGGCGGATCTGGTTATGCTCGACGTGAATCTGCCGAACTTCGACGGATTTTATTGGTGCCGACAGATCCGCGCCGTCTCGACCTGCCCGATTCTGTTTATTTCCGCCCGGGACAGCGGGATGGACCAGATCATGGCGCTTGAGAACGGGGCGGATGACTACATCACCAAACCTTTCTCTTACGAGGTGGTCATGGCCAAAATCCGCAGCCACCTGCGGAGGGCTTACGGCACTTATGCCGCGAAGCAGGAGGAGCGAACCGTGGGCGGCGCCGGACTCCTGCTGTACCCTGAGCGGTTTACGGTGATGCGGGGAGAACGGTCGACGGTGCTTACCCAAAAGGAAGCGGTGCTGCTTGAAGCGCTGATGCAGCGGGTCGGCCGCGTCGTCACCCGGGAGAAACTGCTCGATCTGATGTGGCAGGACCATCATTTTATCGATGACAATACGCTGAACGTGTATGTGACCCGTATCCGGAAGAAGTTGAAAGAGCTGGGGATGGAGGATGCCGTCGAGACGGTCAGGGGAGCGGGATATAGGCTGCTGCCTTCTGCGGCGGGAGAAGCATGAGACTTTTCTGGAAGGAACAGCTCCCGCTCCTGCTCTTTTTGGTGCCGCAAATTTTTCTGGTTCCCTTACTGTACTGGCTGGCCGGAAGCCGGGAGCCGGATATCGCGCTGTATGCGCTGCTGCTCAGCGTCACTTTTCTTCTGTTGTACTTGGGTTACCATTATTTCAGCCGGCGTGAGGTTTACCGCAAGCTGACGAAGCCGCCCGAGCGACTGGAAGAACTCATGGAGCCTTCCGGCGAAACGCCGCTGGCCCTTGCGTTTGATTTCCGGATGGAGTCCGGGTACAGGTTGTTTCAGGAGGAATTATACCGATACCGCAGCCAAATGGAGACCAACACGGCGTTTACCAACCGTTGGGTTCATCAGATGAAGACACCCTTATCCGTCATTCAACTGACGTTGGAAAACGAAAAAGAAGCGCTGCCCGAACATGTCATCGAAAGTATCCAGGAAGAGCTGGACCGGCTGCGCCGAGGTTTGGAAATGGCGCTGTACACGTCCCGGCTGGAACGGTTCGAAAGCGATTTTCGCGTGGACCGCGTCTCTCTGAGGGAGGTCGTAAACCGCACCGTAGCGGCCCATCGGAGGCTGTTTATTCGGAAGGGAGTCTACCCGGTTATCGAGATCGACGAAGACGTCCATGTGTTTTCCGATGAAAAATGGCTGGAATTTATTCTGGGCCAGATAGCGATTAATGCCGTGAATTATTCGGCCGGCAAAGGGAACAAGGTGGAGTTTACCGCAACGCGGTTGGCCAAGAAAATCATGCTTGAAATTACCGATTACGGCGTGGGTATCCGGAAGGAGGATATCCGCCGCGTTTTTGACCCTTATTTTACGGGAGAACAAGGGAGGCAGTACCGGGAATCCACCGGAATGGGGCTTTATCTCGTCCGGGAGGTTTGCCGGCGTTTGGACCACAAAGTGGAATTGGAATCATCTCGGGGTGATGGGACTACAGTCAGAATGATTTTTACTGCGGACCGGAAGTTGTAGTTGTCGGATGCTGCCGTTGAGAAAACGGGGCATCTTTTTTTTTGGGCGAACATAACCTTACAAATCGTTAAGACAGGCTTAAGATAAATCGCTGGCCCGATTTCTTGGGATTGGCTAAAGTATAATCATGGCACCATGGAATTCCGCCGGCCTGTGCCGGCTGGTGGGAGCGAAGGAGGAGAATTAATATGGATTTGTTGAAGGTACGGGGTCTCGGCAAGGTATATCCGGGAAAAATCGTGACGCGTGCCCTGCACGACATCCATTTGACGATTGAGCAAGGGGAATTTGTCGGGATTATGGGTCCTTCCGGCAGCGGGAAAACCACGTTGTTAAATCTGGTTTCGACGATCGACGCGCCAAGCACGGGTGAGGTGCTGATTAACGGCAAAAATCCGTTTTCCTTAAAAAGAAAGGAGCTTGCCGCTTTCCGGCGCAGGGAGCTGGGATTCGTGTTTCAGGATTTTAATCTGCTGGATACGTTGACGGTTGCGGAAAATATCGTTTTGCCGTTGACGCTGGATCGGAGACCGCTGCGGAAAATGGAAAAACAGCTGGAGTCGATCGCGGACAAGCTGGGGATTCGGGATATTCTCGGCAAAAGAATTTACGAGATTTCCGGAGGCCAGCGGCAGCGGGCCGCTATCGCCCGGGCGATGATTCCGGGACCTTCCCTGCTGCTGGCGGACGAACCGACGGGCTCGCTCGATTCCAATGCCTCGCGGGTCGTGATGGAAATGCTGGAGAGCATCAACCGGAGCGAGGGAACAACCATGATGCTGGTCAGCCATGACCCGCTGGCCGCGAGCTACTGTGACCGGGTGGTGTTCATCAAGGACGGGATGCTGTCGAGCGAAATCCATCGGGGGGACAGCAGGCAGGCTTTCTTCCAGAAAATTATTGAAATGCTGTCCTTTTTGGGAGGGAACGCCCATGAGCTTTCTTCAATTCGCGTTTAACAACGTAAGGCGGAATGCGCGGGCCTATATCGCTTATTTTTTGAGCAGCGCCTTTATGGTGATGATTTTTTTCACTTATGCGATGTTCATCTTCCACCCCGGTATTACCGGTTCGGAAATGGGAAGGATGACGCGCGTCGGTATGCAGGCCGCCGAATATATCATTTTCATTTTCTCGTTTTTGTTTGTTCTGTACTCGATCAGCAGCTTTTTGAAGGCCCGAAGCAAGGAATTCGGCATTTTGACGATCCTCGGCGCTACCACGGGGACGATCAACCGGCTGATATTTCTGGAGAATATGATGATCGGCCTGTTGTCCATCCTTGCCGGGCTGGCCAGCGGCATGCTGCTATCCAAGCTGTTTCTGCTGCTGGGGGCTGCCGTGACGGGGGGGAAAGGACTTCCCTTTTATTTGCCTTGGAGGGCTATGATCTTTACGACGGTGGCGTTTATGCTGCTGTTTCTGTTTTTATCGGTGTTTACACTATTGTTTATCCGTAAAAATCGCGTGCTTGAGCTTCTGACCGGCAGCAGTAAACCGAAAAAAGAGCCGAAGACTTCCTGGGTGCTCGTGCTTCTGGGCATCGTCCTGCTCGCGGTTGCCGTAATGCTGTTGCGGCGCGGGGCCAAAATCGGCGAGAAGGAGGTACTGCTCGCTGCGGCGGCGGGAATCGGGGGGACTTATTTTTTCTATACGCAAGTCGTTGTGTTTCTGTTAAAGGCGGCCAAGAGAAGCAAGCGAATGCTGTGGCGGGGCACGAATCTCATCTGGGTTTCGGAAATGGCCTATAAGCTGAAGGATAACGCGAGGATGCTGTTCATGGTCACGATTGCCACTTCCTTGGCCTGTATGAGCGTGGGGATGATTTTGTCGGTCAATGCCCAAATAGCGAAGTTGTATGCCGGGGACCCCTTTGCCATGACTATTAGCGTGTATAACGAATCCGACCTGGAAAAAGACCTGAAATGGGTAGAAGGTGAACTGGAAAAAGAGGGAATCGCCTATGAAACTTTCCGCACGGAGACCATTCAATCTTATATTTCTAGTGACAGGCTGTACGTGGAACTTGCTTCCCTGACGAATTACAATAAGTTGGCTGAAAGAGCCGGCGCCACGCCGCTTCAGGAGGTGCCGCAAGACCAAGGGGTGCTGTTGTATTCGGTGGAGGATCCTCCGGAAGATCTTCTGGGGCATCAAGGGAAGGCATTTTCACTGGAATCGCCGCTCTCCCATACCTTTACGATCATGGAGGAACGGCCGGAGCGGCTGTTTGGCGCAGGCGGCGGCAAATCGCTGATTGTGGTGAATGATGCGGATTATGATAAAATAAAGCACCGAATTCCAGAGGATCAGATCAGGTGGATCTCCTCTGAAGTTCGCTTTTTAATTAAAGCCTGGGATCGCCAGGGCGAACCTTCCTTGCAGGACCAGGAAGTCGTTACGACGGTCCGCTTTGTGGCGGAGAACAGGGGAAGGCTGGATGACGGAGAGACGGAAAACTATCTGTCCGCCCGGGGCGACATGTACGCGAACACCAAACAGGGGTTGTCCATGTTCAGTTTCGTCGGCGTGTTTATCGCGGCCATCTTTTCCATCTCGTCGGCCAGCTTCCTGTACTTTAAGCTGTACAGCGAGCTGAATCAGGACCGCCGCATGTATCATTCCCTTTCAAAAATCGGGTTGGCCGACGGCGAAATGAAATTCGCGTCCGGCTTGCAGATCGCCCTGCTGTTTTTTGTGCCGATTCTGATTTCGGGCATACAGACGATGGTTGTCCTTTCGCTGCTCGGCAGCGCCTTTAATTTAGGACAAGTCACCCTGCCGGTTCTGACGGCCACCGGCGCTTTCCTGGCGGTTCAAGCCCTTTATTATGCCGTGGTCAGGTCCCGGTACATGGTTCAATTGAAACGTGTGATGGTTTAGTTTTTGAAAGGCCGGGGCTTGTGCCCAACTTGGCGTAGAGGCCCAGTCAAGCGTCGGGATCCCGAATAATATAGGGGTGTACTCTAAACCAAAGGAGGAATCCCTGTGAGCGGTGTTGACTGTAAAGACGGAGGATACGGCGGAGGATATCCGGGCAGCATTTTTACATCTACCGGTACGATTTTGGTGTTGTTCATCCTGCTTGTGATCGTATCCAGAGCTTTCATTTGATAAGATAAGATTAAAAATCCCGCTTTGCCTGCAGGCAGGGCGGGATTTGCCTGTTTCTGGGTCTTTGTGCCGCATGACTTTACGGTTAATGACATCGGATTGATTTGCATAGTAATATAATTAAAGGTTAAGATTTTGTCATAGGTTGTACATATATGTCTATATATAACAAATCGGGAGAGGATCGAAAATGTCGAATCAGGATCAGCAGCAGTCCCCGCCGTCCCAGGACGGGATCGATGCGGGTGAACTGCTGAATGCATTGGTAGCCATGAAAAAGGGTGACTTTTCCTTCCGGATGCCTTACGACAAAACCGGCATCGCCGGAAAAGTAGCGGACACCTTTAACGAGATTATGGACATGCAGGAGAGTCTTGCCGGGGAAATTCGGACGGTTGCCCAGGTCGTCGGCAAGGAAGGCAAATTATCCAGAAGATTTAATCATAAGAACACCGGCGGCGGCTGGGAAGTAATTGTCGAGTCGTTGAACGGTCTGGTCAGCGATCTCGTCCAGCCCACGACGGAAGTCGCCCGGGTGATCAATGCGGTGGCCCAAGGGGATTTGACGCAGAAGGTCGAAGTCGAGTTTGAGGGCAGACCGTTAACCGGCGAGTATTTGCGGATGGCCAGCAATATCAACACAATGGTTAACCAGCTCAGTACTTTCGCTTCGGAGGTGACCCGGGTCGCCCGCGAGGTCGGAACCGATGGGAAGC
This sequence comes from Paenibacillus sp. A14, assembly GCF_036864815.1. Classification (NCBI taxonomy): domain Bacteria; kingdom Bacillati; phylum Bacillota; class Bacilli; order Caryophanales; family Paenibacillaceae; genus Paenibacillus; species Paenibacillus sp. A14. Next base: position 463,655 of record NZ_JBAGJD010000004.1, read on the forward strand.
TGGGGGGTCAGGCCGATGTGAAGGGCGTTTCGGGCACATGGAAGGACCTTACTGACAGCGTTAACAATATGGCCGCGAATCTGACCGACCAGGTCCGCAATATTGCCGCGGTTACGACCGCGGTCGCCAATGGCGATTTGACGAAACAGATTACGGTCAACGCGAAGGGCGAAATTCTGGAGCTGAAGAACACGATCAATACGATGGTGGATCAGCTTTCGATGTTTGCTTCCGAGGTCACGCGGGTGGCCCGGGAGGTCGGAACTGAAGGCAAACTCGGCGGTCAGGCCGAGGTGAAGGGCGTCTCGGGCACGTGGAAGGATTTGACCGAAAGCGTCAACGACATGGCCTCGAACCTGACCGATCAGGTCCGCAACATCGCCGTCGTCACGACGGCGGTCGCCAACGGAGATCTCTCGAAGAAGATTACGGCCAACGTTCAGGGCGAGATTCTGGAGTTGAAAAATACGATCAACACGATGGTGGACCAACTTTCGACCTTTGCGTCCGAGGTCACGCGCGTGGCGCTCGAGGTCGGCACAGAGGGGATCCTCGGCGGGCAGGCCGAAGTAACCGGGGTGGCCGGAACTTGGCGGGATTTGACGGAAAGCGTCAATTACATGGCTTCCAATCTGACGAATCAGGTGCGGAATATCGCGGATGTCACGACCGCGGTTGCCAAAGGCGACTTGTCCAAGCATATTACGGTCAATGCGAAGGGCGAAATTTTGGAGCTGAAAAATACGATCAATACAATGGTGGATCAACTGTCGACGTTCGCCTCCGAGGTCACACGGGTGGCCCGCGAGGTGGGGACGCTCGGGATTCTGGGCGGACAGGCCCAGGTTCGCGGCGTGGCCGGAACCTGGCGCGATTTGACGGAAAGCGTCAACTATATGGCCTCCAACTTGACGAACCAGGTGCGGAACATCGCCGTCGTCACGACGGCGGTCGCCAACGGGGACCTCTCCAAGAAGATCACCGCCGACGTACAAGGGGAAATTCTCGAGCTGAAGAACACGATCAACACGATGGTGGACCAACTCTCAACCTTTGCTTCCGAAGTCACGCGCGTGGCGCTGGAGGTCGGCACCGAAGGTCGGCTCGGCGGGCAAGCCGAGGTGAAGGGCGTCGGCGGCACGTGGAAGGATTTGACCGAGGGCGTCAACAATATGGCGCGCAATCTGACCGACCAGGTGCGCGGCATCGCGGAGGTAACCACCGCCGTCGCGAAAGGCGATTTGTCGAAGAAGATCACGGTCGATGCGAAGGGCGAGATTTTGGAGCTGAAGAACACCATGAACACGATGGTGGATCAGCTCAGCCTGTTCGCTTCCGAGGTGACGCGCGTCGCCCGCGAGGTCGGTACGGAAGGGAAGCTCGGGGCGCAGGCGGACGTGAAGGACGTGTCCGGCACCTGGAAGGACCTGACCGATACGGTCAATACGATGACCAGCAATCTGACGATCCAGATGCGCAACATTGCCGGAGTCACGACGGCGGTCGCCAATGGCGATTTGTCGAAAAAGATCACCGTCGACGTCAAGGGCGAGCTGCTGGAACTTAAGAACACGATCAACACGATGGTGGATCAACTGAACTCCTTCGCCTCCGAAGTCACGCGGGTGGCCCGCGAGGTCGGCACCGACGGCAAGCTCGGTGGACAGGCCCAGGTGAACGGCGTCGGCGGGATCTGGAAGGATCTGACCGACAACGTAAATATCATGGCCGCCAACTTGACGGACCAGGTTCGCGGCATCGCGAAGGTCGTCACGGCGGTCGCGAACGGGAACCTGGAGAAGAAGCTGACGGTGGAAGCCAAGGGCGAAATCGCGGAATTGACGGACACGATCAACAACATGATCGATACGCTGGCGACCTTCGCCGATCAGGTCACCACCGTGGCCCGCGAGGTTGGCGCGGAAGGCAAGCTCGGCGGACAGGCGAACGTTCCCGGAGCGGCCGGTACGTGGCGGGATTTGACGGATAACGTTAACTACATGGCGAGCACGCTGACGTCGCAGGTCCGCGCCATCACCACCGTCGCCACCGCGGTGACCGAGGGCGATCTGTCCCGCAGCATCGATGTCGCCGCAGCCGGCGAGGTCGCCGTGCTGAAGGACAATGTGAATGAAATGATCCGCAATCTGAAAGAAACGACCCGGATCAACACGGAACAGGATTGGCTGAAAACCAATCTGGCCAAATTCTCCCGGCTGCTCCAGGGTCAGCGGGATTTGTACGCGGTCTCCCGCATGATTTTGTCGGAGCTGGGGCCGCTGGTTTCTATGCAGCACGGGGTCATGTACATCAATGAGCAGATCGGCGGCGAATCGACTCTGGTATTGTTCGCCAGTTACGCCTATCAGCAGCGGAAGCATTTGTCCAATCAATTCAAGGCGGGCGAAGGACTTGTCGGCCAGTGCCTGATCGAGAAGCAGCGTATCCTGCTGACGAATGTGCCTGAGGATTACGTCGTGATCTCGTCGGGTCTCGGCGAGGCGGCTCCGCTGAATATCGTGCTGCTCCCGATTATTTTTGAGGATCAGGTGCTTGCGGTCCTGGAACTCGCCAGCTTCCGCCGGTTTACCGCGATCGATCTCGACTTCCTTGACCAGCTTACGGAGTCGATCGGGATCGTGATCAACACGATGCAGGCGAACCGCCGGACCGAAGAACTGCTGATGCAATCCCAATCCTTGACCGAAGAGCTGCAGAATCAGCAGTTGGAACTGCAGGAAACGAATGAGGAGCTGGAGGAAAAAGCCCGGCTGCTCGTGCTGCAAAAGGCGGAGGTCGAAAGCAAAAACAACGAGGTCGAAATTGCGAGACGCGTGCTGGAGGAGAAGGCGGAGCAGTTGGCTTTAACCTCCCGCTACAAATCCGAGTTTTTGGCCAATATGTCCCACGAACTGCGTACGCCGCTGAACTCGCTGCTGCTGCTGGCCGAACAGCTGGCGGAAAATCCGGACCGGAACCTGACGGAGTATCAGGTGAAATTCGCCCAGACGATCCAGGATGCCGGGACGGAGCTGCTGGAGCTTATCAATGATATTCTCGACCTGTCAAAGATCGAGTCGGGCACGGTAACCGCCGATTATAACGAAATCAAGCTGAAGGAAATTAAGGTTAGCATGGAGCGCACCTTCCGCCATATCGCGGAACAGAAACAGCTGGACTTCGCGATCAAGCTGGAGCGGAATATCCCGGACAGCCTGGTGACGGATTCGAAACGGCTGCTGCAAGTCCTGAAGAATCTGCTCTCCAACGCCTTCAAATTTACGGAAAAAGGCCAGGTTCTGCTGGATGTCCGTAAGGCCGAGGAAGGCTGGAGTGCCGGAAACGAGAAACTGAACCGGGCGAAGGAAGTCATCTGCTTCTCGGTCAGCGATACGGGAATCGGCATTCCGGTCGACAAGCAGGCGATTATTTTTGAGGCGTTTCAGCAGGCCGACGGCAGCACGAGCCGGGAATACGGAGGAACCGGCTTGGGCCTGGCGATCTCCCGCGAGATCGCGGCTTTGCTCGGCGGTGAAATTACGCTCTACAGCGTCGTTGACAAGGGCAGTGTCTTTAATCTGTACCTGCCGCTGTATACGGACATTCCGGGCCATGATCCCGAAGAAGACGCCGAGACCGTTTCGGAGCCGCTTCCGGCCGCACGTTATGTCCCTGAGGTGATCGACGTCACGCCGCGGGAACCGAAGCGGGCCGGCGCGCCGAAGGAAGAGCGGGTGATCGAGGATGACCGCGATTCGATTCAGCCGGGAGATTCCGTCTTTTTAATCGTGGAAGACGACGTGAAGTTCAATGAAATTCTCCTGGACGTTCTGCGTAAAAAAGGGATCAAGGGGATCGTCACGACCCGGGGCACCGGTGCCTTGGAGCTTGCCCAGAAATATCGCCCGGACGCGATTACGCTGGATTTGCGGTTAAAGGATATGGATGGCTGGCTTATTATCGATCAGTTGAAAAACGACCTCAGCGTACGTCATATCCCGATTTGCGTCATTACGGTAGAGGATGATGAAATCGAGCTGCGGCAAAAAGGCGTCTTCGAATATATCCGCAAGCCGGTTTCCAACGAAGTGCTGGAGTCGAAGCTGGACCAACTGCGGGATTTTTCAAACCGGGAGACACACCGGCTGTTGATCGTCATGAGCGACGAGGCGCGCCGAACGGAGTCGGTGGAACTGCTGGATAACGGTGACCTTGAAATCGTGGCTTGCGATACGGGCCGCAAGGCGCTCAATCAGTTGAGAGCGAAGAAGTTTGACGTCATCTTGATCGACAACGATTTGGGCGGCACGGATGTCTTCGGTCTGATTTACGATATTCACAAAAATATGCAAAACAAAGCCGTGCCGATCATCCTGAACCGGCAGCGGAAGTGGACGCCGGAGCAGGAAAACCAGCTCGAGGATCTGATGAAATCCTCCGTGATCAAGGAGGTCAAGACTCCGGTGCAAATGATGGACGAAACCAGTTTGTTCCTGCACCGGAAGGCGGAGAACCTGCCGGACGAATCGCGGCAAACGCTGGTGAAGCTGCATGAATCGGACGAGATGATCAAGTCGAAGCAGGTCCTTGTCGTCGATGACGATATCCGGAATATTTTTGCGCTGACCACGATTCTGGAACGGCACAATATGAAGGTGATTCCGGCGGAGAATGGACAGGAGGCCATTCAGATCCTGGAGAATACCCCTTCGATCGAGATCGTCCTGATGGACATTATGATGCCGATTATGGACGGCTACGAAACGACGCGGGCCATTCGTCAGAAGCCGGAGTTCCGGGACCTGCCGATTATCGCGCTGACGGCCAAGGCGATGAGCGGGGACCGGGAGGCCTGCCTGGAGGCGGGGGCATCCGACTATATCACGAAGCCGGTGAACAGCGCCCAACTGCTATCGATGATCCGCAGTTGGCTGGACCGGCCGCAGGCGGAGAATGGCGCCGCGGAGCACGAAGCGGAAGAGGAATAAGGGGAGCTGTCCCGTTTGTCTTGTGAAGACGAACGGGACAGCTTTTTTAGTGGCTTTGGCTCCAGGCAAAAAGACGCAAAAGTGCAGGAATTTCCGCCATTCTCATAGACAAAGGCGAAAAGGATGCAAATGTGCAGGAATTTCTTGTGGTTTTTGAGAAACGGGCGTTTGTTGCCCGAAATACCTGCAGATTTGCAGGTATTTATGAATTGCGGTCCAAATCGGGAAAAAAGCCTGCAGATTTGCAGGAATTTTCGCATGATGATGAGGGGGGAGTTGGACCGGGAGGGGGCTGACTAGCGGGTTTGGGGAACACATTATCCCACTAGCGTTGCATAAAGCAGTTGAATCACGGGCAAATTTTCCAGCGGCCATCTCCTCTTCGAAGGAGGGCAAATAATAAGAGCCTTAAACGGCGCAATTTTGTCGAATTTGGCGGGGCGGTATGAGATAGCGGACGTTTAGGACCTTATTTTTAGAAAAAACCGGGCCAAACCCTATTTCGGGGTCTGCACCAAGGCAATAAGGCTTTTTTGACCGCTATTGTTCCCGCGGAGCCAAATTGGGCTGAAATAGCGGTCCAAAAGGCCGCTAATGCTGGCGGGCTTGGCTAGGGAATTTGCGGGGGCCAGATCCAGCTTGCCACCATCTCTTAAGTCAGCGAAAAAGTCTCATCATGGGTAGCACCATGTAGGTTTAATGCAACGCTAGTGACAGTATCGGAAAACTCTCCCGCTAATCCGGCCGTAAAAGCACATGTCGCAAGTTTATCTGGAGATCCTCCGGTTAATTTAAGCCGTTATGGGGGTGAACCCTCTTTTTGGCCAAGATTAGCCGGAGAAAATCCAGTTGGTACGCCATCGCACACAAACAATGCGACAAATAAGAGAGAGAAATCCCTTTATTTGTCGCACGGCTACGGAGAACTCGGTCGATTTGCGAGTGAGTCGGCTAGGCCGATGTCAAGTGACGCTCCAGCCAAGCGATGGCCTCCTTGGTCACCTCGTCCCGGTTGGTTTCGTTGAGCATTTCGTGCCGGCCTTCCGGATACAGTTTGACCTCGAGGTCCTCGATCCCCAGTTTCTTGTACAAAGTGATCAAGCGGTTTACGCCCTTCCCGTTCAAGCCGACCGGGTCGCAGTCTCCTCCGAACACGTAAATGGGTTTGTCCTTGGGAATCTTAAAAATCAGCTCCGGCCGGTGTATTTCGCGAAGCAATCCGAATAACCCTTGAAAGAATCCGGTGCTGCAGATGAACCCGCACAGCGGATTCTCGATGAACCGGTCCACCTCGTGCTCGTCGCGGGAAAGCCAATCGAACGGCGTGCGCATGGGCAGGAAGCCGCGATTGAAGCTGCCGAACGAGAGCGCGTTGAGAAGCAAGCTCGGGTGCTCCGGTCCCTGAATGGCCGCCTGCCAACGGGCCAGTTGCTGACCGAAGGAGAGCAGCCCCCGCGGGCCGTTGGTTCCCGAGAGGATGAAGCCCTTGTATCGTTCCGGGGCGGTGTACATCGTCTTTTGCGTCAAAAAAGAGCCCATGCTGTGCCCCATCAGAAACAGCGGGAGGCCGGGATGATCGCTCTTTGCGCGTTTGCCGAGCTCGATCATGTCCCGGACCATGCCGTTCAGCCCATCCGGTCCCGGCCAACCAAGCTGCTCCGGGGTTGCGGCCGTACGCCCGTGTCCCCTGTGGTCATTGGCATATACGTCAAAGCCCGCCAGGGTTAGCGCCTCGGCAAACCGGCGATACCGCTCCGCCGTCTCGCTCATGCCGTGAGCGATTTGCAGGACGCCCCGCAGCGGAACGGAGGGAGCGGGGGACCAGCGGTAGACGAATACCTGGTGGCCCGCGTCATTGCCGAATGTAAAGGTTTGCTGTTGCATCGGGAAGCACTTCCTTCAATGGAGTGATGGCTCAAAAAACTCGATTCGTTCCCCGTCCGGTCCATTGAAAAAGAAAAACCGGCTGCCATTAGGCAGAGAGCGGATTTCCTCATCAAGTCCGGATAAGCCAAGGTTCGAAATCCGGGCGTATTCCTCTTCAATGTTCGTCACCGTAAAGGCGACATGGTGTACTCTGCCTTCCCGCGGAAGTTCTTCGCCGCCACGGATGTAAATCAGCTCCAACTCGACGGATTCCTGCCCGGGGAAGGTCAGAAAGGCGAGCCGCAACGGTTCTCCTACCTCGCCGATGGTGTGCAGATGTCTGAGGCCGATCACACGGACATAAAATTCGACGGAATCTTCCAGGGCCGTAACCCGGATTCCGACATGCTCGATTTTTTTAACTGACATCGGAAAACCCCTCTTTTTCTTGTTTTTTTTCGACGGCGATCAGGTAGGGAGCGGCCGGCTTCTGCAACTGCCGGTAAATGACCGCCTGCCCCGCCGCTTGGGGCAGGGCGGATGCCCAGGATTCCACCGCCATCGCTTCCTCATCGCCGCCCGCATGTCCCGGATAGAGCACAGCGGTCAGAATGCCCCGCGGCCGCAGCAGCCGGAGCGCGGCATCCAGCGCTTGTAAAGTACTGCTCGTCTGCGTGATGAGGGACGGATTCGCCCCCGCGGCGGGTAGGTAGCCTAAATTGAACATGACCGCTCCCAGCTTGCCCTGGATGCCTCGAGGGAGCGCCTCCTCCATCTCCGCATGGCTTTGCCGCAGCAAGGTCACTGCGGGAAGCAAGGCCGGCTCTTCCTTGTGCAGCCTGGCTTGCGTCAGGGACAGGGCTTCGGCCTGGATATCGAAGGCGAATACCTGGCCGCGCGGGCCGCAAGCCCTGGCGAGGAACAGCGTATCCGCCCCCGTCCCGGCCGTGGCGTCCACGGCGGCATCGCCGGGCTGCAGCCGCTCTCCCACAAGCTTGTGCGCAAAGCTAAGCACCGAGAGAAAACCCATTTTTATCCCCTCCAGTATTTCCCCTGCCAGGTGTCCCGGCGTTTCAGTTCATCGTCGATCCCATTAAGGACCTCCCATTTTTTCAGGCTCCACATCGGTCCGATCAGCAAATCGCGCGGAGCGTCGCCGGTCAGACGGTGCACGACCATTCCGGGAGGCAAAAATTCGAGCGTATCGACGATAAGCTTGATATACTCGTCCTTTTCCAAAAAGCGCAGCAGCCCGGCTTCGTATTGTTTGACCATCGGCGTTTTGCGCATCAGATGAAGCAGGTGAATTTTGATGCCCTGGACGTCCATATTCGCCACGGCGCGTCCGGTCTCAAGCATCATTTCGTGGGTTTCCTGCGGCAGCCCGTAAATAATATGCGTACAGACCCGAATGTTCCGCTTGCGGAGCTTTTCCACGGCGTCCAGATAGCATTTCGTATCGTGCGCTCGATTAATCAATTCGGACGTGGATTCGTGAATACTCTGCAGGCCCATCTCCACCCACAAATAGGTGCGTTCGTTCAATTCGGCCAAATAATCGATTACATCGTCAGGCAAACAGTCGGGACGCGTTGCGATCGACAGGCCCACGACTCCCGGCTGCTCCAGAACCGCTTCGTAGTATTCCCTCAGTTCCTCAACCGGGGCATACGTGTTCGTATAGGCCTGAAAATAACCGATATAACGGGCGTTCGGCCATTTCAGATGCTGGCGGTCCCGAATGGTGTTGAATTGGGTCACCAGGTCATCCCGCCGGCTTCCGGCAAAATCGCCCGACCCGCGCGCGCTGCAAAATGTGCAGCCGCCTTTGGCGATCGACCCGTCACGGTTCGGGCAGGTGAACCCGGCATCCAGCATGACTTTAAAAACCTTGTCTCCGAACTGTTCGCGCATCTCGGTGTTCCAGGTATGAAATCGTTTGTCGCCCCAAAGCTTCGGGGTCGTTAATGGGGTATTAATCATCTTTGCTCCTTTAATCCTATAAAGTCATGAAGTTGTCAAAAAAATATGTTTTTCTGCTGTTCAAAGCTCAAAATCCTTGAATTTAGCGGCTTCCCTTGGATCATTGTATCAAAAATTACGAAAAAAAGGCATCTGGACCGCCTTGTTTTCTTGCGATGAATTACAGATTATGTTATTTTAATTGTACCTAAACTACGTTTGGACCCCAATTCCAAAATATATCGAAGAAGGAATCCGCGAACCGTCTCCCCGGCGGCGCCGGATTCCTTTTTCACTTTTTTATCGGGTGCCGTTATAATCGCTTTACTTTTAGGTTGATCTTCGGCACAATATTTCAGTAATGGTTATGAAGCTTAGGCAAAACATAAAGGCGGAGGAATGAGATGCGTTTACGCGGCAGAAAGGGCATCCGGGAGAATCTGGAGCAGCAGCAGGATCTGGTGATTCTAAATCCCCGGGAACATAAAGGAAAATGGTCGCAGTTGTTTGGCGGTGACCGGCCACTTCATATTGAGTTGGGCATGGGCAAAGGACAATTCGTCAGCGGGATGAGCTTCAAGCATCCGGATTGCAACTTTGTGGGCATGGATATGTATGATGAATTGATCCGCAGGGCCAGCGAGAAAGTGCGGAACATCTGGAGCGGGGAGAACGTGGTAAATCCGGACAATGCCAGACTGGCCCTCGGCAACATAGAATCGATAGAGGAGTTTTTTGCACCGGGCGAGGTCTCGCGGATTTATTTGAATTTCAGCGATCCGTGGCCGAAGAAAAAGCATGCCCGGCGCAGGTTGACCCATCCGCGCTTTCTGGAGAAATACCGCTCTTTGCTGAATGAAGAGGGGGAAATCCACTTCAAGACCGATTCCCGGGAGCTGTTTCAATTTTCGCTCAATGCTTTTGCGGCTTGCGGGCTGCAGTTGAGCAACATATCGCTCAACCTGCACGGGGAAGGGATTAACGAGGAGCATGTGATGACCGAATACGAAAGCAAGTTTGTGGGACAAGGCATGCCGATTTACCGCTGCGAAGTGAAGGTTGGGGAAGCGGCTTTGCGCCGGTACCACGAGCATAAAATGGACGAGTTTTAGTCGCCGGCCACCAAAAGGCCTCCGGATGATCCGGAGGCCTTTTGGTTATTTGTATGAATGATGGGTTGATTATTCCGCCAAAACTCTTTTATCTTCGATAAGATCCATGATGGCTTGCGCGCTCTGCAGCGGATAATAGCTGGCGATATGATTGAGCACTTCCTCCCGGTTGCGCACCACTTCTTCATAGTTGTGGGTGAGCCGGTTGATCCAGGCGGTGATATCGTCGAGCGAGCCGATGGGAGTTCCCCATCCTTGGGAAGCGAAGTACTGCGAGTTCTCTTCCTCCTGTCCGGGAAGGGGCTTGTGAAACAGCATCGGAATCCCCTTGGCCAATCCTTCCGTGCAGGTCATGCCTCCCGGTTTCGTGATCAGCAGGTCGGAGACCTCCATCAGCTTGTCGATTTCCCGCGTAAAGCCAAGCAAATGAATGTGCGGATGAATAAAGCGCGGGTCCTTCTTCATCTTCTCCAATGATTTCGTATTGCTCCCAAGGCAGAAGATAATCTGAATCCGGTCCCTGTACGTGGCCAAAAGGGAGCTGACCGCTTCATCCTTCATAAAGCCCCAGCCTCCGCCCATGACGAGCACGGTGGGCATGTTTTTTAGGTTAAATTGGCTCCGGATATCTTCTTTCCGGTGACGCTCCCAAAAATTCGGATGAACCGGTATGCCGGTGATCCTTATCTTCTCCTCTTCCACGCCTCGCTCCAGCAGCTTTTGCTTGACTTGGTCGGTGGAGACGAGGTAGCTGTTGACCTCCCGGCTGACCCAGGTTCCATGAGCGTCATAATCGGTTATGACGGTACAGAGCGGCACATCCAGCAGTTCAAGGCGCTTGATCCGCGATATGATGGCGCTGGGAATAGGATGGGTGCAGACGATAACATCCGGATGCAATTGACGGATAATCTGAATCGTGCGCGTATAAAATATCCGATGTAGGGCAAGTGTCGTTAATCGGTTTAAGGATTTTTTATAGTTGCTGCGGTACATCATGCGGACGAGCCGCGGCTGGGTGGACACCGTTTTCTTATAGGCGGTAATAATGATAGGCGCCACTCTGGGATTTAAAAAGCTTCCCAGTTCGAGTACTTTGGTCTGCACATGCGGCGCTACTTTGCGTAAACTGCTCGAGAGCGCATATGCCGCCTTGGTGTGACCGGCTCCAAACCCCTCGGACAAAAGCAATACCCTTTGTTTTTGCACTTTAGTTTCACCTTTTCCTGCAAGGTTATTCTATCCACTACAATATCCCCTTTACGCCCATAATGCAACCGTACCGAAGGCTACGGAAGAACCGATCACGGCCCCCGCAAGCACGTCGGAAGGGTAGTGCAGCCCCAGGTAAATGCGCGATACCGCCACAATCAAAGCCACGGGTCCGAGAATAAAGGTAAGAACCGGCATCGCTGCCATAAATGGCACAGTCACCGAAAAAATGGCAGTCGTATGTCCGGAAGGAAAAGAATGATCCGTCAGCGGATTTCGAAAGGTATTCGTCCCCGGGAGGGTCAAGTAGGGCCGGACACGCGGGTATGTTTTTTTGGCAAGGGCGACCGGGATATGACTGATGGCCAAGGCGACACCCGCCTGAAGCCCCGTTTTGTTCCAGGGTTCCGGAGCTGCCAGCCAGATGAGCAAGGTGGCGAGGATTGTAAAGACGGCTCCGCCCAGATGGGTCAGGTAGTACAGCCAGAAATTCAGAAAACTTCTGTGCAGTCGTCCGTTAATCCCCACAAACAGTTTCTGGTCCAGTCGTATCAGTTTTTGAAGCAATCGAGTCATAAAGATCCCTCCGCGCTTGGTTTGCTGCAAGAAACCGTTCAGGTTGGTTGCTACATTTTTTACAATAAATCCGCAATCCGCGGCCTTTAAGGACAGGCCGCGTTTGGTGTTAATATACCCTTTTTTAAAATTAATGTGAACGAAGCCGCGTCGTTGATTCAAATAATAGCAAAAAAGTTTAAAGAAAAATGAGTTATTGAGTAAACTTTCTTCGTTTTTTTTCGTTTGTATAATAGCTGCTTTTTTTATATAACGTTTACATATGAAAAAAAGGGGGGGCTAAAGAAATAAAAACGCCAAAAACGGATGAAAATAAGAATAAAACGTACCGATTGCAGGAAGCGACGGTGTCTTAAGGGAATATAGAGTAACTTCCGCCGGATTTTGCGTCCTTCAGGTCTTACACCGGTTTGACAAATGATGCAAAGTCATGGAAAATCGAAAAAGCGTTGAAAAGAAATTTAGATTTTCGCAAAAGAAAAGCAATAAGGGTCATGAAAAACTCCGCACAAGATTTAGAGAAAAAAGACATGAAAAATTGATGGAGTTAAAAGGGGGTACAGAGATTAATGATGGACGCCATTTTGATATCGCTGCAGGTTGTGCTTGCGGTGGTAGGGGTGTACCAGTTCGGTCTGGCGCTGTTTGGCTTGTACAAGAAGAAGAACAAGAGAAACTTTGCTCCGGCGAAATCCTTTGCCGTTCTTGTAGCGGCTCATAACGAAGAAAAGGTCGTCGGCGCTTTAATGGAGAACCTGAAAGAACTGAATTACCCGAAGGAACTGTACGATGTTTTTGTCATTTGCGACAACTGTACGGACGGGACCGCCGACATTGTCAGAAGCCATGGCATGAACGCTTGCGTGCGGACGAATCCCAACCTTCGCGGGAAGGGATACGCCATTGAATGGATGCTGAAGCAACTGTGGAAGATGCCGAAGCAGTATGACGCGGTCGTTATGTTTGACGCCGATAACTTGGCACATCCTGATTTCCTGAACGAGATGAATAACGACCTTTGTTCAGGAGCCCGGGTCATTCAGGGATATATCGACACCAAAAATCCGGAGGACTCCTGGATCACGGCTTCCTACGGGATTTCCTATTGGTATTGCAACCGGTTGTGGCAGCTGTCCCGCCACAATTTGAAGATGGCTAACTTCCTCGGAGGCACGGGGATGTGCTTTGAGACCGAGCTTTTGAAAGAAATCGGTTGGGGAGCCACCAGTCTGGTTGAGGATTTGGAGTTTACGATGCGCTGTGTGGAACGCGGGGTTTATCCGGTGTTTAACTATGACGCCAAGCTCTTTGATGAGAAGCCGCTCACATTCAAAGCTTCCGCGCGCCAGCGTTTGCGCTGGATGCAGGGTCACTTTACGGTGGCCCGTCGTTATTTCTTCCCGCTTCTTTGGAAGAGCATCAAGGAACGCAATTTGGTCAAATTGGATATGGCCTTGTACGGGGTTAACGTCTACATCGTACTCCTGACATTCCTGCTTACGGCGTTAATCTGGGCAGACCAGTCGCTGTTCGGCGGTCCGAACTTTGAAACGCTGTATGCCCATCTTCCGTTATGGCTCTCTTCTGTAGCGATCGGGGCCAACGTGTTTATCTTCCTGGCGGCGATGATTCTGGAGAAGGTCAAATCGAAGAAAGTGTATGCCTACCTGGTGCTGTTCCCGATTTACCTGGTATCGTGGTGGCCGATCACGTTCTACGCCTTCTTCACTCAGAACAACAAGCAGTGGAGCCACACGCAGCATACGCGGGTGGTACGCCTAGAAGAAGTTCAAAGCAAACAAGGCTAATTTAAGGTAGCTCAAAATCCGGCTTTTGATCACGAAGTGATTCTTCCGAAGTCAAGTCGGCGTCGAATCTTGAATTCAACCGGCCCTTCCGGTGCTCACGTAGGCTCCTCTACGCTCCGCTCCTCAGGCCCGGTTTCATCCATGCTACTCGGTGCTGAAAAGCCGGATTTTGATCTTTTATTGAATGGGGGAGCTCAAAACCCATTTTTTGATCGCGTTGCTTGACATGGATTTGAGGGATATGTTAGACTATTCAAGTGTGTTGCAATAACTGTTTGGATTGCAAGCAGAGGCCATGGCTTCTCACCTGACCGACGTTCGTGTTGGCTGGTTTTGATCCAATGATTTATGAATAGGTTTATTCATGAAGAATTGACGATCAATTTGGGATGCGGGCGTGGACCTGTATCCCTTTTTATTTGAGCCATAACCGTTTTTAAGGGACAAGAGAATTATTTGGAGGTGGAGAATTATCAGTAAGGAACATTTGATCAACGATGAGATACGGGCCAAAGAGGTACGTTTGGTGGGGGCCAACGGGGAGCAGATCGGCATCAAACCGATCCGTGAGGCACTTCAAATGGCCATCGACCTGAATCTGGATCTGGTTAACGTAGCGCCGACGGCCAAGCCACCGGTATGCCGGATCATGGACTATGGCAAATTCCGTTACGAGCAACAGAAGAAAGAGAAGGAAGCCCGTAAGAATCAGAAGATAGTGGATATCAAGGAAGTATGGTTCCGTGCCAACATTGAAGAACATGACTTCCAGACGAAGCTTCGCAATGTGATCAAATTTTTGAAAGATGGAGACAAGGTAAAATGTTCGGTCCGCTTCCGCGGACGTGAAATTACCCATGCTGACATCGGTAAGAAAATTCTCGACCGCGTTAAAGAAGAGGTTGCGGAGATTTCCACGGTGGAGCGCCATCCGAAATTGGAAGGCCGTAGCATGATCATGATTTTGGCACCTAAAAATTAAGCGGTATCCCGGCTTGACCGATTGAACCGCGCAGTTCACAAACTTTGAGGGGGAAGTACAATGCCTAAAATGAAAACCCACAGCAGTCTGAAGGACCGCTTCAAAATTACCGGATCCGGTAAAGTAAGACGTTACAAAGCGAACCGCAATCACTTGCTGTCCCATAAGTCCAAACGCGCTAAACGTGTATTGGCAAACAGCCCTGTGGCTTATTCCGGTGACGTTAACCGTTTGAAACAACAACTTGCAAACTTGAAGTAATTTTTTAACACAACTTATTGGGAGGTTTATTAATATGGCAAGAGTAAAAGGCGGATTCGTCGTTCGTCGTCGTCATAAAAAAGTATTGAAACTGGCTAAAGGTTATTTTGGTTCCAAACACCGCATCTTCAAAACCGCAAACGAGCAAGTTATGAAATCCTTGCTTTATGCATATCGTGACCGTCGCACGAAAAAACGCGACTTCCGCAGACTTTGGATCGTGCGTATCAACGCTGCTGCCCGTATGAACGGATTGTCTTACAGCAAATTGATGCACGGTTTGAAACTGGCTGAAGTAAACATCAACCGCAAAATGCTTGCGGACCTGGCTGTAAACGACATTAACGCATTCAACTCGTTGGCTACCGTGGCCAAGGAGAAAATTAACGCCTAATCGGCATGTTTTAGACGGCCGTCGTAACTGGTTGAGAAATTACCGGAAACGACGGCCGTTTTTGTGTTAAATAACGGCACTTGGGGTAGTCTATACATAGAAACGGAGTGGTGTTACCACAGTTTGAACAACCAGAATATTACACATAGCGAACGTTATGTGGCAATTATGTCGAAGGTAAGCGCTTCATTTCACAAAAAGGCGAAACTTATTTAACCTGCGGTCATTAAAAGTATGGATTTTACGCAAATTAAAAGGTATAATCGGTCTGTACATGAAGCCTAGACAAGGTTAAAAATCATAAGGGGGATTTAACGTCAATGAACAGAGCCTTCAAATTTTCTTTAGTCATGGTCCTCGCGCTGACAATGATACTGGCGGGATGCGGCAACAATAAGGGGAAAGCGGGCGAAAGCGGCGCTGCGCCCAATACGGGTGCCGGCAATACCCAGACGAGCGATGAGGCGAAGAAGGGGGCCGATATCAAGGTCGGTCTTGTTACAGACATTGGCGGCGTAAACGACAAGTCTTTCAACCAATCGTCTTGGGAAGCTCTTGAGGCACTGAACAAAGAGCAAGGCATTCAACACAAATACCTGCAAAGTAACAGCAGCGCAGACTATATTCCTAACTTGAACCAGTTCGTGCAGGGCGGTTATAATCTTACTTGGGCGATCGGCTTTGATCTTGGCGACGCTCTGAAACAAGTGGCTGACGCGAACCCGAACGCGAACCTGGCTATCATCGACAGTGTGGTGGAAGCACCTAACGTGGCCTCCGTTACATTTGCCGAAAACGAAGGTTCGTTCCTGGTCGGCGTGGTTGCCGGATTAACGACAAAGACGAACAAGATTGGGTTTATCGGCGGGGCCGAAAGTCCGGTAATTAAACGTTTTGAAGTCGGCTTCCAAGCCGGTGTAAAGGCTGTTAACCCTAACGCGGAAGTGAAAATTACTTACGCTGCCGCTTACGATAAACCGGATATCGGTAAATCGTTGGCGAGCCAGCTGTATAACGATGGCGCGGACATCATCTTCCCGGCTGCGGGACAAACCGGTAACGGCGTATTTAACGAAGCGAAGGCTCGCAACAATGCGGGCGGCTCAAAGGTTTGGGTTATCGGCGTGGACAAGGACCAATCGCTGGAGTTTGGCGATGACGTTACGTTGACTTCGATGATCAAACGGGTGGACGTCGCGGTTAAGAATATTACGCAACAAGTGATCGACGGAACCTTCAAAGGCGGTTCGGTAACGAACCTGACTCTGAAAGATGACGGCGTAGGTCTTCCGGAGACTTCCAAGAAGAATGTAAGCCAGGAAATTCTCGATAAAGTCGAAGAATACAAGCAAAAAATCATCAGCGGCGAAATCACGGTTCCTGCCGAGTAAGCAAGCTTTAATACGGCTGCTGTATTAAGCCGATAGTTTAATATGTACAAGCAGGCAAGGCCAGTGTGTTATCTCAGCTGGCCTTGTTGTTTGCGTAAATCCCATGATGGTGAGGGTGATTTCATGAGTACTGCGGCTACCGTAGTCGAGTTGAAGCAAATCACAAAATCTTTTCCCGGTGTTGTAGCCAATGATTCAATCAGCCTGACCTTACGTAAAGGTGAAATCCATGCGCTTCTGGGCGAAAATG
This sequence comes from Paenibacillus sp. A14, assembly GCF_036864815.1. Taxonomy (NCBI): domain Bacteria; kingdom Bacillati; phylum Bacillota; class Bacilli; order Caryophanales; family Paenibacillaceae; genus Paenibacillus; species Paenibacillus sp. A14. The sequence goes on from NZ_JBAGJD010000004.1 coordinate 480,457, forward strand.
GGGCAGGCAAATCCACTTTAATGAACATCCTGTTCGGACTCTATCAACCCGATCACGGCACGATCGAGATCAATGGACAACAGGTGACGATCGACAACCCGAACAAAGCGATCAAGCTGGGCATCGGCATGGTGCATCAGCATTTTAAATTGGTACAGCCTTTTACGGTCACCGAGAACATTATCTTAGGGATGGAACCGAAGAAGGGAATAAATATCGACTATAAATCGGCGTCCGCCCAAGTGGCTAAACTGTCGGAACAGTACGGTCTTCAGATCGATCCCAATGCCAAAATTCAGGATATTTCGGTCGGAATGCAGCAGCGCGTCGAAATTATGAAGACCTTGTTCCGCGGCGCGGATATTCTCATATTTGACGAACCGACAGCGGTGCTTACGCCCCAGGAAATCATAGAGCTGATGGCTATTATGAAAAGGCTGGTTGCGGAAGGCAAATCGATCATTCTCATCACGCATAAACTGAAGGAAATCATGGAGATTTCCGACAGAGTCACGATTATCCGTCGGGGGAAAGTCATCGATACGGTCGACACGAACAACACGAACCCGAACGAGTTGGCCGCCAAGATGGTGGGACGGGATGTCACATTCCAAATTGACAAAAAAGAGCCGGTTGCCGGAGAACCGGTACTGCAGCTCAGTCAGGTCAAGATGCAAAACAAGAATGGCATTCCCGTGCTGAACGGTTTGGACCTGCAGGTGAGGGCCGGTGAAATCATCGGGATCGCCGGAGTGGACGGCAACGGACAAACGGAGTTGATCGAAGCCATTACGGGACTCCGCAAAATCAATTCCGGTTCCATCAAGTTATCGGGTAAGGAAATCGCCAATCTGCCGGTGCGCAAAATTATTGAAAGCGGGTTGTCCCATATTCCGGAGGACCGCCACAAGCACGGTCTAGTACTCGATTTTTCCATCAGTGAGAATATGGTTCTCGAAACGTACTATAAGCATCCTTACAGCAAGAGCGGGTTTCTCGACCAGCGGACCGTAGACCGCCATGCCACAGAGCTTGTTGAGCAGTTCGACGTACGCACCCCCAGCATTGAGACCAAGGCTCGTTCTTTGTCAGGGGGGAACCAGCAGAAAGCGATTATTGCGCGGGAAATAGACAAGAATCCGGATCTGCTGATCGCAGCTCAACCGACCCGCGGATTGGACGTTGGTGCGATCGAGTTTGTTCACCGGCAACTGATTGAACAGCGGGACAAGGGCAAGGCCGTGTTGCTGATTTCATTTGAGCTGGATGAGATTATGAACGTATCGGATCGAATCGCGGTCATTTACGAAGGCAGAATTGTCGGTGAAGTGCGCCCGCAGGATACGAACGATCAGGAACTCGGGCTGATGATGGCCGGTTTTATGGAGCAGGGAGGACAATCGCATGGATAAATTGCGCAAAATATTTACGCTGGACAGCCTGATCGTTCCGCTCGTAGCAATTTTGCTCGGCCTTTTGGTCGGCGCTGTAGTGATGCTTCTCGGCGGTTACAATCCGCTGGTTGCATATAGCGCATTGATCCAGCGTGTGATAGGCAATCCGTACGATTTCGGGGAGACGATTCGTCAAATTACTCCGCTGATCTTTACCGGTCTTGCGGTTGCCTTTGCGTTTCGTTCCGGGATGTTCAATATCGGTGCGGATGGGCAAGTGCTGATCGGGATGACGACCGCAACCTCCGTATCGCTGTTAATGACAGGCGTATCCTCGAATATCGTCGTGCCTTTGGCAGTCATTGCGGGCGGTGTCGCAGGCGGGCTTTGGGCGGCGATCGCCGGGTACCTGAAGGCCAAGCGCGGGATTAACGAAGTCATTACGACGATCATGTTGAACTGGACGGCTTTATATCTATCCAATTACGTGATCCGTCATTTCTTCCTCTTAAAAGGTCAGAATCGCTCGGAGGATATCGGAGCTTCGGCGGCGCTGACATTTTTGGCGGGGATCTTTAACAATGCGCGCGTCCATTGGGGAACGGTTATCGCCCTGCTCGCGGCGTTGTTCTTCTATGTCTATCTGTGGAAAACCAAGCAAGGGTATGAAATGCGTGCGGTTGGCTTCAATGCGAATGCGGCGGAATATGCCGGCATGAACGTGGGGCGCAATGTGGTGAAGGCCATGTTCATCAGCGGCGTGTTTGCCGGGTTGGCCGGAACTTTTGAAGTGCTTGGCGTATTCCATTATCAATCCGTGTTTGCGGCGTCGCCGGGATACGGTTTTGACGGCATAGCCGTTGCGCTTTTGGGGATGAATCATCCGTTCGGAGTTGTCCTGGCGGGTTCGCTTTATGGTGTGCTTACTTACGGCTCCGCAGGCATGAGCTTTGCGGCGGGGGTTCCGCCGGAGCTGATCAAGATCATCATCGGCTCGATCATTTTCTTCATCGCGGCCCAGGGCATCGTACGGTTTGTGCTTAAACCATTCTACCTCAAGCGCAAGAAAGAGAAGGTGTTGTAATATGGACATTCTTACGCTGCTAGGCCAATTGTTAAATTCAACCCTCGTATTTTCAACAGCGCTGATATTCGCCGCGCTCGGCGGTATTTTCTCGGAGCGGTCGGGCGTCGTAAATATCGGCCTGGAAGGGCTGATGATTTTCGGGGCGTTCGCGGCCGGCGTAGGCACTTATTATGCCCAGGAAGCCGGGCTCGGCGTTATGGCCCCTTGGGTTGGCGTGATCGCCGCAGTTGTGGTGGGAATTCTGGGGTCCCTCATTCACGCGGTAGCAACCATTACGTTTAAGGCCGATCAAACCATCAGCGGGGTCGTCATCAATTTTTTGGCGGCCGGATTGACGGTATACATCGTGAAGCTGATTTTTAACGGCTCGGCCGAAACTCCTCTCGTTAACGTATTCGAGAAAGAAGCGATCCCGGTGCTTCGGGATATCCCGATCATCGGGGAAGGCTTCTTCAACTCGTACCCAACAACTTATCTGGCGCTTATCCTTGTCATCGTTGCCTATTATTTGCTGTTCAAGACCCCTTTCGGACTTCGCCTGCGTTCCGTCGGCGAATATCCCGGAGCGGCCGATACGCTCGGGGTGAATGTCTCGCGGATGCGCTACATCGGCGTGATGATCAGCGGCGCGCTGGCAGGGATTGGGGGCGCGACCATTACGCTCACGACGACAAGTACGTTTGCTCACAATACCATCTCGGGACAGGGTTTCATCGCCATCGCCGCGATGATCTTCGGGAAATGGAATCCGGTGGGCGCTTTGGGAGCCGCGATGTTTTTCGGATTCTCCCAGGCGATTCGGAACTATGTGCAGTTGTTCGAATGGTCGAGAAGCATTCCGCAGGAATTTATTTTCATGATTCCTTACGTGCTGACGATCATTGTCCTGGTCAGTGCGGTGGGGCGTTCTTCGGCACCGGCTGCATTGGGGACGCCTTACGATCCTTCAAAACGTTAGAATTGAAAAAGACAAGAAAAAGTGCGAGCCGCAAGGGGTTTCTTTCCTGCAGCCCGCGCTTTTTTTGCTTAAGGGGCCTATTTCTCCTAATGAAGGAGGCGATGGCGCAAGCGGAAACAAGGCGGCCCGAATATAGTGGTATGAAGACGAATAGCCGGATTTATGGCTAGGGATCCCACATTGGAGGAGGGTTACCATGAGCAAAAAGGTGACAAGGAAAGACGCCGAAAAGTGGCTCGGCAAGTCGATTATCGCCTATAAAAAGGACGGTGGGGTTGTAACGGGCAAGCTGGTCAAAATTAGCGGCAACCGTTTGATCGTTACGCAGAACTCCGGAAAAAAAGTCAAAACTAAAGCGATTATTCCGCTGGTTTTATTCGATTTGCTTGCGATCGGCGCATCCCCTTACGGTGGCTACGGCGGCTATGGTGGCTACGGCGGTTACGGCCCGTATGGACCGGGGCCTTACGGATATCCTTACGGCGTAAAGCCCTACTTCTGGTGATTTTTATCGACGGGCAAGCAGTCTTTTTTCCAATTCATAGCACCCTGAGGGTTGGATAAAGCGAACGGTGCGGTATCCCAGGTTACGGTAAAATTGATGGGCCCGGGTATTATCGCGGTCCACCAAGACTTTGGCCCGGGAGCATCCGCGGGAACCGGCGAAATTTTCGGCATGGGCCAGCAGCGCTTTCCCATGCCGATTGCGCCGGTGCGCGGGAGCTACCGCCATCATATCGATATATAAAAGATCACCGTGCACCATGAAATGGATAAAGGCTATGGGATCGGATTCGTAATAAGGAGATACGACAAGCGTTACGCCCCTCGTCAGCCGTTTGGGCAGATCTTTCAAAACGGCGTTTAACTCTTGCGGAGGCAGATTGGAAAAGGGGACAAGCTCCTTTTGGATTAATTCGAAAATGACCGGATCATCCTGCTTTGGCCTTCTGTAACGTATCATCCGCTCTTTTACCTCCTCCGGGATGACTTTGAATGAAAGATGCGCCACCCGAATAAAATTAGGCGCTTTACTCTATCATATGACGTAAGGAGGGCAAAGCGTTCCAGCCAAAACCAGCCGGATTTAAAGTCAACGGCAAACTCGGATTTTTCTCATCGCGTTGCCTGCGCTGAAATTCGTTTAAAAAACTGGCTCCAAATGGGTATTGACTCGAGATGTAAACTAATCATATAATGTTTCTAAACATTTTAACGATTACTGCAATCGGCAATCGGCGATGAAGAGGACGAAGGTTTAAGGGCTCTTTGCTCAGAGAATGGATGGATTTGCTGAGACCATCCTGCATTATCCCTTAAATGCGAGCTCACCTCGGAGCTGTTTCCCTGAAAAGCCGCAAGCGATCCTAGGTAAAGCTTGCGTACGGCCTATTAGGGGAAATCGTCAGGTCTGCGTTAAAGACCACGGGTATAGGTTTCATTTGGCCTGTACTCGTCAAGGCCCGGTACTGCGAAGAACCGGGTGAACATGGGTGGTACCACGGAAGCTAAACCTTTCGTCCCTCGGAATAGGAGACTATTCCGGCGGGCGGAAGGTTTTTTTGTTGCATAGATATTAAAAATTTAACGAATTACCCATTCTTGGAAGGAGGATGACTGATGAGCGCGCAAATTCCAGCAGTGCGGTCTACAGAACAATTACGTGAGAAATGGATGAAACCGGAAGTCATTTCCGGTTCGGAAATCTTGCTTCGCAGTTTGCTTTTGGAAGGTGTCGAGTGCGTCTTCGGTTACCCGGGAGGCGCGGTGTTGTACATTTACGACGCCTTGTACGGTTTTACCGATTTCCATCACCTGCTGACAAGACATGAGCAGGGGGCCATCCATGCGGCAGACGGTTATGCCCGCGCCAGCGGCAAGGTCGGTGTCTGCATCGCCACCTCCGGTCCGGGAGCGACCAATACGGTAACAGGGATCGCGACGGCCTACATGGACTCGGTTCCGCTCGTCGTCATTACGGGCAATGTCGTTTCCAACCTGATCGGAACCGACGCATTCCAGGAAGCGGACATCACCGGCATTACGATGCCGATCACAAAGCACAGCTATCTGGTAAGAAATGTCGAGGACTTGCCCCGCGTTATCCACGAGGCGTTCCACATCGCGAATACCGGAAGGAAGGGCCCGGTGCTGATCGACATTCCGAAGGATGTTTCGGCAAATAAAGCCCTGTTTGAACCGGTACAATCGATCGACCTGCGGGGGTATCATCCGACCGTCGTTCCGAATCGCTTGCAGCTCGACAAGCTCGCCACGGCGATTCAGGAGGCGGAGCGCCCGGTCATCCTGGCCGGCGGGGGCGTCGTTTACTCGGGCGGCCACGAGGCGCTGCTGGAACTAGTCAACAAGACGGAAATTCCGATTACAACAACATTGCTCGGCCTCGGCGGATTTCCGAGTGGCCACGAGTTGTGGATGGGCATGCCGGGGATGCACGGCACCTACACCGCTAACCAATCGATACAGCAGGCGGACCTGCTGATCAACATCGGAGCGAGATTCGACGATCGGGTAACCGGACGATTGGACGGGTTTGCGCCGCAGGCGAAAATTGCCCATATCGATATCGATCCGGCGGAGATCGGCAAGAATGTCAAAACCGAAATTCCGATTGTCGGCGACGTGAAGACAGTACTGGAAATGCTGAATCCTTTGGTCGAACGCGCGGCAAAGGCGGATGACTGGAGAACGAAAATCCGGGACTCCAAGGAGAAATACCCGTTCCGTTACAAGGATTCCGATACGGTGCTGAAGCCGCAATGGGTCATTGAGCATTTGAATGAAACGACCCGTGGGGAAGCGATCGTAACGACCGATGTCGGCCAGCATCAAATGTGGACGGCCCAATATTACAAATTCAATCAGCCTCGCTCCTGGATCACTTCCGGGGGATTGGGGACGATGGGCTTCGGATTCCCGTCGGCCATCGGCGCGCAAATGGCTCATCCCGACCGTTTGGTGATCTCGATCAACGGGGACGGCGGAATGCAGATGTGTGCCCAAGAACTGGCGATCTGCGCCATCAACAACATTCCAGTCAAAATCGTCGTCATCAATAACCAGGTTCTGGGAATGGTGCGGCAGTGGCAGGAATTGATTTACGACAACCGGTACAGTCATATCGATTTGGCCGGCAGCCCGGATTTCGTGAAGCTGGCGGACGCTTACGGCGTGAAAGGCCTGCGGGCGACCAACAAAGAGGAAGCCAAGCAGGCATGGAAGGAAGCGATGGAAACGCCGGGGCCGGTATTGGTGGAGTTTGTGGTTGAAAAAGGAGAAAATGTCTATCCGATGGTACCTCAAGGTTCCACCATTGATCAAATGCTGATGGGGGACGATGAATCATGATAAAGAGCCACGCTATATCCGTTTTGGTAAATGACCAGCCAGGTGTTCTGCAGCGCGTGTCCGGCCTGTTCGGCCGGCGCGGCTTCAATATCGAGAGCATTACCGTCGGGCAGTCCGAGGAAGAAGGATTGTCCCGGATGATCATCGTGACTCAGGGGGACGATAAAACTCTGGAACAAATCGAGAAGCAGCTGTACAAACTGATCGATGTGATCAAGGTGGTCAATCTTAGTTCCAAGCCGATGGTCGCCAGGGAACTGGCGCTGATCAAAGTTAAGTCGGAACCGGCGGAGCGTCCGGAAATTATGGGCGTTGTGGAAACGTTCCGCGCCGCGGTCGTGGATATCGGAACGAACAGCATGATGGTCCAGGTTGTGGGCGATACGGAAAAAATCGATGCCATGATCGAACTGCTGCACCCTTACGGAATCCGCGAACTTTCCCGAACCGGGGTTACGGCTATGGTACGGGGAAACGCCTAAATCTTAGGCCATATTAAATTTTATCCAAATCATCAACACTCTCCGCCCCGTTGGCGGGGGATTGATGGGGCCGAAGGGTACAGCAGAAGAAGCCGAAATGCCGCCAGGTCTCATGAATCACCCGTCAAACAGGCGGAGAACCAAATATAACAGGGATATGCGAAACGCATACCCGCAATTTATGGGAGGGCATTAGAAAATGGCAGTTACTTTGTACTATGAACAAGATGCAGAACTCAGCGTATTGAAAGGAAAGACCATTGCAATCATCGGATACGGCAGCCAAGGTCATGCCCATGCGCAAAACCTGCGCGAAAGCGGTCTTCAAGTCGTCATCGGTCTTCGTGAGGGCAAGTCTTTCAACAAGGCGAAAGAAGACGGATTTGAAGTGCTTTCCGTAGCGGAAGCGACCAAACGTGCGGATGTCGTGCAAATCCTGATGCCGGATGAAACTCAAGCGGCCGTGTACAACAGCGAAATTGCGCCAAACCTGAAAAAGGGTGCAGCTCTCATGTTCGCGCACGGTTTCAACGTACACTTCGGACAAATCGTACCGTCTCCGGACAATGATGTGCTCCTTGTTGCTCCTAAATCCCCAGGTCATATGGTTCGCCGTACTTATGTTGAAGGATTCGGGGTTCCCGGTCTGATCGCCATCCATCAGGATGCTACCGGTAAAGCCAAAGAAATCGGACTGGCTTATGCCAAAGGGATCGGTTGTACACGTGCCGGGGTTATCGAAACTTCCTTCCGTGAGGAAACCGAAACCGATTTGTTCGGGGAGCAAGCCGTACTGTGCGGCGGCGTAAGCGCGCTGATCAAAGCGGGCTTCGAAACCTTGACCGAAGCGGGTTATGCTCCGGAAATGGCTTACTTCGAGTGCTTGCACGAACTGAAGCTGATCGTCGACCTGATCTATGAAGGCGGATTGGCAACAATGCGCGACTCCATTTCCAACACGGCGGAATATGGCGACTATGTAACAGGTCCTCGCGTAGTAACGGAAGAAACGAAGAAAGCGATGAAAGAAGTGCTTGCCGATATTCAACAAGGCAAATTTGCCCGCGACTTCATCCTGGAAAATCAATCGAATCGCGCTTTCCTTACGGCGACGCGCCGCAACGAAGCCAACCACCCGATCGAAGTTGTCGGCAAAGAGCTGCGCGGCTTGATGCACTGGATCAAGAAATAAGAAGTTTTAAAGCGGCGGCATAAGCGTCATAGCCCAAGTTGGCCATTCCTTCGCAAACCTTTGCTTTAGAGCATTGCGGAGCTAAAGAAAATGGAACAATAAAGCGTGCTCGGATATGCCAATATACAAAGAGAAGAAACGCAGAGCCAAACGGCTTTGCGTTTCTTTTTTTTCTTCTATAGCTAGAACCTATAAGTCTAATAGATTCTATATCTTGGTTAAACATAAACGATTATGTTACAACTAAAACAGGAGTTTATTCGAGTGAGTTACCGAGAGAAAGGGAGTAGTCAATCATGCCAGAAGTTAAAAAAATCGCAGTGATTCCCGGGGACGGAATTGGCCCTGAAGTGGTAGCCGAAGCGGAAAAAGTGCTGAAGCGGACGGAAGAGCTGTTTGGATATCGCTTTGAAACGGAGCATGCGTTGTTCGGGGGCATCGCCATCGATCAAAAAGGGACGCCTCTCCCGCAGGATACACTGGAGATTTGCAAACGAGCCGACGCTGTGCTCTTAGGGGCGGTTGGCGGGCCAAAATGGGACAACAATCCGAAGGAGCTTCGGCCCGAGACCGGATTGCTTGGCATCCGTAAAGCGTTGGGCCTGTTCTCTAACCTGCGTCCCGCCGTGGTCTTCGATTGCCTGAAGGACGCTTCCACGTTAAAGCCGGAAGTGCTTGAGGGTACGGACCTGATCGTCGTCCGTGAACTGACCGGAGGCATCTATTTCGGCGAAAAATACCGCCGTGATACGGAGAACGGCCAGGAGGCTGTCGACACCTGCGCCTACAATGTGAGCGAGGTGGAGCGCATCGTCCGCCAGGCTTTCGAAATTGCCCAAAAACGCCGCAAGAAGCTGGCGTCCGTGGATAAAGCAAACGTGCTGGAAACCTCCCGCCTGTGGCGCGAGGTAGTCAACCGGATCGCACCGGAGTATCCGGATGTGGAGCTGGAGCACGTGCTGGTCGACAATTGCGCGATGCAGTTGCTGCGCCGCCCTTCAAGCTTTGACGTCATTGTAACGGAGAACATGTTCGGCGACATTTTAAGCGATGAGGCGGCGATGCTGACCGGATCGATCGGGATGCTGTCCTCGGCTTCCCTTGGGGAAGGCAGCTTCGGATTGTACGAACCGGTTCACGGTTCGGCCCCGGATATCGCCGGGCAGAACTTGGCTAACCCGATCGCCACGATTCTTTCGGTCGCGCTTATGTTCCGCATGACATTCGGCTATGCGGATGCGGCGGATGCGATCGAACGCGCCGTAGCCGATGTGTTGAACGCCGGACATCGTACCGGAGACATTGCGGTGGACAAGAGCAAATCGCTAGGCACGACCGCGATGGGAGATCTCATTGTCGCCGCAATGCGGAAATAAAGCGGGCGGCATGATCCGCCAATCAAATGAGAAATTCAAAGAAAAAGTTAATTTATAATAATTATTAAAAAGAAAATGTTACAATATTGACTTTGAAAATTCCGGATGGTACCATTTGAATTGTGGCCAAAAGCCGTAAGCTAAACCTGTGATACAGAAACCTCCGGGTTTCTTACATATTTATTAAAGGGGGCTTTTTTCAAATGGCGGAACGTTTGGTAGGAAGACCTGCTCCGGATTTTGACATGGCGATCGTAACGGGTGACGGCAAGGAGTTTGGACGCAGAAAATTGTCCGATTATCGCGGCAATTGGTTGGTATTCTTCTTCTATCCTCTCGACTTTACCTTCGTTTGCCCGACGGAAATTACAGCCCTTAGCGAGGCATACGCCCAGTTCAAGGAGCTGGATACGGAGATTTTGGGTGTCAGCATCGATTCCGAGCACAGCCATAAGGCTTGGATCAACACGCCGAAAGAAAACAACGGTTTGGGTCAGCTGAACTTCCCGCTCGCTTCGGATATTACGAAGAGCGTTGCCCGTGACTACGGCGTTCTGATTGAAGAAGAGGGCGTAGCCCTGCGCGGTTTGTTCATCATCGATCCGGATGGCGAATTGAAATATCAAGTGGTTAACCACAATGATGTGGGCCGCAGCGTAGAAGAAACGCTCCGCGTGCTTCAGGCTCTGCAATCCGGCGGTTTGTGCCCGATGAACTGGAAACCCGGCGACAAAACGCTCCAAGTCTAATAAGTAAATAGCCGTTAGGCCCCCTGTTGGCAAAAGTCCGCAACAGGGGGCCTTTTGCCCTGTCTTTTTGTGTGTAGGCCGTCCTTCGTATTTTTTAAGATCAACGGGTTCATCCTGTTAGCTGTAAAGGAATTTGCGGCCGTTGTCGAGAATAAATATAGGCAATCACAAAAAATGCCAATAGGACAGTTCGGAAGCTTGAACAGGAAAGGGTGTCGGGGAATGAGTTTTTGCTGTGGCGCAAGTATGGTCGGAACCAAAGGGACATTAAAGCACTACCGCACCCAGGTTCATAATGTTCCGCTTCTTTTTTGCCCGGTTTGCCATAGAGTTGAAGTCCACTACAAAGTGGAAAACGAGTATGAAGTGCTTGCAGAGTATGCGCATGGGGACGGACTTTCGGAGATTGATTTTCAGGATTTCATCATGGAGGACGAGGACTCCATTTTTGGGAACTGCGTCAATCGGGAGGATGAAGACCCGATGGATCTGGTGCAGAACCAGATCGACATGTCGCTCGACCTGCTCTCGGTGGCCAAGCAAATCGGTGATGACAAATGGGAAGCTGAGCTGAAAAAGCGTCTCGCGGTGATGAGCAGACGCAGGGCGAGATTACTGCAACAAAATAGCTAGGAAATGAAATAGCTCCCGATCTCGGGGGCTATTTCATTTTACAGAATCATGACTTAACCGAAAACCCCTTTTTTCGACAGGATCTCTGATTGACGATATTTGGAAGTCTTTACTATGATTGATTTAAGCCGTTTTATTTACGCGGCAGCAGTTCGAAGTTACATACAGGACGAGCTCATGGAATAGGAAACAAGGTGGAAAGATGTAGATTCATACTGTATTGCAGGTATGAACATCCGCATAGTGATCAGTCGTTGTAGTGGAGGCAGAAAGATCATTCGGAGAAAAAGGGGGAACCGACTTGTTGAGCGAATTCCAGGAGACACTGCTTCAATCTGTGAAAGCGTATCAATCCACCCAACTTGTGAAGAACAAGTACGAGAATGTACTCCAACATCTTGACAGCGGCATTATGCTATTTGACAGCGATGGGGTTTTAACGTTTGTCAATGTTCAGATGGCCAGGCTGCTGGAGATTCCTCGCCACTCGCTTATCGGCTGCAATTTACTTCAACTGCTTCGCCACCCTCACCTTAGCCGGTTTAAGAAGAAGAAAATTCTCAGAGTTTACCGTGAAACGATTTTTTACCGCAAGAAGAATCATGAATTGGTTGACGAATACGGAAGGTACTGGCTGACCACGGTGACCTACGGAGACCAGATGGACGGCGATTTTTTGCTCAGCGTTAAGGATGTATCCGACTTTAAACTGATCGAGCAGACGGCTTATCAGAATGACAAGCTTGCGATGCTGGGGAAAATATCGGCGGCCATCGCTCACGAAATCCGGAATCCGCTCACGGCAATCCGCGGCTTTATTCAGCTGCTCCGGCCTCATTTGATTCAACTGGGCAGAGATGAATACGCCCGTATCATCTTGACCGAAATCGATCGGGCCAACGACATTATTTATGAATTTTTAAATTCGTCCAAGCCCACCGCCCCGCAGAAAACGGTAATGAGCATCACCTCGCTGCTGAAAGAGGTCGTTTTGTTGACGGAAAGCGAAGCACTTATGAAAGGATGCGAAATTCATCTGAAAGAAGCCGATACCGTCATGAACGTTTCCATCGATGTAAAGCAGATCAAGCAGGTGCTGCTCAATATGATCAAAAATGCGATGGAGGCCATCGAGGAAGTTGAGGGCGATCATTCGGGAGTCATCGAGATTCAGGTAAAACCGGAGGGGCGTTACGTCAACATTACGATACAGGACAACGGAAACGGCATGGACAAAGCCTTGCTTGCGCGTTTGTTCGATCCTTTTTTTACAACGAAAGAGAAGGGGACGGGCCTGGGGTTGTCGGTCAGCTACCGGATCGTGAAGAATCACCGGGGCAACATCCATGTTGAGAGCGCGAAGGGAGTCGGGACGGTCTTCGTCATCGCCTTGCCTTTAGTCATATAACCGAACCGGCTTTACCAGCGATCGGTAAATGCAAAAAGTGCTGGCTGTAAAGGAAGAACCTTTGCAGCCAGCACTTTTAATTTTTGGAATTCGGGGAGGAAGAAGATTTAGTGCAAGCCATGGCGCAGGATTTGTTTTGCGAACAGGAGGCGCAAGCGCCTTTCCGGCTTTTGCGGAACCCGCGGAACAGAGCGACAGCGGCGAAAACAAACACGGTGCCGGCGATCAGAATATCTGCCATATGAAGAAGCTCCCTTCAAGGCTATAGGTTGAGTAAGCATGGTCAAGCGTACTTTTAGTCATAGACCGATCCATAATCCGCCTTGATAAATGATCAAGGCCACGAGATAAGCCAGGGTGAGGGAGTAGACGATCGAAAACAGCGTCCACTTCCAAGAAGCCGTTTCTTTGCGAAGGACTCCCACCGTGGCGAGGCAAGGCGTGTACAACAGAACGAACGCCATAAAGCTGTAGGCCTGCAGCGGGCTGAACGCCGCCGCGATTTGTCCTTGCAGCCCGGTCAGATCGGGTACGTGATAAATGATATTCATCGTGGATACGACGACCTCTTTGGCCATAAAGCCGGTGATCAACGCGGCCCCCGACTGCCAAGTGCCGAAACCTACCGGCTCCAGAACTCCGGCGAACAGGCCGCCAACGGCAGCCAGGTAACTGTCATCCATATTTTCCGCAATGCCTCCGGGTCCCAGATAGGTCATCAGCCAAATCAGCACGGAACCGCCAAGAATAAAGGTACCCGCTTTGCGCAGAAAGCCTTTGCCTTTTTCCCAGGTGCTGCGGAAGAGAGTGACGGCCTGGGGCAACCGGTAGGGGGGAAGCTCAACCATAAAGAAGGACTTCTCCCCTTTAAAAATAAACCGGGAAAACAACTTGGCCAGGACCAGCGCCAAGACGATGCCCAGCACATAAAGCGACAGGACCACCAATGCCTGGGATTCTGCAAAAAAGACGCCGGCGAACAGCGCGTAAACAGGCAAGCGGGCGGAACAGGACATCAGCGGCGTCAGCAGCATGGTCAGCAGCCGTTCTTTGGGCTGTTCCAGGCTTCGCGATGCCATGACGGCCGGGACATTGCAGCCGAAGCCGATGATAAACGGAATTAGCGCTTTGCCGTTCAACCCGACGATCTCCATCAATTTATCCATCATGACAGTGATGCGGGCCATGTATCCGGAATCCTCAATAAAAGAAATAATCAGGAACATAATAAAAATTTGGGGCACGAAGACCAGCACGCCGCCGACACCGCCGATAATCCCATCGATGATGAGCGCGCGGGTGAACTCCGAGGCACCTACGGCCTCAAGGGCTTGAACCGCCAGACTGCTGAACGGGCCGGTGATAAAGCCCTCCAGCATATCCGATAGCGGATTTCCGAGCCAATCAAACGTAAGCTGGAAGGTCAGAAACATAAACACCAGGAAAAGCGGAATCCCCCAAACCGGGTGAGCCGCGATTTTATCCAACTTTTCCGTCAGCGTGTGGGGTGTGGATTGGCTGAGGTCGACCGCTTCCCGACAAATTTGCTGAATTAGCTCTGTCCGTACTTTTCGGATATACTCCTGCAGGGAGGCGAAATCCCGCCCTTTCCCGGAGAACAGCTGTTGTTCCGCCTGTTCCTTGATCCCTGAAACCCGGGAACGCAGCGCGGCGTCGAGGGAGGAAGATTCCATCACCACCGGATTGTTCTCCAGCATTTGGAGCGCTAGCCAACGCGGCGACAAAGCTGGGAAAAGGTCGTTTACTTCCTGGGAAATAAGTGCAATCGCCCTTTCGACAACCTCTCCGTAATCGATCCGGAATTCGGCCTCCTCCGTTGCTTCGGCCCGGGACATCGCCAGCAGCAGTTCTTTGCTCCCGGCTCCGGTGCGGGCGATCAGCGGGACGAGCTTCGAATGAAGCCGCGAGGCCAAAATTTCCGTATCAATGACCAATCCGCGAGATTTGGCCACATCGACCATGTTTAACCCGATGATAACAGGCTTGCCGTATTCAAGCAGTTGCATCGTCAAATACAAATTCCGTTCCAGTTGCGAGGCGTCAACGATGTTGATCAGCAGGGAGGGTGAGCCGGTCAGCAAAAATTCGGCAGCTACGCCTTCATCCCGGGATAAAGGGTGGAGCGAATAAATGCCGGGCAAATCGGTTAGTACACCGCTCTTGTCTTTTAGCCGGCCGACTTTTTTTTCGACCGTTACGCCGGACCAATTGCCGACATATTCATAAGAACTGGTAAGCGTGTTGAACAAAGAGGTTTTACCGGTATTCGGATTTCCGACCAGAACGGCATCGCTCATGAGACAGCCACCTCGATATGGACCGCTTCTTTCTTGCGGATCCCTAAGAGTTGACCGCCGCATTCCAACACAACTGGCCCTCCCCAGAGACAGTATTGTTTCACCTGAATAGCGGATCCCTCCGAAATGCCCAAATCGGCCAGCCGGCGTTTGAGGACGGGATCGATATTGCCGAATTGGCAGATGGTGCCGGAATCGCCCGGCTTTAAATTCATTAAACAGTTGCGGCAAAAAGCCATCGGGCCTCACACCTTTCTTATTATAATATCGATACTGATAATCAATCTCAATTATACTGGAATTAATATACCATGTCACAAAAAACGCCAACTGTGATAAATATCACTCGGAAAACAAGACTGTTCTTTACTTTTGGTTTTGCCTTCAAGTAAGATGGATATTAATACACACAAGGGAAAGGGATCGGTAAAGATGAAGACAAATCATTGTAAAATTGTCGATTGCACGATACGCGATGGAGGATTAGTCAACAACTGGGATTTTAGTGTGGAATTTGTTCAAAAATTGTATGCCGGTCTCAACGAGGCGGGCGTGGATTATATGGAAATCGGGTATAAAAATTCGCCGAAACTTTTAAAAGGGGCCGATCAAGCGGGCCCGTGGCGGTTTTTGGACGATGAATTCCTGAAGAAAGTAATTCCGCAAAAAGGGAAAACGAAGCTATCGGCCCTGGTGGATATCGGACGCGTGGATGAAAATGACATTTTGCCGCGCAGCGAAAGCCTGCTCGATCTCATCCGGGTCGCCTGTTACGTGAAGGACGTGGATAAGGCGCTTAAGCTGGTGCAATTGTTCCATGATCGGGGATATGAGACCACCTTGAACATTATGGCGCTGTCCAATGTAATGGAGCATGAATTGCTTGAAGCTTTTGAATTGATCAAAGAGAGCGTCGTCGACGTCGTCTACATCGTCGATTCTTACGGCAGCCTTGACTACAAGGATATGGAACACCTTGTCAACAAGTTCAAGACGCATTTGCCGAACAAACGGCTGGGCGTCCACACCCATAACAACTTGCAGTTGGCCTTCAGCAACACGCTTGTCGCCGCGGACCTCGGCGTCGAGCTTCTCGATGCTTCGGTGTACGGGATGGGCCGCGCCGCGGGAAACTGCCCGACGGAACTGCTCGTAACGCACTTGAAGAACACCGACTACAAGCTTCGTCCGGTTCTTGAGGTGCTGGAGGAACTGTTGATTCCGCTCCGCGAGAAGGAGGAGTGGGGATATCTGGTTCCCTACATGATTACCGGGACGCTGGATGAGCATCCGCGCTCGGCGATGGCGCTTCGGGCTTCGTCGGATAAAGACAAGGCCGTTGAATTTTATGATAAATTGACGACCCCGGAAGTCAGTTTCGAGAAGAAATAATACAGATGTTTTCCCACCCGAACCCGGCGTATATGCCGGGTTTTTCTTTGGAAACCTTTTATGTTATTTCGTGTTTGGCGCAGGCAGGAAAAGGTCGTTTTTTGTTGAATTGTACTAGTGATTATAGCTTCAAAGATACTTACCTCCGGGGGTTGAACATATCATGGGAATCAGAACAGAGGAGAAGGTAACCGTTATCCAAGGAGTGATCGGTCTGGGGGTCATGCTGGCGGCATTGACAACGTTCGCCGGAATACGGGCGAATCCGTCCTCCATGGAGGCGTTGAAAACGGTGCAATTGCTGTCGGGTCTGATTTGCGGTGCGATTTCCTTTGCGATCTTCACTCAAGGCTGGATCCTATTTACCGACAAATTATCGAGGCAGCGGCTGTATTCGGCGGTGCTTTTCTTTCTATTGGGTGCTCTCGATATGCTGTATACCGCTGGGATCGGCCAAATCCGGTTGTTCGGCCTGGAAACGGGCCAGGGCTTGACCGCAGCTTTTTTGATAATCGCCAATGCGGTGTGCTCGATCGGAATGCTGGTTATTTTCTCGCTACCCGACCGGCAAATTTCGGGCAAACATAAACTGTTCGTATTTATGGGAACCGCGTTGGTTAGCGCGGCCGGAGTTGTTTTGCTCTATACATATCAAAAGTACCTGCCCGCATCATGGATGGAATCGCATCACCGAATCCCCGGAAAAATCGCTTTGTGTATTGCCATACTGGGCCTTTACGCGGCCGCGATCACCGCGATCTTGTACCGTTACCGCAAGGAACGGCCGCCGGCGGCGATGATGGTCATTCGGGCGTTGATGTTTATGATGATGAGCTTCCCTCCGCTGGTGTTCGGCAACCCGGCCGGGATTGGTTTCATGCCTGCCATCGGAAGCGGGTATCTGGTAATCTCTTATTATTTCGTGCTAAAAGGGGTCTACCATCTGACGATTGACGAGCCTTTTCGCGGACAGCAGGCCGTGGAAGCGCGGATGCAGCATATGGCCTACCATGATGATCTGACGGGACTGCCGAATCTTAGACAGTTGAAAGAGATGCTTGCTGTGTTGCTCGATTCGGATAAAAAACAGGAACCCGTCCGGGCCGGAGTGGCCGTCATCAACATCAACCGTTTCAAGGCCATTAACGATTCCTTGGGCTATAGTGCCGGAGATCAACTCCTCACGGAACTGGGAGTTCGGTTAAAGGGGTTGTGCCTTCCCGGCGAAGAAGTATTCCGCATGGGAGAGGATGAGTTTGCGGTTCTTTTTTCAGTGCCGACCGGATCGTCCGGGTTTGAAAAGAGAGCGGAGCAGATGCTGGAATCGGTAAATCCCTCGGTCCGGATCGATGACACGGAATTTCATATCTCGCTCAGCATGGGAATATCGCTGTTTCCGGAAGACTGCCAGTCCGTCGATCAGCTGATTCAATATGCCGATATGGCCGTGCACCATGCCAAGGAGCATGATCTCGTCTTTATTCGGTATACGGAGACGATGAAGAAACGGACCCAAGCGAAGGTTGAACTGGAGAATGATATGCGAAAAGCCCTGCTTCGGAGTGAGTTTTTTCTGGAATATCAGCCTCAATTCAGCTTGCAGACAGGGAGAATGGTCGGAATGGAGGCGCTGGTCCGCTGGAATCATCCGAAACGCGGTCTGATTTCGCCTGGCGAGTTTATTCCGCTGGCCGAAGAATCGGGCCTGATCGTCCCGCTGGGGGAGTGGGTGCTCAGAACCGCTTGCCGGGATACGAAAAATTGGCAAACCCAAGGCTACGAGCCGGTATGCGTATCGGTCAACCTGTCGATGCGTCAATTCCGGCAGTATAATCTGGCCGACAAGGTGGATGCGATTTTGCGGGAAGTCGGCCTGGACCCCGACTATTTGGAACTGGAAGTGACGGAGAGCATGACCTTCGATATCGAGACGGCATTAAGCCAATTGCAGAGCTTGAAACGTCTGGGGGTACATATCAGTATCGACGATTTCGGTACGGGGTACAGCTCGCTCAATTATTTAAAAAGTTTGCCGATCGACCGGCTTAAGATCGACCGCTCCTTTGTAAAGGAAGTGATGCTCGACGGCAATGATGCCGCGATCGTTTCCACCATTACTACGATGGCCCACCACCTCAAGCTAAGGGTGACGGCGGAAGGGGTCGAGAATGAAGCGCAGCTGAAATTTTTGCGGGAACAAAACTGCCATGAAGGACAGGGGTATTTGTTCAGTCGGCCGGTGCCCGCTCCCGTGCTGGAAAGCCAGTTCCTTAGCCGGTTGGTCGGCTAAGGAACTGTTTTTGGCTTATTGCAAAAAAAACACTTGCATCCGATTTTACAAAGTGTTAATATATATTTTGTCTTCACGAACGGGTTGACCTGTGACGAAGCTTTCGGGACGTAGCTCAGCTTGGTAGAGCACCTGGTTTGGGACCAGGGGGTCGCATGTTCGAATCGTGTCGTCCCGACCATTAAAGTCATATTTATATGCGGGTGTAGTTCAATGGTAGAACTCCAGCCTTCCAAGCTGGTAGCGTGGGTTCGATTCCCATCACCCGCTTTGCAATTAAACCCTTGATTTACAAGGGTTTTTTGTTTGCCTTTTTTTCGACGTCTTTAAGCGTATGGGGCAGATTGCGGGGCAATTTGATCTGTTTTGGAGCAGGTCCGTCTTTGGCGAAAACTTTATATGAGGAAAGAAAAGATAAGGCCCCGCCGGCATAAAACTGGTGGGGCCTTACACGCGTGTAAAATGTTTGTTGAAAAGACTGGAAGTTTGAACGCCGGGCCAATGGTTAATTATGTTCTGAACTCAATCTACATCAGGAGGTAATCGACATGGCAAAAAACAAAATTGTTGGTGTTTTTGCATCCGAGCGGGATGCGTCCAAGGCGATTCTGGACTTGCAGGGATTGGGGTACAAACCGGAGGATATTTCAGTCATCGGAAAAAATAAAGGGGACATTCATGACATTCACGAAGAAACGGGAACCAAAGCGCCGGAAGGAATCGCGGCCGGCGCGGCGACGGGCGGCTTACTTGGCGGTGTTGCCGGACTTCTGGCGGGCCTCGGAGCGTTGGCCATTCCGGGCATCGGCCCGATCGTGGCGGCGGGCCCGATCGCCGCGACGTTGACCGGGGCCGCTGTCGGCGCCGGTACCGGCGGATTGGTCGGCGGTCTGGTCGGGCTCGGCATTCCGGAGGAAGAAGCCGAGGAATATGATGCCTTTGTTAAGCACGGCAGAATTCTGGTGTTGGTCGATGCGGATGAGGTCCAGGAGACATGGGTTTACGGCATTTTCCGTAACCATCATTCCTTGAATGCCCATAATTACCGGGACGTCAAACCGACGGAAACACGAGAACCTGCGGGCACCTTCTACCAGGAGATGGCCACGTTGGAACGGACTCCGGAGCCGCTGGCGGAGGACGGCAGGGTCGAGCGGCGCATGCCGCTGCGCGAGGAGCAGTTCGACATTTCCAAGCACCGTGAGCGTGCGGGAGAAGTGAATTTGCGCAAGGAAGTAGTGGAGGAGCAGCAAACGATCGACGTGCCTGTAAGCCGGGAAGAGGTCGTGATCGAGAAAAAGGTGGTCCCCGAAACGGCGGGCGAAGCGATGGGTGAAGGACCGATAGGGACCGGCGAGACGATCCGCATCCCGGTTTCGGAGGAGCGCGTAGAGGTCACAAAACGGCCGGTGGTCACGGGCGAGGTAGAGGTTCATAAGCGCGAGGTGCAAGACACGGAGCAGGTCCGGGATACCTTGAAACGGGAAGAAGCCCGGTTGGACCGGAACGGGAATCCGAGAGTGACCGGGGATACGGAACTGGACTAATCTAAAAAGACGGAAGGACGGCCCAGGGGGCCGTCCATTCATCATTTATGCGCCGTCGCCGCCGGATATGATCTGCTTAACCCGTCCGACCTGGCCATCTTGAAGCCGGACCTTGATCCCGTGGGGGTGATTGGGGGAATTGGTCAAAATATCCTTCACGACGCCCCGTGTGAGCCGGCCTGTTGACTGGTCTTTTTTTAGGACAATGTCCACGGTGATCCCCGGTGTAATGTTTTTGCGTAAATTACCGTTCATAAAGTTTGCTCCTTAGATCCATAATGTTATAACCTTCTCGAAGTACGCGCTTCCTGTCTACGATACCATAGGCCGGGCCGGAATCCAAAGCGGGGCCATCGGCTTGCCATAAGCGCTAACTTTGCATATAATAGCAGTTAAGTCAAAAAACAAATGCGATGATGGAGAAGAGTAGGCAGAAGCCTCCTTACAGGGAGGAGACGTCGTGGATTGAGAACGTCTCTACGGAAACAGGCTGCCGAAGTTCGCTCCGGAGCAGTTCCTTGAACCCGCGGAAGCGTGAATTCGGCTTCGTATGCGTGCATTAGGGGAAACCGGCCGCGACCCGTTACGTCGATGAAAGTGAGAGTCTATATTCCCAGGCTAAGTTCCGCTCGTTTAAACAGCGGGAAATGTCGGTGCGGACGAGGCTCTAACAAGGGTGGTACCACGGTCTTTTCGTCCCTTTTCGGGAGAAAAGGCTTTTTTGTTTTTCCGTGATGAATCCATCATTTATACAGCTTAAGGAGGATTTGCCGATGAAAGAACGTTTGGAAGCACTCAAGCTTGAGGCGCTGGAGGAGCTCGGCCGGACGGCCGATGCGGGGCAGTTGAATGACCTGCGCGTCAAATATTTGGGTAAAAAAGGGGCCTTGACGGAAATTTTGCGCGGCATGGGCGCGCTTAGTGCGGAGGAACGCCCGGTGATCGGACAGGTTGCCAATGAGGTGCGCGGAGCGATCGAGTCGCTGATCGACACGAAGCAGCAGGAATTCCAGCGCCAGGAAACCGAGCGCCGGCTCGCCGCCGAAAAGGTCGATGTGACTTTACCCGGCCGGCCGATGAAACAGGGGGCGGTGCATCCGCTGAACCAGGTGATTCAGGAGATCGAAGATATTTTTATCGGGATGGGGTACCGGATCGCGGAGGGGCCTGAGGTCGAAACCGATTATTACAACTTTGAGGCGTTGAATCTGCCGAAAAATCATCCGGCCCGGGACATGCAGGATTCCTTTTACCTGACGGAGGAACTGCTGATGCGTACGCAGACCTCCCCGGTGCAGGCCCGCACCATGGAAGCGATGGAAGGAGAAGTGCCGATCAAGGTCATCTGTCCGGGGCGCGTTTTCCGCCGCGACGACGACGATGCCACGCACTCCTTCCAGTTTCATCAAATCGAAGGCCTGGTCATAGGCAAAAGAATCCGGATGAGCGATTTGAAGGGGACACTTCTGGAATTCACCCGTAAAATGTTCGGCGCAAATACGGAAATCCGCCTTCGCCCGAGCTTCTTTCCTTTTACCGAGCCTAGCGTAGAGGTGGACGTCACTTGCGTGAAATGCGCGGGAAGCGGCTGCAGGGTTTGCAAAAATTCCGGCTGGCTGGAGATTCTGGGCAGTGGGATGGTGCATCCGCGCGTGCTGGAGATGGGCGGTTACGATCCGGAAATCTACAGCGGCTTTGCGTTCGGCATGGGCGTCGAGCGGATTGCGATGCTGAAATACGGCGTTGACGACATCCGTCATTTCTACAATAATGATCTGCGCTTCCTGCAGCAGTTCGCCAGAATCTAGCCTCACGGAGAAGGAAGGAGAAAGAATATGAAAGTATCCGCCGAATGGTTGTCACAATATGTATCTTTGGATCAGGTCGATGTGCTGGAACTGGCTGAGAAAATCACCCGTTCCGGCATCGAGATCGACTCGGTCGAAAACCGCAATAACGGAGTCTCCCAGGTGGTGGTCGGCTTCGTCAAGAGCAAGGAGAAGCATCCCGATGCTGACAAACTGAATGTTTGTCTTGTGGATGCCGGGACCGGCGAGGAGCTGCAAATTGTTTGCGGCGCGAAAAATGTGGCGGCCGGTCAAAAGGTGCCCGTCGCCCTGGTGGGAGCGAAGCTTCCCGGCGGCCTGGAAATCAAAAAGGCGAAGCTGCGGGGCGTCCCTTCGCAGGGAATGATCTGTTCGGCCAAGGAGCTCGGCCTCAACGAAAAGTTGTTGCCGAAGGAGCAGCAGGAAGGGATTCTGGTGCTGCCGGAAGACAGTGAAGTCGGTACGCCGATTACGAAACTGCTGCAGTTGGACGACCAGGTCCTCGACTTCGATTTGACGCCGAACCGTTCGGATTGTCTCAGCATGCTTGGCGCCGCTTATGAAGTCGCCGCGATCCTGGGCCGGGACATCCGTCTCCCGGAACCGGAACAAGAGCTGGCGGAAACCGCCGAGCCGGCCAGCGGCAAAGTTTCCGTGAGGAACGCATCCCCGGAGCTGTGCAGCCGATATGCGGTGCGTTATATCTCCAACGTGACGATCGGGACTTCTCCGCTGTGGCTGCAAAACCGGCTGATGGCCGCGGGCATTCGCCCGATCAACAATATCGTCGACATCACCAATTATGTGATGTTGGAATACGGCCAGCCGCTGCATGCCTTCGATGCCGACAAGATTGCCGGAGGCGCGATCGGGGTGCGCACCGCGAAGGCGGGAGAAACCTTGGTGACTCTGGACGGGCAGGAACGCCGGCTGGAGCCGGGAGCCCTGCTGATCGTGGACGGGGAGGACCGGCCGGTCGGGCTGGCTGGCGTCATGGGCGGACTCGATTCCGAAGTGACGGAGAATACGCGGAATATTATCCTGGAATCCGCGAAATTCGACGGGTCCATTGTACGGAAAACCTCGCGTCAATTGGGGCTGCGCTCCGAAGCCTCGCAGCGCTTTGAGAAGGAAGTGGATCCGGCCCGGGTGCTTCCGGCTCTTGACCGTGCTGCCGCCTTTATGGCCCGCTTGGCCGGCGGCCAAGTGCTGCAAGGCGTGGTGCAATCCGTCGTTTCCGAGGAGCGGGACCGGGTCATCTCCCTTTCCCTGGATAAATTGAACGAATATTTGGGAACGGAAATTTCTACGTTGGAAACGAAGGCCCTATTGAGCCGCTTGAATTTTGCTTTCGCCGAAACGTCGGAGCAAGTGCTGGAAGTCAGCGTACCGACCCGCCGCGGCGATATTACCCGCGACGTCGATTTGATCGAAGAAGTGGCCCGTTTGTACGGCTACGATAATATTCCGACAACGGTCATTGAAGGGCCGACGACGGCAGGCGGATACACGAAACCGCAAGCGCTGCGCCGTGCGGTCCGCAGTATGCTGGTGCATGGCGGATGGCAGGAAACCATGGGGTACTCTTTCATCCGGGAAGGCGCCTCCCGCAAATTCCCCGAGCTTGGCGAAGGCGGATTCGAAGTCAAGCTGGCCATGCCTATGAGCGAGGACCGCAGTGTGCTGCGGAGCAGCCTGCTGCCGGGATTGATCGATATGGCGCAGTATAACCGGAACCGCAAGCAGGAGGATCTCGCCCTGTTCGAGATCGGAACCGTATTCCAAGGCACCGATCCCTCTATGACCGCCCAGCCCCGCGAAGTATCCGTGCTCGGTCTGCTGCTGACCGGAAGCCGCGGCGTAAAACGCTGGAATACGCCGGCCGAGAAGGTCGACTTCTATGATTTAAAAGGCGCGCTGGAAAGCCTGTTTGAATACCTGGGTCTCCACGGGCAAGTTTCTTATGCGGCGGATCAGCCGCAGGGCTTCCATCCCGGACGGTCGGCTTCCATTTACCTGGACGGCCCGGCGGGCAACCGGAAGATCGGCACCCTCGGACAGCTTCATCCGGAAGTACAGCTGGAGATGGATCTGGATGACACTTATGCGGCTGAGCTTCTCCTGGAGCCGCTGTACGAGCAGGCGGGCGAAACGGTTTCCTACCGCGACCTGCCGCGCTTCCCGGCGATGCAGCGGGATATCGCTGTCGTGGTGGATGCCGGAGTGGAGGCGGCCTCGCTGATCTCCGCCATTCGTGCAACCGGAGGCGATCTGCTGGAGGCGATCGAGGTTTTCGATATCTTTACCGGCAGCAAGCTTGGCGAAGGCAAGAAGAGCGTGGCGCTGTCCCTGACTTACCGGAATATGGAGCGGACGCTGACCGATGAAGAGATCGCCGAGGCCCACGGTAAGGTTGTGGCTGCGTTGGAGCAAACTTTTGGGGCCGAATTGCGAAAATAGCAGGAATTAAACAAAGTCACATCGAATCAGTCCTTAAGCAAATATTCGATGTGACTTTTGTTCAAATACAGACATCTGAGATGAAACCCCGACCGAAGGAGGCACTTGGCTGTGAATAACCCTGACCGTATTAGTGTAAATGTGGAAATATACGGCACTTCTTATAAAATCGTGGGTAATAATGCGGACTATACCAAGCAGGTAGCCCGACGCGTCGACGAGCAAATGCGCTCCATCGCCAAGATGTATACCCATCTCGATACGCCGCGGCTGGCGGTGCTCGCTGCTGTCCGCATGGCGGAGGAAGCGGTGAGAGCGGAGCAGCTTCAGGATGAATTGGACCGGACATTGCGGGACAACGCAAGCCTCGCCCAGGAGATTTCGGTGATGCAGGCGATCCAGATGAAGCAGGAGCATGATTACAAGGAGCTGCAGGAGCAGCAGCATCAATTGAAAAGCGACAAGAAGCAGCTTGCTGAAAAGGCGGGCCAGGCCGAGGCCGGACTGAAGGAGCGCGAGGAAGAGCTCCTCAAAGCTACGGCCCGGATTCAAGAGCTGGAACGGCAGATCGCCGAGCAGCGCGGCAGCAATGGACAGCTGCAGGCGAAGCTTCGCTCGGTGGAGCAGGATGTCCGCAAAGCGAAGGAAGAGCGCGAGCAGTTGCAGCAGCAGCTTAAGGCGTCCGTGCAGCGGGAGGAAGCGGCCAAGACGGCGGAGCAGCGGGCGAAAGAGCACGGCATGAAGCTGGAGCAGCAGCTCAAGCTGGCGCACCAGTCGATTCAGGCGGCCGATGCCGAAGCCAAGAAGCATACCCGTTTGCTCCAGGAGGCCCAGGAACGCGAGAACAAACTGCGCTCGGAGCTGACGGCAGCGGTGCAGAACGAGAGTTCCTGGCACAAGCTGGCCGAGAAGCGAAACGAGGAGCTGAACCGGCTGGAGATTACTCTGCTGGAAGCGGAAGAGCGTGCGAAATCGCTGGAGGAACAATTCCAGACCGTCACTGGAGAACTGGAGGCTGCGAAACAGCAGAGATTGTCGGAACAAGAGAAATCCGCTCTGCTGAAAGAGGAGCTCCATACCTTGAAGGCCAAGCTTTCGCAAGCCGAAAACGAGCGCCAGTCCGCGAAGAAGGCGGCAGAGCTGGCTGACGAGGACAAGCGGCATCTGGAGGAAGAGAGCGGGCGACTGCGTTTGCGGCTTGAGGAAAGCGAGCGGGAAACGCAGGAATATATGACATTGGCCGAGGAATTGGAGGAATCCCGAAAGGCGGCCGAGCGGCGCGAAAGCGAATGGAGAGAACACCTTGCGGCGGCGCAGCAGGAACTGGTGTCCTGGCGGGAAACCGAGGCCGAATTGCAGCGGCAGCTGGCGGAATGGCAGCAGGAATGCGCGGCCGGCAGCGAGCGGTCGTTGACCCTATCCGCGGAATATAGTGAGCTCGAGAAGCAGAAGGAAGAGATCGCCGCGCAATTGCAGCAGATTACGGACAGCTACGAAATTATCTCTCACGAGTTTCGGCTGCTTCAGGCCGAGCGTGAGGTGGAACGCGAGAAGGTTCAGCAGCAGGAAGAGGAGTATCGCCGTTTGAAAGACGACTACGCCAAGCTGCAGAACGAGTACAACGAATGGATCGAACTGATTGAACAGGACCACAATTAGGAAAATGAAATGGCAGAGCCCCCGGCTGGAAAGCCGGGGGCTCTATTCTACTATTCCACGATAATTTTGGAGATCATCGAACCGTGTCCGCTTCCGCACATAATGGAGCAGGCGACTTCATACTCTCCCGTCTCCTTCGGGATGATGACGGCGGAATTTTTCTTTCCATCCAGGTGAAGCTTGAGGCCCGGGACGAGAATGCCGTGATTGCCCTCCACATTTTTGAACGTGATTTTGACGGGGACGTCTTTCTTCAGGCGATACTCCGCTTGATCGAATTTGTAGTTGGTGGCCTCGATCACCAGCTCGGCCTCCGGCTTCACATTGCTTTCCGCGCTGCTGTTTCCGGAGCCATTGCCTCCGCCGCAAGCGGCCAACAGGAGAATTAGAACAGAAGAAATTAAAACGGCAACTGATTTTTTCACGTTAATCCCTCTCTGTATGCGTTTTTTTTGACAATATCAAGAACATTATAGCGCAGACGAGGGAAGGAAATCGAACAAGATTTTGAAGGAATCGTGAATTCAATGGGTGGAAACAGGACAAATCCGTCCGGGACGCGGACGGATTTGTTTCGCTCCTGTTTGGGGTTGATCGCGGACGGTTCAGGTTTTCAGGTTCCGGTTCACCGATTATTTTCCGGCGTCAAACGGTGTGGATACCGGAATGAACAGGTCGATGATCCCGATGGCCAACGCGGCCAGCAAAGCACCGATCATGGACACGGATACGCCTGAGACGATAAACTGGGCAAGCCAGATCACCAGGGCGCTTGTGATAAAACCGACGATGCCCCGTCCGAACGGAGTTACCTTTTTACCGAAGATGCCCTCAATCGCCCATCCAATCAAAGCTATAACGAGCGCAAGAAGCAGGGCACTGCCGAAACCGCCGATGCTGAACTGCGGAACGATCCAGCCGACGACCAGCAGAACGAGAGCCGAGACGATAAAGCGGACGACATGTCCCAAAAAATTCATGGCACTTGGCCTCCTTCTTCAAAATAACGTGTGATAATCCTCAATTATCATGTTCCGAACGGGGCTTTTTTATGTACGCCGCTGCGGAAATGGCGAAAAATAGCCTCATTCGCTATAATGGGATCATAGCCCGAGGGGAGTAGTGAACGTTCTTGGACGAGAAAATTTTGAAAACAATGGAATATCCAAAAATCATAGAACAGTTGGTGAAGTATACGCAAACACCGATGGGCAGGGAATCGGCAGAGGAACTGTCTCCCGTGACAGGCCTGGAGGATGTGAAGCGGTTGCTGCAGGCCACGGAGGAAGCTTTCACCGTCGACCGGCTGAAGGGTTACCCCTCATTCGGCGGCGTCGTGGATATCGTTCCCGCAGTTAAACGGGCGCGGATCGGCGGGACGCTGAATCCGCATGAATTGCTCGGCATCGCCACCACGTTGGAGGGGTCACGCCGAATCAAGCGCTTTTTGGCCAATATGCATGAGGACCATCCGATTCCGCTGCTCTTTACGCTCAGCGATTCGCTTAGCGAGCAGAAGCCGCTGGAGGAAGCGATCAAGCGCTGTATCGACGAAAGCGCGGAAGTGATGGACTCGGCCAGTGCCGAGCTTGCCCAAATCCGCCGCGAACTGCGCGGCGGGGAGGTACGGATCCGGGAGAAGCTGGACGCGATGATCCGTTCCTCAAGCGTGGCCAAAATGCTGCAGGATCAACTGATCACGATCCGCGGCGACCGCTTCGTTATTCCGGTCAAGGCGGAATACCGGTCGCATTTCGGCGGTATCGTGCACGATCAGTCCGGCTCCGGGGCCACCTTGTTCATCGAGCCCGAGTCGATCGTGGCGATGAACAACAAGCTGCGCGAAACCCGGCTGCGCGAAGAGCGCGAGATCGAGGTAATCCTGCAGAAGCTGACCGCCCTGGTCGGCGAGCAGGCCGAACTGCTGTTTTATGACACCGATGTGCTTTCGCAACTGGATTTTATCTTCGCGAAAGCCCGCCTGGCCCGCGAAATGAAAGCGGTCCTTCCGCGCATGAACGACCGCGGCTTTATGAAGCTGCGGCGGGGCCGCCATCCGCTGATTCCGGCGGAGCAGGTTGTGCCGATCGACGTGGAGCTTGGCAACCAGTACTCGACCATCATCGTCACTGGCCCGAATACGGGAGGGAAGACGGTTACCCTGAAAACGATCGGCCTGCTGAGCCTGATGGCGATGTCCGGCTTGTTCGTACCCGCAGAGGAAGGAAGCCAGCTCTGTGTCTTTGACGCCATTTACGCCGATATCGGGGATGAGCAGAGCATCGAGCAAAACTTGAGTACGTTCTCCAGCCACATGACCAACATCATTTCCATCTTGAACAAAATGACGCCGAAGAGCCTGGTGTTGCTGGATGAAGTTGGCGCGGGCACCGACCCGGCGGAGGGATCCGCCTTGGCGATCGCCATCCTGGAGCATATCCATGCTTTGGGCTGCCGGATGGTGGCGACAACGCACTACAGCGAGTTGAAAGCCTACGCCTACGAACGCAAAGGGGTCATCAACGCCAGCATGGAGTTCGATGTCAACACGCTGAGCCCGACCTATCGCCTGCTGGTCGGTGTTCCGGGCCGAAGCAACGCGTTTGCGATCGCCGAGCGGCTGGGTCTTCCCGGCAGCATTCTGGAATATGCCCGCGGCGAAGTCAAGGAAGAAGACCAGCGGGTGGAGCATATGATCGCCTCGCTCGAAGAGAACCGCAACGTGGCCGAGCAGGAAAGGGAATCGGCGGAAAAGCTGCGGAAGGAACTTGAGTCTCTGCGCAGCCGTCATGCCGCGGAGCTGGAGAAGCTGGAGCAGCAGAAGGACCGCAGGCTGGAGAAGGCCGAGGAAGAAGCCCGGACGATCATAGCCAAGGCTCGCGGCGAGGCCGAGAAAATCATCGACGAGCTGCGCAAGCTTGCGCTGGAGGAAGGCGCCTCCGTGAAGGAGCATAAGCTGATCGCCGCCCGCAAGCAGTTGGACGAGGCCGAGCCTCAGCAGCGCAAGAAGGCGGCGGGGCGCAAAGCGAGCAAAGCTCAGCGGCAGATCGAACCCGGCGATGAAGTGATGGTCCACAGCCTGAACCAGAAAGGACATATCGTGGAACTGGCCGGCGCCAAAGAAGCGCTCGTTCAACTCGGCATTATGAAGATGAAGGTGTCGATCGATGATCTGGAACTGATCGGCTCGCCCGCCCCGGCCAAACAGGCGCAGCGTACGGTTGCCAACGTCAAGCGCACGCGGGATGACCAGGTCCGCAGCGAGCTGGATCTGCGCGGGGCCAACCTGGAGGAGGCGCTCATTGAAGTCGACCGGTTCATCGATGAAGCCTATTTGGCCAATCTCGGCCAGATCTACATCATTCACGGCAAAGGCACGGGCATACTGCGTACCGGGATTTCGGATTACCTGCGGAAACATAAGCACATCAAGAGCTACCGACTTGGAAATTACGGGGAAGGCGGTACCGGTGTGACGGTGGCCGAGCTGAAATAACGGGAGGGAAGCGATTTGAAGGAAACCATTGATCCGTTGCTGGAACAGCCGATCGGCCTTATGGCCGGCTATTTTTCGGTGGCGATAGTTGAATTGATCGTATTTCTTTCCTGCTTTGAACTCGTCACCAGGTACCGTTGCTGGCATGAAATCAAACGGGGAAATATGGCGGCATCACTCGCCACGGGCGGCAAAATTTTCGGGCTGTGCAATATTTTGCAGTATGCGACCGCCCGTCCCACGATTTACGATTTCATGTCATGGTCCTTTATCGGAGCTTTTCTCTTGTTTCTGGCTTATATTATGTTTGAGTTCTTGACCCCGGTTTTTCATATCGACAAGGAAATCGCCGCCGGCAACACTGCCGTGGGATTTATAGCGATGGCCGTCTCGGTATCGGTATCCTTTGTGATCGGAGTTTGTATAGCATAGGAGGAGAGCGGCATGTTGAAGAACCTGGTCAGGGTTTTATTCGTGGCGGCGATGCTGTTTCTGGCTGCCGGTGTCATCTATTTATGGAATGCGTAACCTGCGTTCCGGTGCATTTGATAATTTGTTAAAAGGAAGGAGGGGCCGTCCATGGAAACGACGATTTGCCCCTGGTGTCAGACCGAAATCGTGTGGGATGAGGAGCTCGGACCGGAGGAAGAGTGTCCTTATTGCCATAATGAGCTGAAGGGCTACCGCACGCTTAATATATCCATCGGCTCCACTGAGGGGTATGAGGAAGAGGAAGAAGCGGATGACGACGAAGCGGCGGAGTTCTGGGAAGAAGAAGATGCGAGCCATCTGAACGCCATTCGGCGGTTGGAGGCGTTCAGCGCGGCCGGCGGGGACCTCTTGGCCTATGAATCCGGCGTGGAGAAAATTTTGGATCGGCAGGATGAAATTCCGGAATGTCCGCACTGCCGGGAGTATATGATGTTCGCGGGGACTCAGCTGCTGGGGGGAGATTTTGCTCCGGCAAAGCAGGAAGACCATGAGCAACCGCTGGTGGCCAGTACGGCCAAACTCAACGTGTTCGTATGCTCCGCCTGCTTTCATGTGAGCCGGTTCTTGTCGGAAGACGACCGGAATGCTTTAATTCGGACGGTTAGTGGCCAATAGTACGTTTGAGGGCTTTTTCGCCAGGGATGCGCGAAAAAGCCCTTTTTTGTGTTGGTTCCCTCCATTTTGGGCATCTTACAAGATACACCTTATCGCTGGAGGGGCACATGCATGAAACGTTCGCTTAACGGGCAATCCCGGCTCCTGTTAGCCGTCAACGGGCTTTTCGTCCTGGCGGGTGCGTTATCGGGAACCTTCCTGAACGTATATTTATGGAAAACCAGACAGGATTTCGCAATGATCGGCTGGTTCACTTTCAGCCAGCAGCTAGCGCTCGGACTGACGTTTTGGATTGCCGGCAAATGGGTGAAAGAGCGGGACAAAATGATTTCGCTCCGGCTCGGCATCGTCGTTTCCGGGCTGTTTTATTTACTCGTTCTTTGGGCCGGTCCGCATACGGTTGATTACATTTGGCCGCTGGGATTTCTGTTCGGCATCGGTTCGGGTCTGTTTTGGCTCGCCTTTAATGTCGTTTACTTTGAAGTCACCGACATGGAGACCAGAGACCTGTTCAACGGCTGGGTAGGCATTTTAGGCTCGGTGATCGGAATTTTGGGTCCATGGGCATCCGGCGGCCTCATTTCCATCATGAAGGGGGATACGGGGTATCGGGTTATTTTCACCCTGTCGCTCGTGGTTTACGGAATTGGTATCCTGCTCAGCTTTCGCTTAAAAAAGAGAAAACGGGGCGGCACCTACCACTGGATGGATCCCTTTCGCCATTTTCAAAAGAACAGTCCCTGGCGGCAAGCGGTTCCGGCCTCGGCGGCACATGGTCTGCGGGAGGGGGTATTTTCCTTCCTGGTTACTCTGCTGGTTTATATCAGCACCTCCGCGGAATGGAAGGTCGGGCAATTTTCGTTCGTGACTTCACTGGTCTCGCTGGTCAGCTTTTGGGCGGTCGGAAAATGGCTGAAAATCCGCTACAGGTATTACGGAATGCTGATCGGCGGATTGCTGATCACGGCGGTGATCGGCCCGCTTCTTTGGAAGGTCAACTATTTGACGCTGATGTTGTTCGGG
The DNA here is from genome assembly GCF_036864815.1 of Paenibacillus sp. A14. Lineage (NCBI taxonomy): Bacteria > Bacillati > Bacillota > Bacilli > Caryophanales > Paenibacillaceae > Paenibacillus > Paenibacillus sp. A14. The sequence continues at coordinate 512,223 of NZ_JBAGJD010000004.1, forward strand.
ATCGGCACTTCCCTTTTTATGCCGCTGTATTTGCTGCCGGTGATCTCCTCGGTATTCGATCTGATCGGCAAAAACCAGGACAGTGTGGAGCATCGCGTGGAGCTGGTCGTGTTGCGCGAGGTGAGCATAATGGCAGGCCGGCTTGCGGGCACCTTGTTGTTTATCGTTATTTTTGGGCTGGCTCCTCGGATGAGTACCGTCACGTGGTTAATGATCGGACTCGGAGCAACGCCCATCCTCAGTTGGATCGCGATTCGCAAATTGCTCAGGCAACCGGCCGATACGGCGTAAGCGAATCCCCCGCCAGTTCATGCCGGCCGGGGGATTCAGTTCTAAGGAGCTTCTATAGCGGAGAAGGCCTGGTGCTTCTGGACAAAGAAAACCAGTCCATATCGGGCCGGGGTTTCCCGGCCAGCTTATCGGTGATCATGCGTGCGGCCAACATGGCGCAAACCGTTCCGTTACCGCCGTAATTCTCTAAAAAGTAGCAATTCGGATAATCCGGGTGCGTTCCGATATAAGGTAATCCGTCCCGGGTTTCCCCAAAGACCGCGCCCCAAGCATAGGCGGTTTTAAGCTGTTTTTTTCGGGGAAAAAGAGCATGAATATGCTCCAGAAGCTTGTCGCTTTGCCGCAATTCCCTGCCTTCTTGCAGCCCCCCGCCCTTAAGCGGCTCATCCAAGCCGCCGGCCATAATCCTTCCGTCGGGCGTGGTCCTTAAATAGAGATAGGGTCTGGCCGTCTCCCAGATCAGGGCGCCTTCGTGCCAATCGCGGAAATGGTCCGTAGGCTCGGTAACGACGACATAGGTGGCGGCCAGTGAGGCTCCCGGCTCTTTTTTTAACAACTGGGTTTCATACCCCGTGGCGAAAATAACCTGCTGCGCATGAATCAACACTTGTCCGGAGCGGCAGACGACCCCGTCCTCCTGAAAGCTCCACCCCGTTATGGGGGAGTCCTCAAAAATCCGGACCCCGTTCGCTTCGGCTTCTCCCAGCAAGCTGTGAGTCAAAGCGACAGGATGAATCTCCGCGTCGCCCTGGGTGTAGATGGCGGCGGGCCTGCGGAACGGAAAACGTGTGGCCAACTCGGCCTCATCCCACCATTCCACGGAGAAGCCGTGCCGCGTCAACGTTTCGTATTCCCGACGGAGCAAGGCAACCTCCGCTTCCCGGCTGGCCAGATACAGACTGCTGCGCTCCTGCAAAGGATACTCGGGAGCCAGTTCCCGGCCGATTTCTTTCAGCTCGATCAAGGCTTCCTGGCACAGCCGGTAATAATGAACGGCAGCTTGTTCGCCGAATGTATGAATGAGAGAAGTAAGCGTTTTGTCGTTGGCATATTGCAGTATACCGGTGTTGGCCAGGGTGCTGCCCGAGGCGATGCGATTTCTTTCCGCAAGCAGGGCGGAAATCCCCAGCTTCCCAAGAAGATAAGCGCACAGCGCGCCGCTGATACCCCCGCCGATAATCAGGCAATCGCAGGCCAGGTTTTCGGTTAAGGCCGGGTAACGGGGAATCCGCTCCATATTCCGGTGCCAATAGAAACTGCCCGTATGTAATTGCATTCGTGGTTCCTCCTCGACTTCTGCCTTACTCCATATTCACCGCTTTAAGGAAAATTTAACCGGGCTTGAAATCTTCCATGCCGCGGACGTTTTTCTTTGCAGGATGCCCAATATCATGTAATATAAGTATTAAATTTAGATTCCGAGGGCACGAATTTAGAATAGACGGTCATCGGAACAGCGCTGGAGGATGAGGCATGAAACAATTGAGCGAATTGAAGCTGAAAGTGCTGGATCTTCTGAAAGAGGACGCCCGCCGGGATCCAAAATTGCTGGCAACCCTGCTCGGTGTAACCTCCGAAGAGGTTGCGGCAGCCATCGCGGAACTGGAAGAGGATCATGTCATTGTAAAATACGCTACCGTCATCAATTCCAGCAAATTGGATGATGAGAAAGTGACGGCGCTGATCGAGGTACAGATTACTCCCGAACGGGGCCGGGGCTTTGAAGCGATTGCGGAACGGGTCTATCTTTTTCCGCAGGTCAAGTCCGTGTATCTCATGTCCGGGGCCTATGACCTGCTGGTCGAAGTCGAAGGGCGCAATTTGAAAGAGGTGGCCAGCTTCGTCTCCGACAAGCTGTCTCCACTGGAATCCGTACTTTCCACAAAAACGCATTTTATTCTTAAAAAATATAAGCAGGACGGTATCATTTTCGAAGACCCGGAAGAAGACCGCCGCCTGATGATATCTCCGTAAAGGAAGTAATGCTATGAGTGTACAATCACAAGGACAGGCAGAAACGGCCGGCAAATCCATGACATCTTACCTGGCGCCCCGGGTCAGAGAAATTCAGCCTTCGGGCATTCGGCGGTTTTTCGATCTCGCCAGCGGCAACAAGGACATTATCACGCTGGGGGTAGGCGAACCGGATTTCATCACCCCTTGGCATGTCAGAGAAGCTTGCGTTTACTCGCTAGAGAGGGGATTCACAAGCTATACGAGCAACGCGGGAACACCGGAACTGCGCGAAGCGATCGCCGAATATTTGTACAACAGCTATTCCGTGAAATATAGTCCGAAAGATGAAATTTTGGTCACCGTGGGCGGCAGCGAAGCGATTGACCTGGCTCTTCGCGCCTTGATCGTGCCCGGAGACGAGATTTTGGTCCCGGTTCCTTGTTATATCTCCTATTCCCCGATCACGCAGGTCGGAGGCGGGGTTCCCGTGGAAATCGAAACCTTTGCCGAGGATAATTTCAAATTAAAGCCGGAACAGCTTAAAGCCAAAATTACGCCGAAATCGAAAGTGCTGATTTTGAACTATCCGAGCAATCCGACCGGCGGAATTATGAGCTATGAAGATTGGCTGCCGATTGCCAAGATCGTCGAGGAGAACGACCTGATCGTGATTTCCGATGAAATTTACTCCGAATTGACCTATGGAGAGAAGCATGTCAGCTTCGCCTCGATTCCGGGCATGAAGGACCGGACGATCTTGGTGAACGGCTTCTCCAAAGCCTTCGCGATGACCGGCTGGCGGATGGGCTATGCTTGCGGGCATCCCGATCTGATTTACGCCATGCTGAAGATCCACCAATACACCGTGATGTGCGCGCCCGTGATGGGGCAGGTGGCAGCGTTGGAGGCACTGAAGAACGGCTTGCAGGAGAAGGACCATATGGTCGAATCCTACAATCAGCGCAGAAGATTGATCGTGCAGGGGCTGCGGGATATCGGTCTGACCTGCCATGAACCGCAGGGCGCATTCTATGCCTTCCCGAGCATCTCATCGACCGGCTTGAGCTCGGATGAATTTGCGACGAAGCTTCTGCTTGAGGCGAAGGTAGCTGCCGTGCCGGGGAATGTGTTCGGTGCGGGGGGCGAAGGCTTCCTTCGCTGCTCGTATGCGACTTCCGTATCGCAGATTAGCGAAGCGCTGCATCGTATGGGAGAGTTCATTCACAAATTAAAAATGGGCTAAAGCGAAGGGAACCTACCCGGGAAATGGGGTTAATTAACATTTCTTTCATTTTTTAATTGATTACTGTCCAATTGGCATGGTATAATTTCATTTTGGAAGAGATTTAATTTCTCAGGGAGGGATACGTTTGGGTTGTGGTGAATACGATATGCCTTATGACATGGCCGGGATTGTGATCGCTGAAGGCAATCAATCGAACCAATGGATAAACGAAGTCGATTGCAAGGCTTCACCACAAGCAATTTCCTTGGAGGATGAAATCCATTTATTGCGGAGTAAAATGGAGATGCTATTTCAGCAGGAAAATTCGTTTACTTCGGACATCGTGATTGAAATCAGCAGTTTGCTGGATTTGAAAATCAATGAGTTTATGAGGATCCGCCGGGACGGCAAATAGCCCTTTCTGCAGGCTGACCGCGAACCGGAATAACGTGATATCCAGAGCATACCAAAGAAGATCCTTCAAGGATCTTCTTTTTTAAATATGTGGTATATTGGAACTTAAGAAAAAGGGGGCTATTGAAATGGCGATATACACACGAACCGGTGACCAGGGGCATACTTCGGTGATTGGCGGGCGGGTTGACAAGGATGACATCCAGGTTGAAGCCTATGGCACGATCGACGAGTTGAACAGCTTTGTCGGTTTGGCGGGGAGCTATGCCGATGACGCACTTTTTGCCGATTTGAAGGAAGATCTGGAGCAGATTCAGCAGGAATTGTTTGATTGCGGATCCGATCTTGCCTATGCCAAGCTCGAAGAGCGGCCGTATAAGGTCGGAGCCGATTTGGCGGAGCGTCTGGAATCCTGGATCGATCGCTACCAAGCGGAAAATCCTCCGCTCGAGAGGTTTATTCTGCCGGGGGGAACGGCTCTATCCTCCGCGCTGCATGTGTGCAGAACGGTCTGCCGCCGGGCCGAACGGCAAGCGGTATCGCTGAGCAAGAAGATGGATGTGAACTGGGAAGCGATCAAATATCTGAACCGCCTTTCGGACTTTTTCTTTGCGGCCGCCCGGACCGCTAATGTCCGTCAGCAGACCCCGGATGTGGAATATGTGCGAAGTGCGAAGGTGTTCGGCAGAAAATCATGACCGCTTATTATAGACCGATTACGTATACCGTTACTGAAAATGAAGACGGCTGGCTGCTCAAAACCGTCCTGCAGCGAAAGCTCGGAGTCTCCCGCAAGCTGCTGTCGCGCATCAAGCTGACGGAACGGGGCGTCATGCTGAACGGAGAAAGGGTGTATATCAGCGTACCCGTTAAAACGGGCGATCTGGTCGCCATCTCCTTGGAGCAGGAGGTCTCGGACGATATTTTGCCGCAGCCGATACCGTTTGAGATTGTATTTGAAGATGATGCGCTTCTGATCGTCAACAAGGCGCCGGGCGTGATCGTTCATCCGACCCATGGCCATTATACGGATACGCTGGCGAACGGGGTCGTGCACTATTGGCGGGAAAAAGGGGAGCAGGTCCGCTTTCGTCCCGTTCACCGGCTGGATCAAGAGACCAGCGGGCTGGTGGCGATTGCGAAAAACGCTTATATCCACCAGCATATTTCCGAACAGCTCATCGCGGGAAAAGTGACAAAAAAGTACACGGCTTTCGTTTACGGCTGTCCCCGGCCGGACGAAGGGGTAATCGACGGCCCGATCGACCGGGATCCCGCGGAGCCGCACCGCCGTATCGTTACTCCAACCGGATATCCGGCGCTGACTTTTTACAAAGTCTCCGCATGTTACCGGGCGGGAGCGATGGTAGATTTGCGGCTCGGGACGGGCAGAACGCATCAAATCCGCGTTCATATGACTTCGATCGGGCATCCTTTGATCGGGGATAAGATGTATACGGGGAGCGGCGGCAAAGGGCTGGAGCCTGAGGGGCAAACGCCCGGGGATGTATTGCCGTTCGACGGCGTTATTCAGCGTCAAGCCCTGCACGCTTCCGAACTGGGGTTCCGCCATCCCCTTACGGGGGAGACGCTGCTTTTTCGCGCGCCCTTGCCCGAGGATATGGAGAACCTGCGGCGAAAGCTGCAAGAGTTAGTTAGGTAGTGAGTTAGCAAGTAGGAGGAATCATACGATGAAAGAATTGAAAGTCTACCAATATCCGCCCTGCGGCACCTGCCGCAAAGCGGTGAAATGGCTGGAGGGCCAGGGCTACACACTGGACTCGCGGAACATCAAAGAGACGCCCCCAAGCGTAGAAGAGCTGGTGGAGATGGTCTCGCTGAGCGGCCTGGAATTGAAGAAATTTTTCAATACCAGCGGCGATGCCTACCGTGAAATGGGGCTGAAAGATCAATTGCCCGCCATGTCCCGGGATGAGCAATTGGCCTTGCTCGCTTCGAACGGAATGCTGATCAAGCGCCCGTTGGTGACGGACGGCAAGCAGGTGACCGTAGGCTTCAAGGAAGACATGTTCGAGAAGACTTGGCGAGAGCAATAATCATGGGAGGTATCCCATAGAACGAAAGGAAGCGAGCGAAATTATGAACACCGGACAAAGCGGACGGGAGAGCATTCTGCTGGTTGACGGGATGGCATTGATGTTCCGCGCCTATTATGCTTCGGCGGCTACGGGATATATCCGGCGCACGAAGGCGGGGCTGCCTACGAATGCGGTTTATGGGTTTATGCGTTATTTTTGGGATGCGGTGCAAAAATTTTCCCCGACGCATATCGCCTGCTGCTGGGATTTGGGCAGCAAAACGTTCCGGACGGAGCAGTTTTCGGCTTATAAAGGCAACCGCTCGGAGGCGCCGGATGAACTGATTCCGCAGTTTTCGATCATACGGGACGTCATGGAGAGCTTGGGCATCCCCAATGTCAGCAGCCCGGGCTATGAGGCGGACGATTGCATCGGTACACTGGCCGCCCGGTTCAGCCCCGACATGCAGGTCTTCATCCTTACGGGGGACCATGACATGCTGCAGCTGGTGAACGAGTGGACAAGCGTTATCATTATGAAAAAAGGCCACGGGAATTATATGGTCTATACGCCTGAATCCCTGATGGAGGAAAAGCAGCTGGCTCCCCGCCAGATCATAGACTTGAAAGGTCTTATGGGCGACACCAGCGACAACTATCCCGGTGTGCGCGGAATCGGCGAGAAAACCGCGTTGAAACTTGTACAGGAGCACGGCTCGGTGGAGGGGATTCTGGACAATCTTTCCGCCTTGTCCAAATCGGTCCGTACCAAAATCGAGAACGACTTGGACATGCTGCATCTGTCGAGACGGCTGGCGGAGATCCGCTGCGATGTGGAATTGGAGTGCTGTATCGACGAGTGCCGGTTTGAAATGAACGCGGCCTCGGTCGCTTCCAAATTCGAGGAGCTCGAAATGGCCAGCATCGTTTCGTGGATGGGACTGGCGGCCACGCCGTAATGAGTGAACAAGTTGCGGCAACTTCGTGTAAATGAAAAGCAGCGATTCTTCCTTACGGGGGAATCGCTGTTTTTTTGTGGTGTCCGGTGCCCGCAAATTCTCCGGCCGTTCACTGCGTTAGCGGCCTTTTGCGGCGCTATTTCGGTCCGATTCGGCTCTTGGGTGATAATAGCGGTTCAAAAAGGCCTTATTTCCCTAAAGTGGAGCCCAAAATCTGGTTTCGACCCTCATTTTCCCAAAATAAGGACCAAAAACTCCGCTATTCCGTACGAAGGAGCCAAATTCGACAAAATAGCGCCGCTTAAGGCGCTTAAGGCTCTTATTCACCTGCCCGGCTTCAAAGGGAAGCGGTCAAGGGCGATCGGCGTGAGGAACCCTCTTTAATTTGACGGCGGTGCACTTCTAGTGTGTGAGTTATCAAACTTCACTATCGTACAAAACCTGTCCGCTTAAAGACAAATCGTATCCTTGAATGGAGGCCAGCTCTTGACGGAACTCGGGTGATTTGACGGTTTCAAGGAACCGGTCGATCCAAGGAGCCGTTTCCTTCTTTTTGAGAACAACGAGGTCGTATCTTTCCTGAATCAAGGGGATAAAATCGACCTCGGCGATCAGGGACACGGCGTTTTCGATGCCGACGCCGACATCGGCCTGCCCTGCCGCAACCTTGCCGGCGACCGCCAAATGGCTCGTTTCTACCTCCCCATACCCGTCGATTCCGGTGCGGGAGATGCCGTGCAGACGCAGTTGCTCGTCCAGGAGCACCCGGGCCCCGGAACCGATTTCGCGGTTGATCAGTCTGATGCCTTTGCGTCCGAGATCGCTCCAGGTTTTCAACTGCTTAGGGTTCCCGCGGCGTACATAGAGTCCCGCCTGGCGAAGCAGCAGGTTGATCACAAGATAAGAATGGCCGGTAAGAATTTTGTTGATGTATGGCAGATTGTATTCCCCCGTGTCCCCATCCAGCAGATGCGTGCTGACGATGTCGCTGTTCCCTTGATACATGGAGATCAGCCCGTCGAGACTTCCGTCATGGGAGCGGAGCGGACGCAGTTCCGGATTGGCGCGTTCAAGATGCTTGGCCAGTAAATCGAGGCTCAGATCCTGCCCGGTGATGACCAGGGTGCCCGGAACCCGCGAAACGTCCGTGGACTGGCGTCTTTTCTCAGCCGCCGCCGGCTGCGGCGGAAGGCTGCCGCCAGACAGTAACGTCTCGCTTTGAGGCGCGGGATGGAGAGCCCCGCCTTTGGCTATTCTTTTGTACTGCTCCAAATCATCCGCATCGATACGCATTTGTTTCCCGACACGGTACGCGGGCAGGCTGCCCTTTTTGATCAGGTCGTACACCGTTAACTTCGATACTTTTAACAGCTTGGCAACTTCCTCGGCTGTATATGAAATCTCGCTCATCCGGAGACCTCCAATTGACGATTTTATGTCTAATTATAACTGGTTATATTCAAATATAACAAAATAGAATAGAATATATTTAACTAATACTATGGGAGGCATACATATATGCTGCGATTCCTTGATTCCCGTTTCCGCGCGGGAACCCTCGTTTTTATTTTGCTGCTTATCACCGGTGTTATTACCTCCTGCGGAACACCGACCCAACAAGCGGCCATACAACAGGCGGCGGCAAGCTCCGAAACAAAAGAGAACGTGACGCTCACCGTTTCGGCGGCGGCCAGTTTGAAAGGGAGTCTGGAAGAGATTGCGCCGCTCTTCGAAAAAGAACACCGGAATATTCGCCTAACTATGAATTTCGGAGCTTCGGGTTCCCTGCAAAAACAGATCGAGCAGGGGGCACCCGTGGATCTGTTTCTATCGGCAGGCCAAAAACAGATGAACGCCCTGATCGACAAAGGGCTTATCAAGCCCGAGAGCAAAATGGACCTGCTCTGCAACCGACTCGTTTTGGTTCTGCCCGCCGACGCTTCGGGCAAGCTTGCCTCCTTGGCGGATTTGAAGAACGCGAATTTCGGGACGATCGCGCTTGGAGAGCCCGAGGTGGTCCCCGCGGGGGCATATACCCGTGAAGCTTTGGAGCACAACGGACTATGGGAATCTCTTTCTCCCAAAATGGTATTCGCCAAAGATGTCACCCAGGTGCTGACCTATGTGGAATCCGGGAATGTGGACGCCGGGTTCGTTTATGAGAGCGATGCGAAAGGATCCCCGAACATCAAAACCGGGCTTGTCGTCGACGAAAAAAGCCATGCACCTATTCTTTATCCGGCAGGTGTCGTGACCGCCTCCGAATTCCAAGAGGAAGCCGGCCAATTCCTGCAATTTTTACAAACCCGGGAGGCGCGTCAAGTGTTTATGGACCATGGGTTCACGGTTCCGGAGTAAGCGGCCATGAACCCCGCTTCTTTCTGGTCTCCTGTCGTCCTGTCCCTCAAAGTGTCCTTGCTGGCGGGGACGCTCGCCTTCTTGCTTGCCGGATATCTGGCCTGGATCATGACAGGAAAGAAATTTCGCGGGAAAATCGTGCTTGAAACGGTCTTTATGCTTCCCATGGTGCTCCCGCCTACCGTAGTCGGGTTCCTGCTGCTTATGGCCTTCGGACGCAGAAGCTTTATCGGCCGGTGGTTCGAAGCGCTATCCGGCTTGCCGATCGTGTTTACCTGGGGAGCGGCCGTCTTGGCCGCCGCCGTCGTCGCGTTCCCGTTGGCGTATCAGTCGGCCAAGGCCGGCTTTGCCTCCATCGATCGGGACCTGTTGGCCGCCGGCCGGTCGCTGGGAGCCTCCGAGCTCCAGCTATTGCTGCGGGTCGCAATCCCGCTTGCCGGACGTTCCCTGACGACAGCATTTGTGCTGTCCTTTACCCGAGCCCTTGGCGAATTTGGAGCGACCCTAATGCTGGCCGGCAACATCCCGGGAAGAACGCAGACGCTGCCGACGGCCATTTACATGGCCGTGGAATCCGGCGATACCGCGTCAGCCTGGGCTTGGGCGGGATGGATGGTACTGATTTCATTCCTGCTGCTGGCGTGCTTTGGCCCGCGGGCAGAACGAAAGGAATAACCACCCGGGTCTAATCGGTGAAATAAGCGTCTCCGACAACCTGGTACAAAAAGCTGCGCAGTTCGCCGCCCTCTTCTTCATTTAGCGCGAAAACATGCTCCAGGTACCCTTCTTCCTCCAGGTCGTCGGTGCCTAAGATTGCGGTCTTTCCGTTCTGGAGATCGGTGACAAGTTTCTTGCCGTAAAAACGGTTAGTCGTGGTAATCGCCAGGTCAAAGCGTTTTAAGGAATTACCGATAAAAGTGACAAAACGGGTCGATGTGCTTTCCGTGCTGTCGGATAAAAAGTCCAAATCCTGATTCGATACGGTCATAGCATGGCCTCCTAAGAAACGAGTTGTCTTCTGTCATTATAGCGGATAATCGGTCGCTCGTGGAAATGAAGGGGGGTCAAAATAATCCGGATTGACAATCTCCGAAAAAATGGTATCATTAGGAATAACAGTATACGACTTGAGGAAGCACCTCTCTTGAATCATTCAGGAGAGGTGCTTTTTGCGTTTTGGGAATGGATGGAAACGCCTGTCGTTGCTGACAGTCGAAGGAGGTTAGAAGGGATGCGGATTGTTTTTCTGAACAGCCTGGAGAAGAAGGAGAGCGGAGTAACCGCCGGCGATGCCCAGGTGTGGATCGGCGAAGAGGATGGGATTTGGAGGATAGGCTGGAACGAATCGACGGGAGAGGGGGAGAGTGAGACGATTTGGTACGAAGGCGGCTCCTGGTCGGAAATGCTCCATATTTATCGGCACAGGCTGGTTATAAAGCTGGGCGAAGGCTTCCGTCCGGTGATCGAAGGGATATGGGATGAGAGGGAGGAGTTTCACGGAAGGGGCATGGCCGCACAGAGGCTGATTTGTTACAGCGAGCTTCATGAGAACGAACCGCTGTACAATGAACTGTGCGGCTGGCGGCGGAAGAAAGCCTCCGCAGAGCGGAAGGCTCCCTATCTCATCGCCAGCAACCGGCTGCTCCGCCTGATCAGCGTATTCCGGCCGCGGACAACGGACGAACTGCTTCAGTTGCCCGGCGTCGGGGAGAACAAGGCGGCCGAATACGGACCCGAACTGCTTGCCTTAACCGGGGCGCAGGACGGAGAGCGGCCGGGAGAGTTTCCGCTCGATTGGGTTGAACGGGTCATCGACGAAGACACCTTCCGTTCCTGGATGTATAAGCAGAAGGAAGTCAAATTCCGCATGGAGATGGAGAAGTTCAGCCTGCGGCGCCAGGCTCTGGAGGCCATGGCCCAAGGCCAAAATTTGGGAGGGGTCTGCGAGCGGACGGGGCTTGAACGGAGGGATGCCGTCGAATTGCTAGAGCAATTCGAGAAAGATGGATACACGACCGAGGCCTTGGTTCAGTTGGAGCTGAAAGACATGCCGGCGGAAGAGAAAAACGCGGTCTGGCAGGCGTTTGAGGAACTGGGGGACGGTTTTCTCAAGCCCGTATTGCAGCGGGCCTACGATCAGGAGACGATCGATGCGGCGAACCTGGATCAGCTCTATGAGCGCATCCGTCTGCTGCGTCTCTCCTACCGTCGGCATAAGGATAACGCGCAGAAAGCCGGTTAACTTTCAAAAACAAAACAACGCCTTTTCTCCATCCAACCCGAAAGGAGGGTGAGGCGGAGAAAAGGCGCTGTATATTATAAACAGGTTCGTATTATATCCAGTCCCGTTTGCGGAACAAGTAGAACATTCCGGCACCCAGGACGACCATGACGCCCAGGACAACATAGTAACCGTATTTCCAATCGATTTCTGGCATGTGTTTGAAATTCATCCCGTATATACCGGTAATCAGGGTCAGCGGGATGAAAATCGTCGTGATGGCGGTAAATACGCGCATGATTTCATTGGCCCGGTTGGCGATCGCCGCCTGATAAGCTTCTCGCAAGTTCCCGATCAATTCCCGAAAAGTATCGAAGTTTTCGGAAATTTTAACTGCATTTTCGTATATATCGCTAAAATATTTTTGCAATTGATCGTCGATCAGGCGCAAATCTTTTTTATTTAAAATATTGATGACTTCTTTTTGAGGGCCAAGCATTTTCTTCAACCACAAAATCTCGCTTCGCAAACCGATGATCTCGTTCAGGTGCGAACGTTTGGTGTGCATCAAAATATCCTCTTCCAGCTTTTCGATCTTGACTTCGATCCGGTCGCCGACAGAGAAGTAGTTGTCGACCACGAGGTCGATAAGAAAATAAAGAAAACGGTCGGGCTCGCTGACTTCCTGTTCCCAGAGAATCGGCTTGACGGCCCGGAGTTCGTTGATTTTCTGCTTGGTCACGGTGATGATGTAGTGTCTTCCCAGAAAGATGTTCAGCGCCCGCAGAAAGATTTCCTCGTCATCATAACGGATGCTGTTAACTACAATAAAGTAATGGTTGTCGTAAGTTTCGATTTTCGGACGCTGCTCCTCCTCGGACAGGCAGTCCTCAACGGCAAGATCATGCAGCGAGAACAGCGGCTGAAGCAGCTCCAGGTCCTCAACGTCCGCGTCGATCCAGTAGAAGCCTTCCTCAGGCGGGGTTGTCGTGAGTTCCACGTCTTCGACCGGTTTAAATACACCGGCCACCACATGACGGATTTTCATACCAATCACTCCCTTTTCCGGCTTAGGCAGCCGGGATATGCTCATTTTTTGTGAGCACAGGAAAGGGATCAGCACGGCGAACGCCGAAAAAAGGCGTTTTATGAAAACACCGGGAAAAGAAAGTGCCCGTTACTCTCCACGCGGCGCCTGCTGATCGGTTTCCTATGCGGTTGTTTCTTCAGGTCCATGCGCTGCGGACTCGGGTCGCCTTCCATTTCTCGGATTCACCTCTTTACTATGGGTTTATGGGGTGCCTCTTAAGCACTTGTCTAGTATAACGCCGGGGATTGAATTGTTTCAAGCCAAAAAGTTGTGGATAAAAATTGACGCACAGCTTGTTAAAAAAGAGAATTCATGTATAATGAAATCAACCTGTTTCAATTTGAATTTTAAAAACAGAATATTGAGACGATTTTCTTATCAAGAGTAGGTGGAGGGACTGGCCCGATGATACCCGGCAACCGGCGATACGTCGCACGGTGCTAATTCTTGCAGAGCTTAAAGAGCATGATGTGATGCACTTAGGTTTCTGAGAGATGAGAGAGGCGCATTCAGGAATAAATGATGACCTTTCTCTTTGGAGAGAGGTCTTTTTCTTGTTATTGCCCGCTTTCACCCGAATAACCCGCAAAATCTAAAGTAAAAAGGAGTTGGAATGTAATGCCGATTAAAGTACCGGATCATCTGCCGGCCAAGGAAGTGCTTGCGAACGAGAATATTTTTGTGATGGATGAGAGCCGGGCCTACCAGCAGGACATTCGGCCCCTCAGAATTGCCATTTTGAACCTGATGCCGACCAAGGAAACGACGGAATCGCAAATTTTGCGTCTGCTCAGCAACACACCCCTTCAGGTAGAAATCGTACTGCTTCACCCCCGCTCCCATATCTCGAAGAACACTTCAGCGGAGCATTTGGAGATGTTCTACAAAACCTTTGACGAGATCAAGAGCCGCCGGTTTGACGGAATGATCGTGACGGGCGCTCCTGTCGAACAACTGGATTTTGAAGAAGTCAACTATTGGGAGGAATTGAAGGAAATTTTCGAATGGAGCAAGACGCACGTGACTTCGACCATGCATATTTGTTGGGCTTCCCAAGCCGGCTTATATTATCATTACGGAGTCCGTAAAATTCCGCTCGAGCAAAAATGCTTCGGTGTCTTCTCCCATTCTGTCAACTATCCTCGTGTTAAGTTAATGCGCGGATTTGATGAAGTGTTCCAGGTTCCGCATTCCCGCCATACGGACGTATCCAGAGAGGATATCGAGCGCTCGCCGGAGTTGGAGATTCTCGCCGAATCGGAGGAAGCCGGGATTTATCTCGTGGCTTCACGGGACGGAAAACAAATTTTTGTGACCGGTCACTCGGAGTATGACGCGGGTTCCCTGAAATGGGAGTACGATCGCGACGCCGCCAAAGGGCTGGATATCGATCTCCCGGTGAACTATTATCCGAACAATGATCCCGCCAAAACCCCCAGATCGACTTGGAAAGCGCATGCCAACTTATTATTCTCCAACTGGCTGAACTACTATGTGTATCAGGAAACACCGTATGATATCGATGAAATGGCTGAACTTATATACCATATTTGATTAGTGGAGGGGTACGCAGTGGCAAAAAATAAAGAATGGCATTTGGACAGCAGACTGGCTCAGATCGGGTCGACCGAGGAGCCGGTTACGGGAGCGGTCACTTATCCGATCTATCAGGCGACCGCCTTCCGTCATCCCCGCCTGGGGCAGAGTACCGGGTTTGACTATTCGCGGACCAAAAGCCCGACGCGGACCGTGTTGGAAGAGGCCGCGGCCGCGCTGGAAAGCGGAGATGCCGGCTTCGCCTGCAGTTCGGGCATGGCGGCGCTGCAGACGGTGTTCAGCCTGTTCTCGCAAGGGGATCATCTGATCGTATCACTGGACTTGTACGGCGGAACTTACCGGCTGCTTGAGCGGATCCTTTCCCGGTTCGGAATTACATCCTCCTATGTCGATACGAATGATCTGGACGCCTTGGAAAGCGTGCGAAAACCGAACACCAAAGCCGTTTTCATCGAGACGCCGACCAACCCGCTGATGATGGTGACCGATCTTGAAGCCGTGGGCCTGTGGGCCAAGCGCCATGGGCTGCTTACGGTGGTGGACAATACGCTGTTGACCCCTTATTTTCAACGCCCGCTGGAACTGGGCGCGGACATCGTTGTACACAGCGCGACGAAGTACCTGGGCGGCCATAACGATGTGCTGGCCGGACTGATTGTAACCAAAGGCGAAGAACTCTCCCAGGAAGTCGCCTTTCTGCATAATTCGATCGGGGCGGTGCTCAGCCCCTCCGACTCCTATCAGCTTATGCGCGGCATGAAGACCTTGGCACTGCGGATGGAACGCCACGAGAGCAATGCGCTGGCTATCGCCGAGTATTTGCTGCAGCATCCGCAAATCGCCGAGGTGTATCATCCCGGTCTGCCCGATCATCCGGGCTATGACATCCAGAAGCGGCAGTCCAGCGGAAATACGGGCATCTTCTCCTTTAAGGTAAGCGATGCCCGTTACGTGGAGCCGGTATTGCGGAACCTCGAGCTCATCGCTTTTGCCGAGAGCCTGGGCGGTGTGGAATCGCTGATGACCTATCCGGCCGTTCAGACGCATGCCGATATTCCGGCGGAAATCCGCGATGCCGTCGGGGTGGACGACCGGCTGCTCCGCTTCTCGGTCGGAATCGAGCACCCTGCGGATTTGATCGAGGATCTGGGCCGGGCTTTGGAAGCGGCCCGCCGCGAAGTGGAAGAGGGGGGCGCAAAATGAATGAGCGGAACCGGGAAGAAAAGCGGCCTCACAAATTCGATACGCGGCTGATCCATTTCGGCAGCGAAGTGGATTCGGCGACCGGAGCCTCCAGCGTGCCGATTTACCAGGCTTCGACCTTCCACCACCATGATATTTTTAATCCGCCGACGCATGATTACAGCCGGTCGGGTAATCCGACCCGCCAGGCGTTGGAGGAGTATATCGCAGTTCTGGAAGGCGGGGTTGGCGGCTTTGCCTACGCCAGTGGAATGGCGGCCATTTCCTCGACGTTCATGCTGTTTTCGGCCGGCGACCACCTCATCGTGACGGAGGATGTTTACGGGGGGACATACCGGCTGCTTACCCAGATTTTAAGCCGGATGAACATCGAGACGACCTTCGTCGATATGACGGACCTGGATGCGGTCAAGGCCGCGCTGCAGCCCAATACGAAGGCAGTATACATGGAAACGCCGTCAAATCCTACGCTGAAAATCACCGATATCGGAGCGGTGGCCGAATGGGCCCGGAAGCACGATTTGATCAGCATCGTGGACAATACATTTATGACGCCGTACTATCAGCGTCCGATCGAGCTTTCCGTCGACATCGTGCTGCACAGTGCGACCAAATTCCTCGGCGGACACAGCGACGTGCTGGCCGGTCTGGCCGTAGCCCGGGACGAAGCGTTGGCCAGCCGCCTGAAATTTGTGCAGAACGGCCTCGGCACTGTGCTTGGCGCCCAGGAGTCCTGGCTGCTGATGCGGGGGATGAAAACGCTGGGCGCAAGGATGGCGCATAGCGAAATCAGCGCCCGCAAGCTGGCGGACTGGCTTGACGGCCGTCAAGATATCTCGGCCGTATATTACCCCGGCCTGCCGAATCATCCCGGCCGGGAGGTCCAGGAAAAGCAGTCCGCCGGATACGGCGCTGTCGTTTCCTTCGATGTGGGTTCCGGCGAGCGGGCCAAACGGGTGCTTAGCCAGGTAAAGCTCCCGCTCGTCGCCGTCAGTCTCGGGGCCGTCGAAAGCATTCTCTCTTACCCTGCCATGATGTCCCATGCGTCCATGCCGCCGGAAGTCCGGCTCGAACGGGGAATTACCGACGGGTTGCTCCGCTTCTCCGTCGGCCTCGAAGACATAGATGATCTGATCGCCGATTTGGATGAGGCCCTGCGGAACAGCTGATTTTAGACCGCGGCCTTACATGACGAAAACCGTCGGAGAACGCAAGTGTCTCCGACGGTTTTCGTTTATTTTCACATAACACATGGATTTAAAGTGGTAAATATAGTGGTGAATATATCCATTTCTGCATGTGTTGTCAACCCGGGAAACGCCCGAAATGGCGGAAGGGTACAAGATCGAGTGCTGTTTTTCTGCCCGGATTGTGTTACGATTGAACTATCATCTTAAATTTTCAGCAATTTGGTTTGCATTTATAGTTTTAAGGAGGCAGTGATCATGACTGCAATCAACCCTATTTTAGACAAGGCGCTACAAGGCGAGCGTCTGGATCTTGAAGATACGATCGCACTATTTGAGTCGGAGGAAGTAGAGAAAATAGGCCATGCCGCAAACATCCTGATGGAGCGGAAGCATCCCGATCCCATTACCACCTTCGTCATCGGGCGGAACGTAAACTACACCAATGTTTGCGATGTGTACTGCCGGTTTTGCGCGTTTTATCGCCGTCCGGGTTCGGAGGAAGGTTATGTTTTGCCGGATGAAGCGATTTTCCAGAAAATTCAGGAAACGATCGATGTCGGCGGCACCGAAATTCTGATGCAGGGCGGAACGAACCCGAATCTTCCGTTCAGCTATTATACCAATCTGCTTCGCGCGATCAAGGAACGGTTCCCGGATATCACGATGCATTCCTTCTCTCCTGCGGAAATCATGAAAATGAAAGAAGTGTCGGAAGGCTTGTCGCTGGAAGAAGTACTGCGTGAAATCCATACCGCCGGCCTGGATTCCCTGCCCGGCGGGGGAGCGGAAATCCTGGACGACCGCACCCGGCGCAAAATCAGCCGCCTGAAAGGCTCCTGGCGGGACTGGATGGACGTAATGCAGACAGCTCATAAGATCGGGATGAATACGACGGCGACGATGGTGATCGGTTTCGGCGAATCGATGGAAGAACGTGCCCTTCACCTGCTGCGTGTCCGTGAAGCTCAGGACGAGTGCATTCAAAACGGATATCCATCCGAAGGCTTCCTGGCCTTTATCCCGTGGACGTTCCAACCGGACAATACGAATTTGAAGGCCGAGCGGCAAACGCCGGAATCCTATCTGAAAACGGTGGCGATCAGCCGGATCGTGCTGGATAACATCAAGAACCTGCAGTCTTCCTGGGTCACGATGGGGCCTGAGGTCGGGAAGCTGTCGCTGCAGTACGGCTGCAATGATTTCGGCAGTACGATGATCGAGGAGAATGTCGTTTCCTCGGCGGGAGCGACCCATAAGGTGAACATCGAGTCGATTCTGTCGATTATCCGTTCCGCAGGGAAGACGCCGGCCCAACGGAATACGAAGTACGACATTTTGCGCGTATTCGATCAAAATTCCAGCATCGAGCGCGATTTTATCATGCAGAATTAAAGGCTGTTTCTTTTGGCAGCTTTGGCTATCTTTCCATAAGTCCGCCCCTGTATATCCGTATCCTTCCCACCATATACTTTGTGAAGGATACGAAAGGGGGAGGACTTATGGATTTTTTTTCGCTGCACATGGCCACCCGAAGTTTAGAACAGAAACGACGGTTTCTGAACTATATTTGCGATGAGGAGAGCGCGGTACATAAAGGGACTGCCCGGATCAAGACTTATTATCCCCCTGATGAACCCGGTATGCGTATGGTGTTGTCGGCCACCGGGAAGGGAGAACGGGCTACGGACGAACTGCGGTGTCAAATTAAAGACGATCTCGCCCGGGGTATCTCCCGTTTTATTGTGGAAGTCAAGGAAGCGGAACTGGCCGGCGATATCGCCTCCAAGCTGTATCGATTCTCCTCCCGCGAGGAGGAAGCGGCGGTGATGGAACTTTGCGCCAGAATGCTATCGGGCGAAGAGGAGGGGGATCGGGCGGCGAAACGGCACCGAACGAATGAAATTCGGAGGGCCCTTACTTTTTACCTGGAAGAAGCGCATTATCTGGATATCGATGGTTTTATCGAGTTCCGCTTAAGAGGCTACAAAGACAAGCTGCGCGAAATGGTGGACCTGGCGATGGAAGAATATCTGTTGGATCAGCAGTATGAGGAGTTTATCCACCTTTTGCAATATTTTGTTCACTTTCAGGAGCCGTTAACTCCGCTCATTCATCTCATTCATAAGGAAGGGCAAGAGTTCGGCATTTATAATGAGCAGTTTGCCAAAATTACGCCCCCCTCCGTCGGCTACGTTATCGCGCAAATGGCGGACCAGGAGATGGAGATGGAAGATATGGTGGTCAGCGCTTTAATCTCTTTGTCCCCGCAGCGGATTCACATTCACACCTCTCATCCGGACGCCCAGATTATAGCCACGATTTCCCGGATTTTCGGAGATCGGGTGCAGCTCTGTCTTCAATGCGTCCACTGCCGTTCACTTCGCAAGGAATCCAGGCCGCGGGACCAGGGAACATCGGGTTCTTGACGATTCCAAGGGGGAAGGCTTATAATTACACATGATTAATGTGACTGTTTTTGCATATCAAGAATTACCACAATAGCGTTGACAAAGACATGAGCCGAAACAAAAGGACATATCCAGAGAGAGGGAACCCGGCTGAAATTCCCTTGTGCTCCGGTTTTGGTTTACCCCTTTGCAGCTGTGGTTTTGAACCTGCCGTTTTTTGCGGCAGCATTAGGAATCACCGGGTCATTTCCGTTACAAAATGCTTATTAAGGGCCATTTTTGATCAGATGCAGATGGCTGAATAAGGGTGGAACCACGGGTAAATGAACGCTCGTCCCTTTCCGGGACGGGCTTTTTTTGTTGCCCAAGCACATATTTTGATCAAGGAGGAAATGGTATGGCAATCCAAATATCGCTCCCGGACGGTTCCGTCCGGGAATATGCGGAAGGAAGCACGCTGGAGGATGTGGCGGCTTCGATCAGCAGCGGCCTGCGCAAAAACGCTGTGGCCGGCAAAATCGACGGCAAGGCGGTAGACCTGAACACCAAACTGAACAACGGGGCTAAGGTGGAAATCATCACGCTCGATTCCAAGGATGGGCTGGAGATTATGCGCCACAGTACGGCGCACTTGATGGCGCAGGCGGTCAAACGGCTGTTTGGCGGTAAGGAAGTTAAACTCGGTATCGGACCGGTGATCGAAGACGGCTTCTATTACGATATGGATCTGGAGCATCCGCTGAATCCCGAAGATCTGCAGAAGATCGAGAAGGAAATGGAGCGGATTATCGGGGAGAATCTGCCGATTACCCGCCGCGAGGTCGGCCGTGAAGAAGCGGTGGCGATTTTTACCGAGCTGGGCGATCCGTACAAGTTGGAATTGATCCGCGATTTGCCGGAGGACAGCGTTATTTCGATCTATGACCAAGGCGAGTTTTTTGATCTTTGCCGCGGACCGCATGTTCCTTCCACCGGCAAAATCAAGGTGTTTAAGCTGTTGAGCGTAGCTGGCGCTTACTGGCGCGGAAACAGCAACAACAAAATGCTGCAGCGGATTTACGGTACGGCATTCGTCAAAAAGGCCGAGCTGGATCACCATCTGCTTATGCTGGAGGAAGCGAAGAAACGCGACCACCGTAAGCTGGGAAAAGAGTTGAACATCTTCACCTTCAACAATCTGGTCGGACAAGGGCTGCCGATCTGGCTGCCCAAAGGCGCTACGCTGCGCCGTACGCTGGAGCGTTACATCGTCGATATCGAGGAACGTCTGGGGTATCAGCATGTGTACACTCCTGTGCTCGGCAACGTGGACCTTTACAAAACGTCGGGCCACTGGGAGCACTACCAGGAAGACATGTTCCCGGTGATGGCAATTGATGTTGAGGAATTTGTCCTTCGTCCGATGAACTGTCCTCACCACATGATGGTGTACAAAAGCGACCTGCGCAGCTACCGCGATCTGCCGATCCGGATCGCCGAACTCGGCATGCAGCACCGTTACGAAATGTCGGGCGCATTGACCGGCCTGCACCGCGTTCGTTCCATGACGCTGAACGATGCCCATATTTTCTGCCGTCTGGACCAAATCAAGGATGAGTTCAAGCGGGTGCTGGATTTGATCAGCCAGGTGTACCGCGATTTCGGCATCGAGGAATACCGTTTCCGCTTGTCTTACCGGGATCCGCAGGATACGGAGAAATACTTCCCGAACGACGAGATGTGGAACACGGCGCAGGGCATGCTCCGCGAAGTCGTGGAGGAAGCGGGGCTGCCGTTCTTCGAGGCGGAAGGCGAGGCCGCGTTCTATGGTCCTAAGCTGGACGTGCAGGTCAAGACGGCGCTCGGCAAAGAAGAGACCCTTTCCACCGTACAAATCGACTTCCTGCTGCCGGAGCGCTTCGAGCTCGAGTACGTCGGCGACGATGGTCAGAAGCACCGTCCGGTCGTGCTGCATCGCGGGATTCTGGGAACGATGGAGCGGTTCTCCGCGTTCCTGCTGGAGAACTTCGCCGGGAATCTGCCGCTGTGGCTGTCCCCGATTCAAGCGAAGGTCATCCCGGTATCGGGCGCTTTCGAAGAGTATGCACGCAAGGTGGAAGACAAGCTGCGGGCCGGAGGAATCCGGACGGAGAGCGACTTGCGCAACGAAAAGCTCGGCTATAAAATCCGCGAAGCCCAGCTTGAAAAAATCCCTTATATGTTCGTCGTCGGCGAGAATGAGCAGAACAGCGGCAGCGTGTCGATCCGCAAGCGCGGGGAAGGCGATTTGGGCGCAAAATCGGTGGAAGAGGTACTCGCTCTTCTCCAAGACGAAATTCGCAACCACAAGATATAACGAGTTTAAGATTAATCCTTTTCGGTTTGATAACTCAGAAATATGTATAAACTGCGGCGCATGTGGAAACCCTTCGAAATAAGGGGGAGGTTTTCATATGCGCCGATTTATATTGTGGCGGAGGACCACAGTCATAATTTTAGTTTTGGTTCTCTTCAGCCAAGGATTAGCCGCTGATAGCAAAACTTATGCCAAAGCTGTGCAAACAGCCACGATTCAATATGAACATTATTTGCTCCGGGAATATCAGCTTCATCTCCGGATACTTGAACGTTCTGGCTTGCCCCATTCCCGGGGGAGTCTGTTCGTTCAGAAACAATCAACAAAGCAGGATGAACCCAAGGCAGCCAGAAAAACCGCAAAAACGGTAAAAGTTATGGCAACAGGTTATACGGCCGGCTATGAATCCACCGGGAAGCATCCGAGCCATCCGCAATACGGAATTACTTATTCCGGTGTAAAGGTGCGCCGGGACAAAGATACCGTCTCGACGATCGCCGCGGACCTGAAAGTTTTTCCGCTCGGCACCATTCTTTATATCCCGGGCTACGGTTACGGGGTTGTGGCGGACAAGGGTTCCGCGATTAAAGGCAACAAGATCGACCTTTATTTTGCGACGACCAAGCAGGTCTTTAAGGAATGGGGCAAGAAGGAAGTGGAGGTCCAGGTGATCCGGAAAGGGGACGGCAAGCTGACGGAAGCGATGCTAAGCAAGCTGGGTAAAGCGATGGAAGTCAGCAAAGAAATTCCTGAAAATGTATGGGATCAGGCGATTTGATTATTCGCATATTTGAACCTGCCCGGAAGCATAATAGGTAAGGCGGTAAAGCGTACAGCTCGCTGCCGGAAAACGTACGTGAGTGCGTGTTATGCAAAGGGAGGTGAATCTCATGCCAAATCAAAAAAATAAAGCGGCTTCTCCTGGTTATAAAACACCAAACGAGAAGTACAATGAAGAGTTCGCTGAAGAATCAATGGCTACGGTTGCCCAAAAAGCAAAAGCTTCCCGTAATGCCGTAACTAACCCGACTGCCGGACAACAAAATCAACAATAAAGAAGCGCGAGGCTGTCCCCGAGGTAGGAATCTACTAAAAGGGACAGCCTCTTTTATGTCCGCTGTGACTGGATAGAAATGGGAGCCCCTCGGTCCCGGGACCGAGGCTCATTTCCAACCCGCGGCGCTGTTGTCCATTCCTTGTTTAAGGTAAACTGAATTTAAATCATTCAGCGAAAGAACAATTGGAGGGAACTGCAAATGCGTAGCGGATTAGGCGGAAGGCTGATCGGTGGATTGGTCTTGATCGGGATCGGAGCCTTGTTTTTATTGAATCAGTTGGGAATTACAGATCTGAGTTTGGGCTATTTGTTTGCGACCTATTGGCCGGTATTTTTGATTCTGGGCGGGCTTGCCCAACTGTCCAATGGCGGTTGGAGGGGTTCCAGCCTGATCGGAAGCGGAATTCTGATCGCGATCGGCGGTTATTTCCTGGCGCGAAATATAGGACTGATCTATTTGTCGCCGGGCGATTTCTTCAAGTTTTTCTTCCCGATCGCCCTGATTATCGGCGGGATTGCGGTTTTGTTTAAGCCGAGGAGCGAAGCGAAGGATCGAAACCCGGATTTTCCGCCGCCTGCGCCGCCCAGACCGCCCGTACCGCCGCTTCATGACGACTATATTCCGGAAATGGAGTCCCCGCTGGATTCGATCTTTGGCGATATGGAAGAGAAGGACCAGCCGAAAGAAACGAAATCGAAAACAAAACCGAATTCAAAGCATAGCAACAAGCACGATTACGACTACAATTACAACTCCTATGGCATGGGAACGGGAGCTGCTTCCGGCAAACGGGAAAAGATCAACAAGTCTGGCTTTATCGGCGACGTTCATCTGGGACAGGATTATTTTGAACTGCATCCGACGAATATTTCCCATTTTATCGGCGATACGGTTATCGATTTGACCAAAGCGCAAATTCCTTACGGGGAAACGAAAATCAACGTATCGGCCTTTATCGGGGACGTCAAGGTGTTCATTCCCGAGGATATGGATATCGGAATTACCGCGAATTCCAGCGCTTTTATCGGTGATTTGAAGGTGCTGAACGAGAAGCGGGGAGGGTTTATGACCAATGTGCAGGTGCATTCGCCGCATTACGGCGAGGCCAGCAAGCGCGTCAAGCTCGTGGTCAGCGTATTCATCGGCGACGTGAAAGTGAATATGGTGGGATAGCGCAATGATCGTACAGCGAATTTTAAAAAATACAAAATGGGAACTGCTGCTCTTTTTCCTGATAACGGGCAGCTTGGCGGCGATGGTCCACTATGTCGGTACCGTAACCGGGGTCATCGTGGTCCTTGATCCCCGGTTTTGGCTTTATGACATGGCGGGTGTCGTCGTTTTGACGCTCATTATCGGTTATATCGCCGGACGGCGCATCCAGGGCCGGATCGACCTGCTGCACTTAAATATGCTGCAAGTGGCAAAAGGCAATCTGTCCGTACGCATGCCGGAGACAGTCGACCAGACATTCGCCGGCGTCTACCATGAATTTAACAACATGACGAACGCGATGGAAAAGAAGCTGCAATTGCTGCAGCAGTTTGGCGAGCAGGAAGTGATTGAGAAGGAGCAGGCGGCGGAGAGAGCGGTGTTGGAAGAACGGCGGCGGTTGGCCCGGGA
Source organism: Paenibacillus sp. A14 (assembly GCF_036864815.1). Lineage (NCBI taxonomy): Bacteria > Bacillati > Bacillota > Bacilli > Caryophanales > Paenibacillaceae > Paenibacillus > Paenibacillus sp. A14. Next base: position 536,149 of record NZ_JBAGJD010000004.1, read on the forward strand.
CTTGCACGATACGGTCAGCCAGCAGCTTTTTGCCATTCACATGGCCGCTTCTTCGCTCCCGAAGGTGCTGGAAAATAACGAGCAGCAGGCTCAGGCCGTCATGGATCAGTTAATCCAGATGTCGAACACCGCCCAGAAGCAAATGCGCGCGCTGATCGCCCAACTGCGCCCGATGGAGCTTGTCGGCAAGACGCTCTCGGAGGCGTTGGACGCCTGGTTCCCGGATTACTGCCGGCAGAACGGGCTGAAGGGCATGAAAGACATGGACTTGCAGGGCGACCTATCGGAAGCGAAGGAGCATCAGCTGTTTCTGATCATCCAGGAGGCTATGGCGAACATCGTCAAGCATGCGGGGGCCAACCTCGTTAGCCTCTCGCTCCGGGAAGGGCCAAGGCAGGTTGTTCTCAGCATAAGCGACGATGGTCAGGGCTTCAGCGGCACCTCGCAAAAACAGGGCTCCTATGGACTGACAACGATGAGGGAACGGGCCGAGAAGCTGGGAGGCCAAGTCGAAATTATCAGCAAGCCGGGTGCGGGGACGACGATACGGGTACATATACCAAAGTTTGAGAACGCTAAAGGGGAGAACGGAAATGAGCGAAAAGATCAAAGTGATGATCGTGGATGACCATGACATGGTCCGGATGGGATTAAAAACGTATCTGATGCTGGATCCGGGATTCGAGGTAATCGCCGAATCCGGAAACGGGCAGGAGGCGTTGGAATTGCTTCAGCGGGGGGAGCATCACCCCGACATCATTTTGATGGATTTGATGATGCCGGTGATGAATGGAGCGGAAGCCACAAAAGCGGTGCTAAGCCGGTTTCCCCAAATGAAGATCGTCATTTTGACCAGTTTTCTCGAAGATGAGCTCGTGGTTCAGGCCGTGGAAGCGGGTGCGGTCAGCTACGTGCTCAAGACCGTTTCCGCGGAGGAACTGATTTACGCGCTTCAAGGAGCGTATCGGGGGATGCCGGTGATGACCGGGGATGTTGCCCAGGCTTTGACGCGGGGCCTGCGCCAGCGTTCCGTACAAGGGGATGATTCCGGACTGACTGAACGGGAGAAAGAGGTGCTCCTCCTGATCGCGGAAGGCAAGACGAATAAAGATATCGCCGAAGAGCTTCATATCAGCATCAAAACGGTGAAAACGCATGTCAGCAACCTGTTAATGAAGTGCGAGCTTGAAGACCGGACGCAGCTCGCGATTTACGCCCACAGGCAAGGCTGGGTAACCCATTAGTCCTTCCTCATTTTCTTCGTGTTCCCTTACTCTATCGCTTTTATCTCCTTTTTAATTGTTTTTAATGTACGCTTAAGGTTAATAGTACAAAATAAAGACAAGAAAACAAGAGAACCCCTGAATATCAGGGGAAGGAGGGTTAACATCATGGATGAGGAAAAATACAAACAAAATCAATCTTTCGGAGGGGACGGCGGGAGCGGTTCAAACCACAAAGAACATCATAAAGACCAAAGCGCGGATTCGTACGGCGGACCGACAGAGAATTCGGGATCAACCTACTACTATGCGTACGGCCCATTTCAATCTTATGGGAAAAATGGAGAGAACGGCGGATACACAGGCGAGCTGCGCCGCCAGCCGGAAGAAGTGGAGATTACCGGTCCGGAACCGGTCAAGCCGATGCCGAATGTTTACGAAATGAGCCAAGTCACCGGAGGTTCCCTCAGCGGCGGATCGAACGGGGACGGAAAAACGGCATCCGCCTCAGCCGCAAAAAACACGGGAAACTGGCAGTTTAACAAGCCCTCAAAGCGCTCGTCATTTAAATTGGTGATCGCCGGCGCTTTGGCGGGAATGCTGATTATTACGGGAGCCATGGTGTTTGCGGATCGCCAGAACCTGTTTACGCCGGGCGCGCCTACGACGACCGCCTCCGCACAGGTCAATTCCTCCGGAGGCAATTCGGTGCAGGGAGCGGCCAATAGCGACTCTTCCTCTCCGAAGGCGACGCAGGCGCTCTATCCGATCACTGATCAGGGCGAGGTTACGAATGTGGTCAAGCAGGCGGGGCCCGCGGTTGTTAAAATCGAAACCCTGGTTAAATCCAGCAAGCAGGGTACGCGCAGCAATCCGTACAGCAGCGATCCGTTCTACCGTTATTTCTTCGGGGACGATGTTTACGGCGGATCGGAGGGTTCCGGTAACGGAGGCTCCTCCTCCGGCTCGGATCAACTCGTTCCGACGGGGATCGGTTCCGGCTTTATCTTCGATAAAACGGGATATATTCTGACCAATGAGCATGTCGTGCATAACGCCGATGTGGTACAGGTCACGGTTCAGGACACGGAGAAGCCTTACGAAGCAAAGGTACTGGGAACGAGCTATGAGTTGGACCTTGCCGTGCTGAAAATTGAAGGGAACGGCAACTTCCCTTCGATCCCGCTGGGCAATTCCGACAACACGCAGGTTGGCGAATGGCTGGTCGCTATCGGGAACCCGCAGGGCTTCGATCATACGGTTACGGCCGGCGTGCTTAGCTCGAAGGAACGCGGCATCACGATTGCGGGCGAAAACGGAGAGAAGGATCGGGAATACGAGCATTTGCTGCAAACCGACGCTTCGATTAACCCGGGGAACTCCGGCGGGCCGTTGTTGAACCTGAACGGTGAAGTTATCGGCATTAACGTGGCCGTTAGCTCGGACGCCCAAGGGATCGGTTTCGCGATTCCGACCAGCACGATCACGGAAGTGCTCGACAAGCTGAAGAACAATGAGAAGATCCCGCAAAAACCGGTGCCGTTTATCGGCGCGACCTTGATGACCGTGACTGATGAGGTGGCCAAACAGATGGGAACCGATGTGAAGGAAGGCTCGGTCGTTTCCGACATCGTGTTTAAATCTCCGGCCTATAACGCAGACCTTCGTCCCTATGACATTATCACCGGTGCGGACGGGAATAACTTTGCCACTAAAGAGGGGCTAATCGAGTATATCCAGAAACAAAAAGTCGGCAATGAGGTCACGTTCCATGTGATCCGCAACGGCAAGAAGATCGACTTGAAAATCAAGATCGGCGATAAAAATGAATTTGCCAATATCGAGTAACCGAAACGAAAGATTTTACGAACAACTTCAAGGCGGCAGGGCTTGTCCCGGCCGTCTTTTTAAAATACGTGAAAAGGAATCGCAGGCGGTCGGCAAGGCGGGACGTTTTTTTGCTAAAATGGAGATGGTAGAGCCTTATTATTAAAGGAGAGATGATTGTTGAGATCCTCGATTCTGGTCATAGATGACGATGAAAAAATCACGTCCATGCTGCGGCGGGGCCTCGCTTTTGAAGGCTATGACGTGCATACGGCGCGAAACGGAGCGGAAGGACTGTCAATGGTGATGTCGGCGGATCCCGATTTGATCATATTGGACGTTATGATGCCGCAAATCGACGGGTTTGAGGTTTGCCGGCGGCTGAGGGAAGGGGGGAGCAGTGTTCCCGTCCTGATGCTTACCGCCAAAGATGAGGTCGAGAACCGCGTCAAGGGCCTCGATACGGGGGCGGACGATTACTTGGTCAAGCCTTTTGCGCTGGAGGAACTGCTAGCGCGGGTACGCGCGTTGCTCAGACGGAGAGAACCGACGGGCGATACGGCGGAGCATCGCCTTGTATTCGAAGACATCGTGATGGACATGGATTCCCGCGAGGTCCTTCGGTCCGGACAGCGTTTGGAATTGACGGCGAAGGAGTTCGATTTGCTGCATCTGTTTATGCAGAATCCGAAACGGCTGCTGACCCGGGATATGATCATGGATAAAATCTGGGGATACGATTACAGCGGCGAGTCCAATGTACTGGAGGTTTATATCGCCATGCTCAGGCAAAAAACGGAGGAGCACGGCGGGAAAAGGATCATTCAGACGATCCGCGGCGCCGGATACATCTTGAGGGGAGAGTCCTAGAAATGTCGATACGGTGGCGGCTGACAGCTTGGTATACCGGTATTTTGGCCATCACGCTAATCTTGTTCGGCACCTTGATTTACTATATTGTAGGGTACAACACTTTTAGTGAGGTTCGGAAAAAAGTCGATGACCAGGCGGATCAAATCCTCAGTTCCCAAAATGTGACCCTCTCCCAAGGATGGGACCTCCAGTTGAACCGGAGCCAGGCGATCCGACTGGAGGATGCGCGGATATTCTGGCAATTGAACAACTATGTCATGGGTGTGAAGCGCCTCTCGCCAGGCCTGCAGGAGCGGGGGATTTCCTTTCCCGTCCCCGGCCTGCAGGACGTCGGCGAGAAGGACGCTTTTCAAAGCATCACTTTAAACGGCAAATCTTATATTCTCTACGAGCGTCCGGTCTATTATGAAAATACGATCATCGGCTTGCTGCAGCTTGGGGCCGACACGACGGCGGAAAATCGGATGCTGGCTCAAATGAAGACGGTTCTTTTATTTGGTTCCTTTATCACGCTTGTGGTCGCCAGCACTTTGGGCTTGTTCCTTGCCCGAAAATCTATGGCTCCGATCAGTAAAGTGATTGAGGCGGCCAACGGGATCCAAACCGGCAACGATCTCAGCGTCAGGATCGATTACGACGGGCCAAACGATGAAATCGGCCGTTTGATCGGCACGGTGAACCGTATGCTTGCCCGTACCGAAGGTTTTTACAATGAACTGAGCGAAGCTTATTCGGCACAGCGCAGATTTGTCTCCGATGCGTCTCACGAGCTGCGGACCCCGCTTACGACGATCCGCGGCAATGTCGATCTGCTGAAGAAGGTTTGGTCCTCCTCCGAAGAGACGGGGCAGCCGGGGATGGATGAGGAGTTGCTGCAGAAATTATCCCTGGAGGCGGTCAGCGATATCGCGGATGAATCCCAGCGGATGAGCCGGCTGGTGAATGACATGCTGTCCCTGGCCCGGGCCGATGCGGGACAGACGATCGAGATGGAACCGCTCCCGTTGCGCCCGCTGGTGGAAGAGGTGATTCGCCGCGCTCAGTTTTTACCGCGCAAAGCCGTTTGGCTCCAGGGCGACCTGGAAGCGATCGAAGGGGCAAGTGTCCGGGGAAGTAAGGACTATCTGCAGCAGATGCTGTTTATTTTTATTGAGAATGCCTTTAAATACACCCCTGAGGGAAGCGTCAAGCTGGATGCGGTTCGGGCGGGCGACCAGGTGGGTATCCGGATTGCCGATACGGGCATCGGTATGGACCGCGGCGAGGTTCCGCTGATTTTCGAACGATTCTACCGGGCGGATCCCTCCCGCGGCGTGACACCGGGTACCGGATTGGGGCTGTCGATCGCCAAATGGATTATTGACGAACATCATGGCTCGGTCGAGGTAATGACGAAGCGGGGCGAAGGCACCACGTTTGTGATCTGGCTTCCCGCCGTCTTTAATGCGCTTCCCGAATAGGCTATAATAAAAGGGATTCCCTATGAGCAAGAAAAACCGGGAACAGAAAGCAGGGAGAGCAAAGGATGGAAGTCATTAAGATATCGCCGCGCGGTTACTGTTACGGAGTGGTCGATGCGATGGTGCTGGCCCGGCAGGCGGCCAAAAACCTCGATTTGCCGCGACCGATTTATATACTCGGCATGATTGTGCACAACAGTCATGTCACCCACTCGTTTGAGGACGAAGGGATCATCACCCTGGACGGCCCGAACCGGATGGACATTTTGCAGCAAGTGGAGAAGGGAACGGTTATTTTTACCGCTCACGGCGTGTCGCCGGAAGTGCGGAAACTGGCCCGGGACAAAGGCCTGACGACAGTGGATGCGACCTGCCCGGACGTCACCAAGACGCATGTGCTGATCGAAGAGAAGGTTGCGGACGGATACGAGGTCATCTATATCGGCAAGAAAGGGCATCCCGAGCCGGAAGGCGCCGTCGGCGTGGCGCCGGGGAAGGTGCATCTAATCGAGAAGGAAGAGGAAATCGCCGGTCTGCAAGTTTCCGCGGAACGCATCGTCATTACGAATCAGACCACGATGAGCCAATGGGATATCAAGCATATTATGAAAAAGCTGCTCGAGAAATTTCCGGGGGCCGAGGTCCATAATGAAATTTGCCTCGCCACCCAGGTCCGTCAGGAAGCGGTGGCAGAGCAAGCGGGACAGGCGGATCTGGTCATTGTGGTCGGCGACCCGCGAAGCAACAATTCCAATCGGCTGGCCCAGGTTTCCGAGGAAATCGCCGGGGTGAAAGCTTACCGGATTGCGGATATTACCGAACTGGATACCGAATGGCTGCAAGGGGTGGGCAAAGTAGCCGTGACATCCGGCGCTTCGACGCCGACGCCGATTACGAAGGAAGTCATCGCTTACCTTGAGCAATATGACCCCGCGGATCCTGCGACCTGGGAGATCGTTCGTACCGTCAATATGCAGAAGCTGTTGCCTCCAGTAAAGGAAGGCGTAAAGACGAAACCTTAAGCAAGCCGGCTTAGCGTCATCGAGCTTCATTTCCAAGTTTTGCGGGGTCCTTCCGGGCAAAAAATCTGTTATACTCCTTTTAGAGTGGTTACAAAAATGTAACCAAATGACTTCAGAGGAGATGACATGATGAAATCAAACCGGAAGAACAAGTTATGGATGGCCGGAGGATTGACGGCTGTCCTCGCCGCGGCTCTAATCCTGCCTAACGGAGCTTCGGCTCAATCCTACAGCACATATACCGTAAAGAATACAACGACATGGAAAACGTACTTTAATACCATTCCTTGGATTGAATTTTATAAGCAACCTTCGACTACACCTGCACCGGCACAACCGGCCAATCCGGTTCAGCCAGCCCAGCCTTCTAAGCCGATTGAGCAGACTCCATCGGTCAAGCCGACAGAGCCGGCGCAGAATCAAACCGGAACGGCTGCGGACAAGTCCCAATTCGCCACTCAGGTGATCACCCTGGTCAACCAGGAACGGGCGAAACAAGGCCTGAAGCCGCTGTCCGGAGATGCCGCTTTGAACAAGATGGCTTTGGCCAAAGCCCAGGACATGAGCCAGGGCAACTATTTCAGCCATACGTCGCCAACGTACGGATCGCCGTTTGACATGATGAAGCAGTTTGGCATCAGTTACCGTTACGCGGGGGAAAACATCGCCATGGGCCAAAAAACGCCGACTGAAGTCGTAAAGGCCTGGATGAACAGTGAAGGGCACCGCGCCAACATTTTGAGCCCCAACTTTACGCTGATTGGCGTCGGATACTATAACGGGTATTGGGCGCAGGAATTTGTAGGGAGATAAGGTCTTAGATAGCCGTTGAATAGGAGGTCCGAAGTCACTTCGGCCTCCTATTTTACATTTATATAAGGGTTAGGTAAAGAATAAAGCGCCACCGGCGGAGTCTACACATTAATTAACGGGAAAACCTCCTGTTAATGCAGCACTCTTGGCCCTGGAGTCTGATTTAGCTGGAAAAGCTCCATCTAATTCGCGGCCCTATGGCCGATATACTCTATTTCAGGCTAAATAACAGGAGGTTTTCCAGCTAAGTACCTTTTGCGGTCGAACAAGCACCAAAATACCGGGAAGAATTCCCTTTAGTTAGAACCATACATAAAGAAACAGGGTGGCTACGGCCCGCTTTCGATCACCCCTGGAACAAAGCGTAAATGAGGGGCATTACAAACGCCGCCAATATGCCCAGCATTAGAATGGCGCAGCGGGTTCCGATCCGCAACCACCACGGCTTCCTTACAATCCGTTCATTGACGCGCTCCATGTACAAAGCCCCACCCGCAATCAAAAAGACCAATCCGTTAAAAAAATAATCTTCGAAAGACGCCACACGAGCTCTTGGCTAAAAGAAAAGGTTGACGTGCAGGGAGCTATCGGGTATAGTTGCTTTAATGGATAAAAGCTTAAAAGCGAACAAGCGTTTAAGTGCGATAGTGCCGAACGCCGTTTAATAAAGAAAGGATGAATCATTCATGATCGTAATTACGTCCAATCAAACGCCCGAGGAGCGGGTGCAGGAAATTATCGCCGTTATCGAGAAGGAAGGACTGCAGACGCATGTCTCGCGCGGCAAGGACCGTACCGTTATCGGACTCATCGGGGCGATTGAACCGAAATTGGCCGAACACCTTCGTCAAATGAAAGACGTGGAAAATGTCATTAAAATATCGAAATCCTACAAATTGGCCAGCCGTGACTTTCACCCGGAAAATACGGTCATCCAGATCGGTGACGTGCAGATCGGCGGCGGCGATCTCGTGATCATGGGCGGGCCTTGCGCGGTGGAATCTCCCGAGCAAATCGATGAAATCGCCGGCCTCGTTAAAGCGGCTGGCGGCCAGGTGCTCCGCGGGGGGGCGTTTAAACCGCGCACGGGTCCTTACAGCTTCCAGGGCATCGGCGTGGAAGGTCTTGTCATGATGGCCGAGGCCGGCAAGAAGCATGGCCTTCTGACGATCACGGAGGTCATGACGCCGGAATACGTCGACGTGTGTGCCGAGTATGCCGATATTTTGCAGGTCGGGACCCGGAATATGCAAAACTTCGATTTGCTGCGCAAGCTCGGCACTTGCGGCAAACCGGTGCTGCTGAAACGCGGCTTCAGCGCCACGTACGACGAGTTCTTGAACGCCGCCGAGTACATTTTGGCCGGCGGCAACCCGAACGTTATGCTGTGCGAGCGCGGGATCCGCACGTTTGAAACCTACACGCGGAACACGCTCGATTTGTCGGCGATTCCGGTATTGCAGGGCCTTAGCCATCTGCCGGTCATCTCCGATCCAAGTCACGGAACCGGACGACGTGAGCTGGTGGAGCCGATGACCAAAGCATCGGTGGCTGCCGGAGCGGATGGGCTCATCATCGAAATGCATACGGATCCCGATAATTCGATGACGGGAGACGGGGTGCAGTCGTTGTTCCCGGATCAGTTTGCGGCCTTGCTGCAGGATCTGGAGAAGCTCGCCCCGCTGGTCGGCAAACGGTTCGACACGCCGAAAGCAGCCCTGCAACGGTAAGGAAAAACTTGCTTATCCCCCCCCAGTTCAAAGCTCTCCCGTGCTTATTACGGGAGGGCTTTTATACTTTTTGTCGATTAATTTGTACTTAGTGTAATAATAGCTTACATGGGATATAAAAATACCTTACATAGCTATTGACGACAAGACGTGTCAGTTCTATAATGACGACAGACTAAATATAAAGGATGAACGTTAAACAACATTAAGTGTTTTAATGTTCGTGATTTGGGGAGGAAGTCATTATGTCAGCAGAATTGGTTATGAAAACAATTCAGGAAAAGCAAATTGAGTGGGTCGATTTTCGTTTTGTTGACTTGTCCGGCCGCGCGCATCATATTACCCTGCCGGCAAAGGAAGTTGACGAGAACACGTTTATCAATGGCGTCGCTTTCGACGGATCTTCCATTCCAGGGTTCCGCGGAATCGAAGAGTCCGATATGGTCATGATGCCGGACCATGGCGCAGTTTTTGTGGATCCGTTCACGGCGCATCCGACATTGAACGTATTTTGCGACATTTACACCCCTGACGGTGAAAGATACGAAAGAGATCCGCGCAGCATCGCGGTTCGTGCCGAAGAGTATTTGAAAGAGAGCGGTGTGGGAACGGCGGCTTTCTTCGCTCCCGAGTCCGAGTTCTTTATTTTCGACGACGTGCGCTATGAGAGCGGAATGAACAAAACGTATTATTCCGTAGACTCGGAAGAAGCGGCCTGGAATACGGGGCGCGGTGAGGAAGGCGGCAACCTGGGTTACAAGATTCCGGTTAAAGGCGGTTACGTGCCGGTAGCTCCGGCTGACAAGCAGCAGGACATCCGCAGCGAAATGTGCCGGCTTCTGGAAGAGGCGGGCCTCCGCGTGGAACGCCACCACCACGAAGTGGCTACGGCCGGCCAGGCGGAAATTAACTTCCGTTTCGATACTTTGTTAAAAACTGCCGACAACCTGATGGTTTACAAATACATCGTGCACAACACGGCGATCCAGTTCGGCAAAACCGCTACTTTCATGCCGAAGCCGCTATTTGGCGACAACGGCAGCGGGATGCACGTGCACCAATCGATCTTTAACGGAGACACTCCTTTGTTCTACGAAAAAGGCGCATACGCCAACCTGAGCGAAACGGCGCTGCACTATATCGGCGGGATTCTCTATCACGCCCCCGCTTTGATCGCGTTCACGAACCCGAGCACGAACTCCTTCAAACGCCTGGTTCCGGGCTATGAAGCTCCGGTGAACCTGGTTTATTCCAAAGGAAACCGCTCGGCGGCTGTCCGGATTCCGGTTGCGGCGGTAACGCCGAAAGGCTGCCGGATCGAATTCCGCACGCCGGACTCGACGGCGAATCCATACCTGGCCTTCTCGGCCATGCTGATGGCCGGACTCGACGGGATCAAGCGCAAGATCGATCCGAGAAAAGAAGGCTACGGTCCTTTCGACAAGAACATTTATGAGCTTTCGAATGCGGAAAAAGCCGAGATCCGCAGCGTTCCGGGGTCTTTGGACGAGGCGCTCAGCGCTCTTGAGAACGACTACGAGTTCCTGACCGAAGGCGGCGTATTTACGAAAGCATTCATCGATAACTTCATCGAACTGAAGCGCGCTGAGGCAAGATCTGTGGCGATCCGGGTTCATCCTTACGAATTCGGTCTTTACTACGATCTGTAAGAATAACAAACAAACGGCTGGACGGGGAACCGAGGTTCCTCTCCAGCCGTTATTTTTTTGCGCTTAAACGGTCACCTTACTGCCGCAGGACTCGCGAATGACCAATTCCGGTTCCACCACGACGTTGCTTGTCTCGGACTGGGAATTGATGAGGTCGTACAGCAGGGAAGCGGCCAGACGACCGATTTTGTCCTTGTTCTGACGGATCGTGGAAAGGGCCGGGCTCGTGTATTTGCAGGCTTCGATATCATCGCAGCCGATGATGGCGATGTCCTCGGGAATCCGGTACCCATGTTCCTTCAGAGCCCGCATCGCGCCGATAGCCAGCAGATCCGAGGCCGCAAAAATCGCTCGCGGCAGGTTGCCGCCCGCGTCAATCATTCGACTTACGGCCTCATAGCCGCTCTCCTCGAAAAAGTTCTCCCCGTTAACAAACCAGTTCTCGGTGATCGGAAGCCCGAAGCTTTCGATCGCGTCCTTGTAGCCTTTTTCCCGCATATTCGAGATATCCGATTCCAGGGTGCTTCCGATGTAGCCAAGGTCCCGATAGCCTTGCAGATAGAAGTGTTCGACAACTTTATATGACATCTTGTAATTGTCGGACATAATATAGCCGGAACTTTTGCCCTTCAGTTCGATATCAACGCCGATGCAAGGGATTTCGCTGTGATCCAGTTCGCTGATGGACGGCTCGACCTGTTGGCCGGTCACGATGATACAACCGTCTACGTTAAAGTGGCGGCATCTGGCCAAATAATCGCCATCGATCGCATGGGACTTCTCATTCGAGAAAAACAGAAGATCGTAGCCCAAAAAGCCCATCTGCTTTTTAAAAGCGTTTAGCACCTCAACAAAGAAAGGGTGTGTAAAGTCGATGTTCAATTTCCCAGCGAAAATGACCCCGATCAGATTGGATTTCTTGGTGGCCAGTGTTTTCGCCGAATTGGAAGGTACATAACCGGTTTGCTTCATAATTTCGAGGACTTTCGCCTTGGTTTCTTCGGAAATGTCGCTATAGTTATTAATGATTTTGGATACGGTGGATACGGATACGCCCGCCATTTCCGCAATCGTTTTAATATTGACCGGCAAAATAATGCCTCCTTCGTTTAAAACGATTTCTCAACACTGTCGTTTTCTGTGGGTTTCGAAACCACGAAAATGACTTTCGTAAAATAAGTTTACATTCTTCACCTTCATCAAGTCAATGAAAAATGTCGGACAGGAGGGGAGAAACCCTGCGCCCCAACAGGATCCCGATAAGAAGGAGAGCTTTTGCAGCATCAAGGGAGTAAGCGGCTTCCCGGCCTTCCGGATCCCTAAAAAAATTCTCTTTACAAACAGGATGTTTGGTGTAATAATGTGTCTTGACGAAACCGCTTTCGGAATATTCTAGCGAAATACGCTGATTATAAGCGAATTTTACGAAAAATTTAGATGGAACTTTCGAAAGTGCGATCTGTCGAATTTTTTACCAATATTAGGGGGTAACCACATGGTCAAGAGAATTTCAGCCTTGGTTCTTGCAGGCGCTCTTACGCTTAGTCTTGCGGCCTGCGGCGGCGGCAGCGGTAGCGGAGGCAACGCGGCACCAGCCGGTGAAAGCGGTGGCAACAAAGCAAGCGGAGAGAAGAAGGTCATCAAAATTCTCCACTGGAAGCAAGAAAACATCAATAAAGCGATGGAAGAAATCAACGATGCCTTCGAAAAAAAATATCCGGAATATAAAGTGGAATACACCACAACAGGTCCGGACGACGAATATAAACAAGCGCAAAGAGCGCGGATTACAGCTAACGACGTAGACATTTTGGCCGACCTTTCGGGGATGAGACTTTCGCCTCAAGAATGGACGCCGGGTGCGAAAACACCGGACTGGCAGCAATGGATCGACGCCGGCCTGATCGCGGATCTGTCCGATCAACCGTTCGTGAAAAACTGGAACGCTAACGACATCGAAAAAGCCGGTACATACAACGGCAAAGTGTACGCGATTCCTACCGGTAAAGTGGCAATGTCGGGCTTGTTCTACAACAAGCAGATTTTTGAAGAAAACGGATTGAGCGTGCCTAAAACCTGGTCTGAATTCATCAAGCTCAACGATGCTTTGAAAGCGAAAGGCATCACGCCAATCGCGGTTGCAGGTAAAGACGTATGGCCATTGAAGCTGCCTGTATTCGCCCTCCAGTCGAAAATTCTGGGCGGCGGCAACCAGCAAAAATGGATCGAAGGTGTTTGGAAAGGCGAAACCGCATTTAACGACGCTGAAGCCATCGAAGTGCTGGAAAAGGCAAAAACGATCCAAGACAATTACATGATCGACGGATTTATGGGTATTGATTACGCTTCCGTTCCATCCATCTTCGCTGCAGGCAAAACGGCGATGCTGGCTGACGGATCGTGGGACGCTCCGACGATCGCTACGGCGAACCCGGATTTGAAATTCGGATACTTCCCGCTTCCGGCGACTGAAGACGCTGCGAAAAACGCTTCTTTCGTAGGTAAGTATGATGTGACCTGGTATGCTGCGGAGAAAGGCCCGAACAAAGAGGGCGCGCTCAAATGGCTGGAGTTCTTCTCCCAGCCTGAGAACTACACGACATTCGTCAAAGCCGCAGGCTTCATTCCTACCCAGGACAATATCTCGACGGATAGCGAGTTCATCGACAAAGAATTGACTCCTTACCTCGGCGACTTTGAATTGGCTTACGAAATTATGATGATCAACCGCGAAAACGTGGGCGAACATTTGGCTGCTGAAGGCGTCCATACGGAATACCTGGCACCGGGCGGACAATTCAAGACCGCTAAGGAATTGGCTGACGTACAACAAAAAGAATGGGAAGCCGCAGCTCCAAAATAATGTAGAGAAATAGAGAAAAATAATAAGGCCATACTGCCCTCGGGGTCTGCGTAGGCAGACCCCGATCATTATTTGATTTGGACCTGCGAGGTGAGAGAGATGTATCCATTTGGCAAAGGCTTTTCGCGATATTTACCTTATTTACTGCTTCTGATCCCTATGGCTTTGTATCTTATTTTCTATTTCGGACCTTCGGTATTGACTGTGATTTACTCTTTTACGGATGTTAAACAAATCCCAGGAAGCCCTGTGCATTTTGTTGGTCTGGATAACTACCATGATTTATTCTACTCCGGAAACTCTGGAGAACGCTGGCGCTCCATTATAAATACATTGATCTTCATGTTTGTCGTGACGATCGTTCAGAACGGGGTCGCCTTGTTCGTCGCCGTGCTGATTAACCAACGTCTCCGCGGAGATTACTTCTATCGCGCTGTCTTTTTCCTCCCGGTTGTCCTGGGGGTGGCCGTTGTTGCTCTGATCTGGGGCATGATGTTCGATCCGATGAGCGGGCCGGTCAACATGCTATACGACAAGCTGTTTGGCTTTAAAGATATGTTTTTTGCCAGCTTTACGCATGCGTTCGGTTACATTATCTTTGTACAAATCTGGATGTATATGGGCTATTCCATGCTAATCTTCCTGGCGGGGCTGCAGTCCGTACCGAAAGACTTGTATGAAGCGGGACACATCGACGGAACCAACAAATGGCAGGCTTTCCGCCATATTACGTTCCCGTTGATCGCTCCGTCCTTCACCGTGAATATGCTGCTTTCGATTATCGGCGCGATGTCGACCTTTGATATTATCTTGGCTACGACCGACGGTAAATTCAATACCAGAACGATGGCTTATGACGTGTATAAAGAAACGTTCCGCGGAAGTCTGGAGATGGGCTTGCCTTCGGCCTTGTCCGTCGTGCAGTTCCTGATCATCCTAGTGTTCGTCATCGTGGCTGTCAAACAGACGCGTAAGAGAGAGGTGGAATATTAATCATGAAAAATTCCAAATCGTTTTCGATTCTCTCGTATGCCGTCATCGCCGTCCTTTTGGTGCTCTATGTGGTTCCTTTGATTTTGGTGCTGAATGTTTCATTGAAATCATACCCCGAATACTTGATGAATCCGATCGGAATCGTAAAAGATTTTCAATGGGGAAATTACATTACTGCTTGGACGGAAGGCAACTTTGCTAATTACTTTCTGAACAGTGTGCTCTACACAGGGATTGCGACTGTTCTAACGATCATCGTTTCCGTCATGGGGGCCTTCCCGGTTGCGCGCGGTTATGTGAAATGGAGCGGGTTTATCTACCTGTTCTTTCTTCTCTCACAGTTCCTGCCGAATCCGATGGTCGCCCAGTACAAGCTGATGTTGTCGCTGAATGAATACGTTGGTTTCTTCGGCTATAATACGAAGCTCGGCTATATCATCCTGAAAACCTCGGGAACCGGCGTCGTATTTATGATGTTCGTCGGATATATCAAGGCGATCAGCCGGGAGCTGGACGAAGCTGCGGGGATCGATGGATCGGGTTATTTCCGTTATCTGTTCCAGATGATCATGCCGCTCATGAAGCCGGTCATCGCGACGGGCGTTATTTTGACGGCAATCGGGATTTGGAACGACTATGTCGGACCGCAAATGTACCTGCCGAGCAAGGAAAATTTCCCGATCACCTTCGGATTGAGGGAGTTCAAGGGGCAATACGGAAACAACTGGCCGCTGCTGGCCTGCGGAATTACGATTGTAGCCGCTCCGCTGATCCTTCTTTATACGTTCATCCAAAAATACCTCGTTGACGGCGCTCTTGCGGGTGCTGTGAAGTCCTAACGCCTCATAAGGAATCCCGTGCACCTTCGGGGGAGCGGGATTCATTTATGCCTGTATCTGGCATCGATTAGAGAAAATAAAGGGAGAGGGAGAATCGAAAAATGACATACAATAGCAGTTGGAAGTTCCTTGGAAAAAACGGGGAGTTCCGATTAGAGCAGCCGGAGAAGAGCAGTTTTTTATATTTTCCCCTGGTGAATGAAGCGGGCATGATGTCCGCGGTTACGCCCAACCTGCATGGGGAAATGACCTCGAGCCATAATACGTTTCTAATGGAGCCGGTTTCGGTGTTGGATTTGCACAACTCGAAGGCGTCCCGGAATTTTTGGGTTCATATCGAAGGCGCCGGAGCTTGGTCGGTCGGCGGCAATTCGGCCAAACAAAATGCCGAGCTGTTCTCGGACGGCAAAGAAAACAGCGCGGTGGAAGCCGGGTTCCTCTGGCATAAAATGATCCGCGAGAACGCGGAAACGGGTCTGCGTGCGGAAACGGTCAATTTTGTTCCGGTCAAGGAAGATAAAATCGAGCTGATGAAAGTGACGCTCACCAATACGGGCAAGACCGCGCTTCGACTGACGCCGACGGCGGCGATTCCGATCTATGGGCGTTCGGCCGACGATCTCCGCGATCATCGCCATGTGACGTCCTTGCTGCACCGGGTGTTCACCTCGGATCACGGGATCGAAGTTCAGCCTGCGCTGTCCTTCGATGAACGCGGACACCGGGTAAATAAGGTGACTTACAGCGTGTTCGGATCCGGTGCGTCGGGTGAAGCTCCCGTCGGGTTCTTCCCCGAAACCGAGGTGTTCGCCGGAGAAGGCGGGGCCCTGGATTGGCCGGAAGCGGTGGTGGCAAATCTGGAGCCGACCGTGCAAGCCGGCGCGTCCCTGGAAGGCTACGAAGCGATCGGCGCCCTCCGCTTTGCCCCGATTCAGCTGGAAGCGGGACAATCGGCGGCTTATATCATCGCCATGCTGATTACGGACGACCGGACCTCTCCAAAACAGATCGCGGAGGGTTACTTGTCGGAAGCGCAGTTCGACCGGCTGCTTGCGGATAACCGGCGTTACTGGCAAGAGAAGCTCGACACCGTGTCCTTCCATTCCGGCGATTCCGAGCAGGATTTGTGGATGAGATGGGTCACGCTGCAGCCGATTTTGCGCCGATTGTACGGGAACTCCTTCCTGCCTTATCATGATTATGGCCGGGGCGGACGGGGCTGGCGGGATTTATGGCAGGACTGCCTGGCGCTTATGGTGATGGAACCGGCGGAAGTCAGACACCTGCTGCTTAACAACTATGCGGGCGTTCGGATCGACGGAAGCAACGCGACCATCATCGGAACGAAGCCCGGCGAGTTCGTCGCCGACCGCAACAACATCCCGCGCGTCTGGATGGACCATGGCGCATGGCCGCTGCTGACCACGCTGCTGTATATTCACCAGAGCGGTGATCTGGATCTGCTCTTGCAGCCGCAGACCTATTTCCGGGACGTATTTGTGAAACGCTGTAAGGACCGCGACCTGACGTGGACTCCGGAGCAGGGAAACAAACTGTTGACCAAGGACGGGGACGTTTACGAAGGTACGATTCTGGAACATATTTTGCTGCAAAACATCACGCCTTTCTTCCATGTCGGCGAGAACGGAAACATCCTGCTGGAAGGGGCGGATTGGAACGACGGGCTGGATCTCGCGCCGAACCGCGGCGAAAGCGTGGCGTTTACCGCTTTTTACGCGAGCAACCTCCTGGAGCTTTCGAACCTGCTGCATGCCTTGCGGGAGAAGAACGGTCTGGAATCGCTGGAGATCGCCGAGGAAATGGCGGTCCTGTTCGATACGCTGGCAGCGCCCGTCTCCTACGACCGCATTGCGGAGAAACGCGCACTGCTGGACCGCTATTATGATGCGATCGTACCGGCCGTTTCCGGCGCGAAGGTGAAGCTGGATCTGCGTCAAGCGGCCGAGGACTTGAAGCGTAAAGCCGAGTGGACCATCGAGCACCTGCGCAGAAACGAATGGATCAAGAGCCAGGAAGGCTACGAATGGTTCAACGGATACTACAACGACCATGCCGAACGGGTGGAAGGCGATCATCCGCAAGGGGTGCGCATGACGCTCACCGGTCAGGTATTCAGCATTATGGGCGGCGTCGCGACCGAGGAACAGGTCGAAAAAATTTCCGCGGCCGTCGACCGGTACTTGAAAGACGAACGGATCGGCTACCGGCTGAATTCCCGCTTTGGCGGAATCCAACAGGATTTGGGCCGCGCGTTCGGATTTGCGTTCGGACACAAGGAAAACGGCGCGATGTTCAGCCATATGACCGTGATGTACGCCAACGCGCTATATAAACGCGGCTTTGTGAAAGAAGGCTTCGAGGTTTTGGATTCCATTTACCGCCTGTCCGTCGATTTTGGGAAGAGCCGGATGTACCCGGGAATTCCGGAATACATTAACGAGAAGGGCCGCGGCATGTATCCTTACTTGACAGGTTCGGCGAGCTGGCTGCTGCTGACCCAATTGACGGAAGTTTACGGCGTCAAAGGGCTCTACGGCGATCTGAAGCTTGAGCCAAAGCTGGTAAAGCCGCAGTTTGGCCAGGACGGCAAGGCCTCCGTGGAGACGCTGTTTGCGGACCGGATGTTCCGCATCGTTTACAGCAATCCAGAAGGTGCCGATTTCGGCGGCTACCGCATCAAGGCGGTTGCGCTGAACGGAAAACCGGCCGTTTGCGATTTGAGCGGGGACGGCTGCCTGATCAGCCGCTCGGTGTTGGAAGACCTGCCGAAAGACGGGGTTCACCAGCTCGAAGTCCTTTTAGGCTAATTTTTCGGCCTGAAGTTACTGCGTCAACGTACTTGGAACAGGAAAACCCTGCCGCTTACTTCTTAAGCCAGGGTTTTCTAGTTATATGAAGGGATGCATGACCAACTATGACTTACCGATTGAAAAACGAACATTTAAGCATCGAGATTGCGGAACCCGGGGTTTACCGGGGGGCGCGTTTTGATTGGACCGGCTTTATTACGGGAATTACCCTCCTCAACGGAAATCATACCTTTTGCGTTCCGGAAAGCCTGGTTCCCGGACGGGGAACCGGAGGCGCCGGATTATGCAATGAGTTCGGAATAGAAACTGCCCTGGGCTATGACGAAATCGCTGCGGGCGGGCAATTCCCCAAGCTGGGGATCGGATTGCTGACCCGGGTTGATGAACGGAAGTATGAGTTCTTCCGGGATTATCCGATTCGCCCCTTTGATGTGAAGGTCGTCCGGGAAAATAAGGCCTGTCTGACCTTCCACAGCCTCCCCAAGGAGTGCAACGGCTTTGCCGCAAGCCTGTCCAAAAGGATTTCCGTTGCCGGAAACCGGCTTGAAGTGGCGTACTCGCTGCGGAATACGGGAACAAAAGTATTGTCGACCGAAGAATACTGCCATAACTTCCTTGGCATCGACGGTCATAAGATCGGGAGAGATTATGTCCTGCGATTTCCGTTTGAATTAACCCCAACGGCGGATGAGGAGCAGACGATGGCCGGGCTAAGCTTCGAACGGGGAGAAGTCCGCTTTCCCGACCAGCCGCAGTCGCCTTTTTATTTCCGCCTCCCCGGCTTTGAAGGCGGCCGTTACCCGTGGATTTGGGAACTCCTTCATGAGCCGAGCGGAACCGGCGTCCGGGAGCTCAGCCAATTCCCCGTTTCGAAAGCGGCAGTTTGGGGGGAGGGGCATGTCGTTTCCCCGGAAATCTTTATTAAGGTGGAGTTGGCGCCGGGAGAAGAACAACGGTGGACGCGGATATACGAATTTTTTTAAATATTAAGACGAACAAAAAGGCTGGCACCGGTTTAAGCATCGGTGTCAGCCTTATCTGCGATGCAACAAGCCTACAATCTAGATTATCCATTTATATAGAGCGCCAAGCAACAGCGATATTACCTTGAATTTTCTGAAAATGAAACATACTACCACAATAAGCGGAATCAGCCGCAAACGTTGGAATTTCTGTCCGGTTGGAATAAACACATACAACAAAAGAGCCAATACCAGTTCAAATCTTTGTGTCACAGAAAAGGCATGAAAAAAACCGTATCCTGTCGCCACCAGGGCGCCAATAGGAAGAGCTGCGCAAACTGCGGCAATCCAGCCAGCTCCACGGCTGTACCATATGATGTAAGCCGCTATCGGCGAAACGATGGCAATACTACCCCAAAGGAGGAAATAGCGACCGATCCGCGAACTAATATCGTTCAACAGATTAAGAAAATCGCCCAAACCTCCGTAATATCTCAATTCAAAATTAGTTTAATCCTAAATTTTGGGGGTGATTAATATTAATGGAAAAAATATAGTTACTAATTTTTCGTGTAACACTATGGATTATCTATACTAACCGGATTTCTTTGTTGAGATGTTTGATATAAAAAAAGGTCAAAAAAACCCAATTCTTTGATTAGATGAAGCGTTAATGTGTCAATTCTATAAATTGTCGTATTTTTACGAAATATCAGCTTGCTGGGCGGCGGTTTAGTTGCTATGATAGTCCTTATCAAACTTCGAACATGACTAGAATAGCACCAGAAAGGATGGGGAGTAATGAGCAACAGAGCATACAACTTTAATGCCGGACCGGCAGCGCTGCCGCTGGCCGTGCTGGAACGCGCCCAGGCGGAATTCGTCGATTTTAAGGGGACGGGGATGTCCATCATGGAGATGTCCCATCGCGGTAAGGTATACGAAGAGGTTCATAACGAAGCGGCCAGCCGCCTGTTGAACCTGCTGGGCAATCCGGGAGGCTATAAAGTGCTGTTCCTGCAAGGCGGCGCGACGACACAATTCGCGATGCTGCCGATGAACCTGCTGACCGAGGGCAAGAAAGCCGGTTATGTCAAAACGGGCAGTTGGGCCAATAAGGCGATCAAAGAGGCCAAGCTGATCGGGGAAACTTTCGTGGCCGCCTCCTCCGAGGCGGACAAGTATATGTCCATTCCGGACCTCGGCAACCTGGTCCTTCCCGAGAACACGGCTTACCTGCATGTGACCTCGAACGAAACGATCGAAGGCACCCAGTTCCAAAGCTTCCCGGATACCGGTAGCGTTCCGCTTGTCGCAGATATGTCAAGCGACATCCTGTGCCGTCCGTTCGACTTGACCCAATTCGGGCTCATCTATGCGGGCGCTCAGAAGAATCTGGGACCTTCCGGCGTCACGGTGGTCATTGCCCGGGAAGAACTGCTGCAAAATTCGCCGGCTCATTTGCCGACTTATTTCCGTTACGATACGCATGCGGATAACAACTCTCTGTACAACACTCCGCCATCCTTTGGCATTTATATGGTGAACGAAGTGCTGAAATGGATTGAAGAGCAAGGGGCTCTGAAAGGGATCGAAGCGAAGAACCGGGAAAAAGCGAATCTCCTGTACCAGGCGATCGACAACAGCGGCGGCTTCTACCGCGGCGCGGCGAACACGTCGGACCGCTCCCTGATGAACGTCACCTTCCGCCTCGCTTCCGAAGAGCTTGAGAAACAGTTTATCAAGCAGTCGGAGCAGGCAGGCTTTGTCGGGCTGAAGGGCCATCGCAGCGTTGGAGGACTTCGTGCTTCCATCTATAACGCGGTGCCTTATGATAGCGTCAAAGCGCTGGTTGACTTCATGAGCGAGTTTCAGAAGGCGAACGGCTAACGCGGCCGGTATACTGCGCTGATATACCATTTTCGATAAACGGCGGCAGAGGGAAACCCTCTGTCCGCTGTTTTTTTATGAATCGGCGCTGCGGGACAGGGGAATCAAAAAACTGGTATAATAAACAGACAGCAATTCCGTACGGTTCATCCGGACGGCGAAAAAAAATTGACTCGAGGTGTTTGACAACATGGCTTTGCATATCGTGCTGGTGGAGCCGGAAATTCCGGCCAACACCGGAAACATTGCCAGAACTTGCGCGGCGACCGGGATCCATCTTCATCTGGTGCGTCCGCTCGGATTTCGGACTGATGACGCTACGTTGAAGCGGGCGGGGTTGGATTATTGGTATGCGGTGAAGATCGAGTATCATGATTCCTTCCGCGAGGTGGAGGAGAAGTATAGCGGCAGCCGGTTTTTCTTTGCGACGACGAAAGCCCGGAAGCGGTACACGGATTTCAAGTTTCAGGACGGCGATTTCTTCGTGTTCGGCAAGGAGACGAAGGGCCTGCCTGCGGAAATTCTGGAGGCTCATCCGGAAACATTGATGCGGATGCCGATGACGGACAAGGTCAGATCGCTGAATCTGTCCAATTCGGCGGCGATCATCGTATATGAAGCGCTGCGGCAGCTCGATTTTCCCGGAATGGAATAGATGGGGCGACCAAAGCATAAACAATAGGATGAAGGGATCAAGATGCCTCAATCGAAAACGGAAAAAGAGAAAATGCTTGCCGGTGAGTGGTATGATGCGAGAATTGATGCTTACCATAAGAAGATGCAAACTCTTAAGAATGAATATCAGGTAAGAAAAAGGAACAAGGGAGTAAATAGTACAAGAAAAAGAAAGCGGGTAACGAAATTGAGCCCGTCATAGGAATGGTGGTGACTTGTTATGCCAGCTATTACTGGCGATGATTTACAGAAGGCATTTAAAAGGGTAAAACAAGCGGTGCGCTCCAAAGCGAAAGAAGCAAGCGCCCCGCTATTTTATGTGGAAAATGGGAAATACATTCGAGAAGAGCCAAACGGTGATAAATTCATACGTGTCTTAGATTCGGATGGAATCCTCAAAGACTACAAGGTCAGGTAGGGTACTTGAAGGAGGGCATCATTTAATGCGCCTTAATGATAATTCCCATGGAAATTTGAATAATCGGTCATGTTTGTCACACTCCGTTCGGGCGGGGTGGTGACGCGGGAGGAATTTGCGGCCATGCTGCTACGGGTGCTTGTCCTCCGGGGCGGAAGCGAACGAACTGCCGTTTACGGATCGCTCGGACATTCCGTCATGGGCAGAGGAAACGGTCGGGGCCGAGATGGCAGCAAGCTGGCACCGGAACAGGAAATTTTCGGTGCCAGCTTGCTGGTGTTCTTAATGTGATGAAGAGCCAATGAGTTGCTCGGCAATGCTTTTGGAAAGAGGCAAGGTATTAATTTCAGAAGGCATCGCATTGATATTAAGGGTTTGTACATAATCCCCGCCGCGAGTTCCACCTGCGAACGTAGCGAATCCTGGAAAGTTGCCGCCATGCCCCCAAATCGTAATACCATTCGCCAGCTTTGTTCCCATGATCCCCAAGCCGTATTCACCTACTGGAGTTTCAACCCCAGTTAACATCTGATCTAAAGTAGCTGGTTTTAACAGCTTGCCACTAAGTATAGCACTGAAGAATGTATTCATATCATCCGCTGTGGAGATCATAGATCCCGCAGCATCGGCCCAAGAGGGATTCATTTCAGTTCTGTCTATGAATTGACCGTCGAGTACGAAGTATCCTCGTGCATGTTCACCTGGAATAAACGAGTAGTCGTCGGGTACATAAGTGTTCGTTAGCTTAAGGGGAGCTATGAAACGTTTCCTAATATGTTCCCCGTATGTTTCTCCAGTAGCCTTCTTAATAATCATCCCTGCCAGTACCGAATTCGTATTGGAATAAACCCATTTCTCTCCAGGCTTAGAGGTTGCCTTCATGTTCAGTCCAGTACGAACTAATTCCTCAGCAGTAAAGGAATGTAACGGGTTTGGGAGTAATTTATCGAGAATATCCTTGTGTTCTGAATAGTCAGGAATACCGCTTGTTTGGTTTAATAGTTGCCGAATCGTGATATGTTCCCCTTCATATTCAGTACCCTTAACAACATCAGGCAGCCATTTTTCTATCGTGTCATCCAGGTTCAGTTTTTGTTCATCAACAAGCTGAAGAACGACCATTGCAGTAAACGTCTTTGTTAGACTACCGATCCGAAAAGTAAAGTTCGTCTTAACCGGGTCAGTACCGTAAATGCTTGCTTCACCGGAAGCATATGCCCATTTTGATCCTTTGTTTGAGGAAGCTACTATTATGCCCGGTATATTTTGATGGTTAGCAGCTTCATCGATAAGTTGCTTGGCTTTGGTCTGCGAATCTTGACTGTAAGTAGTAACGAGGGGATCCGTCTGATTTGCAAAACCGGTTCCTGATAATGGCAGTAATAAAGTCGCGGTAATCATTGTCGATACAGTGAGCATAGAAATTTTGTTCATTTCGTTTTTCTCCTTTTGATTAAGGAATCGTATTATTCATTCATTTGTGATGGAGTGACCTTTTTGATATAGAAAAAGATGTCAAATGTCTTGCCGAATGCAACGTCTACAAACAAAGGTATTTCGGGTCCCAATGTTGTTATTCCGGCAACTAGAGGACGGGATTCATCTAACCAAGTTTTCACCGAACCGCTTGCTTTGCGCAAGTCTACAAAAAATTGATCATGTTTGACTTGTCCGACGGTATAGTTAATGCTATTGGGGTCATCGATTCTAACCGTTCCGTAAGGACCGAATTTGCCGCTTTCATTAACAACGTTATATGAACCTGAATGGATTGAAGTCCCGATGGATACGTATTTGTCGCCGTAATGTTTAGCCAAATGTTGTCCTGACATCTCCGGATATACGAATGGAAGAATATTGGTTTTGGCTATATGTCCGTTATGACCCCATACAATGGTTTTCCCCCATTGTTCTTGTGTCCACTTCGCATTTTCATACATTGCAATATCATGTCTTAAGAAGAACTCCGGCTGTTGTTCAGCTGAAAGCATATGAATAAATTGCTCGATAATACGGGCGCTATGCAATGCCCATGCGTAAGCTTCTTTTTGCTTGCCGGCATTAGCTTTATTTTTTTCTAGCAGCTCAATAATAGACCGGGCATTGGAAAGATGCTTTTCTTTCTCATCTTTGGGCAGTTTCGCAAAACTTTGATCATCTTTTGTTGCGGGAATAAGCTCTTTCATTTTGTCATTTAATTGAGAAATCAAATTCGGATGATATTGTTGGATATAGTCCGAAATTTTGTTAAACACATGTTCATCTAATTTTTGTTGATCCATCCCGATTACACGTACTTTGTTGGCATGTTTGGGATTGGCATTGTAGTCACGAATCCATTCCAACATTTGCGTCATTTCTTTATTGTTAAACACGGGGCTAAGATTTTTGCCTGGATGCCCTTTACCTGTAAGAACATATTGATCAAGCATCAATCCGTTCCCCCAGTTCTCCTCTAAGACAAGGTTTGTAAACCCCAATTCCGTAACCATATACTGTACGATACGGTGTTTCATCGTGAATATTTCATGCATGCCATGAGAAGCTTCGCCTAAACCAACAATAGAAGCAGATCCTATCATCTCTTTAAGTGGTTGTAAATCTTCCAAAGAAGCACGAGGCTCTGTTGTTGTTAATTTGCTTGCATTCTTCTCCAGCCACTGTAATGGAGTCTGTTTGTCCTTCATGGCAGTTTCAAGTTTAGATGCAGGCGTATTGCCCGAACTGGATGGTGTTGATGGGATTTCTTCTGTGGAACAACCGGCCAAACTTATACTACATATTGTAGTAAGCGCCAGCCTCGTTAATAATTTCTTGTTCATTTTTTTCCTCCCCAGGGTTATTGTTTGACATTCACTGCGAAGCGATTTGTCTCCCCGAGTATTGCAAAGTAATTGTCATACTGCCAAGATGCCATTATGTCACCATGCTGCGTATTACTGTCATATGACGGCTTATCGCCCAATGCTTTCTGGGACCGAAGTGAGCAATTCGGCTTCACGACAGAAGCTTATTCCTTGGATGAAGCGTTACAAGCGGCGGCAGAGGAGGCGGCGAGATCGGTCATTTTGTCGGATACCGGCGATAACCCGCGGCAGGCGCTAGCATGGATTTGACCCTCGTTCTGAAGCGGCTGCTAGAGTTGGGTTGGCGGGAGACGCTTGTTGCCGTCATCGTTGATGCGGCAGCGTGGGAGATGTGTTCGAAAGCAGGTGAAGGTGGGCGTGTCGGACTCGGTCTCGGACGGCTCGATCCGACATCTTCTAGCGGCGATTCGCAACTGGCCGTCGACGCAGAGGTCGTCACGCTGGGAACCGTTTGCGGCAAGGCATACGCTGTCGTCCGGAGCAGTGGGTTACCTTATATTTAATACGAAAGAAATGACCGATCTGATTGAATGGATTCGGGTCTATAATAACAATCCAGACAATGATCAAAAAGTGCGTATCATAGGCATGTGAAAACGATTAGCGAAAATGTCTATGAACGATCATAGAGTATAACATGCTGCCGTCATCGAACAGTTTACCAAAATGATGGGATACTTACCGGAGAAACCTAAAGACTTTTACAATCAGTATGATATTGCGATGTACGAAAATGCCAGATGGACGGAGGAGAAATTTGGGAAGTCGATCGTCTGGGCGCACAACGGCCACACCGCGAAAACAAATCTGCTCCCGCAAGTATATGACGAGATCGCCGGACAACATCTGGCAAAGCATTACGGCCCTAAATACGTATCGATCGGAACTTCAGTCACTACAGGCCAATATCAAGCGGAAGACGAAATGACAAAACCATCGTTCCGTTTCCAGTTAATGCGAACCACCCGGAAAGCTTTAACTACGCATTCGGCCAAGTCGAGTTCCCGCAATATGCCATCGATCTTCACAAATCAAGCAGAGCGGCTAAATCTTGGCTAAACGAGCAGCGTCGTTTCGTCTTTGGTTTCGCCGGCGAAAATCCGGATAAGCCGGATTACGTCAACATAGCCTTGGAACAAGTGTTCGATATTGTCGTCCATATTCAGAATGTGACGGCATCGCAGATGAACTAATGAGGATCAACCTGTCATGAGAACGCCTATCAGCTAATCGGACCATTCGTGCTTCGTATTCTCAAGTTGGGCTTGAATCCATTTCGTTGACTGAATCCAAATAACTTATCATTTGACAATCCAGGACTACGTTTGTAATATGTTATTTTGGATTACGCAAGTAGTCAATTTATCCAGAGAGGAGTCAACGATCCATTGAAGCACATACCTCAAATTACCGAAGCGGAGTGGGCCGTTTTTTGTTTTCGGGATAATCCTCTCTTTGGAAAATATCACATGACATTTTTACACTGGCGCAAATGACACAGGAAGCTGTATGATGCGGGTATTACCTGGAGAGGAGCGATGAACCTATGAAGAACATTGTGACAGGTTTCATCCAAAATGGTTATTTTTTATTATTGACTTTTGCTACAGGTCTGTTTTACTTTTGCTTCTATCTGGTTGCTCTATCTTTTAGTTTAAGCCTTTCTTTTACAGTCATTGGCATTCCTTTAGTCACTCATGTTTTACGAACAACTGCAACGTTTATTCAATTTGAGCGAACGCAAACAAAAATTTATACCGATGTTACGATTGCCCCATACGACAAGAAAGCGACAACGGAAGGATCGGTGTGGACTCAAGCCAAATCCGAGCTGACGGATCGTCGCAATTGGGTCGCCGTCTATTGGTTGATGCAGAAATTAGTAATTGGGCTTATCAGCCTCGTCAGTGCCGCAGCGCTCTATGTAACTCCTTTTATGTTACTCCTGACTCCACTGCTGTATCGTTACATTAATATGAATGTTATTTTCATGCGTGTAGATACTTTGGCAAAATCGCTCATTGTGATGGCGGTCGGAGCCGCATTTGCTTTGATCAGCTTCAAGCTAGCCGATCGCTTGGTGAAATCGATCGGAGGTTATACTCGCATCATGATTCGACAGTTAAAATGATAGCTATGAAAAATATCAGACGTTGGATACAGGGGGTGGAACGAATTGTTGGACATCGTTAAACAGTGGATATGGTATGACTGGATTATGTTGGCGACCCGCTTTATAAACAGCACTACGCTCATCATCACGATGATCAGTGTTCAGGAAGGTTTGACACTACCGCTTTGGATCGTTGTTTTCTGGGGAATCGCTGCCTTCTCCATTCCGTGGCTTTGCTTGCAGCTCAGTTATAAATACTACCTGTTCACGGAAATGCTGATCTATGGCGGACTGTGCATCTATTTAACTTCATTGTTCCCTGTTGCATTCGTCTCATTTCTTGTCTCTGCGTTTCTCATCGCGGCGAATAGCGCCCACCGATCTTATCGTTGGACGGCTCCGGCCACGATCCTTATTTTCCCCGCCTTGTTCTATACGGTAGCGCAAAGCAACAATTACTGGATTACGATCAGTTATTATGGGTTTGCTTATATGATGGGCTTCGCCTTTCATTTATTGATCGTCAATCATCGGCAAAATGAAACGATTCGTAAGCAAAACGCGGTGCTCGAGCAATATATGTCTCAGATCGAGCGCATTACGCTGACGGAAGAACGAAATAGGCTGTCGCGGGAGCTCCACGATACGGTTGGGCATGCGTATACTTCCATCATCATGGGAATGGAGACATTGCGTGCCGAGCTTGTTACCGAAACAGGCATACAAAGACTAGATTCCTTGCTTGAACTGGGCCGCAAAAGCATCGAGGAAGTGAGGGGCTATTTGCATCAAATGGGATCAGCAGAGGATTCGCTGATTCAGTCTCTGCAACTGCTTGGAGATGAATTTCAGGAGCATGCCCAGGTCAATGTCATTTTCCGAGTGTTGGGAGAGGAGTATATGTTGTCACGTCAAGCGAAAATGGCCTTGACTCGCTGTATGCAAGAGTCGCTTACAAATGCCGTTCGTCACGGCGAGGCGACGGAAATGACCGTTTCACTACAATTCGAACAGCAATTTACGAGGCTCGAGGTGCAGGACAACGGGCGAGGGATGGAAGAGTGGCGGGAGGGGTTTGGCATTAACGCGATGAAGGAACGAGCGATGAATTTGCAGGGCCAAGTATCCGTTTTTACGAAACCGGGGGACGGGACACGGGTCGCTTGTACTTTGCCCCGACAAGCGGAGACGTTGGAAGAGGAGATACGCTTGCTGATTGTCGATGACCAACCGTTTATTCGAGAAAGTTTGCGGATGCTGCTGGACAAATTCCCGGATTTGGTCATAGTCGGCTTGGCTGAGGACGGCGAGCAAGCTGTCGACTTGTGCGGACGTCTTCAGCCTCACGTGGTGCTTATGGATTTGGACATGCCGCGCAAGGGTGGAGCGGAAGCGACCACGATCATCAAGGAGCAGTGGCCTCATATCCGGGTATTGATTTTCACCACGTTTCAGGATAGCGAGCAAGCGCGGGATTTACTGCGCAACGGCGCGGACGGTTTCCTGCTGAAAACGACGGAGCCGCTTGAGTTAGCCAATAAGATACGGATTATTCACCGTGGAGACACGTTAATCGAACAGGGAATTTCCCGCAAAATATTTGAAAAGCCCGATGAGAGCAGCGCATTACCGCAATCGAATACGGCCGATACCTATCATTTGACACCCAGAGAAATCGAAATATTGCAGCTTGTCGCCAAAGGTCACCGGTACAAGACGATAGCGTCCAAATTGTATTTGTCGGTCGGCACGGTCAGAAACTACGCCTGCTCAGTAAATACTAAGCTTGGCGTCAGCAACAAGGAAGAAGCTGTTATGAAAGCTTTGGAACTTGGAATCATCGCATAAACCCGGATGATAGCTGCCACTGCCGAACCTGATTCCTATGTCGGGAAGCAAGCATCAAGATGACTAAGAAAATGATGTTTGTCTAAGGGTATCTTATAAAAATATAAGGTTTGTCCAATCGGATATTATAAACAGTCTATACATTGATGTTAAAAAAAACAGCCTAAAATGGGCTGTTTATGTCTCAAATGATCTTATAACTCACAACGGCGGACAGACAGAGAGCCCGTCAACTGACGCGCCTGTATAACCAGACGACGGAGGAGCGGGAGAAACGGAACGCCATCCTCAAGGAACTGTTCGGTTCCGGCGGAGCGCAATTCGGGAGCGGAGTTCGGCAAACCCGTGACGATCGGCGACAACGTATGGATCGGCGGCCGGGCGGTGATCGTTCCGGGTGTAACCATCGGGAATAATGTCGTTATCGCCGCCGGTGCGGTCGTAACGAAGGATGTTCCCTACGGAGCGGTGGTCTGCGAAAATCCGGCGAAAATAATAAAATACGTCGAGATGTAGGAGAACAGCAGGAATCCTGAAAAAAATAGCGAAATAAATAGGCATAGGTATTTGGTTCTATTTTTTTGCATATTATTTTTTCAGGAGAGGTGTAAGTTTTATGAAACCTGCTGGTGTAGTCCGAAAAGTGGATCAGCTGGGAAGAATCGTTCTGCCCAAATCGCTGCGAAAGAGATATCAAATGAATGAAGGGGACCCTGTTGAAATTTTGGTACAGGGCGATCATATTATCCTCGAAAGATATCGTCCCAAATGTGTGTTCTGCGGTTCTATGGAACAAGTGAGCGATTTCAGAGAGCGTTGCATTTGCAACCAATGTCTGATTGAAATGAACCGATTGACCTAGCCGATCACTAATTCCGGCGTGAACACCAAGAAACTCTGTGGCGTTAAACGCCGGTTGTCATTAGGCCTGCAAATAAATAAGCCTCCCGGTCGGGAAGCTCATTTATTTACAGGCCTTTTGTTTTGTCATCGTTGTAGGCTGAGGTCAGAATGCCGCACAGGAACAGGGCAAACACGAGCGTGATAATCCAGAAAGTCAGCGAGAAACTCAAGGCGAACACCTCCATGTTACGGATAATTCCTGCTTACATTATACCCGTACCTTGCGCAAAAATAAATCTCAATGTGATTTATTTCATTGCAAGAGAGGCTCTTTGGTTTGGACGGTTTACTTAAAAAATAAAAAGTGCGTGGGCACGGGCCGCAGCTGCCCGTCCGACGGATGGTTGACGACCTTCCCGTTGACGACAAGGGAGGAGGAGCCGCCTCCGTCCAGGTTATAGGCATCCTGGACGCCCATGATCTGCAGTTTATTTTGCAGCTCGGTCAGCGTTGCGCCGGAGCTTCCGTTCTCGTCGCGCCCGTCAATCACGAGGATGATCAACTGATCATCCTTATAATTCCCGATGACGGTCCGGGGAGCGCGCAGCGGAGAGGTCAGCCATTTTGACGGGATAGTTGTCTTTTGACCGTTCTGTAGCAGCACCGGCACAAAGGATGCGCCAAAGGAGGGCTGCAGCCGGTCCAGGTCCGCCTTGTTCCGGAACTCCCCGCCGATCAGCTTCCCAGACCGGTTCAAACCGACAAAGAACAAGTCTTTGTAGGAAGGCTCAAAGCCGGTTACATACTTTCCTTCCAACACGGTTGTGCTGAGCGGATAGCGTTTCCCTTGGGAATCGGCGAAGCCTCCGGCGTTGATTCCGGCGACCGCTCCATGGCGCTCGGCGGCCCGCAGCGTCGTTTCCGCGCCGCCGAGCATGTCCTTGCCCAGCGTCATCTTCATCGCGTCCGGCGATTTCAGCTTGACCTTCATGGCGTAGCCTTTATAAGTCCCCGGGTTGACCTTGTACAGCTCGATCCGGATTTTATCGCTCTGAATCGTTTGGTAAGGTGTCCCCAGCTTCAGCGTAATTCTCCGGTTGTAGATCTGTTCCGGCCGTTTTGCCGAATTTTGGGCCGTATTGACGATGGAAGACATCGTGGACGTCGTTTTCCGGTAAAGCTCGGCGGTCTTCTTGAGCGATGAGGAGGTGAGTCTCGCCGCGCCTTCGGCCTCGTCCAGCTTCTTGCCGATTGCTCCGGTGACCGCGGGCAGGTCTGAAGCCGGAGCGAACGGCACCTTCTCCTCTTGCCAACTCAGGGCGGAGCCGCTGACGAGCATGGCGATCAGCAGACCGAGCAACGGCCCTGTCGCAAGCAGAAAAAAACGGTTGATTCGCTTCATCGGTGTAATCATTTCAGTAAATCCATCTTCTTTTGCAGGACGGAGAGCTGTTTTTTCACTTCGTTTAATTGCGTGTAAAGCTTGTTGCTGTTGTCCGTCTTGTTCGTCGTATTGTCCTTCGTAAATTCCAGCAGTTCGTTAAAGGTTTGCACTTTGCTCTGCAGCGTGGCGATTTCGGTATTCAGGGCAGACAGTTGGGCGGTATAATCGGCCTTGAGCTCCGCCGTTTTCTCTTGGACGCGGGCATCCATCTGCCGGATCATGGCATCCTTTAAATGATTGCTGTATAAATAAGCGGAGGTCCCTCCCGCTCCAATGAGCAGAAACCAGATCAGGATAATCCCTTTTGCGGATGGCTTGCGGGTTTTCCTGCTGCGGGTTGGTCCGGTCGCGAGCTCCGTGTTGTAAGACATTTGATCACCTCGGTGTTCTTATTTCCAGACTACATTCTATCACGGGGCTTCTATTATCGCAAAAATTGCTAGATTCGGACAAATCCGGATTTCGGGCGGAAACTCGCGGTTTTTCAGAAGCATGGCAGGGCATTGCCGGAAAAAGTTGTCCTCCTGTAAAATCGCTTCAAGAGACGCATTCGGAAGGAGCGGAACAGGCATGAAGGAAGCAAAAACAGAGCTGGACCGGCTGGTCAGCGGGCTGCCGCCGCTATTGAGGGAAGAGGCACTAAGAATGATCGGAGAGGGGGACTTCATTTCGTTTCTCGGTGTGGCGGATTCAGAGGAGGATTGGGTCAACAACGAACTTACCGAAGAAGGTGCGAAAGGGCCGATCACGGAAGGGAAGGTACGGGAGGTTTTCGACATACTTCGTGCGTCGGAGGTTTGGGGACCGGATCGAGAGGGGAAGATTTCCGATCCCCCGCCATCCCCCTTCGGCGAACGGCTGGTCCTGTTCCTGCCGCCGGGGCTGCCGGCCGAAGCGCTGCTGAAAGCCTGCCTGCCAAAAGGGGTGGCCTTTCGGCAGGCAGGCGCTGCGGCGCGGGGTAAGGCCGCGGAGCCGGAGGCGGAGGAGGCGGCGGAGGAGGCGGCGATGGCCGCAGAGAGCCGCGAGGCCATCGCGCTCGACATGGCCGGGCTGCCGCCGGAGCGGATCCGCGAGGGCTTGGCCCGGATCGCGGCCGCCCTCGCGGAGTTTACCGCGCGCTCGGGCGATTAATGTGCGCCCGGGCGGTACGGCGGCTCCGCCGCAGGGGCCGCTTCCTCCGCCGCGCCGGCGACCCGCGCCCAGCCTTCGGTGACGCCGCTGTAGAGGGCCAGGCCCTCGTGCCCTTCCGGCGTCAAGGCGTAGCGGCCGCGCGCGATGCGGCGGAACCACCCGTAGTAGTTCCGCTGCAGGATGGCCGCGGCGCTGCCGATGCCGCTGCGGTCGCGGACCTCGCGCGGCGCCATCTCGCCGCCCTCCTGGAGGGCGAGGGCCACGCGCAGGGCTTTCTCGCGGTACGCGGTGACCAGCTTGGTTCCGTGGCTGCCGCCGACGTTGTAATCGCCGCTGCGCTCGTTGAATTCGGTGATGAGCCGGCTGGCCCGCGTCTTGATGACTTTGGCCGACGGCACGATCACCTTGTCGCCGGGCGAGCAGAGGATTTCCACGAACGGGGCCTTGGTCTTGTACTGCGTCACGGTGATCAGCCCGAGCCCGAGCCGCCGGCACAGCAGGGTGATTTCGCTCCAGCGCTGATTATGGGCCCCGCGCTTCGCCCGGTTGCGTTCGACGGCCAGGTAAACATCGGCGCTCAGCTTTTGGCGCTCCAGGCCCTGCAGCAGCAGGGGGAGGTTGAAGGTCTTTTTCATTTCCACAATGAGCGGCTGGTCGCTCCCCGGCCGAATCCCCACCAGATCGCAGTGCCTTACCTCGCTTTTGATGCTGTATCCCCGTTCCTCAAAAAACTTTTTCAAAGGCGGGTATAATTCCGTCTCATGCTGAACAGCCATCGGGATCTTCCTTTTCCACAATATTATGCCATGGGTCTTATCCGAAAATTATATCATATCCGCAGGTCAACTTATCCGCCCTTTTTGCATAGGTATGTAATACACTTTTTCCAAAAATCGCGGTGATGGACTGCCGCGCCGGCAACGGTGTAGAGCTAGGGGACAGGAGGTACCGAACATGGATATTTTTGAACGTATAGCGGCATACCGGGCGGAAAGCGATTCGCTGGCTTGGAACGGCACATTCAAACAGTATATCGAGCTGCTCGCCAAAGATCCTGCGCCTGCCATGACGGCCCATGCCCGGGTATATGAAATGATCGAGTCTTACGGCGTAGAGGAAGTGAACGGCCGGAAGCGGTATAAATTTTTTGAGCAGGAAATATTCGGCCTGGACCGTGCCATTGAGAAGCTGGTGGAGGAGTACTTTCACTCCGCCGCAAGACGGCTGGATGTCCGCAAGCGGATTTTGCTGCTGATGGGACCGGTCAGCGGCGGCAAATCCACGTTGGTCACGCTGCTGAAACGGGGACTCGAAAAATTTTCGCGTACGGACAAAGGGGCGGTATACGCCATATCCGGCTGCCCGATGCACGAGGATCCGCTTCACTTGGTCCCGCACGAACTGCGGCCCGAGGTGGAGAAGGAGCTTGGCGTACGCATTGAAGGCAATCTTTGTCCCGTATGCCAAATGAGGCTAAAAACGGAATTTGACGGAGATATCGAACAGGTGGCCGTGGAACGGGTGGTTCTGTCCGAAGACGGCCGGATCGGCATCGGCACTTTCAGTCCGTCCGATCCGAAGTCCCAGGACATTGCCGATTTGACGGGAAGCATCGATTTTTCCACAATCACGGAATACGGCTCGGAGTCGGACCCCCGCGCGTACCGGTTTGACGGTGAGCTCAACAAAGCCAACCGCGGGCTCATGGAATTTCAGGAGATGCTGAAATGCGACGAGAAATTTCTGTGGAACCTGCTGTCGTTGACGCAGGAGGGGAATTTTAAAGCGGGCCGGTTTGCGCTTATCAGCGCGGATGAAATGATCATTGCCCATACGAACGAATCGGAGTACAAAGCCTTTATCGCCAATAAAAAGAATGAAGCGCTCCAATCCCGGATGATCGTCATGCCGATCCCCTATAATCTCAAAGTGTCCCAGGAAGAAAAAATCTACGCCAAGCTGATCGGCCAGAGCGACATGAACCATGTCCACATCGCTCCGCACGCCCTGCGTTCCGCGGCTATTTTTTCTATTCTGACCCGGCTGAAAGAGACGAAGAAACAAGGCGTCGATCTGGTGAAAAAGATGCGGCTCTACGACGGCGAGGAGGTGGAGGGGTACAAGGACGCCGACTTAAAGGAACTCCAGAACGAGTATCTGGAGGAAGGGATGTCCGGGGTCGATCCGCGGTATGTCATCAACCGGATCTCCAGCGCGCTGATCAAACAGGATTTGCACTGCATGGGCGCGCTCGATATTTTGCGGGCGATCAAGGACGGCCTGGACCAACACGCTTCCATCACGAAAGAAGAGCGGGAGCGGTATCTCAATTTTATCGGGATCGCCCGCAAGGAGTATGATGAACTGGCCAAGAAGGAAGTCCAGAAGGCGTTTGTGTATTCTTTTGAAGAATCGGCCAAAACGCTGTTCGAGAACTACTTGGATAATATCGAGGCTTTCTGCAATTGGACGAAAATCCGCGACCCTCTGACGGACGAGGAGATGGACCCCGACGAGCGGCTGATGCGGTCGATCGAAGAGCAGATCGGGATTTCCGAAAATGCCAAAAAAGCGTTCCGCGAGGAGATTTTGATCCGGATTTCGGCCTATTCCCGCAAGGGAAGGAAGTTTGAATATATTCATCACGACCGTTTGCGTGAGGCGATCGAGAAGAAGCTGTTCGCCGATCTGAAAGATATCGTAAAAATAACGACCTCCACGAAAACGCCGGATGAAAATCAGCTGAAACGCATCAATGAAGTCAGCAAGCGGCTGATCGACGAGCACGGGTACTGCCCGGTTTGCGCGAATGAGCTGCTCCGGTATGTGGGAAGTTTGCTGAACCGGTAAGACAAAGCCATCTGTATCGGGTCGTGGAAGTGAAGTCCAATAACAGAGAAAAGCAGCCGATCCGTTGATGGAATCGGCTGCTCTTTCTTTGGAGCGGGGTTACGGTAAATTTCTGCCGCGCGTGCTGATATAAAGGGAATACCATTCCTCCCGGCTGAGACGAAGCTCCGTCGCGTCGCGGCAGGCGCGGATCCGCTCGGGATTGATCGTTCCGATGACCGGTTGAATGCCGGCCGGGTGGGTCATCAGCCAGGCCAGCACGATGGCTTCCGCGGTCGTGCCCTTCTCGTCGGCGAGCCTGCGGACAAGCTCCGCCGTCTTGACGACGCTCTCGCTCTGTCCCTCTAGCGGCCGTCCCGAGTATAATCCCTGGGCCAGCGGCCCCCAGGATTGCAACTGAATATCCTCCAGGCGGCAGAACTCCAATGTGCCCTCGGGGAACACATTGTTTTTGGCCTCCTCCTGATTGACATGCGTGCCGACCTCCAGGAAGCCGTACTTATGCAGGCTCATTTCGAGCTGGTTGACGATGAAAGGTTCCTCGCAGTAGGCCTGCAGCAGTTTGATTTGCCCCTGGCTCATGTTCGATACGCCGAAATGCCGGACTTTTCCCGAGGCCTTTAACTGATGGATAGCGCTGGCCACTTCTTCCGGCTCCATCAGAGCGTCGGGCCGATGCAGCAGCAGAATATCGAGATATTCCGTGCCGAGCCGCTCCAAAATGCCGTCCACACTGTTCAAAATATGCCGCTCGGAAAAATCGAACCGATGCGGGCTCGTCCCTTCCGCAAAGCGGATGCCGCATTTGGATTGAATCGTTATTTTCTCGCGAAGCCCCGGATT
Organism: Paenibacillus sp. A14; assembly: GCF_036864815.1. Taxonomy (NCBI): domain Bacteria; kingdom Bacillati; phylum Bacillota; class Bacilli; order Caryophanales; family Paenibacillaceae; genus Paenibacillus; species Paenibacillus sp. A14. The sequence goes on from NZ_JBAGJD010000004.1 coordinate 572,177, forward strand.
GGTTTTCAAAAGACGGCCGAATACCTTCTCGGCTTTCCCCGCCGTGTAAATATCGGCATGGTCAAACATGTTAATGCCGATTTCCAGGGCGGCTTCGAGCGCCTCCTGTCCCTCGCGGTAATGCTGATCCGTGATCGGGCTGTTTTTGTCCCAGTCGCCGCCCATGCGCATGCATCCCAGCACTAATTGGCTGACCTCGAGACCGCGTTTTTGAATTGGTATCGCTTTCAGCTTCACAAATGTTCCTCCGTTCCCTGAGCAAGTTCATGCTGCACAAATTTATGAAGATACAAAGCCATTATACCAAGCTCGGCCGGGAGGCGCCAAATCCGTTGCGACAACGAGTTAATTCTGCCAGTTTACCGTCACGGTTCCAGTCCCGTTGGAAGGAGCGGTGTAAGTATGGTTGTTGCCGCCTTCCCAAGTAAGGGTTTTGCCGTTTGTTTTTACAAACTTAAATTCCAGCTTCGCTCCGGCCGGTACGCTGACATCGTAGTACCATGTCGGGTATTTGGCTATGACCTGGTTATACATCGGACCGATTACCTGTTTTTCGTCCCAGGCCCCAAGCTCGGCCACATTTCCAACGAGGTAGACGTTCTCTCCCAGGCTGGTTGTCGCATTGTTGACCAGGAAGCGTACCGTGACTTGCTCCGCCGTCAGTATATTGAAATTGTGAAACGGATCACTTGCCGCACCGGAAGCGGTGTTCACGATCACGTCGGTCTCGCCGGGGGTTGCGGTAGCGGGGATGATCGCTCGGATTTGGGTATCCTCCCAGCTCAAAATATCAGAGCCGGTGGCCGCCACGGTGCCAAAGTTAACCTCACCTTTGTCGTTCCCGAAACCCCGGCCGTCAATCGTTACCGTATTTCCCGCCTTGCCCATGGTCGGACCGACATTGCCGATGATCGGCGCGGTTTCCGCCGCGGTATGCTGCCAAACTGCGGTTCCGCCGGCCGCCAGCGTGAAGGGGGATACGGTACCGCTGCCGTCCACGGTGATCGAATTGCCGTCAAGCAGGCCGTTCAATTCATCCGAGTAAGTACCGGCAGGCAGCGAGGTCAGCAATTTCGAGATCGGATAGGATTTGGATTCGCTGCGATTGATGGCAACGACAGCGGTGTTGTTCCCGAACTTTCGCTCATAAATATAGACATCCTCATTCACCCAGCGTTCCTGAGTCATTCCGTAGGCGATGGCCGGGTTGGATTTGCGCAGCGGCGCCAATGTCTGAATGAGCTTGTAGGCCGTCGTGGAAGTGTCGAACGAAGGCATCATGCCCCGGTTATTCGGATCGCCATTTCCTGTCGCATACTGCTCCGTTCCGTAGTAGATGGCCGGAACGCCGCGGGAGGTCAGCGTCAGCGTCAATGCTTGTTCGGTAGGACGCTTGCTGGCGCCGGAAACCTGGAAACGGTCCATATCGTGGTTGTCGATAAAGGTGACGAGGTTATTGTCAAATTGATAAACCGCCGCTGTATCCTCGATGACCGCGTTGAGGTCCTTCATCGTTTCGGACTTATCCCGCAACACTTCACGCACTTGCTGCGAATAAGCGAAATCCAGCAGATGCATGCCGCTTTCATTGGCAAAGCGGATGTTGTCCGTGTTGGTCTCGTCGGCGCCCAGGAACCACTCGCCGAAGGTGAACACGGGGTGTTTGCTGCTGTAAATGGAGGAGACATAGCTTTTTTGCCAGCCAAACGGCATATGTTTCACGGCGTCGAAGCGGATGCCGTCAACCCCCATGTCCAGCCAGAGCTGGATCGCGTCTTTGAAATAGGTGTCGATCAGATTATTGTTGTGATTAATGTCCGCAAGGTCATAAAGGTTGCGATAAATGCCGTCTTCAATCGTGGAAAAATCCGTGCCGCCATTATGATGAAAAAGCTGGTTGGTATCCTTCATGTAGGTGCCAAGCAATTTTCCGTTATCATACAAGGCGCCGTTCTCGGCAAAGTTGGCGTCGGTCGAAGAGGCCGGGCTGGTGTGATTGGGGGCAAAGTCAATAATGACCTTGATGTTATTCTCGTGCGCCGTCCGAATCAGATTTTCAAAATCGGTAAAATTGCCGAAAGCCTCATTGGTGCGCTTGAAGTCGCGCGGCCAATAACCGTGGTAGGATGTATTTTTTGTGCCGGAGTAATCGATGACCGCGGTAATGTTCTCCACAGGCTGGGAAATCCATAGAGCGGTGATCCCCATTCCAGTCAAATAGCCGTCATTGATTTTGTCGATAATTCCCTGCCAGTCCCCTCCAAAATACAGTTTCAAATTGGATTTATCGCCGCTGTAGGCTCCTCCCGCCGGATTGTTGGTGGGATTGCCGTCCATAAACCGGTCGGTCACGATTTGGTAAACCACGTCGGTGCTGTAATTCAGCTTGTTCTCAACGCTTGTATCCGATGAAGCCCATGCAGGTAATGCGGTCCCCAGCGCCATGCTCAGGGATAGCGAGAGTGATGTCAATAGTTTGGATCGCTTGTTCATTTGTCCGACTTCTCCTTTCAGACATGCAAGATTGAGTTTCTTCGAATCTGGCCTGACTTGAATCGGATGCGCCATAACGTGGAGACTGGAAGGGAATAATATATGAAACGCTTCCAATTTTAATAAAATCACAATACAAATGAATTTCCGCGGATGGTAATCAAAAATGAAGAAACCGGTTTCCTCACCAAAAAAATAACATTTCCGCTTTATGTAAGTCAATACCTGAATTGGAATTATTTAAAATTCATACTGTAGCCGGAGTTCATTCGCATGGGTACGTCGAGCCGGATACTTCCTTTGCATCAGGAAAGGGGATAGGCTAAAGCCTATCCCCACTACATCATTTTCCGAAAATGCTTCTCCCCGTCATAACTGAACAAGGCCGGCTTCTCTTCCACCACGGTTTGCAGATGAACCGGTCTTCCCCAAAGCCGGTATACATAAGGGAGCGTGCGCTCCAGGTATTTCAGGTCGAGCTCGATTCCCTCGTATTGGTGCTTCAGCAACAGCTCCCCGCTGCGGAGGTAATCGCCGTCCTGGACGACGATATACGGGGCGCCGCCATTCACGCGGGAAGCGACCAACTGGTCGCGGATATGCTCCCAGGTTTTATCGGTGATCTTCCATTCCGGCCCCTGTTTCTCGAAGATATAGAGGTCCAGGTCGCGGACCAGATCTTTGGTCAAATAGCTGCGGATAAAAGAGAGATCCGAGTCCAGCTCGCGGACCTCGAACATTTTCTCCCGGCCTTTGCCCGGCTCCCGCCCAAAGCGGCGGACTTCCTCTTCCGTCGGATGGTCCCAGCGCCGCTCGATGTCCTCGAAGATTTTCAAGCCGAGATAGTAGGGATTCAGGCTCTGCCGGGAAGGCTGCACGACGGAGGCGTTCAGCTTCGCGAACTCGATCGTCTCCTCGCTGGTGAGATCCAGCTCGCGGAGGATCCGCTGATGCCAGTAGGAGGCCCAGCCTTCATTCATAATCTTGGTCTCCATTTGCGGCCAAAAATACAGCATTTCCTCCCGCAGCATGCTCATGATGTCGCGCTGCCAGTCATCCAGGGATTCGGAGTACTCCTGGATAAACCATACGACATCCTTCTCCGGCTCCGGCGGAAAGGGAAGGGGGGCTTCCGGCTTCGCGGCGGTTCCCGCCGCCGCCCCCGAAGCCCCGGCTGTCCCGGGACCGTCGAGCTCCCATAGATCGTCGTAGGCCCCGCTGCGCTGCGGCTTCGACTGCGCCTCCTTCACGCGGCGCAGCTTCTCCTCCGTCTGCCTGCGCTTGTCGTACCGCAGCGGCTTGATTAACTGCGGATCGACATGCTCCTGGATGCCCAGCACCGCGTCGATAAAGGACTCGACGGTTTCGGCCCCATAGAGCAGTTCGTACCTGCCGATCCGCTCCGCCGTCGCCGCCATGCTCTCCACCATATCGCGGTTGGTGTTGCTAAAGCGCAGGTTGTTCTTGAAGAAGTCACAGTGCGCCAGCACATGCGCGACGATGAGCTTGTTCTGAGTCAGCGAGTTGCCTTCAAGCAGAAAGGCGTAGCAGGGATTGGAATTGATGACGAGCTCATAGATTTTGCTGAGCCCGAAATCGTACTGCATCTTCATCTTGTTGAACGTTTTCCCGAAGCTCCAATGCGAGAAACGGGTGGGCATGCCATAGGCCCCGAACGTATAAATGATGTCGGCCGGACAGATCTCGTAACGCATCGGATAATAATCCAGCCCGAACCCGTCGGCGATTTCCATGATTTCCGCAATGGCGTACTCCAGCTGGGCGAGTTCGTTGGTCATGAACGTGCCTCCTTTTCCCGCTTATGAAAAAAGTGCTTCAAGGCGCGGTAGACTTCCCCTTTTTCCTTGATCACGTAGTACATAAACCGGTCCTGCTTCAAATTCCGGTAGGCGGACATCAATGTGCTTCCGCGGTTGTATTGGTTGACCTCTCCGTACCCGAACATATTGCTTCGTTCCAATAATTCGCCGATCAGCCGGATGCAGCGGTCGTTGTCGGACGTCAGGTTGTCGCCGTCGGAGAAGTGAAAAGGGTAAATATTGTAGCTGGAAGGAGGATAGCGCCCGTCGATGATGTCCAGCGCTTTTTGATAGACCGAGGAGCAGATCGTACCTCCGCTTTCTCCGCGGGTGAAAAAGTCCTGCTCGCTGACTTCCTTGGCCTCGGTATGATGAGCGAGAAAGACGATTTCCACTTTTTCGTACTGGCGGCGCAGAAAGCGGGTCATCCAGAAGAAAAAGCTGCGGGCGCAGTATTTTTCGAACGCCCCCATCGAGCCCGAGGTGTCCATCATCGCGATGATGACGGCGTTGGATTTCGGAAGACGCACATCCTCCCAGGTTTTGAACCGGAGATCGTCCGGGGAAATTCCGTGAATCCCCCGAACCCCCGATATCGCGTTGCGGCGGAGGTTCTCCAGTATGGTGCGCTTTTTGTCGATATTGGACATTAAGCCTTTTTTGCGGATATCGTTGAAGCGGAAGGAGACCGACTCCATCTCTTCTTTATTTTTATCCTCGATAAAAGGAAGCTCCAGTTCGTCGAAAATCAAGTCCTCCAAATCTTCCAGACTGATCTCGGCTTCCACAACATCGGTCCCGGGCTGGTCGCCGGCTTTTCCTCCCTTCCCGGCCTCCTTGGGAGAATCCTGGGCCAAAACGTCCCCCACTTCGCTGTCTCCGTCCCCTTGGCCGACATGCTTCTGTTTCTGAAAATTATGAATAAAGCGGTATTCCTCCAGATTGCGGAGGGGAACCTTGATAATTTGTTTTCCGTCCGACATGATAATGTTCTCTTCCGTAACCAGATCGGGCAGGTTCTGCTTGATGACCTCCCTGACCTTCTCCTGGTGGCGCTGCTGATCCTGGTAGCCTTTGCGGTGCAGCGACCAATCCTCTTTGGAAACGACAAAATTGGTTTTGTCCGGTTGAAACGATGACATGGTGCACACCTCCCCAAATCGCATGCTTGAACGGTGATCAGTTGTAAATAAAGTATATTCACGCGCAGCCGCGATATGTGAGCGGGCTTTTGTCCGAATGGCCGTACATCGGGAGTATATTCAATAGGAGATTGCCAAAAATGGGTACTGTAACCCATGTCTGTTTTCCTTTTTTTCGCGATTTCCGGTTTAAAAAAACGGGAGCGGGTATGGTAATGGAAAGAATATTCTCCCAATGGAGGTACGAATGGTCAAAAAAGTTCAGCTGCCATTGCAAACCTTAAGTCTGGTTGTTTCCTTTATGGCCTGGGTCCTGATCTCCTCCCTAATCTCCTACATAAGCCAGGATATTCCGCTGACGGCGGGGCAAAGAGCTTGGTCGACCGCGATTCCGGTCATTTTGGGTTCCCTGTTGCGTATTCCGGCTGGATTTCTGACCCAACGTTTCGGGGCAAGGTGGATGAATACGATCAGCTTCCTGATCCTGCTTGCCCCCGTCTACTTGCTTAAACAGGTTTACGGCAATGAAAAGCTGTGGTTTTTCAGTATTTTTTACTTCATTACCTTTGGCTCCTTTGTGGCTTTTACGATCTATCTCCCCGGGTTCCTCGCCAGTTATTTCGAGCTGAGCAAGGTCGATGCCGGACTCCGGACGGCGGGCTTTATCGCGCTGGCCACCTTTCTTCGTCCGGTCGGCGGTATCCTTTCGGTGGCGTACGAGTACCGGACCACGATCGGCCCGTGGTTTCGCAGTCTGTTCACGTTCCAGCCCCAATATTGGTTGATGGATACCGTTCCGTTCGTGTTCCAGCTCCATATCGTTCTGGCGTTTCTTCTGTTCGCCTCCATTCCGTTTACGCATTTGGTTCACATGTTTTCGCTGCCAGTGCGGTATCCGGCGAGAGCTCCGCAGCAATACCGATCAAGGAACGGTTATCGGCGTCGGGAGCGGACCTGAAATGACCAAGCTCGGCTGTCCATGTGAGGTGCAAGGGTGAAATCCCTTAGCGCCTCACATTTTTTGTTGGGGGATATTTAGGGGGAAACGGCGGTTTGATAGGTTCTCTTCATACTCTCGGCCTCCGGCTAATGGTTTGGCACAGATTAAAGGGAATTCTTCCCGTTGATTTGGTACCTGTGCGGCTGTGGAGGCGATTTAACTGGAAAACCTCCCGTTAATCCGCCTGAAATTAGCGGATATCGGCCATTGGGCCGCAAAATAGATGGAGCTTTTCCAGCTAAAACCGCTCCAAGGGCCAGAAGCGGCACATTAACGGGAGGTTTTCCCGTTAGTGTGTGGACTCGGAAGGTGGCGCTTTATATCTACAAATATGGATGCTGACAACGTACCTCGGGCTGAGGGCATTAGGCATATGGACCCTACCCATCTTTTTCGGGAATCGGGTAGAATGAAGGGTGATGTAAAACTAACTTGTTTAAATCTATTCTAGAAGAAAAGGAGCCGTAAACCACCGTGCCAAAGGATAAATGCGGACTTTTAAAGCAGCTCATTTCCGAGGATAGCACTTACAAGTTACTGTACGATAATCTCCCTGACGCGATTTGTATTATCGATGCTAACGGAAATTATGTGGAAGTGAACCCCGCGACCGAAAAGATGACCGGATATCCGGCCTCCCATTTTGTGAACTTGTCGCTGGACCAGCTGTTTTGTGAACTGGGGATAAAGAAAAAAGAAGAATATTTTATGAAAGCGTTAAACGGGGAAACCGTCACCTTCGAAATCTCTTTCAAACGCAAGGACGGAGAAATCCGGGACGGTTATACGACCTATATCCCGATCCTATATGAAGCTGAAGTCGTCGGCGTGTTCTCTATCACCCGGGACATTACGGCCGAGAAAATCAACCAGGCTAAAGGGATGACCGAGAGACACCGGATGGAGGAAGCGCTGCGCGAAAGCGAAGGGCAATACCGGTTGATTTCGGAATATTCGATGGATTTGATTTCCAGACATTCGGCGGATGAAAAGAACACTTACCTGTATGCTTCTCCTTCCTCATATGCGCTGCTCGGATACGAGCCCGAAGAGATTATCGGCACGAGCGCCTATGATTATCTGCATCCCGAGGATGTGAGGCCGGTCAGAGAGTATATGAGAACGAGCATGAATTCCCGGAGTGTTTATACGATCACCTATCGGGTCCGCCATAAAGACGGGCGCTATATCTGGTTTGAAAGCACGGGAAGGTACCGCTATCTGGATTCCGGCGAAATCGGGGAGATCATCGCCATCTCCCGGGATGTAACCGAGCGGAAGCAAAGCGAACGCCGTCTCCAGGAGAGTCAGCAGCGCTATCGCTCCCTGTTCGAGTACAGTCCTTCCAGTGTGTATTCCTTGGATCTGAACGGCAGATACACTTCGTTGAATTCCAATTTGGAGGCCTTGCTCGGGTATAACCGTGAAGAATTGTTGGGCATGAGCTTTCAGCAGATCATTGACCGCGAAGACCTGTCCCATACTTTGTTTCACTTCGAACAGGCCAAAAAGGGTAACCCGCAAAACTACGAGACGACCGTCATCCGAAAGGACGGAAGCCCGATGGAGATTGCGGTGACCAACGTGCCGATCGTCGTGGACGAGCGGGTGGTTGGCGTTTATGGCATTGCGACCGATATTACCGAAAGAACGCGGTATGTCGAGCAAATCGAAAAACTCAGCTATCTGCATTCCCTGATTCTGGGCTCGGTTTCCGAAGGCATCTACGGGTTGGACGAGAACGGAAAAACCGTATTCGTCAATGCGGCCGCCGCCGAAATGCTCGGGTATGAAGTTTCCGAATTTATCGGTCAATTGAACCATCAGTTCATTCACCACACGAGAATCGACGGGGCCTCTTATCCTTGGGAAGAATGCCCGATTATTTGGACTCTGAAGGATGGGAAGCCGCGGGTGATCAAGGAGGATGTGTTCTGGAGAAGGGACGGTTCCAGCTTTCTCGTGGAATATCGGGTGAATCCGATGATCGAACGGGGGCAACTGATCGGTGCCGTCGTCGTCTTCAACGATATTACCGGAGAGCGGGAGATTATGAGGGCCAAGGAATCGGCGGAGAAGGCCACCCAGGCGAAGTCGGAATTTCTGGCGATGATGAGCCATGAGATCAGAACGCCGATGAACGGGGTCATCAGCATGACGGACTTGCTGCTGGAGACCGAACTGGATGAGGATCAGCGTTACTATGCCGAGGTCATTTCCAGCAGCAGCCGGGCGCTATTGACCATCCTTAACGATGTGCTGGATTTCAGCAAGATCGAAGCCGGCAAAATGGCGCTGGAATACGAGACGTTCCATCTTGAAAGCTGTGTGACCGGTGCGGTGGAATTGTTCTTGCCGGAAGCGGCCAAAAAGGAAATCGAGCTGAGTTATACTATCGGGCCCGATGTCCCTTCGCTAATATACAGCGATCCTTCCCGTCTTCGCCAGGTTTTGGTCAATCTGATCGGAAATGCCGTGAAATTTACGGAGCGGGGTGAGATTCGCGTGGAAGTGAAACGGTCTTCCGGGCATGAAGCGGCCGATCTGCTGGAATTCCGTATTTCCGATACGGGCATCGGCATTCCGGCGGGCAAGCTGCACCGTTTGTTCCAATCCTTCTCTCAGCTCCATCCGCTCATGAACCGGAAATATGGCGGAACCGGACTGGGGCTGGCCATCTGTAAAAAAATCGTGGAGATGCTGGGCGGCACGATTACCGTGGAAAGCATCGACGGGGCCGGATCCACTTTTACCTTTACCCTGTTTGCCGACCGTATGCAGCGGGAGGTGCCGGAAGAAAGGCCGTTTGGCGGCGGCGAAGAAGTCGCTGCGGGAGTCCTGAGCGGTGCGGCTGAGCGGGGGGAAGACGGTCTTTCCGCAGCGGAGGAAGCGGACGGAAAGGAAGGCCTCTTGATCCTGGTGGCGGAGGACCACCCGGTTACTTGCCAGGCCTTTGCCCAGCTGTTCGATCGTTTGGGCTATGAGCCGGATATCGTGCATAATGGCATGGAAGTCATTCAGGCGGTCACGGAGAAGCCTTACGATCTGATCTTTCTGAACATCGAAATGCCTGTCATGGACGGCATCAAGACGGCCCGGCTTGTTCGTCGGCTGCTGCCGGTAGACAAGCTCCCCCTGATGATCGGACTGAGCTCCTGCGGTGGTACGGAGAAGCGGGAGCGCTGCCTGGCCAGCGGGATGTCCGCCATCTTGAGCAAACCCGTCAACGAGGAGGAAATTCGCAAGCTGCTCGCGACGTGGAGCGGGGAACTGGGCCAAAAGGGGAGAAGCCCCATGAACAATGAATCCCTCTCCGAAAATCCCTCCGGCAACCAATCATAACCACCCGTCAGGGAAATTAACATGTCAACAGGCTGCCCAAGAAGCAGCCTGTTAGTTTGCCAAAGGACATTAACGTACTTTTGGACTTATCCGCTCTGACTATGTGTGTGGCTTCCGCTTCAACAATATCCATTCTTTGATTTGATTCCCAACCTGTGCAGGTGGTGTATTCGTAGTGTCTATTATCGGTAAGCTTGCGGAAATATAATTTTTATACAGTTTTTTTGCGTAAATATTCGTGCCCTGTATCCCCTGTTCCGTCCAGCTGCCGCGCTTCTGCAAACGTTCAGTTCTGCAGGCGCTATTGCAATGTAGGAGTAAATAGTGGATGGGATGAAAGTAATGAAAATGATCACATATATTTACATTGTACGCAGAAGGAACTGCTCCAAATAAAATTGTGGTATTCCCACTTAATGCGTTTGCATATGCAATCCTGAGCCAGAGTTGGCAAGCCGTCTGGAAATTTTTATCGACAACGATAGCGTCCATATCATATACATTGAAGCCGGAACCCATTATTTTGCGTACTTCCTTGGAAGCTGTCGATTTTCCAGCACCGCTAGTTCCTGCAACAATATAAAGAGGAATTGTCATCTATTCATCTACCTTCCTATCAGTGAGAGGTTATAGAATAATAATATGCAAAGCGAGTGGAGCAGGTACTAGAGAAATGTGGTTTTTTCCAAAATGTACATTCTGATCATAAGTTGGTAAACAGTTTAACCATGGGTATTTGAAGATCTTTGAAAACGTTATTATGATAGTTTGCAACCGGCAACAGTGACAGTTCGCTTGGCCTTTTGCACGACACCGTCATGCAAGCTAAAGCCACTAATAAGAAAGAGCCTCGCCCTTGCGGCGAGGCTCTTTGTTAACCGGTTAAACGGCTTTGGTATACAGAATGCCGATCGTTTTGGCGCCGCAGTGGCTGGAGATGACGCAGCCGGCGCCGGAGATGGCGACTTCTCTTGCCCCGGTCCTGGCCTGGAGTTCCTTTTGCAGCAGTAGCGCGTCTTTATCCGCCAAGGAATGCGTGACGAAGATGAGGTCGTTATCCATTTCGCCGGCCCGGCTGAGGGCGTTGTTCAGCAACTGGTCAAGCGCTTTCTCCCGGCTGCCGCGGATTTTGTAGGCCGGCGTCATTTTCCCGTCGATGACCTTGATCACCGGACGGATGCGAAGCAGGCTGCCGACGAGGTTTTGCATGCCGGAGCAGCGTCCGCCTTTATATAAATAGTCGAGCGAATCAATGACGAACTCGGTTTCCACCTCGGGCCGAACCTTCTCCAGAAGAGAGACGATTTCGGCAAGCGATTTCCCCGCGGCGGCGGCTCTGACCGCCTTCATGACCTGCAGGCCGATCCCGGTGGACAAATTCAGCGAATCAAAAACCGTGACCTGGCCCTCGGGGAATTCGCCGGCAGCGATCAAGGCGTTCTGGTACGTCGAAGACAGCTCCGAGGAAAGGCTTATGTAAAGGATCTGTCTGCCTTCGCCCACATAAGGGGCAAACGCCGCGATGAAATCAGCAGGCGAAGGCGCCGCCGTCTTCGGCAGCTTTCCGGTGGCGTCTACTTTTTCGTAGAGTTGATCGGTTTTCAGGTCGACGCCGTCCCGGTAATTCGCATCCTCAAATGTGACATAGAGCGGGACGATCCCGATTTCATAGTCGTTGATCCACGATGGCGGCAGGTCACAGGTGCTGTCCGCAAAAATTTTAATGGCTCCCATGAGGAATCCTCCTTCGGTTTTCGCTAAACGAAAGATTTATTCGGGAATGTTTCGGGTGTACATAATGGCCACGGTACCCGGTCCGCAATGACTGGAAATCACGCAGCCCGCCTCGGAAATCGCGACTTCCGCGCCGGTCCGTTCCCTCAGGATCGCCGCCAGGCGGCGCGCGTCGTCTTCGGCATGCGTTTGGGCGACGATGATGAGATCCCCGTCCATATTTGCGATGTCGGCCAGGGCGTTGTCGAGCATCTGCTGAACGGCCTTCTCTTTTCTGCCGCGCACCTTGTAGGCGGGGATGATATTCCCCTCCACAAGCTTGAGTACCGGCCGGATTTGGAGCAGGCTGCCGATGAAATTCTGCATGCCGGAGCAGCGTCCGCCTTTATACAGGTATTCCAGCGTATCGATGACAAATTCGGTCTCCACCCGGGGCCAGCATTTCTCGAGCAGGAGGACGATTTCCTTGGCGGTCATTCCTTGCTGCGCCGCTCTCACCGCCTTCATGACGAGGAGGCCGATACCGCTGCACAGATTGAGCGAATCGACGACGTGCACCCGGCCTTCCGGAAATTCGTCCGCGGCGATCAGTGCGTTCTGATAGGTGGAAGAGAGCTTGGATGACAAGCTGATATATATAATTTCATCGCCGTTATCAATAAAAGGAGCAAAGGCGTCCATAAAATCTTTCGGCGAAGGCGCCGTCGTTTTCGGCAGACTGCCACCGGCCGACACTTTACGGTAGAGCTCGGTCGGGGTAATGTCCACGCCATCCTTGAAGGTTTCGTCCCCAAAGACGACGTAGAGCGGAATGATGCCGATCTGATATTCGGTAAGCCAAGCTGCGGGCAAATCGGAAGTGCTGTCGGCGAAAATTTTGACCTTTGACATAAATATCTCCTTAGATTCAGTTAGTCCAGCTTATATTCTATCAAAAAGCTTCGCCGTTTAACATCTTTTGAGGCAGGATTGGTAGACGGACGCAAAAGATCCCCAAATATACCGGGCCTCCGGATGCAATTGGGGATCTTGGGATGGTTTAGGATATTTAAGTAATCTAAACGTTTACAAGGGACCCGACGGTAAACAAGAAAATGAGCAGCAGCAGCGAACCTCCCGAGAACGAAACGCCGAGAATCGCGAACAGCTTTTTCCGGTTTTTGATCACCAGGCCGATTACGCCCAGTATGAGCGATGCGAGATGAAGTACGGCCGAGACCATCATTAACAGAACGCCGAGCAAGGCTCCCATCTGATTCATCATACTTTCGGCGATGACCTCCATCGGCTGGTCCGCGATGCTGAGGACGGCAACGGTAACCAGGGTCAGGGACACGATGTAGCCAATGATCGCAAGCAGCACCAGGATGAAGGAAGCGATCCCCGGTCCGGAATGCTTGTGTGGAGGCACGGCCTTAGGCGTCTCAGGCAAATCTGGGTACGGCGAGAAATCGCTCAAATGGTTTGTCTCTTGATTTTCCATGATGAAGTCGGTCTCCTTTGGGAAAATTTTATCATTCTCCCATTTAATTTTTCACAGTTTCCGGGAAAAATCAATATCCAAGTCCCGATTCCCGTCCCCCTACGCTTGGGATTACGGCTTTCCTTAGAACTGGAAACCCGCGGAGGACTGGAGTATGATAAGAGGAATGGTATCTTATTTGCATCGAAGTATAAAAGGAGGGGAAAGCATGCAGCGCAAATTTGCGGGGACCGGGGCCATCCTGATGCTGCTGGCCGTAGCGCTGGGGGCGTTCGGAGCCCATGTTCTGGAGCCGCATATCGGGGAAAGAGCGATTGGAACTTATGAGACAGGTGTTCACTACCATATGATTCACGGCCTGGGAATCCTTCTGGCTTCGCTGGCGGCCGGCTTCGGCGGGGAGGCCCGGCGGCTGGTATGGGCGAACCGCCTATTCCTGATCGGGATTGTGTTATTCTCGGGAAGTCTGTATCTGATGGCGGTTACGGGATGGCGCTGGCTCGGCCCGATTACGCCTTTGGGCGGCGTTTCCTTTATCGCCGGCTGGTTGATGTTCGCCCTGGCCGTGATGGGGAAGGGACGTTCATAACATAAAGCCGAGGCGGGTTATATAGCAAAAAAACGGCTGGAAGGACTTCGTCATGAAGCTTCCAGCCGTTTTGGTTTATGCAGCCGAGGGGCTTTGTTATTTTTCGCTGAACTCGATAATCTCGTTAAGGTTGAAGGTGTATACCTGTTTTTCGTCCACATGATAGACATTGATCGTTGATGTCTCGGCCAGATAATTCAGGATCCGGCAAGGAATGCTGACGCGTTCCCCGTTCCGGCTGACGAGGAGGCGAACGAGACGGTTATCGGCGATGTGCCGTTTAATCCATTGCTGAAATTCCTCGCTGCCGGCAAACTGCTCGAATTGACTCGTATTTTTCTTTGCTTCCGGCGTCTTTTTATCCGATTCAACATTTGTAAGCCGTTTATAGGATTTGGAGATGATGGACTGTTTTTTCGCGGTCAGCAAGGATTCGATAATTTCGCCCAGCTCGATCCCCGAATTGATTCTGTAATCGATAATGTCTTTCCCTTGATTCAGCACTTGCAGTAGAGACTGCAGCGCTTTGGCATTGGTGTTGTTTCTCACCAGAATTTCCACGTTAAAAAGATAGCCTAACTCCTCTTTGTTCTTGCCTTCGCTCTGCTTGTCCATATAGCCCCCAAAACATCATTAAATATCGCTAGCATTAAACATCATAGCACTCCAGGGGGGACAAGGATAGTCCCTAACCTGCATATTTTCATGCAGGAAATATTTTCATTCTTTTTAATCTTTAAAGAGATTGGCCAAATTCTCCCGGAAAGGGGCGCGGACGATGCCCTTTTCGGTGATGATCGCCGTCACCAGTTCATGCGGCGTTACGTCGAACGACGGATTGAACACTTTAATGCCCTCCGGAGCTGTTCTTTTTCCGAAAGCTTCCGTCACTTCGGTGTTCGGCCGCTCCTCGATCGGAATATCTTTGCCGCTCTCGGTGCCGAGGTCGATGGTGGAAAGCGGCGAAGCTACGTAGAAGGGAATCCCGTGGGCTTTGGCGAGCACGGCCAGGGAATAGGTCCCGATTTTGTTCGCGACATCCCCGTTCGCGGCCACGCGGTCGGTGCCTACGATAATGGCCTCGACCCAGCCTTTCTGCATCACCATTCCGGCCATGTTGTCGCACAGGAGCGTAACGTCCACGCCGGCTTGCTGCAGTTCAAAAGCGGTGAGCCGGGCTCCTTGCAGAACCGGGCGGGTCTCGTCGGCGTAAACCCGAAGCTTCATTCCCTGCTCATGGGCCAGGTAGATCGGCGCGAGTGCAGTTCCGTATCTGGCCGTGGCGAGGCCGCCGGCGTTGCAGTGCGTCAGCACGCCCATTCCGTCCTTGAGCAGGGGAAGGGCCGACTCGCCGATCCGGCGGCACACTTCTTCATCCTCCTGGTGGATTCGCTTCGCTTCTTCCAGGAGGCCTTGCGTCCAGGCCGCCATGCCGTCCGTGTCCGGCCCGGCGGAAAGCGCCCCGGCGCGGGCTTTCATCCTGTCCAGCGCCCAAAACAGGTTGACGGCGGTCGGACGCGACGTCGCCAAATAAGCGGCCGCCTGGTGGACCGCAGGCAGCCAGCCCGCGGGGTCGCCCGCGTAGCGGAGGGCGCCAAGGACGACGCCATAAGCGGCAGCGATGCCGATGGCGGGGGCGCCGCGCACCTTCATCCCGTGAATGGCGTCCCAGACCTCCTCGGGCGTCGTAAGCTCGAGGAAGACGATCTCTCCGGGCAGCAGCCGCTGATCGAGGAGGAGCAGCTTGTCCTCCGCCCAGCGGAGGCTCAGCAGCGGCCCGCTGGTGCCGGCGCTGATGCTTGCGGCAGAATTGGGCTTCGGTGACGAGGTCATACGATCGCTCCTTCCGCTTCGGCCGCGTTTTTGGCGATCGTCAGCGCGTCCTCGATCGATGTCGCCTGCCGCCCGTTCTTGATCAGCGCCTTCCCGATGGCCAGCGCGGTGACCTTGGCCTGATGGCGAAGGTGATCTTCCGCTATCGTCTCGATGTCGGCCACATGGGACAACCCGACGATGCGGCGAACGACCTTGCAGCCGGCAAAGCCGATGGCGTCTTGCAGCACTTTACGGACATAGTGCTCCCGGTAAGCCGGCAACCGGAAGATCGGGTCTTCTCCACGCTCTTCCCAAAGCCGGGAGAAATGCCGCTCGAAATGCACCCACACTTCCCGGATGGTATCCAGCAGCCAGGCGCGTTGTTTGTCCTGCGCCGTCCGGTCTCTTTTCCAGCCCGGCTGGGCGGCGAAGTTCAAGACCAGATTGGCGATCACCGCGCCGAGGTCGAAGCCGATCGGTCCATAGTAAGCAAATTCGGGATCGATCACTTTGGTGGATGTTTCGGTCACGAAGATGCTTCCGGTGTGCAGGTCCCCGTGGATCAACGCTTCCCCGTGTGTCAGAAACTTCTCCCTTAACAGCGCAACCTCCAGATGCAGTTGCTCGTCCGTCCACAGCTTCTCCGCTTCCGTCCGGATATCCGCGGAGATGTCGTTGTTTTCGGCATTCCGGTAAGGATCGGAAAAGATGAGGTCCTCGGTGATTTTGCACAGATCCGGATTGGTGAAGGATGCGGCCAATTCTTTTTTGCGCTGCTGATTCATCCCGAGATCCGAGGTGAAAAACAGCGTCGTGGCGATGAACCGTCCGATATGCTCGGCAAACTTGGGGTAGGTTTGGCCTTCGATCAGGCCTTTTCGCATAATGACGTGATCGGACAGGTCCTCCATGACCGTGATGGCCAGATCGGGATCCCCTCCATAGACGGCGGGGACGAGATCCGGGCACAGTGTATGCTGGATGATCAGCGCCTCGCGTTCAATACGGGCCCGGTCCAGGCTTAGCGGCCAGGACTCGCCCACGACTTTGGCATAGGGCAGCGCCTGCTTGATGATCAGGCTTTTATGCTCGGCGGAGCTGCTGATCCTGAACACCAGGTTCAGGTTGCCGTCTCCGATTTCCTCGCATTCCAGCCCGGTTTCGGGTGAGAAAAAGCCGGGGACCTTGCGGGCAAATTCTATTGCATCTTCTACAGTTAACGGGGTATACGCCGCCAATAAAGACACCTCCATATAATGATTGAATTCGATGGGATTGATGAGTGGGGGACAGGGTGGAATAAGGTCCATAAAAACAATTAAAATTTTATTTTTAGTTAGTATATCGGAAAAGTAATTGATTTTGTATCTCTTTTTTGTTTTTTCTAGAATTGGGTATAATGAAGCGGGGATACTTGGTTGTTTCGAACTGTGGCGGTACGGGTAAATCAACAATGATTGGTGTATTATACCTTTATTCGAAAGCGAGGGTTTATCATGGCTAAAACGGACTCAAAGGCTTCCGGCAAAACGAAGAAATCCGGTTTGGAGCAGGTTCTTAACGAACAGGTTGCCAACCTGAATGTACTTTACGTGAAAATCCACAATTATCACTGGTATGTGAAGGGGGACAACTTCTTCACCCTCCATACTAAATTTGAGAAGCTATATAATGAAGTCAGTGAAAAAATGGATGCGATCGCGGAGCGCCTGTTGACGATCAAAGGCAGCCCGGCGGCGACGCTTAAGGAATATCTGGAGCTGGCCACTATCCAGGAGGCTACCGGGAAGGAAGATCCGAACACAATGGTTCAGAACCTCATCGAGGATTTCGCCACCTTGTCCGAATCGTTCCAAGAGGGGATTGAGCTGGCGGACAAGGAAGGCGACGAAGCCACCAGTGACCTGCTGACCGGATACAAAGGCGAACTCGAGAAACACATGTGGATGCTCCGCTCTTACCTGGGCTAAACTAGTCAGGAAACGGACGATTGCTTGAAAGGGCTTGGCCGATGTTGCCAAGTCCTTTTTTATGATGGGGGTTGTTGGACCAATAGCGTCACGGTCGGTGTCTCCACACTAACGGGAAAACCTCCCGCTAATGCACCGCTCTTGGACCTTGAGCCGGATTTAACTGGAAAAGCTCCATCTATTTCGTGGCCCAATAGCCGATATCCACAATTTCAGGGGATTAGCGGGAGGTTTTCCGGCTGAATCGTCTCTGCAGCCGCATAGGCACCGAATTAACGGGAAGAATTCCCTTTATTTGAACCAAACCATATGCTGTAGGCCCAGAGTGTGAGAAGCCCCCCTTATCCCGCTATCTAATAGGCAAATCGATACTGCAACCTATATAGCGTTGCAGCAAGCCATTCACTTACGTAGAAATTTGTCAGCGTTTAGATCCTCCCTGAAGGCAGAAAGTGAATAAGGGCCTAATACCGGCGGCCGTGGCCGTACATGTAAATCGATAGTTCAATTTATATAGCTGATGGTATGCGAAAGGGATAAGCCCTTGTACGTTGATTAAGCTAAAGAAGTAGGTTAGAATGAAATGAGAATCATTGAGAATCATTAGGACACGCTAGTCTAATAATTATTGTTTAGAATCATTCTAAGCAGATAATTGTTATGATATAATGATTTCAATTCAGAAAAACGTTAGAAATTAACGACTAATGGAGGGAGCAATCAAAATGGCTACACATTTCGTTGTTGAAGGACTTAAAGCGACAATCGAAGGCAAGGAGATTCTGAAAGGGATCGATATTGAAATAAAAGGCGGGGAAATCCACGCGATCATGGGTCCGAACGGTACGGGTAAAAGTACTTTGGCTTCCGCGCTGATGGGTCATCCCAAGTATGAAGTTACGGACGGAAAGGTGACTTTGGACGGCGAAGACGTGCTTGAAATGGAGGTTGACGAACGCGCGCGTGCCGGGCTGTTCCTGGCGATGCAATATCCGAGTGAAATTGCCGGCGTAACGAACTCCGATTTTCTCCGCAGCGCGATCAACGCCCGCCGCGGGGAGGGCAACGAGGTTTCGCTGATCAAATTTATCCGTCAAATGGAAGGGAAGATGAAGGAGCTTGAAATGAATCCGGAGTTTGCCCACCGTTATTTAAATGAAGGTTTCTCCGGCGGGGAGAAGAAACGGAACGAAATTCTGCAGATGCTGCTGCTGGACCCGAAACTCGTCATTCTTGACGAGATCGACTCCGGTCTCGACATCGACGCCCTGCGGATCGTAGCGAACGGCGTTAACTCGATGCGCAGCGAAGAGCGAGGGTTCCTGATCATTACCCACTATCAGCGTTTGCTGAACTATATCACTCCGGATTATGTCCATGTCATGATGCAAGGCCGCATCGTCAAATCCGGCGGACCGGAGCTTGCGGAACGTCTGGAGCGCGACGGTTACGATTGGATTAAAGAAGAACTTGGCATCGTGGACGAAACTGTAGGACAAGAAGCCTAGGCGGAAGGAGGAGAACCAAAGATGACCACTCAAACCGTTCTTCCGGTAGAACCGAATACACTGCAAAGCACTTCCGCGGGCAATGGGGAACCGGCTTGGTTGACCGAAAGCCGCGTTAACGGCCTCCGGCTCGCTGCGGAATTGGAATTGCCGAAGCTGGAAAAAACGAAGCTCGAGCGCTGGGATCTGGGCAACTTCGGAACGCTGCGTTCCGGCCGTCCCGCCCTGTCGCAGGAGCTGCCTGCCGCGGTAGCTTCCCTGGTGGACTTGAAAGAGGACAGCAACCTGCTTGTTCAACATAACAGCTCGGTCGTTTACACCCGGTTGTCCGCCGATTTGGCGGCCAAGGGCGTTATTTTCACCGACCTGGAAACCGCCGTGCGCGAGCATGGCGATCTGGTTAAAACTTATCTCCATACGGCGGTCAACCCGGAGGAAAACCGGCTGACCGCGCTGCATGCCGCGCTTTGGAACGGCGGTGTTTTCCTGTACGTGCCGAAAAATGTCGAGGTGGAGATTCCGCTGCAAAGTATCTTCCTGATCGACGACCCATCGGCTTCATTTACGCCGCACGTCTTGATCGTGGCCGACAGCAACAGCCGCGTCACCTATGTCGACAATTACATTTCCGGTTCCTATGAAGGGAAAATTGTTCACAACGGAGCGGCGGAAGTGTTCGTTAAGGCCGGGGCGAAGGTTCAATTTGCCACGGTGCACCATCTGAACGAACAGACGACGGACCTGATCAACCGCCGCGCCGTGATCGACAATGACGGCAGCATCGAATGGATCGTCGGCGAAATGAACGCCGGGGATTCCGCGAGCGAAACGCTGTCGATTCTTAAAGGCAACGGCTCGTTGTCCGATGCGAAGGTGATTGCGGTCGGTTCCGGCTCCCAGAAGCTGAACTACACGACCAAAGCGGTTCATTTCGGCAAAAGTTCGGAAAGCCAAATGATTACCCGTGCGGTAATGCGCGAGCAGGCGACCGCGATTATCAACGGGATTACGAAGATCGAAAAAGGCGCCACGAAAGCGAACGGCGAGCAGACGGAAAAAGTGCTGATGCTGAGCCCAAAAGCGCGGGGGGACGCGAATCCGATTCTTTTGATCGACGAGGATGATGTTAAGGCGGGTCACGCCGCTTCCGTCGGCCAGGTGAACCAGGAGCAAATCTACTATTTGATGTCTCGGGGGATTTCCCGCGAGCAGGCTGAGCGTCTGATCATCTATGGCTTCCTCGCTCCGGTCGTTTCCGACATTCCACTGGAGCAGCTGCAGCAGCAATTGCAAGGCTTGGTGGAAAGGAAGTTGGGTCAATGAACGCGCAGCTGATTAAGGAGCAATTTCCGATCCTGAACCAGGAGATCAACGGCCACCCGCTCGTTTATCTCGACAGCGCGGCTTCTTCCCAGAAGCCGTGGGTCGTACTGGAGGCGCTCCAGCGCTATTACGAATACGATAACGCCAACGTTCACCGCGGTGTCCATACGCTGGGAAGCCGCGCGACGGATGCCTATGAAGGCGCTCGGGAGAAGGTGGCCCGGTTTATCGGGGCGGCGCGCACCGAGGAGATTATTTTTACCCGCGGTACGACGACCGCGCTGAACCTGGTGGCCTCCTCCTATGGCCCTTCGGCCGTAGGGGCCGGGGACGAAATCGTCATTACGCAGATGGAGCACCACAGCAACCTGATTCCGTGGCAGCAGCTCGCGCTGAAGACAGGGGCGACGCTGAAATTCATTCCGCTCCAACCGGACGGCCATATCGCCATTGAGGACGTGGAGAAGACGGTGACGGACAAAACGAAAATCGTCGCCACGAACTACGTATCCAACGTGCTCGGCGTGGTCAACCCGGTTAAGGAGATGGCGGAAATCGCCCATCGGTACGGCGCGGTCATGGTGGTCGACGGTGCGCAAAGCACGCCGCACATGAAGGTCAATGTCCGGGATTTGGATTGCGATTTTTACGCTTTCTCCGGACATAAGATGTGCGCTCCGACCGGGATTGGGGTACTATATGGTAAGAAGCATCTGCTGGAATCGATGGAACCGATTGAGTTCGGCGGCGAAATGATCGACGATGTCGGCCTGTATGAATCCACCTGGAAGGAGCTTCCGTGGAAATTCGAGGGCGGGACGCCGATCATCGCCGGGGCGGTTGGGCTGGCGGCAGCGATCGACTTCCTGGAAGGCATCGGTCTGGATGAAATCCACCGGCATGAAACCAGGCTGGCGGCTTATGCCATCGAGCGGTTGTCGGAGATTGAAGGCGTCACGCTGTACGGGCCGCGCAAACGCGAGGTCGGGCTGCTGACGTTCAATTTGCTCGATGTGCATCCCCATGACGTGGCTACTGTGCTTGACGCGCAGGGGATCGCGATCCGGGCGGGCCATCACTGCTGTCAGCCGTTGATGCGCTGGCTGGAAGCGAGTGCTACGGCAAGAGCGAGTCTGTACTTGTATAATACGGAACAGGACATCGATCGTTTGGCGGAAGCTTTAATCCAAACAAAGGAGTACTTCGCGTAATGCAATTGGACGATTTATACCGCCGTGTCATTATGGATCATTATAAAAACCCGCGCAACCGCGGAAAGTTTGAAGATGGCGGCCTGACGGTCGACCTGAATAACCCGACCTGCGGAGACCGCATTTCGCTGCAACTGAAAGTGGAAGACGGCATCGTCAAGGATGCTCGCTTTACGGGGGAAGGCTGCTCAATCAGTATGTCTTCCGCCTCGATGATGACGGAGGCGGTCAAGGGGCGAACCTTTAACGAGGCGATGGAACTCGCGGAGCGTTTTTCTTCCCTGATGAAGGGGGAGCCCGCGGAATTCGACGATTACGAGGATATCGAGGCCTTGTCCGGCGTCAATAAATTTCCCGCCCGCATTAAGTGTGCGACGTTGGCGTGGAACGCCCTGAAGAAGGGGATCAACGAAGAATCATAACTTAAGGAGGTAATGCAGCATGGCTAAGAAGGCGCCTGAGTTGGAAGAGTATAAATATGGCTTCCGGGATGAGCACAAGGCGGTTTTCCAAACGGGTAAAGGCTTGACCCGCGAAATCGTCACGGAAATTTCCCGCATCAAGGAAGAACCGGAATGGATGCTGAATTTCCGGCTGAAATCCCTGGAGCAGTTCGAAAAGATGCCGCTGCCGCGTTGGGGCGGGGATCTGGACGAACTGGATTTTAACGATATTCAATATTATGTTCGGCCGTCGGAGAAGCAAGGGAAGACTTGGGAAGAGGTTCCTTCCGAAATCAAGGAAACTTTTGACAAGCTGGGAATTCCCGAAGCCGAGCAGAAATTTTTGGCCGGGGTATCCGCGCAATATGAATCCGAGGTCGTATACCACAGCATGCAGAAGGACCTTGAAGATCAAGGCGTTATTTTCATGGACACCGATACGGCGCTGAAAGAGCATCCGGAAATCTTCCGTGAATATTTCGGTACGGTCATTCCGCCGGCGGACAACAAGTTTGCCGCGCTGAACAGTGCCGTATGGTCCGGCGGCAGCTTCATTTATGTGCCGAAGGGCGTGAAATGCGAAGTCCCGCTGCAGGCTTACTTCCGGATTAACTCGGAGAACATGGGGCAGTTCGAACGTACGCTGATCATCGCCGACGAGGACAGCTTCGTACACTACGTGGAAGGCTGCACCGCGCCGATCTACAGCACGAACTCCCTGCACAGCGCGGTGGTGGAGATCATCTGTAAGAAGAACGCCCGTGTTCGTTATACGACGATCCAGAACTGGGCGCCGAACATCTACAACCTCGTGACCAAGCGTGCGGTTGCGGAAGAGAACGCGACGATGGAATGGGTTGACGGAAATATCGGCTCCAAGCTGACGATGAAATATCCGGCGGTTGTGCTGAAGGGCCGTGGTGCGAAAGGCAGCGTGCTGTCGATCGCGGTGGCGGGCAAAGGCCAGCATCAAGACGCGGGTGCGAAAATGATCCACCTGGCGCCGGATACGACGTCGACGATCGTCTCCAAGTCGATCAGTAAGCATGGGGGCAAAGTGACCTACCGCGGTCTGGCTTCCTTCGGACGCCAAGCGGAAGGGGCGAAATCCAACATCAAGTGCGATACTTTGATTCTGGACAATGAATCGACTTCCGATACAATTCCATACAACGAAATCATGAACGATAACATCGTTCTGGAGCATGAGGCTACCGTATCGAAGGTTTCCGAGGAGCAGCTCTTCTACCTGATGAGCCGCGGTTTGTCCGAAGCCGAAGCGACGCAAATGATCGTGATGGGCTTTATCGAACCGTTCACCAAGGAACTGCCGATGGAATACGCGGTGGAAATGAACCGGTTAATCAAGTTCGAGATGGAAGGCAGTATCGGGTAATATCCTAAAATCCTTGCCGCAACAAGGGTCTTTGTGTTTGTCGAAACGGGGACAATAGAGGCTGTGCCGATTTTGTGCCGATCCAAATTTTCATCTTTTCATATAGGAGGCGAACTCTTTGAGTTCGTCTTCTTCAATTGTATAATTTGTTTCTATCAGTTTACCATCCCCATGAGCGCACAAAATGATTTCCAGTTGGGCAAAATAAAACACGCGTCCGTTTGCGAGGTTGAGTCGCAGATGGACACGTGTTTGTTGTGCCTGAAAAATTATGTACTATACTCACTGGAACGGAATAATTCTCGTGACGTGTTTGATTTCATCCAGCATCAGCCATACCGCTCCCTCAACCGTGCGGACTTGTACTTTCTCGGGATGAGAGGACCATTTGGGTAATCCGACGATCGAATCTCCGTTCTCCAATGTCAGGACGACTTGGTGTTCCAATGTAACCGCCATTTTTAATTCATGCATGTTGTTCATTTCAGCCACCTTCCTGATCTTACTTCTATCTATATCGGATGAACGGGCTGTTTTTTTTATCATGTTATGAGGTTTGTCTCACATATAGACTTCTGAAATCGAAGTTTCTTTTTCTTTGGACAGATCGACAAAGCGGGTATCGGTTTGTACGAGGGGCCGGAAAAAATCCGTCTGATTCGTCATGACGATCGAACCGATCTCGCCGGAGCTTAGCAGCACCCGTTTGCCGATAAAATTCGGAAGCAAGTGGCGGATCAGCGCCTGGGTCGGCTCCGGGCTCAGCTTTCCGAAACTCAGGCTGTTAAGCTCTCGCAATACGTACAGGAACTCTTGTTTGGATTGATAAACGCGGTTGGAGGTCATCGCACTGTATACATCGGCGACAGCGGCTATTTTGGCGTAAGGATGAATTTCCGAACTGTATATTCCTTTCGGATATCCGCTTCCGTCTTCCCGTTCATGGTGCTGTAAAGCAACGAGGGCGGTCAGGGGGTCTCCGGTTGATTTTAAAATAATATCATGGCCGTAAGTCGTATGTCGCTTGATTTCTTCAAATTCCTCCGGGGTCAATTTGTCCGGTTTATGTAGAATCTCTTGGGGGACAAGGCTCTTGCCGATATCGATCAAATAACCGGCTTTTCCCGCTGCGAAAGCTTCCTCCTTCGGATAGCCCAGCCAGGAAGCGATATAATAAGAAAGCATTCCCACCTGCAAGGAATGGTTATATGTATAATTGTCGCTGTCATTTAGCAGCAGAAGCAGGGATACCACGTCTTTTTGGGTAACCAGTTCATTCATCATCGGCGTAAGCAAATGATTGATTTTCCCCTCGTCAAAGGTGCCCCCGGACAAGGCTTCCAGAAAAATGGATTCAAACCCGTCCACGGCCTCATTGAAATAAGGCTTAACTTTAAGCACATGCTCCGGAATCTGCTGGCTTGCGGCTGCAATTTGAACCTTGGAGGTTTGGGGGACGACGTCGACAAAATCGATGCCATGCTGCATAAGTTTGACAATCGCGTCATTGGTCAGTTCTTTATCCTTTTGAAGAACAAGAACACCAAAGTTATTAAAGACGTCGGCTTCAAGTCGATCACCGGGACTGAGATCCATAATATGTACTTTCAAGGACATTGACACCTCGTTAATCTGCAGTTTTTCTTAATCATAGCAGGGAATAATTGGGATGACAATGCTCTTGATGAGACAAAAGGTCCCGGAATTAGGAAAATGTCCCCGGAGCCGAAGGGTCCCAAGGGCCGAGTCCGTGACCTTTCCACTCGCTGCCGTCCTCCCAGGCTTCCTTCTTCCAGATCGGTACGACCTGCTTTAACCGCTCGATCGCGTAACGGCTTGCCTCGTAGCAGGCCGCGCGGTGCGGCGAAGAGACGGCGATGACCACGCTGGCTTCGGCGATAGCGACGACCCCGACCCGGTGACTGATGGCGCAGCGGGTTCCAGGCCACTTCTCGCCGATTTCAGCGCCAATCTGCCGTAATTTGGATAGGGCCATAGGAACGTAAGCTTCGTATTCCAAATGAATCGTCCGGCGGCCCTCCGTCATTTCGCGCGTTGTGCCGATAAATGTTAAAGTGGCCCCATGATTGGCGGTAATGACTTTATTGGAAATGGAGTCAATGGATAACGGGCTGTCGGTAATGGCGAACATGCCGTCTTCGGACTCGCAGCCGAATCGTTCTTTCGTGTCTTCTCCTCCGGAAACGGGAGGGATCAGCGCCACTTCATCATTTTCGGCGATGGGGCTGTCCGCGGCGGCGTATTCCTGGTTGACGGCGACAAATGAGACGTCGATCAAGGAGGCGGCGGAAGGGTACGCTTCGGCCAACAGATGTTTAAGCCTTCCGGCGGTAAGGTTGGGTTCCTCGCAGGCAAATCGAAGGCTTGACGTGCCGATCCGGTCGGCCAGGCCCGCAAATAATGAAATTTGAAGCTCCATGTTACTTCACCTCGGAATGGATTTTTAGCCCTTATAATATATCATATAAGGAAGACAATACGTAAACGAAAGGTATATAATATTCCTTATAATTAAGTGTCAGTATTGCGTCAATTTTATGACACCAAGGAGGCCCAACATGCTGCCGGAGACGGACCAGGAAACGCTAACCGTGATATATACCAATGATTTGCACAGTCATTTCGGGGCGATGGGACGGATCGCCGGTATGATTGACGAACAGCGCGGCATTCCGGATACTTCCCTGCTGCTGCTGGATATTGGAGATCATATGGATCGGGCCGCACCGGAAACGGAAGGAACCCTGGGGCAGGCTAATGTGGATATCTTGAACCTGACCGGTTACGATGCGATAACGGTCGGGAACAATGAAGGTTTGACCTTTACGCCGGATTTGCTGGAGCAGGCTTATGCCGGGCTTGCCTGTCCCGTGGTGTGCGGCAACCTGCGCGATCTCGCCACCGGAGAACTGCCCAAATGGGCGAAGGAGCATCTTGTTCTCCGCCGCGGCGGCTTTACCGTAGGGCTGGTGGGAGCGACCGCTTCTTACCCGGATTTTTACAAGCTGCTGGGACTGGAAGCATTGGATCCGCGCGTTACGATCGCGGCGTCGGTGAAACGGCTGCGTCCCCAGGTCGATCTCTTGATCGTGATGTCTCATCTCGGACTGACGGTGGACAAAGAGCTGGCGGAAACGATTTCCGGCATCGATTTGATTATCGGCGGCCACACTCATCACCTGTTAGAGGAGCCGCTGCGGATCGGGAACACCGCGATTACGGCGGCGGGGAAATTCGGACACTACCTGGGTCGGATCGTGTTCCGCAAAAATCCCGCGGCTCCAGGCAAACCGGTGATCGTGGAGGGACATTGTCTTCCGATCCAAGAGGGGCGGGTCAATGAGAGTATCGAGAAAGCGATCTTCATTCACAGGCAGGGCGCCAAACGGCGTTTGGACCGGACCGTTGCGGTCAATGATCGGGCGCTGCCTATCGGCTATACCGCCGAATCCCCGTTCGGCAATTTGCTGGCGCAGGCGGTGCGAAGATATACCGGAGCGGATCTGTCACTCGTGAACAGCGGCCAATTGCTGATGGATCTGCCTGCAGGGGAAATCAGCGAAGGCATGCTGCATGAGAGCTGCCCTTCTCCGATCAACCCTTGCCGGATGCATTTGAGGGGGGAGGACATCCTCTACAGTTTAGAGCAATCACTCCTGGATGAAAATGCGCACAAGTCCATTTACGGTTACGGTTTCCGCGGGAAGGTGCTCGGCGGCATTTGCGTGGACGGGATGGAGATCATGTATGATGCGGAAGCCCGGCCTTTTCATAAGATTATCGAGGCCCGTGTGCAGGGGATTCCGGTCGACCCGGATCAACACTATCTGGTCGGCACTCTGGATATGTTTACGTTCGGCATCGGTTATGAACGGTTGAAAAACGGAACCGGAACTCAGTACATGCTGCCGGATTTTTTGCGGGATCTGTTGCGGATGGAACTGCAGACGGCGGGGGCGGTGGAAACCTGCTTCCTGCCGAGGTGGAAAAAATGTGCGGTTTAAACGCTTTGAGCATTTCCTAATACGTCAATCTATTTTATAATAGATAGAAGTTTTTTCATCCTCACCTTACTACCAGAGAAACAGCAAACAATGAGAGACGGAAGTGGTTTTTTGTGCGCCTTATCCCAGTGAGCTCCTTACAGCCCGGAATGAAGCTCGGAAAAAAGATATACAACGAAGATGGAATTATTCTGCTGTCAGAGAATGCTGAGTTAAGCGATACGATTATTCGCCGTTTGCGGGCACACGGATTGGATTACGTTTACGTGGCCGATATGCGGACGGAGGATGTGGTCATTCAGGACTTGATTGAAGACGAAACCCGCCGGAAGGCGCTGCAGGAAATCCGCACCAGCTTTCGGAAGCTGACGGAGCCGACGATGAAAGGACTTGTTTATCCTTATATGGGCAAAGCTTTTACCGGTCTTGTGGAATCCATAATGGACGACCTGAGTTCCCGGGAAGATGCCATGATCATGATGATGAACATTAACAGCATGGATCACTACTTATATCGGCATTCGCTCAACGTATGCGTCTATACGCTTTTGCTCGGCCAGATTTACGGGTACAGCAAGGAGGAATTGACGCTGCTCGGCTTGGGGGCGATGCTCCACGATATCGGTAAAACGAGGCTGCCGCTCGAGCTGTTGAATAAACCTTCACGGTTGACGGATGAGGAATTCGAACAGATCAAGCAGCATCCGGTTATCGGTTTTCAAATGTTGAAGGATGAGCCGGGAATCCCGTTAAAGTCGGCTCACTGCGCTTACCAGCACCATGAGCGGATTAATGGAACGGGTTATCCCCGCGGCTTGAAGGGGGAGAATATTTCCGAGTTTGCTCGCTGGATTGCGATTACGGACGCTTACGACGCGATGACGACCCACCGGGTTTACCGCCCGGCGATGCTCCCCGATCAAGCGCTGGAAGTATTGTACACCGGCTGCGGGGAATGGTACGAGAAGCCCAAACTGGAATTGTTCCGCGATCATGTGGCCATCTACCCGCTTGGCATGACCGTGAAGCTAAGCACGGGAGAGCAGGGCGTGGTGGTCAGAATCCATAAGGAAATCCCGCACCGCCCGGTGATCCGGGTTATCACGGATCCCTACGGCGCGGAGTTGAAATCGCCTTACGATTTGGATTTGTTGAGTCAGTTGTCCATCATGATTACCAAGGTGGACGGAATGGAGAATAAAACGGAGAAGACGGTCTAAGACCGGCCTCTTAGGTGAATCCTTTCCAGGAAGATTCTGCACCGCTTAGGGTGCATTTTCTTCTTTTTTAGGTTAATAAAAGAAATAAGGTGAGTAAATGTTGAATTTGGAGAACCATAATAGAAACAGGCAGTTGGAGATCAGCCCGGGCAACGACCCGTGGGACCCGATCGTCTCGCTCCGGGAGTTCGGACGCCATGTGCTGACGAGCGTGGAAATGACGGTGACCAATCTGTGCAATATGCGCTGCGAGCACTGTGCCGTAGGGGACAGTCTGGTGATGAGTGAGCCGGAGATGATTCCTTTAAAGGTCATGCTGGACGCCCTGGACCGGGTGGAGCATCTTCGCACGATCAGCATCACGGGCGGGGAGCCGACCTTCCGTAAGCAAACCGTGGATGAGGTGATCGTGCCGCTGCTTCAGTATGCGAAGGCGAGGGGAATCCGCTCACAGATCAACTCCAACCTGACGCTCGATTATGCGCGTTACGAGAAGCTGCTCCCCTATTTGGACGTGATGCATATCTCGTTCAACTACACGAGCGAGCGCGATTTTCACGAAGTGGGATTTGCGCGCAGCGGGCATGCCGTGAATCCGGACGTCGCTTACCGCATGTATCATAAAATGATCGAGAACGCGGCAAGATTAAGCGAGGCGGGGATGTTCATTTCGGCCGAATCGATGATCAACTACCGAACGCATGCCAAGCTTCCGGAAATCCACCGGCTTATTCTGGAGATGGGCTGCCGCCGCCACGAGGTGCACCCGATGTATGCGGCCGATTTCGCCGAAGGCTTGCCGGTTCTTCCGCTCGCCGATATGCGCCGGGCGATTCATTCCCTGCTCGACGCGCGGGACCCCGAGGTGTGGATGCTGTTCGGCACGCTTCCGTTCTTCGCCTGCAACGGTAATCCGGAGGACGCCGAACT
This sequence comes from Paenibacillus sp. A14, assembly GCF_036864815.1. Classification (NCBI taxonomy): domain Bacteria; kingdom Bacillati; phylum Bacillota; class Bacilli; order Caryophanales; family Paenibacillaceae; genus Paenibacillus; species Paenibacillus sp. A14. The sequence goes on from NZ_JBAGJD010000004.1 coordinate 601,621, forward strand.
GCTGCGGCGGCTGCGCCGGGAGCCGAACGTCACGGTGCGCAACGACCCGGACGGCCGCAACCGGGTGAACGTCAATATGTTCACGGGGGACGTGTACGTGACGGATTTCGCGGCCATTCCCGCGTTTGGAAACGTAACGGACTCGGGGCTGGATGCGATCTTTGACGACTGGCTGAACAACCATCCCTTGAATCGAAAAGTAAACTGCCACTGCGATGCAGCGGGTTGCTGCGGGCCGAATTTGCTTGTCGCCGACATGTATTACAAGGACATCGACTTCAAATCCCGTAAAGCGATCACACTATAGAAAAGAGGGCAATTTACATGCACTATGCCATCATTGACGGACATACCGAATTTCATTGGGGCAAGCTCATTATTAATCTCTTGATCGTTTTTATTCTCGTGTTTTTGAACGGTTTCTTCGTAGCTGCGGAGTTTTCGCTCGTCAAGGTGCGTCAATCCAGGTTGACGCAGCTGGTGAGCGAAGGGAACCGCCGCGCAGTCTACGCTTTGAGGGTCAATAAGAAGCTCGACGCTTACCTGTCGGCTACCCAGCTCGGAATTACCCTTGCCTCGCTGGGGCTCGGTTGGGTTGGGGAGCCGGCGGTGTCGGAGCTGCTTATTGAGCCGTTGATGCATCAGCTTGGCGTCTCCGATCCGACCTTGATCTCCACCGTCTCGGTTGCGGTCGGCTTCGCCATCATCACATTTTTACATATCGTCATCGGTGAGCTTGCGCCGAAGTCGCTGGCGATTCAAAAATCCGAAGCGACTTCCCTGTGGCTGTCGGCTCCGCTGCTGTTTTTTTACAAGCTGTTCCTGCCGGTCATTTGGCTGTTGAATTCGGCGGCCAACGGCATGCTCCGGGCCATCGGCATTGAGCCGGCGGGGGAAGGGGAAGCGGCCCACTCCGAGGAGGAGATCCGCATCCTGATGAACCAGAGCGCCAAGAGCGGGGTCATCGACAAGGATGAAATGAAGCTGATGGACAACATCTTCGATTTCTCCGACATGCTGGCCCGCGAGGTCATGCTGCCCCGCACGGACATGGACTGCCTCTACACGAATCTGACGTGGGAGGAAAACATGCGGATTGTCGCGGAAACCAAGCATTCCCGCTATCCGGTGGCGGTGGAGGATAAGGACCAGATTATCGGGTTCGTGCATATTACGGACCTGCTTCTTCCCGAACCGGGCAGACCGCTCCATTTGGAAGACCTGGCACGGCCGATTCTGAACGTGCCGGAGTCGATGGAGGTCAGCCATGTGCTTCGGTTAATGCAGAAAAAGCATTCCCAATTGACACTGGTCGTGGATGAGTATGGCGGAACCGCCGGGCTGTTGACCGTCGAGGTTATTCTCGAGGAGATTGTCGGCGACCTTCACGACGAATTTGAGGATGAGCGGCCGGAGGTGGAAATGCCGGCCGAGGGCGTTTACTCCGTCGATGGGCGGATGCTGTTGGAGGACGTCAATGATTTGATCGGCATCGACATCGAAGACGACGAGGTGGATTCCGTCGGCGGCTGGCTGTTCAAGGAGCTGGACGGGATGCCGGCTAAAGGAAAGAAAAAGGCGGTCGGAAACGTCACCTTTGAGGTGGCGGAAGCGGGACGACTGCGGATTACCCGGGTGAAAATTACGAAGGAAAAGCCCGCCGGCAAGGGACAGCAGGAGTTTGAGCCGGGGCGGTAGAGAGCGAAATATTGGCGTCAGATCTTGAATGGACAAGATCTGACGTTTTTTTGTCTTTTCCCTTGGGGAATGTGATTCAGGTGCTGAAAATATCAACAAAATTTGCTATAAGGTATTAAGTTTATACTCCGAAATAAATAATGAGGATGAAATCAAATAGGAAGGATGTTTACGACAAAAAAATATATCAAAGTGATCAAAAGTCCACGGCTATCAAGGTGCCGGGCGCACTTCCAACTCCAAAAGCTGCAAATCTGCAGGAATTTCGGCCGATCCACGAGGGTATGCGAAAAAAGATGCAAATCTGCAGATATTTCTAGCGATTTTAGAGAAATGAGCTTATGTCGTCGAAAATTCCTGCAGAATTGCAGGAATCTTGAATTTTTTGTTCCGAACAGGAAAAAAACTTGCAGATATGCAGGAATTCAATGATTGAGAGGAAGTCTCTGGTTGAATGAATAGGTATAGAATCATAAACTCATTATTGGTGATATTATGCGGATTATTAGGAGGAAGTAGTACTTATATTATTGGCGGTATAATTTTTTCAAGCTATAGCTCCAAAAGCTATTTAGTAAGTTTAATCATCTTACAACTCATCGTTGTACTTTTCTTTATTTTAATACTGCAATATCAATTAAAGAAAACTAAAAGTGAGTTTTTAGTATCTGTAAGTATTTTTGTATTTGTTCTTTTTCTTTTTACAGCCCCGTTTATAGTAAATAAATTAGATTATTTTTTTCAATTCCTTCGGTAAAAGAACAAAATCAAACTATAAAAGAAGTATCCGGTGTTGTCTTAGTCAAAACAAAGGATGGTTTTTTTGATATAAGCGAGATCGTCACATTTTTGGGGAGGTTGCCCAAAGGGGAAATTGATTTAACCTTTTATACTTTAGGAAAGTCCGACGTGTTTGGACTGGCAATGGATAAAGACAAAAATATCTTTACCTGCGCTCCATTTGAAATTTGCAAAGAGATGGCATCGATTACTAAGTATAGGATGTGAGCATACACAAAAGCATAAGTAGTTGAGCGTGAGCAAACGTCAGATCTTACGGACAAGATCTGACGTTTTTTTGTCTTTTCCCGGGAAATAGGGTTCAGAAACTGGGCGAACGTCATATGTTAATGATGAGGATGCCGGGGGCTTAGTTGTCCCGTGCAGAAATGGAATCCCTTAGAAGGAGGAACCAAGATTGAGTTTTCCGAATGAGCAATCTTATGCCCCATTTATCGGCCCATGCGATCCATGCCCACCCATAACATGCAAAACATACAGCACGCCTCCGCAGTTGTATATTTGCTTTCAGCCGCCTAATTGGCCCCAGTTCACTCCGCAGGAAGCTTTGAGACATGGCACGTTGTGGCCCGCATTGTACAGTCCCTATGAATCCAGATGGGGAAAAGGACGGTGATGAAATGAGTTCCACATCCAAACCGCATTGCGATCCGGAGTACTACGCGTTATTAGAGAAGCTTCAGGCGCTGGATTTCGTGCTTGTCGAGCTGAACCTTTATCTCGATACCCATCCGGACGATTTGGCTGCGATCCAGCAGTTCAACCAGTTAACCCAGGAGCGGACGCAATTGGCAAACCATTTTCAGCAACTCTACGGGCCACTGCAAAATTTTGGACGCGCATTTTCCAAGTATCCGTGGGAATGGTCGCAGGCCCCGTGGCCATGGCAGGTATAACAACCTGCCGCCCGCACTTAAAGAGCTAAAGGAGGTAACTACGAAGCAATGTGGATCTATGAGAAAAAGCTGCAATACCCGGTTCGGGTCGGCAAATGCGATATCCATATGGCGAAGCTGTTAATGGAGCAGTACGGCGGCGCGGACGGCGAATTGGCGGCTGCTCTGCGTTATATGAATCAGCGGTACACGATCCCGGATAAAGTGATCGGGGTCCTTAACGATATCGCCACCGAAGAACTGGCGCACCTCGAAATGATCGCCACCATGGTCTATAAATTGACTAAAGACGCCACCGTGGAGGAACTCAAAGCCGCCGGCCTGGACAGCCATTATGTGGCCCATGACCGGGCGCTCTTTTATGAGAACGCTTCGGGAGTTCCTTTTACCGCTGCCTACATCCAGGCCAAAGGTGATCCGATTGCCGATCTGTACGAGGATATCGCCGCCGAGGAAAAAGCGCGGGCTACATACCAGTGGCTGATCGACATGACCGACGACGTCGACCTGCAGGACGGCCTCAAGTTCCTGCGCGAGCGGGAGATTGTGCACAGTTTGCGGTTCCGCGAATCCGTGGAGATTTTGAAGGACGACCGGGATAAGAAGAAGATTTTTTGAGGTGATGTACGAAAAGATGGCCCCGCAAGTAAACTGCGGGGCCTATTTTTCTGCTCGGGGTCTTTGATCTTGGGATTCAACCAGTAGCGGCTTCCTTTACCGTTTCGATCTATTGTCTCTATTCTATCGAAAGGAAGGAGATTTACCCAGCCGCGATTTTCGTTGGGATCCAATAATTGCCTAGCATATACTAATAGAATGATCCGGATATAATATGGTTCATCTGCGGACGGGGGCCCTGGATCACTGCTCCGTCTGCGGAGTGACCGCTTGATGAAGGGCGATGTCCAACTCTTGCGTATATTCATCGCGCTGCTTAAGGGTCCAGCCGAGGGCGGAGGCCATAAATTCGATCACAGGCTGCTTCCATTCGCGCACCCACCGGATGTTGAAGAACAGCGCGCCCGTGCGGCGAATGAAGAAGTCCACCGGTTTGACGGTCATTTCTTCGTCTAAGGCATACAGGAGCGGGACGAGAATTTCCGGCGGCAGTCCGCTCCGTTCCGCGTCTTCCCGGCGGCGCTCCGCCAGTTCGAAGATCCGGTCGACGTTGGAGCCGTACAGACGCGCCCAGCGCTCGGCAAGCGCGGCATCCAAACCGCGGCGAACACCTTCCTCGCTTTTCTGCCGAACAAACTGCGGAAAGGCGTCGGAGCCGCCTACATGGCCGCCGGAGATCGGCATGTGTTTCGTCTTCGCCGCCACGAACGCCAATCCTTCCTCCCGGCTTAATAGCCGCATGACCAGATCGACGATCGTTTCGGCCATTTTGCGGTAGCCGGTAAGCTTGCCGCCCGCGATCGTAATCAATCCCGACGGAGATTGCCAGATTTCATCCCGGCGGGAAATTTCGGAAGCGCTTTTCCCTTCCTCATAAATGAGCGGCCGCACGCCGGCCCAACTGGATTCGATATCCGACTCGGCAAGCTGAACCGTCGGAAACATGTAACGAATCGCCGCCATAATATAATCACGGTCTTCCTTCGTCATGACCGGCCGAACAGGATCGGCCTTGTAGAACGTATCCGTCGTGCCTACGTACGTCTTGCCGTCGCGCGGGATGGCGAAGACCATCCGCCCGTCCGGCGTATCGAAGTAAATCGCCTGCTTCAAGGGAAACTTCGACTGATCGATGACCAGATGGACCCCTTTGGACAATTGAAGGTGCTTCCCGGTCTTGGATCCGTCTTTGTCGCGAAGCTCGTCGACCCAGGGCCCCGAGGCGTTGATGATTTTCTTCGCCCGGAATTCGTACGCCGAGCCGTCCAATTGATCAACCACGCGCACGCCGGCAACCTTGTTGTTTTCATATAAAAAAGATTCGACCTTCATGTAATTCATAGCCTTTGCGCCCCCACGAACGGCTTCTTTCATGACTTCAATCGTCAAGCGGGCGTCGTCCGTCCGATATTCCACATAATAACCGCCGCCCACGAGCCCCTCCTGCTTCAGCAGCGGCTCGCGGGCCAGCGTCTCCTGCCGCGGCAGCATCCGGCGCCGTTCGCTGCGCTTGACTCCGGCCAGGAAGTCGTAGACGCGCAGGCCGATGCCCGTGCTGAATTTGCCGAACGTACCGCCGCGATAGAGGGGCAGCAGCATCCATTCCGGCGTTGTCACATGCGGGCCGTTCTCGTAAACGATGGCGCGTTCTTTGCCCACCTCGGACACCGTTTTGACATCAAACTGCTTCAGGTAGCGAAGACCGCCGTGCACCAGCTTCGTTGAGCGGCTGGAGGTGCCTGCGGCAAAGTCCTGCATTTCGAACAGCGCCGTGCGCAGCCCCCTCGTCGTCGCATCCAGGGCGATGCCGGCCCCTGTAATCCCTCCGCCGATCACAATAAGATCAAGCGGCTGTTGCCTCATAGCTTCTACCATCGCTTTGCGGTTCGCAGCGGAAAATGTCACTGTCATCCCAATAACCTCCCTCGTCGTAAAGACGGCATAATAGTACGTGTTCAACAACCTCTATTAGGAGTGAACAAAAAAACCGCAATAACACCTCAGCCCCGGGCTAAAGTGCAATTGCGGTTTCAAGCTTCTCCAACCGAATTTAAATATTAACTTATTAAAAATTGTAGCATATTTCCGGCCTTATTTGAATACCATTGTGGCCTTAATCGCTTTGCTCCAGCCAGCGTACAATTCACTGCGCCGCGCTTCCGACATCGTCGGCGTAAAGACGCGGTCGATGCTCCACTGCGCCGCTATCTCATCCCGGCTCTCCCAGTATCCGACGGCCAGACCGGCCAGATAAGCGGCACCGAGCGCTGTCGTCTCATAGACTTGCGGGCATTCCACCGGAACGCCGAGCATTTCGCTCTGGAACTGCATCAGGAAATTGTTCTGCACCGCTCCGCCGTCCACGCGCAGTTTGGTAAGCTCCATCGAAGAGTCGGCTTCCATGGCGCTGAGCACGTCTTTGGACTGGTAAGCGAGCGATTCCAGGGTGGCGCGGATAAAATGTTCTTTGGATGTGCCGCGCGTCAGGCCGAAGATGGCTCCCTTCACTTCGCTGTCCCAATAGGGCGTCCCCAGCCCGACAAACGCCGGAACGACATATACGCCGTCGGTTGTATCCACTTTGCTTGCGTACAGTTCGCTGTCCTTCGACTCCTTGATCATGCGCAGGCCGTCGCGGAGCCATTGGATGGCGGAGCCCGCCACGAATACGCTGCCCTCAAGCGCATATTCCACTTTGCCGTCGATGCCCCAGGCGATCGTTGTCAGCAGACCGTGCGAAGATTGAACGGGCTGTTCGCCGGTGTTCATCAACATGAAGCACCCGGTGCCGTAGGTGTTCTTGGCCATGCCTTCTTTGAAGCACGCTTGCCCGAACAAGGCGGCCTGCTGGTCGCCGGCGGCGCCGGCAATCGGAATCTCCTCGCCGAAGAAATGATAGTTGACCGTCTTGCCGTAAATTTCGGAGGAGGAGCGCACCTCGGGGAGCATCTGCTTCGGGATCGTCAACAGCTCCAGCAGTTCATCATCCCATTTCAATTCATGAATATTGTACATGAGTGTGCGCGAAGCGTTGCTGTAGTCGGTAACGTGGACCTCGCCTCCGGTCAGCTTCCAGATCAGCCACGTATCGATCGTGCCGAACAGCAGCTCGCCGTTCTCCGCTCTTTCCCGGGCACCCGGGACATGATCGAGAATCCATTTGACCTTTGTGCCCGAAAAATAAGAGTCGATCAGCAGCCCCGTTTTGGAGCGGAACAATTCGCTGTGGCCGGCGGCTTGCAATTCGTCGCAAATCGATTTCGTCTGTCTGGATTGCCACACGATCGCATTGTAGACCGGGCGGCCGGATTCCTTATCCCATACGACCGCCGTCTCGCGTTGGTTCGTAATCCCGATGCCGGCGATTTGGCCCGGCTTCACGCCGGACTCAATCAGGCAAGTCGCGATGACGGCAAGCACCGTTCCCCAGATTTCCAGAGCATTATGCTCCACCCAACCCGGTTGGGGAAAAATTTGCTTGAACTCCTTCTGAGCGACGTGGACGATTTGGCCCGCTTTATTGAATAAAATGGCTCTGGAGCTCGTTGTACCTTGATCAATCGACAAAATGTATTTTTCCATGTGAAGTTCCCCCATTTATAGATTTGTGTATGATCAATTATATGATGACGCTTACATTGATACGCTGTGCTTGACGCTTTTGCCGGAGAAAATAAGCGCGATACCGAAGATAACGACCGCGATGCCCACAACGACCCAAATGGCCGGGTCCGATTGGCCCAAAAATACGTTCTTGTAAAATAACGCCCCCAGCGACCCGCCCAGCAGCGGCCCTACGACAGGGATCCAGGCGTACTTCCAGTTGGAGCCGCCTTTGCCCGCGATCGGCAGCAGCGCATGCGCAATTCTCGGCCCCAAGTCGCGCGCCGGATTGATCGCATACCCGGTCGTTCCGCCCAGCGACAAGCCGATACTGACGATGAGAAAGCCGACGATCAGCGGGTTTAGCCCATCCGTAAACTTGTTGGCGCCGATCGCCAAAATCCCGAGCACCAGGATGAATGTTCCGATCATTTCGCTCATCAAGTTGGAGAAAGGATGGTACACGGCCGGACCTGTTGCGAACACGCCCAGCTTGGTGCCCGGATCTTCCGTTACCTTCCAATGCGGCAAATAATGCAGATACACGATCACGGCCCCGAGGATAGCCCCAAGCATTTGCGCCGCGATGTATGAGGGGACGTCGGCCCAGGGGGTATTCCCGATCAGCGCCAGGCCCAAGGTGAGCGCCGGGTTGAGATGGGCGCCGCTGATCGAACCTACCGCATAGGCCCCCATCGCGACCGCCAATCCCCATCCCATCGTAATGACGATCCACCCTGAATTCGCCGCAAAAGATTTTTTCAGCGATACGCCTGCACATACGCCTCCGCCCAGTGCAATCAGTATCATGGTTCCAATCAACTCTCCCCAAAACGCTGACATGAAAACCCCTCCCAATGATTATGAATGTTCAGAGAACACAAAAAGACCTACATAAAGTATGCGCCTAAACCACCCATGCTGCAAGGTGAGGGCACGTTCCATGTAGATCTCCAAGTCTCCATAACATTATTAACTTGAATCAAATTTTATTTAAATTTGTAAACGTTGTCAATCACTTTTTTTCAAAATCTCGCCATAAATTCTTGTTCGAGGTGGTCACCGCTTCGGCGCCCGCTTGCAGAGCCAGTTCCACATCCTCTCTTGAAGAGATGAATCCGCCCGCCAGAATCGGCAGGTTCGTTCTGTCTTTCACTTTGCGGATCACGCTCGGCATGCCGCCGGGCAAAACTTCGATGACATCCGGCTGCGTGCTCTCCAGCAGCTTGCAGCTCTTCTCCAAGGCGCTGTTGTCGATCAAAAAGATGCGCTGCACGGCGACGACGCCTTTTTGCTTTGCCTTTTGAATGACGCTGGACTTGGTGGACAATATCCCGTACGGCCGGTACTCCTGGCAAAGATACTCGGTCGCGTGTCCGTCGCTCTGCAGGCCTTGAATCAGGTCCATATGCAAAAACAACTTCTTGTTCGCTTGATGCACCATGCCGCAGGCGTGCTTGAGCTGGGCGATATGGACATCCAGCAGCACCAGATACTCATACGATGACGCCACGGCCTTCTCCAAATCTTTCATCTGCCGCGACGCAGGTAATATTCGCTGTTCATAGAAATTCATATATCAAGCCCCTTTGGTCGAACAGTCCAACCCTATTTTGCATGAATGCCTTGCTTAACTGTACATCCCATATTAAGTGCGTTTTTAATCCTATGCAAGCACTATCGAATCGACTGTTTTTTGGCGGATTATTACGGCTAAGGCGCGGCATTGCCTCCGAGGACGACATCTCCGGCAGGCTGACGTTAAACGGCGGCATCATCCGGCCGTATCGGGACGGACTGGAGTAAAGCGCAAATCGCCTTTCATTCGGGTGATTTGCGCTTTCTTGTTCATCCTTCCGGGGGGAATCTCAACGTATATCCTCCATCAGGGCCCTTTTATTGGCCAACCGGCTTCATTTAGCCGTGTCTGCGCCGGGCTGCTATGATCTTGGTTAACTTCTAAAATCACCGCATCTACGGCTTAAAAAACTTCATTTCCTTCGCATCGCCGCAATGATACGCTTTCACTAAGCGGAAAGTCGGATACCGTGTGGATGAAAAATTTACGTATAGAAGGGCAGGAACCTCCTTTGTTACACGCTATGGAACAACAATGGCTGGATGGCGTCATCGCCAAGGTGACGGCCAAGATGAACGCGGTCAGCGAGCGCTCCCGGAACAAAATACCTTATACGACCGTGAACGGGACGCACGACGACCGGGCTATCGATAATCCTTCGGGTAATGAGGCTGACGGGATCAACTGGTGGACCAACGGCTTCTGGGCAGGCATGTTATGGCTTATGTACCATGAAACCGGCAGCGAAAAATACAAGGGAATCGCCCAAATTTCCGAAGCCAAGCTGGACCGGTGTTTTGAAGAATTTTACGGCCTGCATCATGATGTCGGGTTTATGTGGCTGCCCACCAGCGTCGCGAATTACAAAGTGACCGGTAATCCGGAATCCCGGAAGCGGGCGCTCCATGCCGCAAACCTTCTGGCGGGCCGCTTCAATTTGGCGGGGGGCTTCATTCGCGCATGGAATGATCTGGAAGAGGGCGATACACGCGGCTGGGCGATCATCGACTGCATGCTCAACATCCCGCTCCTCTACTGGGCGACGGAAGAAACGGGGGATCCGCGTTTCAAGCAAATCGCCATGAAGCACGCGGATACGTCCATGTCGGCCTTTGTCCGCCCCGACGGCTCCGTCAACCATATCGTCGAATTCGATCCTTTTAACGGAGGAGTGGTGCGGACGCACGGAGGACAGGGCTACGGGGAGGGATCTTCCTGGACGCGCGGGCAGACCTGGGCGCTCTACGGGTATATGATGAGCTACATTCATACCGGAAAGGACCAGTATTTGCAGACGGCGAAGCGGGTTGCGCATTATTTTATGGCCAATATTCCGGAGGACGGCATCATCCCGGTCGATTTCAGGCAGCCGGAGGAGCCTAAATTTGCGGACGATACGGCTGCGGCCATCGCGGCCTGCGGGCTCATCGAAATCGCCAAGGCCGTCGGCGGTTACGAAAGCCGCTCGTATGCAGCGGCGGCGTTGAAGCTGCTTAGAGCGCTGGACGAATCGCGTATCGATTGGTCGCCGGAAACCGACCACATCTTGCTGTACGGCACGGGGGCATACCACAGCAAAACGCATCATCACGCGATTATTTATGGCGATTATTATTTTATGGAAGCGCTCTTTAAGCTAAAAGGCAACGATCTTTATTTGTGGTAGCCTCAAGGGCGTAGGCATGCGAGCTAAAGGGGGCAAGATTATGAAAACGATTAAAAATCCGATTCTGCGAGGATTTAATCCCGATCCGTCCGTCATCCGGGTGAATGACGATTATTATATCGCCACTTCCACCTTTGAATGGTTTCCCGGCGTGCAAATTCATCATTCCCGGGATCTGGTGCATTGGGAACTGATTACCCGTCCGCTGAATCGCGTATCGCAATTGGACCTTCGGGGAGTTGGCGCTTCGCAAGGGATTTGGGCGCCTTGCTTGACTTACCACGACGGCGTTTATTATTTGGTTTATACCGTCGTCAATTCCTTCTACGTCAAAATGTACGATACGCCCAACTACCTGGTGACGGCGACGGATATCCGCGGGGAATGGTCGGAGCCGGTTTTTCTGAACAGCTACGGATTTGATCCTTCGCTGTTCCATGACGACGACGGCCGCAAATATATCGTCAGCATGGTTACGGATCATCGGGTAACCAAGCGGTACAAAGGGCATTTGGTCATTCAGGAATATTCCGAGCGGGAGCGGCGCATGGTTGGCGAGGCCGTGACCATTTATGCGAGCAACGATATTTTTCTGGAAGGACCACACATTTACAAGCGAAACGGCTATTATTATTTGTTCGCGGCGGATACGGGCACGGGCGAAGGGCACGGGCAGTCCATGCTGAGATCGAAAAATTTGTTCGGTCCTTACGAAGCCTATCCGGGCAACTCACTAATGACGGCAAGAAATCACCCCGACCTGCTGCTGCAAAAAGCGGGGCACGGCGATCTTGTCGAAACGCAAAGCGGCGAGTGGTATATGGTTCACCTCTGCGGGAGGGCGCTGGAGAACCGGACGGAAAAGGGGGACCGCAAGTACACGTTGGGCCGCGAAACGGCGATTCAAAAGGTGGAATGGACCGAGGACGGCTGGCTTCGGCTGGCGAATGGAACCGCACTGCCGGATACGGAGGTGGAAGCCCCCGACCTTCGGCCGCATCCGTTTCCCGGCCGGCCGCCGCGGGACGATTTTGACGGCGATACGTTGGATATCCACTTCCAGTCCCTGCGCATCCCGCTTGATCACACCTTTTATTCGCTGACGGAGCGGAGAGGGTATCTTCGCCTGTACGGAAGGGAAGGGCTCGGCTCGAAGTACAGACAAAGCCTGATCGCACGGCGCTGGCAGGAGTTTACGTTTACGGCCGGTACCTGCCTTGAATTCGAGCCGGCAAGCTATAAGCATTTGGCCGGCCTGATCTGCTTATACGACACGCATAATTACTATTATTTGCACGTGACGCACGATGAAGATCTGGGGCGCTGCATCAGCATCCTGTCCGCCGTCAACAATGTGTACGCATCGCCGGCCGGATACGTTCCTTTACCGGTTGACGCGAACCGGATATGGCTCCGTGTCGAGGTGGATCACGATAAGCTGCAGTTTTCGTATTCCACGGACGGCGAGCATGCGTTCAAGAACCTCGGTCCGGTTTTGGACGCCAGCACGTTATCGGACGAAGCCTGCGATGAGGGCTGGTTTACCGGAGCCTTCGTCGGCCTGTGCTGTCAGGATCTGACCGGCTTTAGAAAGCATGCCGATTTCGATTATTTCGAATATGTCGAGTCTCCGCAATGACGTTGCATCAAACCTTCCTTGATGCTGCCCATTTGGGGCCGATCCGCCGCTTCGGCAAGCAACATGTCGAACTTAGATCGTCATCTCACCCTCTAAACCATGCTAACGGTCGCCACAGCCGTTATTTGCCCTGTTTGCGCTGACTCCAAATTCTAACGGCCGCCATGGCCCTTATTTCATATAAGTATGGCTGTTTTGGTCGAAATGAAGGTAAATAACGGTCCACACGACCGTTAGAATCCCAATACGTGATTCAATCGCAACATAACGGCTCTCACGGCCGTTAGACTTCCTAACTGCAGAACCTTGTTTAAAGGCCTGTACTTTTTTGCGAAGTTCTTTAAAAGCGATTAAGGCATCAAGCTCCGTTGTAATCATGTGTCAGGGTTAATGCAACGCAAGTGGAGTCTCCGAATAGATGAACATCCGGACAATTGAAATTAGGAGCTATAAAGATAGGATCAAATGGCCGGAACGGCAGGGGATCACTTAGGGAGGCCGGCCTGACAGTGTTGCAGGTTTTGCCCAAATCTTTCTGCTTGATCCCGACCGGAATATCATCAAGTTTGACGCTCCATATTCATCGTAAACAACGAACACCTGGATTTAGGATGCTATGACTATGACATCCAACAGGTGTTTTTTGTTGTTGGAGCATAAGACAAAAATTCCAATGCGGAAGCGTTAATCGGTGAAACATTTCAACAACGCTTTCAAAAATATTGATAATGATTCTCACTGAATTTATAATAGTGTCTAAACAAAACTGCTCTTTCCCGTTTCGGCAGCCGGTCGCACGAATCGGGGCGGGGGACGTCAGTCGGAGCTCGAAGGGAGTTCCGGTCGTTCATGTCGGCAAGGGTGTGACATTCCGCAGCGAAGAGTCGCCGATATGCCCGGTTTGGAAAGATTCGAACGCCGTGCGTACCGGCCGGGTCCGCCATTTTCATACGGCACTTTGGATCGGCTATTACGGACCGCTCGCCATGAACAGGGTCGTCGACGAAATTGCCGAGCGTTGTTGTCGCCCTCATGCCTTTGGCTTTATCATCGAAAAACCATTCCAATCTGGACGGTGAGAGACAAATGTCTGTTACAAAGCTACGGCTTACGGTCGCCTCCAGCGCGGAAAACGATCGGGAGCGCGAGGCGTTGGCCGAATTGCACAGTCTGATTATGAACCGGGTTGTACAAATGAATATATGCGACTCTGTTCAGGTGACGCTGGAGTATGTGGCGGTCGCATCGGAAATTCCTCCCGCGGCGCCGGAGGCATCCGGTTCACAGACGCGGGAGCGCCCGAAGCCGTCCGCGCTCAGCGGAAGGCAGCTTGAAATTGCCGAACGGTTGTGCCGCCATTACAGCATCAGACGAATTGCCGAGGAATTGTATATCAGTGTCAATACGGTTAAAAAGCATGTGCAAAATATCAAAAAAGCCCTTTGTCTCGAACATGCCGGGGATGATTTCGTCTTTTTGCTGGCGGAGAAGCTGGAAGGGCGCTAAAAAGTATGGTTAATTTATCCAGTCGGAGTATTCAGTTAATCCGTTGGGATGATATCCAATCGGACAAGGAAATGGTATGATTTTCCTATCTTATTGATAATGATTATCATTATTGGTGGGTTTGAATATCTTGCCAAAGGAGTGAATCCCGTCATGTATCGAGCGACAAAAGAAACTGAAGCAACCGCCAACAGCCGTTATTTGCAGAGCCAGCAGGAGCGCGAATCTTCAGCCCGTTCCTATCCCCGGCGAATTCCGATCGTCATTGCCGAAGCGGAGGGTATTTATGTCCGGGATATGGACGGAAAGGTGTATTATGATTGTTTGGCCGGCGCCGGGACCTTGGCGCTTGGGCATAACCATCCCGTCGTCATCGGGGCGATGAGGGAGTTGTTCGATCAGAAGGCTCCCCTGCACACGCTTGATTTGACGACCCCTCTTAAGGAACGCTTCGTCGATGAACTCTTCGCCAGCCTCCCGTCGTCGTTTGCGCGCAACGCCCGTATCCAGTTCTGCGGTCCGACCGGAGGGGACGCCGTCGAGGCTTCGATCAAGCTGATGAAGACAGCCACCGGCAGACGCAGCGTGATGTCATTTCATGGCGGATATCACGGCTCGACGCACGCGGCGATGAGCCTCAGCGGCACGCTCGGGCAAAAGGAGCGGGTGGCCGGGCTGATGCCGGACGTTCATTTTCTGCCCTATCCGTACGCTTACCGTTGTCCATTTGGGGTGGGCGGCGACGAGACTCAACGCTTGAGCCTCCGTTATATCGAAAACGTGCTGCGCGATCCGGAAAGCGGTATCGTACCACCGGCCGCGATGATCGTCGAGCCCGTTCAGGGAGAGGGCGGTTCCATCCCCGCGCCGCCCGGGTGGCTGACGGAATTGCGGCGCATCACGAAAGAGCGGGATATTCCGCTGATCGTAGACGAGGTACAGACCGGTTTTGGCCGTACCGGCAAACTGTTCGCCTTTGAGCATGCCGGAATCGAGCCGGATGCGGTCGTGCTGTCGAAGGCGATTGGCGGCAGTCTGCCGCTGTCGGTCGTTGTCTATCACGAGCGCTACGACGTCTGGAAGCCTGGCGCGCATATCGGCACCTTCCGCGGCAACCAGTTGGCGATGGCCGCCGGGCTGGCGTCGCTGCGCTATATCAAGGAGCGGGAGCTTCACGAGCGGGCGCGCTTGCTCGGCGAGCGGCTGTTGGAACGGCTTGGTTCGCTGGCGGAGCGGGAGCGCTGCATCGGCGACGTGCGCGGGCTGGGATTAATGATCGGCGTTGAAATCATCGACGAGAACGGCGAGCCCGACCGGCTTGGCCATATTCCGGCCGCTCCGCGACTCGCCGCGCAAATCCAGCGGGAATGCCTCCGGCGCGGGCTGATCCTGGAGGTCGGCGGGCGAAATTCCTCGGTCATGCGCTTCCTGCCGCCGCTCATCGTAACCGAGGAGCAATTGGACGAAATCGCCGCCCGCTTCGGCGAGTCGGTACGGGCCGCCCGCGAGGCGCTGCCATGCTGACGAACCGGCGGACGGTTACTACCACGGAAGCCGCGCCCCGCGCAGCGAGTCTGGCGGGGAATCCGGCGGTGAGTTCGACGGATAGGCTGGCGGAGTGTTTGGCGGCCAGGTCGCTGATCAATGCTTTTCTGCGGGAAAACGACGAAGCGGCAGAGAGCCCATGCCGTTTGGCGGAAGCGGCGGAGACGGGGGCGTCCGTCCCGATCGCGATTCGGCTTCGGGACGGGGCACAGATCCAAGGGACGATTGCTTACGCTTCGCTCACTGGTCAGCATCTGTTCGAGGACGGATGGATTTTGGAGCGGGGCGATTGCACAAGGCCGCTGCCGTTCAACGAGCTTGCCGAGACGCTTGTCCGCGAATTGGCGCTGCGGTTCGCCCCGGAGGGGGCTCCGGCCGCCGATGCGACGCTGAAACGCATACAATGCAGCGTGCGGAATTTGCGCGGACATCTCGAGCGGCGGGCGGCCGATGGGAAGGCCGGCATGAATGTCCGCAAGCTTGATTACATCGCCTCCGAGCAAAGCGTGTTTGCCGGCCATCCGTTCCACCCGTATCCAAAAAGCGTGGAAGGCATGAACGAACCGGATCTGAATCGGTTCAGTCCCGAACGGGGCGCGGGTTTTCCGCTGCATTATTTCGCCGTGCGCGTCTCCGAGCAACTGGGGGAGTGGCTGCCGGGCGAGCGGATGCAAACGCTTCCGCCGACGGTAAGGGAGCCGTATCTGCGGGCGCTGACGGAGCGGCTCGGACCGCGGGCGGAGACCGTGTATGAGCCGCTGCCGATGCATCCGTGGCAAGCGGAACGCCTGCCGAAACAACCGTGGGCGGGCCGGGCTCTTGCGCGGGGTGACCTGGTACCGCTGGGGCCGCTCGGACCGCGAGTTTACCCGACGTCGTCGGTACGCACCGTATGGGAGCCGCAAAGCGGGTGCGGCTGGAAGCTGCCGCTGGATGTGCGGATCACAAACCTGATCCGCGTTAACACTGCGGAGCAGACGGCCCGCACGATGCACGCCGCGCGTCTGGCAATGCATCTGGGGGCCGAACTGAAGCGGGAATTGCCCGGCCTGCTGCCGGAAACGGGGTATGCCGGAATCGCCGCGCCCGATCGGACGCAGCCTAACCCGGCGTTTACGGTTCTGTTCAGACCGATGGCGTTTGATCCGTCCGCAACGTTTGTGCTGGCCTCGCTGCTGGAGAGTTGGCCGGACGAGCGGACGCCGAAAATCGCGCAGGCGATCGCCGAAAACGCGCGAACCTGCGGAGCGCTGCAACTGCCGGATATGCGGGAGTGGCTGGAGCGTTATCTGCACCTGTCCATGCTGCCGCTGCTGCGCGTCTGGGACCGCTTTGGCATCAGCTTTGAGGCGCATGCGCAAAATTCGCTGCTTTCGCTTGAGAATGGCTGGCCGAGCCGCTTTTATACGCGCGATTTGGAGGGAATGAGCGTCGACCGCCGGGTTGCCGAGGCGGCCGGCTGGATCGGCGGATTGCTGCCCGAGGACAGCCCGTTGCTGTACGATGCGGCGAAGGCTTGGCACCGCACGCAATACTATTTTTTCGTCAATCATCTTGGGGCGCTCATTCACGCGCTGGCGCTCTGGCAAGGCCGGCCGGAGCGAGAAGGCTGGGATGTCGTCCGCAGTTTGCTGCTGGAGGAACGGCGGCGGGCGGGTGAACGGCTGCGTCCATACGTGGATGGGCTGCTAAATCAAAAAACGCTTCCGGCGAAAGCCAATTTCGCCAGTTGCCTAGCGGACAAAGGAGATACGCCAATGTATGTACCGATCGCTAATCCAATCCGGGGCGGGCGGCCGTGAGCCGCCCGGTCCCGCTTGAAGATTGCGGTGCTGGCGACCGACAACGAAAGGAAGCCTGACGGAGATGGAAAGTTGGAAGCGCAGTTTGTATATCCTGTGCGCCGGGCAGTTTCTGGCGATGGCCTCCGTCAGCTGCGTTACCCCGTTTTTGCCGTTGTATCTGCAGGAGCTCGGCGTGCGCGGGCATGCCGAAGTGACGCTCTGGTCGGGGGCGATCTATGGCGCGAATCTTCTCAGCGCCTTTGTCATGGCGCCGGTATGGGGAAGAGTGGCCGATCGGCACGGGCGTAAGCCGATGCTGCTGCGCTCGGGCTTCGGCATGGCTATGACGATTACGCTGATGGCCGTGGTGCGGGGACCGTTTGAGTTGTTGCTGCTGCGTCTGCTCAACGGCATGATGTCCGGCTTCAGCCCCGCCGCGGTGGCTTTGACGGCCAAAAGCTCGCCGAAAGAGCGAGGCGGTTACGCCCTCGGGCTGCTGCACGCCAGCTCGGTTGGCGGCACGATTTGCGGACCCCTGCTGGGCGGTTTGCTGGCGGATCGCTTCGGCTTTGCGGAGGTGTTTCTCTATATTGGGACCGGCATTTTTGCCGCTTCGCTGGTCGTTCTCTTCGGGGTCCGCGAGCGGCGCGAAGAGCATCCGCCGATAGCGCCAACGGCCGGACTGCGGGGCGACATGCGGGAAATTATGTCGCGGCGTCCGCTGCCGGCCCTGTTTGTTTCCGCTTCGCTGCAGCGAGCGGCGACGGTCGGCACCCTGCCGCTTATTCCGCTGTACGTGCAGATGCTCGCGCCCGGCAGCGGCAGTGTGGCGCTGCTCGCCGGTATCGCCTCCGCCGCGATGGGGGCGGCGAATATGCTGGCGGCGCCGCAGCTGGGCAAACTGGGCGACCGCCGCGGCCAGCGCCGCGTACTGACGGCTTCGCTGCTGGGAGCGATGCTGCTGTCGATTCCGCAAACGTTCGTGCAGCAGCTCTGGCAGTTGATCGCGCTGAGGTTTTGCAACGGCGCCTGCCTTGGCGGGCTCGGCCCGTCGCTGAACGCGCTCGTGCGGCGGCACGCTCCGCCGGGCATGGAAAGCCGCGCCTACAGCTATCTCAATTGCGCCCAGATGGCCGGCGGCTTGCTCGGCTCCGTCGGCATGGGATGGATTGCCGCAACCTTTGGTCTGCGCTATATTTTTGCGGGCTCGGCCGTTCTTTTTGCGTTAAACCTGTTGTGGATGAAGGCGACGGCGCGGCAGGCCGCGAGAGAAGGAGGGGCGGATGAGGTCTGAACAACCGGATGCCGGCCGCAACGCTTGAGATAATACCCGAAGACACCGAAGACAGAAACTACTCATGGTCACGAACGAAAGGATGCGAATCAAAAATATACGAGGTGAGGCGAAAATGAAAAGTTGGAACGAAATCGACAAACGCGCTGCCGCGATCCGCTCGGACTCCTATGAGACGGCTGAGCGGCGAGTGCTTGGGCAATTGATCGAAGCGTCGCTGTACGAGGAAATCGTCGCGCCGGACGAAGGGCTGCCGCAACCGGGCGAAACCCGCGCCGTGGAGTTGGCGGGACGCTCGGCAACAGGCGAGGCGGTCCGTTACCGTTTCGTCTGCCGACGCAGTTTCAGCTTCGGCCGGATCCGGTTGGATCGCGGCTCGCTGCGGCGCATTGCGCCGGACGGGGAGACGGGCCCTGCGCGGCTGGCGCTTTTCGTCGATGAGGTGCTCGGGCAGCGGCAGCAGGGAGAACTGCTGCTCCGCCTGCAGGAGGAGCTGGCCCGCACGCTGCTGCACGATGCGGAGTCGCGCGCTTGGCGCAAGCTCGAAGGGGCCCGGCGGCCGCGCGATCACGAGGAGGGGGAACTGGACGGCCATCCGTACCATCCCTGCTACAAATCCCGCATCGGCTTTGACGCCGCCGACAACCGGCTGTACGGGCCGGAGTTCGGCGAATCTTTGCGGCCGCTGTGGGTCGCCGTCTCCCGCTCGTACGCCCTTTTGTCGCTGCGGCGCGGACTGGACGAGGAGACCTGGCTGCGTGAGGAACTGGGCCCGGCCGCATTGGAACGCTTCCGCTTCGAGCTGGAGCGGCGGGGTCACCGCCCGGGCGACTACCGGTTCATGCCCGTCCATCCGTGGCAGTGGGAGCATGTCGTCGTTCCGGCGCTGCACCGGGAAATAGCCGACGGGCTCCTGATTCCGCTCGGGTGGGCTGATGATGTCTACCGCGCACAGCAATCGATCCGCAGCCTGGAAAATGTCACCGACCGCCGCAAGGCAACCTTGAAGCTGTCGCTGGGCATCGTCAATACGTCGACCCGGCGCATGCTGGCGCTTCATACGGTGCTGAACGCGGCCCTTGTGTCGGATTGGCTGCACGATCTGATCGCCTACGACCGTACGCCGGACAAGCCGGAATTCGCGCTGCTTGACGAATATGCCGGCATCGCCTTTGAAACGCGGGAGCTGTCCCCCTCGGTACGCGATCGCGCCTACGGCGCGCTGGGGGCCATCATGAGGCGCGGGCAGGAAGCCGTGCTGCAGGACGGTGAGCAGGCGCTGCCGTTTGCCGCGCTGTCGTATGCCGAAGGCGAAGCGGCGGCCCATGTCGAGACATGGATCTCCCGCTACGGTCTGCACGCATGGCTCGGCGAGCTGCTGGAGGCGGCGGTGACGCCGCTGATCCATATGCTGTACGCCCATGGCGTGGCGCTGGAATCACACGCGCAGAACATCCTGCTCCTGCATCGGGACGGACGTCCCGTCCGCATCGCGCTGCGCGATTTCCATGATGGCGTGCGTTTTTGCCGCCGCTTGCTGCCGGAGCCGCAGCTATGCCCGCAGCTCCATCCCGAACCGGCTTCCCATCTGGCGCTTAACCGTCACTCGCACATGCAAACGGAGGATCCCGAGGCTGTCCGGGACTTTTTGCACAGCGCTTTCTTTTTCGTCTGCCTGGGCGATCTGGGCCTCTGCTTAAACGAACGATTCGGCTTGGCTGAGGAATCATTCTGGGAGCGCATCGCTGAGGTTATCCTCGGGTATCAAAACCGTCATCCCGAATTTGCGCGGCAATATGCGCTTTACGATTTATTCTCGGAAACGATCCGCATCGAGCAGTTGGCGCGCAGGCGGCTCTGGCCCGATTCGGAGGTCGAGCCGAAATGGGTGCCGAATCCGCTGCACGCGTTTCGCGCGGCGAAAGGAGAGAGCTTTTATGCCGGATAAGCTGATAAGAGAAGAAGCGGCGCGGCGCGTCATGGAGGACTTGCTCAACGCGCTGTTGGCCGAGGAACTGATGGACGGATTGCGGATAATCGCAACGGAGGACGCTAATGCGCTCACCGGTTCCGACAAGGCGTTCGCCGCGGCCCGGAAACTGCTGCTTAGCTCCACGGAGGAAATCGGAGTTGAAGGCGGTTCCCCCTCCGGCGGCATAAACGGCAGGGTCTGTGCAGACGGGAAAAACGGTAAGGGCAAGACGCGTTCCACGGCGCATCGGATAGAAGCGGCAGGAGAGGCCGGCCAAACGCCATTCGATGAGAGAGGCGGATTAATCGGCCTGTGGCGGCCGGGTGGCGATGACGCTATCGTGTTCGGGCTGCGCCGCTCACCGGTGCAGCGGCTGCGCTGCGAGCCGGCGGCGCTCGTCGCGGCAAGCAACGTTGCCGGCGAGGCGAGGCTGCTATCGCCGCCGGAATTGATGCGCCGCGTTGCGGACAGCCGCGCCGAGGCGGGAGATGTGCGCCCGGAAGGGACGGAGGCGTTCATTGATATGCTGCGGCAGACGGCCGAGCAAATCGGCTGGTCCCTGGAAAGGCGCGTGCCGGTCCCGCCGGACCTGCTGGCGCTGCCGCCGGACCGGTCGCTGCTTGCGCTGGAGCGCTGCGCCGCGTTTCGCGACCGGCCGTTTCACCCGGTCGCGAAAGCCAAGCTCGGCTGGGGCCGCGGCGAATGCGGCCGCTATACGGCCGAAGCGGAGCAGCCGATCCGGCTGCGTTGGATGGCTGTGCGACGCGACCGGCTGCTGACCGGCGACGGTGCGGGGGACGCGCTGCCGCAGTCGCTGCTGCTTCCGGCGGGCGAGCAGGCGGAACTGGACCGCGAGTTGATGTCGCGCGGACTGCACGGTACGCATATCGCCCTGCCCGTGCATCCGTGGCAGATGGAGGAGATGCTGCCGCAGCGGCTTCGCTCGGAGCTGGCAAGCGGCGTGTGTGTGCCGCTGGACACGGCGGCGGGCACCTTCTATGCCACATCGTCGGTCCGATCGCTGATGAGCCTGGGCAGCTCGCCGAGGCATGTAAAACTGCCGCTCGGCATCCGCTCGCTTGGCGGTCTTCGCTATTTGTCGGCGATCAAGCTGATGAACGGTGTGCGCGCCGAATCGCTGCTGCGGCAGGCGCGGCGGCTTGATCCGGTGCTGGGCAAGAAGCTGTATTTATGCGAGGAAGGTAGCTGGTGGGCGCTGGCTCCGCATGATAACGACTTGTTTGCGGATGATCCGCGCCATTTGTCGGCGATGATTCGCAGCTATCCACGGGAGCTTGCCGGGGATGTCGGATACCGGCTTGTGCCGATGTCGGCGCTGGCGGTACACGGTGCCGAATCGCAGCTCTTTGGCGAATGGCTGCGGCAGCGCGGCCTGCCGAGCGCGGCGCAGGGAACGCTGGAACTGTTCCGCGAAATTGCGTTGATGTTCGGCGAGCTGTCGCTGCGGCTGTTGCGTTTCGGCCTTGTGCCGGAGGTGCATGGACAAAATGCGGTGCTCGTTTTGAAGGCGGGGCGGGTATGCGGCCTGCTGCTTCGCGACCACGACGCCCTGCGCGTCCATGTGCCTTGGCTGCGCGAGGCCGGTCTCGATGACCCCGGCTATCTGCTGCGCCCCGGCGTGCCGAACTCGCTGTATCACGATTCGCCGCAGCAGTTGCTGGCGTTTTTCCAGATGCTCGGCATCCAGGTCAATCTGTTCGCCATTATGGACAGTCTGTCCAATGTTTACGGTATTTCCGAGGAACGATTGTGGACCGAATTGAAGGAAGTGCTGCAGATAGCGCTTGATCGTGCCGCATTGCCACAGCGGCAGGAAGAGGTTATTCACGCCGGTCTGTTCCGCGCCGAGTGTTGGCCGTGGAAGCAGGTGGTGCGGCCGCTGCTTGCCCAGTCGGCGAAGGTTCCGGGCAGCATGCCGTACGGCAAAGGCGAAATGCCGAATCCGCTGCGCGCCGCCGAGCCGCAGGAGGTGCCGCATGCTGCGTATTGAACCTCACGCCGCGTCGCTTCAACCGGAGCTGCTGGAACTATACCGCGGCATACAAGCGTCCACGATCGGGCATTTGACCGATTTCGGCTATGTCCGCGGAATCCGGCCGCTGTTTTGTCCGATTCGCCTGCTCGGCAGCGCGCTCACGGTGCGTCTTCCCCATACCGATTCCTCCGCGCTGCGCGAGGCGCTTGAACTGGCGCGGCCGGGCGATGTGCTCGTCATCGACATGTCGGGCGACGAGGAGCGGGCCTGCTGGGGCGAATTCCGTGCCTACAAGGCAATGGCCAAAGGGGTCGCCGGAGCGGTTGTATCCGGCTGCGTCTCCGATGCCGCGGCGCTTCGGCAGCTTGGTTTCCCGGTGTTTTCGCGCGGTATCAGCGCGTTGACGACACGCTCGCTCGAATTGGAAGGCGAAGTCAACACCGCTGTCAGCGTCGGCGGCGTGGCGATGCGACCGGGCGATTTGATCATCGGCGACGAGGACGGTCTGTTTGCGATCGACCCGCTCCGGGCGGAGGAACTCGGTCGGGCCGCGCTGGAAAAACAGCAAAGGGAGCGGCGCAGCCGCGACAAACTCGGATACGGCCATATCGGAAAAGGAGGGGAAGGAAGATGAGACCGACCCGGCAAGAAAAGAAATTGCACCTAAATTTGTTTTTGATGAGCACCGGCCATCACGAGGCCAGTTGGCGCCACCAGTCCGCCAGCCCTGAACTGGCGACCGACTTCCGTTATTACGAACGGATGGCGAAGTTGGCCGAGCAGGCGAAGATGGATTCGGTTTTTCTTGCGGAAAAATACCGGTTGAACCAAATGACGAAATACCGCGTCATTCCGCAGCTTGAGGCGTTTACGATGCTGGGGGCGCTCGCGGCGGTGACGGAAAACATCGGTTTGACGGCGACCGCTTCAACCACCTACAACGAACCTTACCATATCGCCCGCAAATTCGCTTCGCTCGATCATATCAGCGGCGGGCGTGCGGCTTGGAACATTGTGACCTCGACCGGAGATGCGACCGCCCGCAACTTCGGCAAAGAGCGGCATTTGAGCCACTCGCTTCGTTACGAGCGGGCGCACGAGTTCGTCGAGGCGGCGCTCCGGCTGTGGACCGGCTGGGCGGAAGACGCGCTGCTTCTCGATCGAGCAGCCGGCCTCTATGCCGATATGGACCGGATCAAGGCGGCCGATTACGGGGGCAAGCATGTATCTGTCGCGGGTCCGCTCAATTTGCCGCGCTCGCCGCAGACCGTGCCGGTGCTTGTACAGGCCGGCTCTTCGGAGGACGGCAAGGCGTTCGCCGCACGGTGGGCGGAGATGGTGTTCACGGCCCAGCCCGGCATCGGCGAGGCGGCTGCGTTTTACGCCGATTTAAAAGGCAGGTTGAAGGTTTGGGGACGCGGAAGGGAACAAATGAAAATACTGCCCGGGCTGATTCCGTTCATCGGCGATTCCAAAGCGGAGGCGGAGGAGAAGGAACGCGAGTTGAACGAGCTGAGCGTATCCGAATACGGACTGTACAATTTGTCGGCGCTGCTTCAAACGGACCTGTCCGACTGTCCGCTGGACGGCCCGCTGCCTTACGAGCGATTGCCTGCGCCGGAGCTGGTTCAGGGCCAGCAGGCCCGGTTTCGGCTATATACCGATCTGGCCCGCAAGGAGAAGCTGTCGATTCGCGAGCTCATCATTCGCACTGCGGGCGGCCGCGGCCATTTCACGCTGGCCGGAACACCGGTGCAGATTGCCGATACGATGCAGCGTTGGCTTGAGGAAGATGCCGCCGACGGATTTAATCTGATGCCGCCGCTGCTGCCGTCGGGGCTCGAGGATTTTGTCAGCAAGGTTATACCCGAATTGCAAAATCGCGGCATTTACCGCACGGAGTACACCGGGAAAACGCTGCGCGAGCATTTGGGACTGAATGCGGAGTCGATCGCGCAGCGCGTTTAGAAGGACGGAGAGCGGAGAGCTGAGAGCAAATGGGTAACGCCGCTGGAGGTACTGCGGACGAAGCAAAGAACTTTAGCTGAATATTCGCTTGTTATGCGCCTCCTTGAAGGGTTGAAGGACATGGCTCCTTGGCTCCCGTCATGCGAGGCGCTTCTTGTTTTCCGACACCATCTTAAAAAAGCAGACACCCGCCTTAAAAAACTTTCGTTATGCTGTGAAAAGCCGCATGTTACAGTAAAGGAAGCAAGGCTGTATAATGAGAGAAAGGACCTGACAGGTTGAGTTCACATACTCGCGATTACATCCGTACCGTTGGGAGGATAAGAGACATGCAGATCAGGGTGTTGTTGGCGGATGACGAGCCGGTAATATTGCGGGGTTTGAAGAAGTTGATTCCGTGGGAGGAAATGGGGTTCGCCATCGTTGGCGAAGCCAATGACGGGAACGAACTGAGGCAGCTGATCCGTGAAGCCCGCCCGGACCTGATTATTAGCGATATCAATATGCCGGGGGGCAGCGGGATTGATATTGTTAGGGAGCTTTATGAGCAGGCCCGCCAGATTAAAGTGGTGTTCATCAGCGCTTATCAGGAATTCGCCTTTGCCCGTCAAGCCATTCAGTACGGGGCGCTCGATTATCTGGTCAAGCCGGTGAGCAAGAAGCATCTGGAGGACGTGGTGAGCAAGGCCGCTTCGTTAATCCGCGAGGAGAGCGAAGGGGAACGGGCCAAGGAGATGCTGGATCATTACGAGCGGAAAAACCGGACCGTGACGATTGAGGAATTGCTGGACAGCTTGATGGATGGAGACAAGCGCGCGGCCGGGGAACTGATTCGCATGGGGGCCATCGCGTTAAGCAGGTATACGGGTGTTTGCGTACTTGAACCGGACGAAGAAATGGGCGGGGATTCCCGCTGGGAAGAACGGGAGCGCAAGCTCGTTCAGTTCGCCCTGAATAATATCATCAAAGAAACGCTGGAAAGCCGCGGCAATGGTCTGATGTTCCATAAAGACGGAAGGTTCGGCATTTTGATTCCGTATGAGCAGCCGGGCGAGCCGCTCAAGCTGGCTGAAGATCTGCACAGTAAAGTAAACGCTTTTTTGAAATTGAAGGTGTCGTTAGGCATCGGCGTTCCGGTCTCCGGGATCGAAGCGGCGGACGAGTCTTACCGCTCCGCTTTGGAAGCGCTTAAAACGAGGTATTTTACCGGGGTGAACCGGATTGTCGAAGCGGGAAAGGAAGACGCGCCTCCTGCCGGAGAAATGCGCAGTATATCGGAGCCGCAGGCGGGAATTTTCAAAGCCGTGACCTCCCAGAACGAGGAGATGCTTACGGAAATGACCGATCTGCTGCTGGCTATCGTCAAGCATCTTGCCGGAGGCAGCAAACAGTTGGCCATTACGAACGTCTACAATACGATTTTGCTGCTGGAGCAGGAAATGGCGAGCATCGGGGTGCCTATCGGGTCTTTTCAGGGCGGTCACGGTCAAAATTCACTCCTGGAAAGTTTGTCGGGTCATGCCACCTTTGCAGGCGTGGCGGAAGAATTGTCGGCTGTTGTGAGGCAAGCCTTCGAGCGGTTCGCCCGCAAGCTGTCGAACAAAGAGGTCGCCCAACTGCGTCAGGTCAAAGCCCATATGGCGGAGCATTACGCCGAGAACATCACATTGGAATCCATGGCCGCCATTATATATATGAACCCGTATTATTTCAGCAGCTTCTTTAAGAAGCATACCGGAAAAAACTTCAAACAATATTTAACCGAGGAGCGAATGAAGCACGCGCTTCGTTTGCTGCTGGACACGGATTTGATGATTTACGAAATTGCCGAATGCGTCGGTTACAACAACGCCCGTCATTTCAGCGATATGTTCAAAAAAATGTACGGCAAACTGCCGCAGGAATACCGGCAATCCGCCAGCGTGGAATAGGGGACGCGGCTTATGGGGATACGGGGCAAAAAATTCACCGGGATCTTTGTGAAATTTGCGGGGGCGTTCATTTTGGTCGGGCTGATTCCACTGTTTGCGCTAAGCCTTTTTTCGGTGAACACGTTTACGGGGTATGTACAGCGGTATACCACCGGAAATTTGCAACAGATGATCATGTATATGAGCTACAATTTAAACACCTCGTTCAATCAATATAATGAAGTGTCGAAGCTGATGTATACCGGGAAATACGAAGGCTTCGTCGATAGCTCCAGTCAAAATCAAACTTACAATGTAAATGAATTGGAGCAGATCAACAATATCCCGATCGATTCGTTTTTGAAAACGGTGCTGTACAGCGATAATTACATTAGCAGCGTCTATTTTGTCCGGGAACGGGACGGGAAGCTTTATTATCAGGAAAAAGAAAACCGAGGGATGGACGCGGAGCTGCTGCCTTACAAGGCATGGCTGCGGCAAATGCGCGACAATCCTTCAAAAGTGGCGATATTCCCCACGCATGCCGACGACTATTTTTTTACTTCCCAACGAAAGGTGTTTACCATCGGCCGAAGCCTGATCGACATTTCCGGCAAAGTGACGGCCGAGCCAAAGATCGTCGGGACGTTATTTATGGACGTGGACGCCACGATATTCGGTCAGTTTTTTCAGGAGCTCAACTTGGGGGAGAAGGATGAACTATACCTGCTTGACGGAAGCGGCAATGTTTATTTCAGCAATCGGGAGGGCGCTCCTTCGGCGGGGGGCCGGGAGAAGATCAAATCGGATCAAGGGATGATGGTCATGTCGGAGCCGATTCCGTTTTTGAACGGGGCTCTGACGGTCCGGGTTCACCGCGATTCCTTGTTTCAGCAGCTTCTCTCCGTGAGAATGACCGTTTTTGTCGCCATCGGGCTGTCTTCCGCCGCGCTGGTCGTGATGGGCGCCTGGTTCTCCAAACGGCTGTCGGCGCCGATCCTGACGCTGATGAGGCAGATGGCCAAGGTTGAATCCGGGAACTTGAATACGAGTGTCGAGGTGCGCAGCAACGACGAGCTCGGCAGGCTGAGCCACAGCTTCAACCGGATGGTCGACCGCCTGAAAGAGTACATCGACGAGGCTTACGTGGCGCAGATTAAACAGAAGCAGACGGAATTGAACGCGCTCAAGAGTCAAATTCGGCCGCATTTTTTGTACAATACCCTCGAAGTGATCCGGATGAGCGCGGTCGATAAGGACGACCATGAAGTGGCCGACCTGATTCTTGCCCTGTCCAATCAGCTTAAATACGTCATCGATTACGGCGAGGAGAAGGTCAGTATCCGGAGCGAACTGGACAACCTGAAGGATTACTTTTATATCATTTCGGTACGTTACGATCAGCGTTTCGAGCTAATGTGCGAAATCGCTCCGGAAGTGGACTTGAACTGGCAAATATTAAAGCTCTCCCTGCAGCCGATCGTCGAGAACGCCATTCAGCACGGTCTCAAGCAAAAAGGAAAGGGAACGGTCGGGGTCACCATCGAAAAGCGTGACCATGACCTCGTGATCACCGTCTACGATGACGGCATCGGCATGAGTGGCGAAACGCTGGAGCGGTTGAATCTCGTGTTAAGCGACCCCGAAGCTCCGGGGAAAAACGTCGGCCTCAAAAACGTGCACGAACGCATCAAATCGGTATTCGGCGAGCCTTACGGCATCGTCATCAACAGCCGCGAACACATCGGCACATCCATCGTACTCACTTTTCCGCTAGCCGGTGAGACGGGGGCGGAACGAACGGAAATCTGAACATTCCGTTCGTTTTTTTTTGCGCAGATCCCCACGGTTTATATTCTTAAAACTGCGCAGGCGGAGCTTAAAAAAGTTCATTCAGTTCGTATGAGGCAAATGCTATGCTTGAACCGAGGAAGCGTTTTCGGAGCGGTGATGCGCACATCGTTCATATCGGTTCCAGTTCGAAGGACAAAAGGGAGGTTAATATAAATGTTTAGAAAAACATGGCTGAAATTATCCGCGCTGGTGTTGGCGACGTCCTTGGTACTAACCGCATGCGGGGGAGGCAACTCCGGCGGAAATGCGGGGAATAACCCGGAATCGGGCGGCGGCGGAGTCGCGCAAGGGGACAAACCCAAAGAAATCAGCTTCACGATCGGTTACGCGTCCGGCGACCCGGCCGGTAAAAAAGCGATTGCCGACGCGATTAAAAAATTTATGGAAGAACATCCGAACATCAAAATCAAGGACTTGAGCGAAACGACTTCATCCGCATACCTGGATTGGTTAAAAACGAAGGATGCGGTCGGCGAGTTCCCTGATCTTGTGGAAATGCGGGATACGGAAGTGTTTGCGGACGCCGGGAAAATCGTGGAGCTGCCTGCCGATTTGCGGGACCTGTTCAGTACGCTTCCGGAGGTGGACGGCGGGAAGGTATACAATGCCCCTCTCACGCTGACTTCCCCGCAAGGAATCATCTACAGCAAAAAGGCGTACGAAAAAGCCGGGGTCACGGAGCTGCCCAAAAACTGGGACGAATTCATCGCGTTACAGGAAAAGCTGAAAGCCAGCGGGATTTCGCCGCTCGTGGTCGGAGGTAAAGATATTTTCCACATGGGCTTCTGGGTCAACAAGTTCCTGATCGACCAGGTTTACGTGAAGGACCCGGACTGGAACTCCAAGCGTACGGCGAAGGAGGTCAGCTTCACCGATGCCAACGTGGTTCAGGCGATCACGGACTACAAGGAATTGTTCCGGAAGTATGTCGACAAGGGCTGGATGAGCACCGGCGACAATCAGACGGCTTCCTTCCTGGTTACCGGCAAGGCGGCCCAACTCTTCTCCGGACCGTGGATGTTTACGCAAATCGCCGAAGCCGACCCGAATTTTGAATTCGGTTTCTACGCCATTCCTGACCGGGGAGGCAAAGTAAATGTCGTAGGGCTGCCGACTCCGGGCGGTTGGTCTCTCTCGACGGAGGCTTCCAAGGATCCGGACAAGGTGGAGGCGATAAAAGAATTCATCCGCTTCTTCTTCAAGGCCGAAAACTATGCGAAATATTTGGAAACGATCAACGGAATCCCTTCGACAAAGGAAAATATCACGTATAATGCGACCGAGCAGATGCAGACGGTTCTCGACATCATGGGCGATCCGAATGTGACCAAGTCGCTGGCGATCAACAACTGGTGGGGCGAAAACCTGATTCCTCCGCAATTCCGCAACTGGTATTACAAGCTGCTTCAGGAACTTGTGGTCAAAGATGGGGATGTACTGGAGTATATGAAGCAGGCGGATACGGAATACGACAATCAGGTAAAAGCCAACTCCATGTAACCAAGCCGGATGAGGCGAGGGGACCTTCGTTCACGGAAGGTTCCCTCTCTAAAGAGAAAAGGAGGGAGAGTACCATGTCTACACCCATAGCGGCTATCGACAAGCCGCAAGCTCCCGTGACAAAGAAAAGAAAGTGGCGGTCCTATGCGCTGTATTTCATTCTGCCATCCTTTATTTTGTATACCCTGTTCGTCATTGTTCCGACGCTCGGCAGCGTGTATTACAGCTTTACATCATGGGATGGCATCAGTCCCGACGTTCGCTTTATCGGCCTCGCCAACTTCGTGGAGATCTGGAACAGCCCGCGGGTCCATAACGCTCTAAAAAACACCTTGGTCATGACGATCAGCCTCGTGCTGCTTGAGAACGCGATCGCCATACTGCTCGCCCTGCTGGTGGATAAAGTACGGTGGCTGAGCAAATTGTTCAGAAGCATTTTTTATTTCCCTACGCTGCTTAGCGGCATTGTGATGGGATTTGTGTGGGCCATGCTGCTCAATTACAATTTTGGCGTCGTTAATCAGATGTTGGACAAAATGGGCCTGGGCGCGTTCGCGGTGGACTGGCTGGGCGATCCGAAATACGCGATGCTGGCGATCATTTTGTCCACGGTATGGAAAGGCGCCGGCTATTATATGATTATTTATCTCGCCGGATTACAGGGCATCCCCCAAGAGTTGAACGAAGCGGCCAGCATCGACGGAGCCAACGGGTGGCAGCAGTTCCGCCATATCACGTTCCCGCTGCTCGCCGGATCGGTCACCGTCTGTTTGGTTCTTTCCATGATCAGCGCGCTCAAAATTTTCGATCAGATTGCGGTCATGACGGACGGCGGTCCGGGATTTGACACCGAAACGCTGACCTATCTGATTTACAAGGTCGGATTCGGCGAACTGCGGCAAGGATTCGGTACGGCGCTGGCGATCGTGTTGTTCCTCATCATTATGGTCATTACCGTCATTCAGGTGAAGTTCCTCCAGAAGAGGGAGGTCGAGCTGTAATGAAATTAAAGACACGCAGACTTTCGCTGGATATCCTGATATTTGCGTTTACGCTGCTGATTGCGGTCGTCTTCTTTTTTCCGATCTTCTTCAATATCATGTCCGCGTTCAAGAGCAACGCGGAAATTATGAGGGATGCGCTGTCCTTCCCGACCACGGTGTATTTGGAAAGCTTCAAGTATCTCTTGACGGAAACGGACTACCCGAAAGCGATTCAAAACAGCCTGATCTTAACGGTGGTATCCATCGTGTTCCAGGTTCTTTTCATCCCGATGGCCGGTTATGCCATCCAGCGGAGAAACGCCAGATGGACGAGATTCGTCTTCCTGTATTTCCTCGCCGGGATGATGATTCCGTTTCAGGCTTATATGATTCCGCTGTTCAAAGAGCTGAAGATGTTCGGTTTGTACGGCAGCCTGGCGGGTCCCATCATGATTTATGTCGCCGGTTCGGTCGGATTCGGCAGCTTGCTGTATTCGAGCTTTGTTAAGGGCATTCCGACGGAAATTGAGGAGGCGGCGGAAATCGACGGCTGCACCAGAGCCCGAACTTTCTGGAACATCGTGTTCCCGCTCCTCGGACCGGTTACGGCCAGCATGGTCGTGCTGAACGGCCTCGGAATCTGGAACGATTTCCTGATGCCGATGCTGGTGCTTCCTTCCGGTGAGCCCAAGACGATGGTCGTGGAAATTTACCGGTATATCGGTGAGTTCTCGTCGCGTTGGGATATGATCTTCGCCGGGACGACGATGTCCGTTGTTCCGATCCTGATCGTGTTCGTCTTCCTGCAAAAATATTTCGTCAAAGGGATTGCGGCGGGAGCGACGAAAGGATGACAATAAGGTTTCATAACCCGGAATCGTCCGCTGGTCACAGCGGGCGATTTTAGTTTGTATAAGCAAAGCGTGCCGACTTGTAAGCTGTTTCCCCTATTTGACTTTTTATTCTACGAGATGTAGAATCAATGTAAACTACAGTGCGTAGAAAATAAGCAAGGAACGACAAAGGAGTGTTTTTATGAAACCCGTGCAAAAGATGTCGGATGCGGAAACGGATGTGATGCGTGTGGTATGGGCGGCTGACGGGCCGGTCACGTCCCAGGCGGTCCTGGCGGAGCTTAACAAGCGGAAGGATTGGAAGCCGACCACCGTTCTGACCTTTTTGACCCGCTTGGCGGAAAAAGGATTGCTGCGGGTGGAGAAGCAGAAGAAGGTCAACTTCTATACCCCCGTGGTTACCGAGGAAGAATATAAACATCTGGAAACGAGGGCATTTCTTGAAACGGTTCATGAAGGTTCGGTCAAAAATTTACTAGCGGCTTTATATGATGCCGATGATATTAGTCCGGAGGAAATCAAGGAATTGAAGAAATGGTTTTCCGAAAGGTAGGTTGAACAAATGGGAATTATGTTGACGTTAACGGTAGTCGTCCTATCGATTACGGGAACGGTCTTGTTTGGCGCGCTGCGGCTTGCGAAGCCGCTCACGTACAAATTATTCGACGCCCAGTGGCATTACCGCACACAGAAGATCGTGCTGCTGTTTTTGCTCCTGCCGGTCGGGATTATTGGCGGATTGTTATATATGCGCTTTGATGGAGTAGGTGTGCCGGCCGCATCTGGCCCTATGCTGCAGCAAACTGCGGTATACCTTGCGGATCAGGGGGTGGCGACCAGCCGGAGCTGGACAAATGCATCCGGCTTCGCAGCAACTTGGATCAATCAAGGAGTGTCGACGGAGTTACAAGTTTTGCTGCAGCAAATCGGGTTTTGGCTGCCGTTCGTGTGGCTGGCCGGCTTGGTGTTCACCGGTTTTCGATCATTGTCGGCCTATCGGCGGTTCCGCGCCAGACTTCGGCGCACCAATCTCCCCATGGAAGGGGCGGCCCTGGAGTTATTTGCCTCCCTTAAACAGGAGATGGGCATCCACAGCAGCGTCTCGCTGCAATCCAACGATGCCGTCCGCACGCCGATGCTGATCGGAATTTGGCGAGCGGCCTTGATTTTACCGGAAGTCGAGCTGGATGAACGGGAACTGCGGCTGATTTTTCGCCATGAATTGATTCATTACAAAAGGAAGGATCTGTGGATCAAGGCGCTGGCTCTGCTGGCTAATTCGATTCATTGGTTCAATCCCGCGGTCTATATTTGGCGTAAAAACCTTGACCGGTACATGGAAATGTCCTGCGATGAAAGAGTTGTTGGCGGAATTCCCGAAAATGAAAGACGTTTCTACGGGGAGACGATCCTCAATGTGCTCGAACGCTCGACACCCTCCCGGCCGGCAGGGGTATTTACCGGCTTTAGCGAAAACACCGCATGGATTCAAGACAGGCTGGTACATATTTTGAGCGCAACGAAAAAAAACAGGCGTTCGGCTATTCTATCGGGGATATCGGCAGTTGTTGTCGCTTTTGCCGGAGTCGGGGTCGCTACGGTGGTGGATGCGAAGGTGAGTCCTGCCACATTTATTTTCGAACCCGCAACCGCGTCCCAGTCCGGAACGGATGAAGGTGACATGATTTACGAGGCTCCGACCGGCAGCGAATCCTCGATAACGGAGGACGAACGGAAAGAGGAACGACATTTCGTAAAACTCGATCGTCAAATAAACGAGCTAACCGATGCGGAAATCTATGACATTTATAAACAAGAGGGGATTCCATACTCCGATCCGACCGATTTTGAATTGGCGGACGGTACGATTACGTTCCCCGGGGCCGACAAGATTCCGCTGAGCAGCAGTTGCGGGAGCGAGAAAAGTCCTTTTGTAGCTAAAGTGTATGCTTCCAGCAAGGTGTTGGATTATGCGAATTACGCGCAACTGGATAAGCAACAATCGCGAATTGACGCTTGGGTAATCGAGTCTTTGAACAACCACGTCAGCGACCCTGACGCCATTCGGGACGAGATCGTTCAAACGTTGGCGGACCACCTGAAATTGCCCGCCGATCTGGTGACGGTAGAATTGAGTAACCTTTAAGGAGGGACCGGGGAATGTTCCGACGAAAAATGACGCGGTTGGTCATAGGCTTCATCGTTCTGTGTCTGCTTGTTGCAGGATGCTACCCGACACCTGAAAAAACAAGGCCGCATCGTTTCTTGAAAGTGATGTATTTTGGAGAGAACAGTTTTTATGAAGACTACGGCGATTTATTTTTAAGCAAGTACGGGGATGTTGATCTGGAGGTCGCCGTCCTGGATTCAAGCACGTTTGACCCGACGAAAAATTATAGTGAGGCCTTGCGCGAATTTATTCAACGCGAGAACCCGGATGTATTTTATTTATCGTCGCAGGAATATGAACGTTTTGTCCGGAAAGGGCTGCTGGCAAGCCTGGAGCCTCACATCAAGGCGGATCATTACGAGCTTTCCGGGATGCAAGATACGATCATCGATTTTTTAAGAGAATTGGGAGGGGGGCAGATCTATGGTCTTAGTCCGACTTTTTACAGCACGGCTCTTTATTATAATGCGGACCTGTTCAAGCAGTATGGAATCGATCCTCCGCACGATAATATGACTTGGCAGGAAATATTGGATTTGGCTGGGCGGTTTCCTGTGGATGGGGGGAAACAACAACGCGTTTATGGGTTAAGCGTACCATTCGTTCAAACGGTTGATTCTTTGGCGGAGAGGATTGCCGGAACAGATGGATTGACCGCGGTAAACCCGGAAACCATGCAGGTGACCTTAAATACGGACTCGTGGAGAAACGTCTGGGAAATGGCGATAACGGGGGTTCGATCTAGTGCGATCTATTTGCCGGACACCCCGTTTTACGGCGGCTCGTTGCAGGACTATCTGGACAATGATTTATTTCTGCAGGGCCGGGTAGCGATGAAGCTGGATGATGCGAGTTTGCTGGAAACTCTGGGGAGCCTGACTAATACGATGCCGAAGTACAAAGCCTTTTCATTCGATACCGTCACGGGGCCTGTCGATCCCGCGGATCGGTCCGCTTCAAGGGATGTTGAGGTCGGACAAATCTTCGCCATTCGCTCGGGCACGCCCAATCCGGAGGCG
Source organism: Paenibacillus sp. A14 (assembly GCF_036864815.1). NCBI lineage: Bacteria > Bacillati > Bacillota > Bacilli > Caryophanales > Paenibacillaceae > Paenibacillus > Paenibacillus sp. A14. The sequence continues at coordinate 636,476 of NZ_JBAGJD010000004.1, forward strand.
GCTTGGGATTTCGTGAAATACGTGAACAGCGAGGAGTTTGCCGCAATAAAAGCGCGTGTAGTCGGCAGCAGCTTGTTGACGCGAAATCATCATTATAACGAAAACCGTGTGGAGGCTTTTTGCCGATTGCGGCCATTAAAGGTCGATTATAGCCGTGAAGCGAAACTTCCGGATTCGTTTAAGGAAAAATTCAAGGATCTGCTGAGTAATGAGATGGGCAAGGTCGTGCGGAGAGAATCGGATTTAAAGGAAGCGCTTGAGCGTATCTCCGAAAAAGGTCAGATGCTGCTGGATCAAGCGGTGGGGGCAGAGGAGTTAAGGGAGGTGTCCCGGCAGCCAGCTTCCGTACATCATTCATCCGTTTTTAGCCGTAAAAAATATTTCGTTATAAAGGAAGCACTTTCTGAACTTTTTCAACACACGACAATCAAATCCTTGGTTGATAAATAAGCGGAGGTAATCTTCCTCGTTCCGAATGTAATTTCCGTCGTCATATCGGTTCATAAACCAGTTGCTGAATTTATGTTTCTGGCAGTAGTAAGGCTCAATAATCACCAGATTTCCATCCGGTTTCAGAATTCTCCGGAACTCCTGTAAATACTTGTTAATCAGTTCGTTCGGGATATGGTGAAGAACAGCCACGATTAATATGAAATCAACCCTTTGGTTGGGGAGTGGAATTTGGTTTCCGTCAAAAACCATAAATGTATGATGCGGAAATAGCTGTTTGGCAAATTGGATTCTTTTCACATCCAGGTCAATGCCGGTGTAATGCTCGGCTTGGCTTATGCGGCAGTTTGCCCCCGTGCCGCAGCCAAAATCAAGAACTGTTTTATGCTCCAGTGAGAAATGGTTCCTAATATGATGATGAATGTATCTTTCGGTAAACCATCTTGGGCGTACGAAGGAGTGATACAACCGAGGAGTCAAATACATAAAGCTATGAGCACCGTCCTTTTTTCTTAACAGTTACGATATTGTAGTTCTGATTTTCTCCAAAATTATGTCCGAGTTGGGCAATATGTATAAGTGCTAAAATTATCAAGTCAAGAACCTTAATAACTTGACGGATTAAATTTATCGGAGTTATTATGGATACACAAACTCCGTGAATGGTGTTTTTATGTGACACATTCAGAAAAAAGCGAGGTTGTGTAAATGATAAATGGTTGGGATGTCGGGATTATCGGCGGAGGGCCGGCGGGATTGAGCGCCGCGCTTGTGCTGGGAAGGGCGAGAAGAAGCGCGGTCGTTCTGGACGAAGGCAGGCCGCGGAACCGGGTGACCCGTGAGGCGCACGGTTTTTTGACGAGGGACGGCATCGCCCCGGCGGAATTTCGCCGGATTGCCGCGGAACAACTGCGGAGGTATCCATCGATCCAACTGGTGGAGGAGCGGGCCGAAGGGATATCGGGTGCGGACGGGCAATTTGAAATTACATCCGCCCGAGGGGATGTTTACCGTGTGAAGAAACTGCTCTTCACAACCGGGAAAAGGGATCTGCCGCTCGAAATCAGCGGCCTGCAAGAGGTTTACGGCAGATCCGCGTTCGTCTGCCCCTATTGCGATGGTTGGGAGCTTAGTGACAAGCCGCTGGTCCTGATCGCCTCGGGCGACCGGGCAATGCATATGGCCAAAATGCTTACGGGGTGGACCGATCAAACGGTCCTCTGCACGAATGGCCCGAGCGGATGGAGTGCCGAGGAACGCTTGGAGCTTGAACGGCATAACATTCCTGTGACGGAAGCCCCGATTCGGCACATCGAATCCAGCGATGGTCAGGTGGAACAGGTGCTGCTGGAGGACGGAACACGCATCCCGTGTGAAGGTATATTTTTTGCGCCGAGACTGGCGGCCGGTTCGGACCTGCCGGGATATATCGGATGCGAGATGTCGGACGCGGGAACGGTGATCGTGCGGGATGAATTTGGGAAAACCAGCGTTCCGGGCGTTTATAGTGCCGGAGACGCGGCAACGGAGATGCACCAGGCGATTTGGGCGGCGTCTATGGGATCCGCGGCGGCGGCGGGCATTAATTTGGAACTGATCACCGAAGCCTGGAACCGGTTGGCTTGACACCTTTTGGCTTCACGGATATTATAGGCACCATGAGTCCATATTTCGGGGTGAGCATATGAAATTTTCCAAGGCGACGAATTACGCCCTGCACACGATGCTGGCGCTCGTGACCGAAGATCCGGTGAAGCCTGTCGGGGTCCAGCAGTTGGCCGATGCCCAGGACGTTTCTCCGACCTATTTATCGAAGATTTTGACCAAACTGGTGAAGGCGGGAATGATCGAGTCCGTATCGGGGGCGAACGGAGGCTACCGTCTGACGAGAAAAAAAGATGAAATGACGTTCCTAGATATTATCCAGGCCATCGAAGGAACCGCCTCTCTCTTTGACTGCAATTTTGACCATGGGTCGGAATGCCTGATCCAACAAGTGATGGTGGAAGCGGAGGAGAAGATGGAGCGGCATCTCAGAGATACAAAAATTACAGATCTTGCGAAAAGGGTAAAGAAGTAGGTCGATAGGCCGCTTCATTGCCTGACGGGAAACCCGGAATAACCATCCGGGTTTCCTTTTTTTGGTTTATAGAAATAACGGAACCGGACCTTTTTATGTTTTCAGACGAGATAAGACTTGACGGAATAGTTTAACGGGAATATTATATCTTTTGAAACTTAGTATCAAAAGATATAATATATCTTATTTAATAAAATGGTGAATTTTAATGAAGAGAGGACGATTGCAATGATCATCGGTTTTGCTGAAATGAACCCAGAACTTTGGCCAGTCGCGGGCGGAAAAGGAGCGATGCTATCCCGCATGTTTTGTGCCGGATATCCTGTACCGGAAGGTTTCATCGTGATGCCTTCGGCATTTGAACAAGGGCGTCTGACCGAGGAGGCTTGGTCCAAAATCCGGTCCCGGCTAAACCATCTCAGGAAAACGCATAAAAACCGTTCATTCGCCGTCAGGTCTTCGGCGTTGGCGGAAGATTCGGAGGAGGCGTCTTTTGCCGGAGAATTCGGGACGGTTTTGAACAGGAAATCGGATGAGGAGATTCTGGAAGCGATATACGAGGTACATCACTCCATGGAGGAGGAGCGGGTTCGCATGTACAGTTCCGCCAAGGGCGTGGATTTCACCCGTCAAATAGCCATAGTTGTCCAGATCATGATTGAATCGGAGATTTCCGGTGTCTTATTCACTGTAGATCCCATTACGGGCGGTAAATTGATGCAGGGAAATTTAGTGTATGGGCTGGGGGAGCAGCTTGTGTCCGGCGAGAGCAATGCTGAAGCATTTTCCTTCATCCGACCGAAGGGGAAGTATTCCGGCCCTGCCGCGTTCAAAAGGTATGCCGGCCGATTATACAACTACGCAGCCAGGCTTGAGAAGGAATTCGGTAGTCCCCAGGATATCGAATGGGCGGTTGCAGACGGGAAGCTTAACATTCTGCAAAGCAGGCCGATTACTACATTGAGTGCCGGGAATCGGGATACGTATGAGATTAATGATTCATTGACGGGTGATTTTTTATGGACAAACACCAATGTGGGCGAATCCATGTCCAATGTCATGACCCCATTAAGCTGGTCCATCCTTCGTTTGTTGGACGAAGAACACAGTCTGATTCCCGGAGAATATATGATATCGGGGAACATTTGCGGAAGAGTCTATTCCAACATCAGCTATCCCCTCTCGATGTTTGCGGCATTTGGGGTAAACCCAAGTACCATTCTCCGCAAGATGAGCCGGGTATTCGGACAGATTCCCGAGGGAATAGAGGTCCCTTTGATTCCGTTCTCAAGAAGGGAACTGCTCGGGAAAATCCGGGCCAAATTTTTTTATAATGTGAAACAAACCCAAAAGGCCGTTAAAAATGCCCCGCGGTTTTTGGAAGAGACGCCGGAGTGGTGCAGAACTATAACGGAGCGGATCAGGCAGACAGAAACCAGGGAACAATTGCTGGATTTGTGGAAGCGGGAAATATGGCCCCATAATGTTTCCGCAATGTGGCACGCCCTTGAAGCGCCTTCGCAGGCCATGCAGAAATTCGAAAAGCTACACTTTAAGTTAAGCAAGCGGGTTGGAGCGGAAGAGGCAAATCAGCTTTTGTCCTTTGGCGACGCTGCGGAACTGGAAAGTCTCGGCCCGCTCCTGGGGATATCGAAGGTGATGAGAGGGGAACTGACTGAGGAAAAATATATTGAGAAATACGGGCACCGGGGTCCGCACGAATTTGAACTGTCGATCCCCGGACCTGGTGAAGACCCTGTGTGGTTGGAGCGGCAAATGTCCGAATACTCGGCGGGCTCCACAAATGTGAATGATCTTTTGAGGCATCGGCAAGTTCAGAATGAGGCGGCATGGGACAGGTTTCGGCGAATCGATCCTCAAGCGGCAAAAAAGACAATCAGGAAATTGCCGCTCGTCTCGGAAGGCCCGAGATTACGGGAGGCAGTCCGTTCGGAATGGACAAGAACTTATCGGGTAAACCGTGCTTTCGCCCTAAAAGCCGGCGAGTTTCTCGGAATAGAAGACAATGTTTTCTTTTTATATATGCATGAACTTTTGGCCTGGTTGTCCGGTGAGGAAACCTCCGCTGCGGGACATCTGCCTGCGCGTAAACAAACCTACCTGAGATATCAGACGCTGCCGGCGTTTCCGTCAATGATTCGGGGAAGATTTGACCCCTTTGCTTGGGCCGAGGAACCGGTCCGCAGAACCGATGTTTTCGATGCTTCTCTTCCGCTGACCAATGTGGAAACCGACAGTCTGAGAGGAGTCGCGGGAGCGGCGGGCAGGATTAAAGGCGTAGTACGCGTTCTCGGACACCCCGAAGAAGGGAACCAGCTATTGCCGGGTGAAATATTGGTGGCTTCCACGATCAACATCGGATGGACGCTTTTGTTCCCCAAAGTATCCGCCATTATAACCGATATCGGAGCTCCGCTGTCCCATGCCGCCATCGTAGCGAGAGAACTGGGGATTCCCGCGGTGGTTGGATGCGGAAACGCCACTTCTCTGTTGAAAACGGGAGACCGGGTCATTGTCGATGGGGGGCAGGGCATTGTCCAAATACTTTCGGAGTGATAATCTGTAAACTACAGTGGGTGGAACAAAAATTGAATTGGGGTGGGGGCTATATCAGAGAAAAGAAACCAGGGCGGAGGCCTACGCGAGCGCAAAAAGGCAAAAGCTATGGCTGAAGTCCAGAAGCACGCGATGCGGTTGTTTCGCGAACAGGGCTATAGGGCCACTACGGTGGAGCAGATTGCCGAGGCGGCGGAGATATCCTACAGCACTTTTTTTCGGTACTTTTCCAGTAAGGAAGATGTGCTGACCCGTGATAATTATGATTCCCTGCTTATTCGCGCTTTTGAGGAGCAGCCTCCCGGTTTAAGTCCTATTCATGCGTTGAAAAACGCCATGATCTCGGAGATTTCTAATATGTCCGCCGAGGAGTTGTCCACGATGCGCGAGCGGAATCAGCTGGTGATTTCGATTCCGGAGCTCTGGGCGGCGTTGGTGAACAACATGACGCAGATGATGCATCTGATCGCGGATATCGTCGCGGGGCGGGTCGGCGGCCACCCGGAGGATCTGGCGATCCGCACTTTAGCCGGAGCTGTGGTGGGTGTGAATATTTCGGTGATACTTCATTATGCGAAAAATCCGGAGACCGATTTTGCCGAGCTTTTGGAGGAAGCGCTAAGCCATCTGGAAAAAGGATTCTCTCTGTAAGACCGGTACAGAACCAAAGCTGAAAATAACTCCACTGACTTTCTGAAAATAATGCTACAATAAAGGCCGAAACAGTAAAGTTTTTCGCAAAGGGGTAATGGACATGACAACCATACTGAAAACATTGACGATAGCCGGCAGCGATTCCAGCGGCGGGGCGGGAATCCAGGCGGATTTGAAGACCTTTGAGGAATACGGGACCTATGGATTGAGCGCGTTGACCACCATCGTGACGATGGATCCGGACCGCGGCTGGCATCACAGCGTATATCCGGTGGATGCGGCCCTCGTTGCCGAACAGCTGAAGACCGTATTTGCCGGCGGGCCCGTTGCGGCCATGAAAACGGGAATGCTGGGCAGCGTGGCGATCATCGAAGTCGTGGAAGCCTGCATTAAGCGGAATCGGCAGCAAAATGTCGTCATCGACCCGGTGATGGTCTGCAAGGGCGAGGACGAAGTGCTGAATCCCGAAAGCGCGGATGCGATCCGCGATTCTCTGTTGCCGCTGGCAACCGTGACCACGCCGAACCTGTTCGAAGCCGGCGTATTGTCCGGAATGGGGCGTCTGACCTCGGTGGCGGATATGAAGGAAGCGGCGAAACGAATTCGGGAACGGGGGGCCCGGAACGTCGTTATCAAAGGCGGGAAGGCTCTCGAGGGCGAAAAAGCGCTTGACATATTCTACGACGGCTCCGAATTTACGATCCTGGAGAGCGATAAAATCGAACCGGCCCACAACCACGGCGCGGGCTGTACGTTTGCCGCCGCGGTAACCGGCGGGCTGGCCTGCGGCATGCCGGTCAAGGAGGCGGTGGAGAAAGCGAAAAAATTCGTGACGGCCGCGATCCGCTCCGGATACGCATTTAACGAATTTGTAGGTCCCGTTTTTCACGCGGGGTATCGCTTGAACGGCGAGCAATAAAACCAGGATTCTTCATTTAAAGGTCTTGTTCTCCTGTGCGGAGAGCGGGACCTTTTTTTACATTTGACGGGGGCTGATAAATCATGAAAGGAAATGAAAACAAGGGAAGTAAGCGCTTAAACGAACCCTTTTGGGTCAATGTTTCGTGAAATCGGGCACATCCAGGGTTTTACACGGATAAGTGAAAGGAGTATATTCACTCATGGATTTCATATCAAAATTCGCTGAATTTCCAGTAAGGGAAAACGGGGGAACCGATTTGTCGTCAACGTTTGGCCGGGAGAGTATCGGCCAAATCAAAGCGGCAGGGGGTGAATCCGCGGCAGCTTTCAGTCAGGGCTTTCGCGGAGGGGTGATTCTCGCCACCCTAATCCGACAGCTAACCTCGTAAGCGTAGTTCGGGAGAGGATGATACTGTGACCATGCAGACATGACATGGACCACAGGGGTTCTGACCTCTGTGGTTTTTTGCTGTGCTCCCCTATGCTTTTTTTCCGAAGAAAATGGGTATTCTATCTTAAACCAACTATGAGGTGTTGCAGTTATGTTTACCATGCTAAAAAGAGTGCTCATCGGTCAGCCGCTGAAGTCTACGGAACTGGGGGAACAAAGGCTCAGTAAAACGAAAGCGCTGGCGATTCTGTCTTCGGATGCCCTGTCCTCCATCGCCTATGGTCCCGAACAGATCCTGATTGTGCTGATGGCCATCGGGGCGGCGGCCTTTTGGTATTCCATCCCGATTGCCGTAGGAATTCTCGTGCTGCTGACGGCTCTCGTCCTGTCCTACAGACAAGTGATTTTCGCTTATCCGCACGGCGGCGGCGCCTATGTGGTGTCGAAGGAGAACCTTGGTGTCAATGCGGGCCTGCTGGCGGGCGGAGCCCTGTTGGTCGATTATATTTTGACGGTGGCGGTCAGCATTTCGGCGGGGACGGACGCCATTACTTCCGCCTTTCCGTCGCTGCATCCTTATAATGTGCTGATCGCTTGCCTGCTGGTTGTGCTGATTACCGTTCTCAACCTGCGCGGCATTACCGAGTCGGCTTCCATTCTGGCTTATCCTGTGTACTTGTTCGTCCTGATCATCTTCATAACGATCGGTGCGGGATTGTATCGGATTATGACCGGCCAGGTCCCGAGCGATCTGCACGCCCCGATCGGTACACCTGTCGCCGGGCTGACCTTGTTTTTGCTGTTGAAGGCTTTTGCGTCCGGGAGTTCGGCCTTGACCGGGGTGGAGGCAATCTCCAATGCGATCCCGAATTTTAAGGACCCCGCCCCGAGGAATGCCTCCAAAACCCTGGCGGCGATGGGCATTCTGCTGGCTTTGCTGTTTACCGGAATCGTCTGGCTCGCGTATTACTACGGCATCTCGCCAAAAGGCGAGGAAACGGTCGTTTCGCAAATCGCCTCGGCAACCTTCGGCAGAGGCGGGATGTATTTCGCGATTCAGGGAATCACCGCAATGATTCTCGTCCTTGCCGCGAACACGGGGTATTCGGCATTTCCGCTGCTGGCGGTCAACCTGGCGAAGGATAAATATATCGCCCGGATGTTCACCGTTCGCGGAGATCGCCTTGGCTATTCGAACGGAATTGTGTTTCTGGCGGCGGCTTCGATTTTACTGATTATCGTGTTTAAAGGGCAGACCGAGCATTTGATTCCGCTTTATGCGGTCGGGGTTTTTATCCCGTTCACACTGGCGCAGGCCGGGATGCTGGTGAAGTGGATCCGGGAGAAACCCGAAGGGTGGAGAGTAAAGCTCACCATTAACGCGGTAGGCGCGGTGATCAGCTTTACGGTCATGATGATGTTTTTCATTACGAAGTTTACGCAGGTTTGGCCCGCACTCATTTTTTTACCGGCGATCGTCATGGTCTTTCACAAAATTCATAAGCACTATGAGGCCGTCGGCGATCAGCTTCGCATCACCACTTGCGAGCCTGCGGCTCGCGTTAATGGCAATGTGTTCGTTATTCCGGTCGCCGGAATTACGCATGTGGTGGAGAATACGCTGAACTATGCCAAATCCTTAAAGCCCGATCAAATTATCGCGGTATATGTGGCTTTCGATAAGGAAGCGGAGAAGCAGTTTGAAGAGAAGTGGAAGCTGTGGCAGCCCGATATCCGCCTGGTGACCATCTATTCGCAGTACCGGAGCATCATCCAGCCGCTGACCAAATTTATCGACACGGTCGAGCATAAGGCCAAGGAGTTGAATTACGGGGTGACCGTGCTGATTCCGCAGTTTATTCCGAAGAAACGGTGGCACAACGCGCTTCATAATCAATCGAGCTTATTGATTCGCGCATTCCTGCTCTATCGCCGGGATTTAATCGTTGCGACCGTTCCGTATCATTTGAAAAAATAATTCGAACACGACTGAAGCCCGGCTCCGTGCCACCCGGCCCGGAGCCCTTCAGCTCAGCATGCTTCGCACCAGTTCGTTCATGCCCTTCCAGGAATCCTTCAGTACGAAGTCCTGTTGAATTCCCGCATTCCACGGCCTCGGAATCAGAATCGTCCGCTTTCCGGCGTCCCTGGCGGCGAGAATATTGTGCGGCCCGTCGTCAATAAGCAGATCAAAACCGAGCAAGTACTTGCGCTTGGCCACGAAGAAATTCTCGAACGGGATAAACGGCAGGTGCCTTTGCAGCCACCGCCATTTCTCGGCGACCGAGGACGGCCGGGCGGCGGTGACGATAATAACGTCATAGTCGGCGGTCATCCTGCGGATTTCTTCCACCGTGTATTCATCAAAAATCTCCAGTTCCTCATAAAGGCCGGGCCGGCCGAAGAACAGATCGTCCGTACAGGCGGGATGCCAGATGCCGCTTAAATCGAAGCTGACGATTTGTTCCAGGGTCAGCGGCAGATCGGGATACATCATATTATGGTAATGGATAGCTTTCGGTATGAGATGGCAGATCGTGTCGTCCATGTCGACGGCTATAATTTTTTTACTCATGCGAATATATTTCTCCCCGGCATACGATGCGTTGAATTTACCGTAATTGTAAAGGACCCGGCGGCAAAGCGCAAACTTTACAAGGAGTACAGGTTGGCATATTATGGGGCTATACCAATATAGACAGGAAGGAATGTGGAGATGGAGAGGACCGAGGCGAAACTTAAGAAACCTGAAGCGATGATATTCGACATGGACGGAACGCTGTTCAAGACCGAGACATTGCTGATTCCCGCTTATCACCAGTTGTTCGACCGGCTCAGAGAAGAGAAGCTGTACGAGGGAGAGACGCCGCCCGATGAACTGATGCTGAGCTGTTTGGGGATGCTGCTGGAGGATATTTGGAGGAAGGTGATCCCGGACTGCAATGAGGCCGTGCACCGGCGGGCGGACGAATTGCTCCTGGAGCTGGAGCTTTCGGGTCTCAAAGAGAACTCCTCCGAGCTCTATCCCGGAGTGAAGGAGACGCTTGAGGCGCTCAAGGCCCGCGGAATCCGGCTGTTTGTGGCCAGCAACGGGCTGGAGCATTATGTAAAGGGAGTGGCCGAAGTGCACGGAATTTCTTCGTTGTTTGAAGGGATTTACAGCGCGGGCGAGTACCTGACTCCTTCCAAAGTCGATCTCGTCCGGCTGCTTATGGACCATCACGGCCTGACGAGCGTCTGGATGGTCGGGGACCGTTCCTCGGACGTTGAGGCGGGCAAGAAGAACGGGCAGACCGTCGTCGGATGCGCTTATGCCGAGTTCGGAGACGGCGCCGAGCTGGCCGGTTCCGATGTGATTATCCGTTCCTTCGGCGAGCTGATTTCTCTCTCGGATCGGGCAGAGGAAATGTAGTACCGGGTTTTTAAATATTTTGGAGGTGTTTTATATGCGACAAGTTCATTCCAATCCAACCAACAAACAAACCGAAACTAATCAGAATCAAAAAAGAAAACGGTAAGCGGCCGCAGGTGCGGTATGGATTGTGAATAGCGAAATAGCAACATAGCGAAATAGCGAATATAACCTTCTGGACCTATGACGCGCCGCCTACCCGAAAGGCGGAATCCGTTTTGTATAATGTCCATGCGGCAAAAGTATTTTTTTTAATGAATTTTATCACCTCGCTTGCGGGCAGTACCATATTTACGACATACAGCATTTATTATGTTACACAGCTTGGCCTGAATCCCTTTGAGCTAGTTATGGTCGGAACCGTGCTGGAGTTAACGGTGCTGATCTTCGAAGGGATTACCGGCGTGATTGCCGATACGTACAGCCGCAAGCTGTCGATCATTATCGGCATGTTCATTTTGGGCGCGGGGTTTGCGTTTGAAGGCAGCATCATTTGGCTGCAGGGCTTCGGGCCGATGATCCCGCTCGTCGTCTGGGTATTGCTGGCCCAAGTGCTGTTCGGCATCGGCCACACCTTTATCAGCGGCGCCGACAGCGCCTGGATCGTCGATGAGGTGGGGGAGGACTCGGCCGGCGTTATTTTTATGCGCGCCAAAAGAGTGTCCCTGACAGCAACGCTGCTGGGTATCGGTCTTAGCGTAGGCCTTTCGGTGCTTGCGCCGAATCTGCCGTATTTGGCGGGAGGACTGATGTATGCTGCTCTCGGCCTGCTCCTGATCCGACATATGAAGGAGACGCGCTTTGTCCGGCCGCCGCGGAGCGGCAGAACCTCCCACTTTAAGGAGATGCGCCGGACCTGGAAAAGCGGGGCAAGGGTGATTGCCCGCAGCCCGCTGCTGTTGATGCTTGTGTTCGTTACGCTGTTTAGCGGTGCGGCCTCGGAGGGCTATGACCGACTTTGGGAAATTCATCTGATCCGGGAAATCGGCTTTCCGGACCGGTCGTTTTCGATGGCCGTATGGTTTGGCCTGATCAGCGCGGCATCCACCATTTTGGGAATGCTGGCGGTAGGCTATACCGAGAAAAAGCTGAACATGAGCAATGAGCGGGCCGTGTCCGCGGCTATCTTTTTGCTCACTTTCATTCGTATTGCCGGCATACTTTCGCTTTTCCTGGCAACGGACTTCGTCTGGGCTCTGGCGTCCGTGCTGGCTGTAAGCGTAGTTGTTACCGTAAGCGAGCCGATCTATGCGACGTGGCTGAACATGAATCTGCGCAGCGACACCCGGGCTACAGTCCTGTCGATGGTCAGCCAATCCGACGCTCTTGGCCAAACCGCGGGCGGGCCGGGTGTGGGATGGATCGGAAGCCGGTTCTCCATCCGGGCCTCCTTGCTGGCGGCTGCGATATTGCTGCTCCCGATTTTGGGCGTATTCGGACGGCTGCTGCGCAAGCGATGAAGTAAAGAAATATAAAGTTAAAGGGCTGCCCCTCAGGTGCTAAATGACTTGAGGGGCGGTTTTTATGGGTTTTATCTTTGGGAAAAAGCGAGCCAACCCTGATTTACGGATTCCCAAGCCGTCCGGATTAGCGGCCTTTTGGGGCGTTAATTTGGCCTGTTTCGGCTCCGGGGGAATAATAGCGGTCAAAAGGGCACTGAAGTTGCATCAAACCTGACATGGTGCTGCTTATTTTGAAACTTGTCGCCTCGGTGTGGCGAGTTGGATCCGGCGTGCCCCATTTTCCTAACCGCCGTCGCATGAGCAGCCTTGCAAGAAAGACGAAAATTAACGCTAACGGTTGCCACAGCCGTTATTTGTCCTGATAACGCCAATTTCCCATTCTAACGGCCGCCACGGCGCTTATTTTGCAAAAACAGGCTGTTAAGGCGAGAATCCGGGGGAATAACGGCGCTCACGACCGTTAGAATTTCGAAAGGGCTACTTTTCGCTAAATAGTGGCTGCTACAGCCGTTAGAGTCCTCTCAGGCGTTAGTACCAGCCGGAAAGCCTGACCTTTTGCAGGTATTCATACTCGATTACATCAATGCAGGTAAGTCTTGGCAGGCAAAAGAAAATTCCCCGAAAAAAAAGGAAGACTACGCCATGCGTAAGATAGGACCCCCATTTTTAACCATACTCTTCTTTCATGTTAGGGTTAGTGCATCGCTAGTGTCAAAAGGGACCTTATTCTCTGTTGTGGGCCCAAAAAAGGAGAATTGCTCCGCTTTATCCCAAAATATATTTGTTGAACTATTGATTTGCATATTAGACAGCGGTGTAAATAGTTCTCTTCACACTCTTGACCTGCAACTATATGGTTTGATTCGAATTAAAGGGAATTCTTCCCGTTAATTTGGTACATATGCGACTGCAGAGGCGAATTAGCTGGAAAACCTCCCGCTAATTCGCCTGAAATTGTGTATATTGGCCATAGGGCCGCGAAATAGATGGAGCTTTTCCAGCTAAATCCGATCAAGGAGCCAAGAGCGGTACATTAACGGGAAATTTTCCCGTTAATGATGTAGATTCCGACGGTGGGACTTTATATCTACAATTGTGGATGTTGGCAACGTATCTCCAAAATCCTATCACATCCTTGCTCAGCACCAATTATTTAGTTCAACCTATAAAGGGGCCAAAAAATCCGCTATTTCATATCAATGAGCCAAATTCGACAAATAGCGCCGCAAAAGGTACTTATTCACCTGCACGGCGTTAGACGAGGCTGGCCGCTATCCAATCTCTATAGGATCAAACTAACTTAATGCAACGTTAGTGCTTACAACGGTACTACGCCTCTGCCCTATTTCTTTAATTTGTCCAGTGTATCTTTAATTTCAACCCTTTTTGCAAGGGCTTTCATAAGATAAATTGGAATCATCACGACAAACGAAGAGGAGGATATTGTATGAAAGTACGATCCAGGAAAAGGGCGTTTCCCAAAGTAACGTCGATAGTATTGACGGCTGCGCTGCTGCTCACGGCATTCCCGTTTTCCGCGCAGGCGGGGGATACCTGGCCGTTTCAAGGCGATAGCGCGCACGGAAAAAATCAGCCGAGCGTCCATGGATACACCAGCGGACATATTCTCGACTGGAGCCCCGAGCGGGATCCCGATGCCGAATGGTTGAGATCTCATGTACCGCTGCAAAAAAGAATTGAGCCGTTGGCCGCCACACAGGCCAACCCCGCATTGAATCCCGAGGTTCGGATGATGAACGTAGCGGGAGATTACGGCAACGCGTTTATCGAGAATGCGCCTTACACGAACAAATTCGCCCAGTATCATTTTAACTTCTGGCAATATGTCGATTACTACTCCTACTGGCACGGTACCGCGACCGCCTATACCCCGCCGGAATATTACGACGAACTGGCGCAGAAAGACTGGCAGCAAAAATGGTTCGAATTCGGCATCCTGAACATCCCGAACCCGACCTATACCGATGCCGCGCATAAAAATGGCGTGCTTTCCCTGGCGGGAATCTTCTTCTCGAACAATGACCGCGGACAGCAGACCTATAAGCAAATGCTTGTGAAGGATGAGAACGGAGAATTCCCGGTGGCCAAAAAGCTGATCGAAATGGCGCGCTATTTCGGCTATGACGGTTATTTCGTCAACCAGGAGGAACAGAGTCCCAATGTGGCGACCCGGGATATTCCCGACTATATCGCATTTATGAAAGCGCTTCAGGAGGACGGCCTTTACGTCCAATGGTATGATTCCCTGGATACGAGGGACGGGGCGAATAAATTTGCCCGCACCTTTAACGACAACAACATTTCGTTCCTCTACGATAAGCATGCCGGCGAGCGGGTTTCCCCAATCCTTTTTCTTTGACTACGGCATGGGGGACAGCCAGATCGATGCAGCCGAAAACTATCTGAAGCAGCTAAATCATGCGCACGGAACGGATTTGGATTTGTATGAAGCCGGTTTCGCCGGACTGGAAGCGGGCCGGGACCGGTTCAAGGATATCAACGGCAAGGCCCTGAAGGATAAGCTGGAAGGCGGCATTCCCCGTCTCAGCATTTCTACCTTGGGCGCGGACTTTGTCCATGCCAGGCTGGATGAGGACATGAATCAATCTTGGCCCGTCCGCCATCGCGCCGAGAACGATTACCAATGGATGACCCATCTGCGTGAACGGCTCTGGTGGTCCGGACCGAACGCGGATCCGAAGAGTACCGGAGTCTCCGCGGAAAACACGGTTTCCGACGTTTATGCGGACAACCGGTATTGGCCGGGCATCGCCTCGGTGATCGCCGAGCGTTCGGTAATCGGGGATAATCATTTCTATACCCGGTTCAATACGGGACACGGCCTGTCCTATTATGTGGGCGGCCAAGTATCCAATCCGGACGAATGGTCGAACATGAGCCTCCAGGATATCCCCGTCACCTGGCAGTGGTGGCAGGATACCAAAGGGAACCGGCTCACCGTGGATTTCGACTATGGTCCGAAATATAACATCGGCAGCGCGAAGCGCTTCGACTATGAGCGAGTCGGCGCTTATCAGGGCGGCAGCTCGCTGGTTGTCAGCGGGGATTTGAACGCGGAAAACTTCCTGCGGCTGTATAAAACCGACCTCGCCGTGAATGCGAACTCCAAGCTCTCCCTTACGTTTAACAAAAGCTCCAAGAACGACAATTCCACCATGGGTGTCGGCCTGATCTTCGCGGATGCACCGGATAAGGTCGTCAAGGTGGAGGTTCCGAAGAGCGGAAAGCGAACGAAGGGATGGGAGACCGCCGAGCTGGATTTAGGCGCCTACGCCGGCAAATCGATCGCCGCGTTCGGCCTGGTATTTGAGCCGGGCAAAAAAGCCGTGGCGGATTACCAGATGAACATCGGGGAGATCCGCATTTTTGACGGCTCCGCCGTAGAGCCGTCCGCACCTACCGGACTGGCCATTCAGGCGGCCTATACCGACAGCGGGGAGCTGGAACTGAAGTGGAACCGCGACCCGGATTACACCAAGGTCAAGCAGTATAATGTCTACGTGAATGACGTATTTGTAGGCGGGAAATACGATGAAGTATTCTACATCAAAAAACTCCCTGCCCGCTCCGGCAAGATTAAAGTGGCCGCCGTGGGAGCGGATGGGCTGGAAGGAAAGGCCGCGGAGCTGAAATTCGACTTGACCGCGTCTCCATCGAATTTGCGGGTCGACTCCCGGCCCGACGGCACCTTCACGGTCAACTGGGATCTGCCGGCCAAGGCCGGCGGCGACGTCACGGTCAGCGTGAAGTCCCTGAACTGGATTACGACGGGGAAGCCGGTGTCCGAGCAGACGACCGTTCCGGCCGGCTCGACAACCGCGGCGTTCAAGAATATGCCGGTGAACGGTGACGATTATCTCGTAACGGTCGCCCTGGGCGACAAGAATGCGGTTGCCGTTGGCGGCCGGTTCATCGACACGGTATCCGAGCCTTATGCCGAAGCATGGTCCTGGGAAGGCAATACCTTAAACCTCCCGATGCCGAATACCCGGGACTGGCGCTACATGTATGTATATGAAGACGGCAAGCTCCGCTCTTTCCCGACGACTTATAATGTCGGGGACAAGGACCGGATCATTCGCGGGCGGACGACGAAGGCCAGCCTCCGCTTTACCTCTGCGGCGAAAAACGTGTACATCATCATGGAAGACTACGCCGGGAACAAATCGGCGCCGCTTTACTTGAAAGGCGAAGAACAGTAGCCTGCGAAACGATGAAGCCGCTCCTCCTCACGATGAGGAAGGGGCGGCTTCGCGTTTGTACATCCAAAGCGCGTACTCCAAAGGTTTGATGATGGCGCGGCGATAGGCCTCGGTATCTCCCGTTTGGATGAACACCTCGCGCGCCGGCTTGGGGTTGACCTCAAGCAGGTAGACCCGGCCGCTGCGGTCGATCGCCAGATCCAGCGCCAGTTCGCATAAGGCGCCGATGGTCGATTCCAGGTAGGCGGCGATCTCCAGGCTCAGCTTTTCGGCCGTCTTGCGGATTTCGGCACGCTTTTCTTCGCTGTTCGAAATTTGCCGGAGCAGGGTGTTCATCGATGCGGCTTTCCCGCCGCCGTGCAGGTTGGAGGTCACGCTGCGGGGCGGTCCGATCCGGCCGGCGCAGCCGGTTACCTCCCATTGGCCATGCCCGTTCTTCTGCACCAGCATCCGGTAATCGTGTACCCGGCCGTCCGGCAGTTTGATCTGGATGCCCTGCTGGGCAAGGAACCTGCCCCCGCTTTTCCAGTTCAGCAAGAAAGCGCCGAGCCGGGATTTATGCATCTTTTGCGCGGGGATAATCTTGCGGTTTTGCCGCCGGCCCTGGATGAGGAACAGGTCGCCGCCCAGCCGATCCACCCGCACGATCCCCCGGCCGCCGGTGCCGTTAATCGGCTTGACGTAAACGGACGGATAGGTGCGGAGCAGCCGGAAGACATCGCCGCTGTTTTGAAACAGGGCCGTCTCGGGCAAGTGTTTGCGGAAGGAGGATTTGCGCGACAGCAACTGGTAAATCGTCCATTTGTTGCGCAGCGGCCGATTTAAATACTTCAAATTCCCGTATCTGGCCCTGAATTTCAGCAGCTGCTCGAAACGCTTGCTCCGCTGAATCCGGCAGCGGTCGAAAATCAGATGGGGAAAGCTCCGCCATTTTCGCGACCATTTTTTCGATTTCGGATCGTAGACCATGGCATGTATCAAGTTCTTTTTGTCATACACATCCATGGGGGTGAATACAAAAATATCAAGACCGAGTTTCTGGCCCTCTGTAATCATTCTTTGGTAAATATGCCGTTCCTCCAATTGCTTCTTATCGTTCATATATAAAGTCAAAATACCGAGGACGGGTTGCGCCACGGAACATCACCTTCTTTCTAGGATAAGCTCGGCCGGCCCGCCCGGGGTTTTGACCATGCCGCCGGCGTACAGCCCGGCGCGAAAACACATCTGCAGGCCGGAGACGCTGCTTAAGGGGACGCGGCAACTGAGCCGCCCCAGCGCGGAAATTTGCCGGCTCAGCAGTCTGGATCCAAGCCCTCTTCCGCGATAAAGCGGATGAACGACGACCAGGCTCAGCCCGCGTCCATAATGGGTCACACAGGAAAAGCCGGCCAGCCTCGGGCCGTCCTCCGCCTCGATTTCGGCGAGCAGAAGAAGGGCGCCAGGCTGAAGCAAATCGCGCGAAGACAGCTTCATCAGTTTCAGGATCGTATTTGCGGGCAAGGCTTTTCGTCCGTATTTTTGCGTAAATGCGATCAATTCGGCCTGCTGGAGTTCCCAAGGGATTCTGTCATTGAGCTGCCAGGCCTTCACCAACATCGGATTGCTCACCTCTTTATGCGCTCTTATTCCTTGCCCTGCCGGTATAAATAATGGCTGAACTGGAAAATACGCTCCAACGATTTTTTGCGGATATGGGGCTCGTCAAACTTCATCGGCTTGGCGTTGGCCTCGAAAAACCAGATTTTCCCTTCACTGTCGATCCCGAGATCCATCGACATTTCCCCGAGCGTATATCCGGCGCCTTTTTCGATTTGTTTGGCGATTAAGAGAGCGTTTGATTTCAGGCGGCTCATCAGGTAATTCGTCATTTCCTGGCCGAAAACCGACAGGAGCATTTTTTCGGGGTCCTCTACGCTGCCGCCTTGCGGAACATGCGTCGTGATCCGCCGTAAGCCGGCAAGCCGGGCCCCAACTCCGGTAACGGTCCAGATGCCTTTCCCTGACTTTTGCACGAGCACCCGCAAATCGAAATGCCTGCCTCTGTAGGAGGCCAGTTCAATTCCCTCCTGAATGATATAACGGGTGTTCCCGGTTTCGGCTTTTATGCGTCTCCATAACAGCTGGGGCTTTCCGGTTTTATACACAACATTTTTGTGCCTTACCCCCTGAATCGTGAGCCGATAAGGCTTATTTTCCTCTGCGTCGTACTGGAGCAGCATGATGCCTTTCCCGGCCTTCCCGCTCTCCGGTTTCAAGTACAGGCTTCCATACTCCTCCAGCATCGGCAGAAGGCTGGCCGAAGAGCGCAGCCGCTTCGTGTTGGGGACGAGCGCCCGGGTGGCCCGGTTCTTTTTCAGCCAATCAAA
Source organism: Paenibacillus sp. A14 (assembly GCF_036864815.1). Taxonomy (NCBI): domain Bacteria; kingdom Bacillati; phylum Bacillota; class Bacilli; order Caryophanales; family Paenibacillaceae; genus Paenibacillus; species Paenibacillus sp. A14. The sequence goes on from NZ_JBAGJD010000004.1 coordinate 655,037, forward strand.
CAGCGTCCATTTATTGAAAAAGAACGGGTTGAACAGCTGGATGCTGCCATGCCGGAGGCAGTCTTCGACTTTCCGCCGGACGGAAGGTCTGCGCTCATCCTCACGCCGCGGAATCCGGTTGTAGATGACTTGAGGCAGCGGAAGCCACTGCCTTTTCCACTGCTTTTCTTCCGTATGGTACAAATAACCCTGGACTTTTTTCGCGGTCAACTTCAGATCCCGGGTTGTCACGACATAGACCGGGAAATCCAGTTCTTTGCCGGTTTTGACGAGATCCCGAAAATTCGCCCGGTTGCCGCGGAATTGCGTCAGGTCGTCCTCAACCGTGAGTATGGCCACAACGGGCTTGGCTTCGCCTGCAAGCTGACTCATCCGTTTTCCCTCCTCCGGAACTTGCTCAAGTACAGACAATGCTCCAGAATGTGATCCACTGAAGCGCGGCCCTCCGCCCGCAGTGACGGATGCTTAAAGATCGAGCGTCCCGGCTTGGCGTTCGCTTCGAACATCCAGATCTTCTCGTCGCGGTCGATCCCGATGTCAAAGCCGATTTCACCGATCAGGTGCTGGTGGTGGCTCTCGATCGCTTCCGCGAGCGTAATGGCTACGCTCTTGGCGTTTCTCAGCACCTCATCCGAGCGGGGACCGAAGGTGCGGGCCAGCGCCTGATCGGGGGTCAGCAGGGAGCCGCCGTTTTTGAGGTGGGTGGTTACGCTGCCTTTCCCGGCTTTTTTGGCTCCGATGCCGACAACCGCCCACTGGTTTCTCCCATTCTTATGCATGTGAAAGCGAAAGTCGATCGGGCAGCCGTCGATTTCGATCAGCCGAATGCCCTGCTGCGCGACATAACCGCGCAAGGAGCGGCCGTGCCGGGCCTGAAGGGTGCGCATCAAACTGGCGAAGGAGCCGAAGCGGAGCAGCGCGTTTCTCCCGTTATTCCGGTATCTGGCGTAATAACCGCTCTTCTGGATTTTGGACAGCCGATAAATGCCGTTGCCTAGACTCCCGCTGTTTGGCTTGTAATAAACCAAGGAATGGCGGTCCAGCAGTTCCTTAACCTGTTCCGGGCTCGGGCTCATGATCGATTCGGGCACATAACGGCCGACCAGGGAATCTTTCTCAAGCATGCGGTAAATATCGGACTTGTTAAAAAAACTCCAGTTAAAGAATGGAATTCTGCGCCGGATAAAACGCTCGCGAAGCTGGGTGATGGCGGTGGTGGTTTCGGCCCGCCTGCTCGGGAGACGATTGTAGACGACATCCGGCAGGGGAACCTTCTTCCTGATGAAATGGCCGGCTTCGTTAAGGAAATAGCCGTTGATCGTCTCGCTGTCCCACTGAATATCCCGCGGCGTAAAGGCAAAGATATAGGATAATTTGCTTCCTTGTCTCAGCAACTGCTTGATGAATCCGGTCCGGGAACCGAAAGGGTTGGTGGCGGAAGAAGCCGGACCGTCCGAAAGCACGCCGATCAGCGGCCCGATCTGGACTTCCCCCTCTTGCAAACTGCGTAAAAACACGCCGCCCGCTTTGGGAATTTTAATGCCTTTACGGATGCCGGAAGCGATATAAAGATGCTTCCCCGGTTTTTTGATCGGTTTGACGGCCGCGGGGATCCGCTCGCCGCCGAATCTGAGGTGAACCGACTTTTTTCCCGATAGCTTCAGGTTCTTCATCAAAGAGCCGGACACGTAGACGACCCTCTGGGGTTGCTGCGTAAAATGTACGTTGCAAAAAGTCAAACTCATGAATTTTTCCTCCTAACAAAGTCTTCCGTGCCTCATTCAAGGTTTGCTCATCAGCAAATAACGGGCGTACAGAATCGGATTCTCCACCGACTTTCTGGCACTCCTGCGGTCTCCAATCCGGAAGAAGGAGGAGCGGCCGGGCTTGGAGTTCACCTCCAGCACCCATACGCGGCCATGCTTTCGATCGATGCCGAAGTCGATCCCGAGCTCCGCCAGGCGGCCGAAATGCGATTCAAGCGCCGCTGGAATCTTTAACGCCAGCTCACGGATCAAGGAGATCGCGGCTTTGGCCTCCGTCATTCCCAATTGCCGGATTAGCAGCGGAAGCGCCCGGTGGGCGGTTCCACCTCCGTGCAGGTTCGAGGTGAGCGCGTTTCTTACGCCGACCCGCCCCGCCATCCCGGTGATTTCCCAGGACCCGGTGTCGTTTTTCTGCACCAGAACCCGGATATCGAACGGCTCTCTTCTGGCGGTGTTTAGCTCCAGGTAGGGCTGGATCAGAAAAGACCGGCCCGCCGTGAAGCGGTGAACCCAATCGAGCCCCTCTTCCCGGGAGGAAAATTGCTTCTGGAGTATGCCGTTCCGCGGGTCTCTTCCGGTAATTTTAAGCCCGCCGTGCAGCTCCGAATTCTTCACATGGAGTGTTCGTTTGCCGTGGGTCCCGTGCTCGGGCTTTAAGAAAACTTCGCCGCCATGCTGCTGGAGCCAGCCGGCCAAATGCTCCGGGCCTTCATAGCGGGCGGTTTCCGGCAGATAAGGTTCGATCTCCGAAAATTTCCGGAGAGCCTGATATACCTGCCATTTCCCGGTTAATCCCCGCGTCAGATAAACGAAGGGATGCTGCTCCGATAGCCGGGCCAGCGCCTGTCTTTTGCGTTGCTGCTGCCTCCGGTCATGAGTGAAGCACCGGTCGTACAAAACGTCCGGAGGGGGGAAAAGCTTGTGGTGCCATCCTCCGTTCTCATAGCTGTAGCCGGGGATGGACTCGCCTCCCGTACGGAGGAACGACGGACAAAATACATATACGACCATGCCCCGACTGGAGCCGATTTGACACAGCTTGCGGCAGTATCCCGGTTCCGCGAAAGGAACGGGATTCCGGCCTTCGGCGACCAAAATGCCGATGACGCCTTTGGATCGTTTGCTGAACATCTATCTTTTTCCTCCTCAGAAGCCGGACAAATAGCGTGCGTATTCAACCACCTGCTTGACGGAGGGACGGATCTTGCCGCCTCCGAGCGGAGTGTTGTCGTTTTTGGAAGGCTTGGAATTCACTTCGATTAACCAGATCCGACCCGAGGTATCCAGGGCGAGATCGATGCCGAGTTCCCCGAAATGGGCGGGAATCTGATGATCGACGCCCTCAGCGATGTCCAAAGCGGCTTTGCGCAGCCGGATCGGGACCTTGTTTTTGATGCCGGCCGGCAGCGTGCTCCGGGCGACGGCTTCCTTGACTGTGCTGAGCGATCCTCCCCGGGCCAGATTGGATACGAAGTGCTGGCTTCCGGCGGTCCGGGCCACGATGGAGGTAACGCTCCATTTTCCCGTCTGGTTCTTCTGCACCAAGGCGCGAAAATCGATCGGCCTGCGATCCGCCTCGATCAAGGTCAGCCCCTGCTGAATTTGATAGCGCGTCGCTTTCATCTTGCCGGCGAGGGAGGAGAACAGCTTGGCGAGGCTGGGATACACCTGCCGCCGCGTTCCTCCGACCTGGGCGGTGAGCGTTTGATATGAGCCGCCGTCCAGCTTGGAAATCCGGATGATGCCTTTCCCGAGACTTCCCCTGATCGGCTTGAGAAAGACGACGGGATGTTTGGCGCACATGTTTTTCAGTGTAAGAAAGTTACGAAAGAGATGGGATTCCGGCAAGTACCTCGAGAGCGAGGCGTCACGCTGCAGCGCGTCGAAAACTTCGGTTTTGTCTAAAAACTTCTCATTGAAAAAATGACTGCTGTAGCGGGATTTTACTTCTTTCAAGAAATGCTGTACGCTAGGTTTGTTCTCAAGCTTTCGTGAAGTTAGCCGATTGTAGAACACATCCGCCGCAGGAACCTGGGCTTTTTTCCATCCGTCGCCGTACACCCAGGCCGATAGTCGGCTGGAACTGGAACCGATATGATTCGGTGTGAAAAAATAAACATACACCCCTTGACGCTGACAGGCGTTAACGAGCTCTTTACAGAACAGGGTGATCGGTCCGAACGGTCGTTCGACGGACTCCGGGTAGTCTTTGCTGATCAGTACGCCGACCAGCGGCCCCAGTTGCAGGGTTGTCGAGTGGGACCGGTAGGTCAGCCGCAGCGAGGACCGCGGCATCAGGCCCATCCTGTCGGCCAGCTCTTGACTGATGCGCATTCCGTCATATCTGGCCAGCGGGACGACCCGAACGGTCTGCCGGAAGGAACCGAAGACGATTTGCATCTGATGATGAACGGGGATCTTCCATTGTCTGACCAGCTGTTCCCCTAGAACAAGGTAATCGTTCTCCAGCAAATTCGGACTCATAATCTGGATTTTCAGTTTTTTGGAGGGCATGAAGCGGATCTCCTTCCAAGCTTAGGCTTGATATCTTGGATGTTGAATGGTCATCTGCATAAGCGCATGTAATGCATCATATGAGGACATAGAATCCTTGGTGATTAACCCAGGCAAGCGGTTGAAGGAGGTTTTTGCGGTGGACGATTGGCTTTATGTGGTCGTCAGCGTGGCAGTCGCCGCCTTTGTCGGCGGGGTCACGAACCATTTTGCGATTAAAATGTTGTTTCATCCCCGAAATCCGCTCTATATCGGAAAATATCACGTTCCGTTCACGCCCGGTCTGATCCCCAAGCGGAGGGACGACATTGCGGAGTCGCTGGGCAACGTGGTCGCGGAATATCTCGTCACGGCGGAAGGCTTGCAGGAATTGATGCTTCGGCCGGCGTTCCGACATCAGGCGGAGAAGTACTTGCTTACGGCGCTTCACCGTCTGGCGGCAAGTCCGGACACGTTGAAGGAAGCGGCGCTTAGCATTTGGGAGCCCGAGCAGTGGGAAGCGGTCAAGGCACGCCTGGCCGAAGCGGGAGGGACGCTGGCCGAGCAGGGAGGCCGGTATCTTTGGGAGCGCCTCGGCCTAAGCGAACGGAAACTGAGCGAGCTTGTTCCGGGTTGGACGGGGGAGAACCGGGAGCGGTGGAGCGCGGCCGCGGCGGACGCGGTGCTTCGCGCCGTTGAAGAGGAGCTTCTCTCGGCCGAAGGCCAGCGGATGCTGACCAAAATGGCGGCGAACATGGTCGACCGGGCGGGCGGCTTCCTCGGAACGATGGCGGCGATCTTTGTGGACGAGGATAAGCTGGTCCGCAAGCTGACGCCGACGCTGGTTCAGGCGCTTCAAGGAGAGGAGGCTGGGCGCAGAGTCGCCTTGGCGATCCAGGGCAGAATGGAGCTCCTTGGCGAGAAAACCGCCGCGGAACTGCTGGAAATGCTGTCCGGCCGGGATGCGGGGGAATGGCTGGCCGATCGGCTCCAAAACCTCCCTTTTGAGCAGTGGATCGCTTCCGCCGAGCAGGTACAAGTCGCTTCCCTGGTCGCCCCCTGGCTTTCCCGGGCCGAAGCGGCGCTGCCGTCCGTGACGGAGCGGCTGATTTCCTGGATCGTCAAAGGAATCCCCGCCGCGATGAGGACGATTCAGCTGCCGAAGTTGGTTCAGGAGCAGGTACAGAAATTTCCGGTGGAACGGCTGGAAGAAGTCATCTTGAGCGTGTCAGGCAAGGAGTTCAGGGCCATTACCTGGCTCGGGGTGCTGCTTGGGGGCATCATCGGCTTGTTTCAGTCGCTTTTGATGCTGTGGATGGGGTAGAACAAAAAACAAATTGGAGGATGGAACTGTGAATATTTACGATAAGGCGAATGAATTGGCCAAAGCGCTTAAGGAGAGCCCGGAGGTGGCGGAGATTACCTCCGCCATGAAGCTGGTCGATGCCGATCCCGAGAGCAAGCGGATGCTGGACGATTTCCGCAACCGGCAAAATGAGCTGCAGCAGCAAATGATGACCGGTGAAATGCCCTCTCCCGAGGAGATGGAAAAGATGGAGAAGCTGTTCGAGGTGCTCAGCATGAACCTGAATATCCGCCGGCTGTTCGATGCCGAGCGGCGGCTCAGCGTGATTATCCAGGATGTGAATAAAATCATTACGGACAGTCTTCAGCATTTATACGGACCGCAGATGTAAATCTTGTCTCATATTTCTCCGGCGTCTTCATAGAATAGAAATATAGATTTGAAGACGAAGGAGCTGCGGCCTTAAATGAAGACGGTAAAAAAGAAAAGTAAAATCAAGCATGTCGTGTATTTGATCCTTGCGTTGGCGATGCTCGTTTACGCCCTGCCCATGATATCCTTTAAGCCTGGCGCGGGCTGGGTATCCATATTTGGAGCGGTTTGGGCCGCCTTTGCGTTTCTCGTGATCGGTGCCCATCTGCATTTCATTCTCGGCGTAAACGAGGAGAAGCAGCGGGCGCTCGACGCGGTCCGCCGGGCGAAGCTGCGGGAATGGCAGAGCAAGTGGTCGGAGGAAGGCAAACATGGCCAGAGCATGTAGAGATGTAAAAAAACTGTCGGAAAAGCCGGGATGACGGCTTTTTCGACAGTTTTTTCGTTCCGGGCAGGGACACTCCCTTCTCTTCATTCGAGAATCATGCGGTCGTGGCTCTCCCCCGGAGGGACGATCGGGTACACGTTCTGCTCTTCCTCTACGCGGAATTCCATCAGGACAGGGCCGGGCAATTCAAGGCCCTGGCGGATGACCGCTTCGGCTTCGGACAAGGTGGAAGCGCGCAGGCCGGTAACGCCATAGGCCGCCGCAAATGCGACATAATCCGGTGAAGAAATTTGGACGGAAGAGTAGCGGCGCTGGTGGAACAACTGCTGCCATTGCCGCACCATGCCGAGATAACCGTTGTTCAAAATGGCGATTTTGACCGGCAGCCCGTAGTCCACCGCGGTCATCAGCTCCTGCAGATTCATCTGGAAGCTTCCGTCTCCAGTGACGCAGATGACGGGCTCACGGCGTCCGGCGGCTTCCGCGCCGATGGCGGCGCCGATCGCGGCAGGCAGCCCGAACCCCATCGTGCCGAGGCCTCCGGAGGTCAGGAACGACCGGGCCCGCTTGAACTTATAATGATGGGCCGTCCAGATTTGATGCTGGCCGACATCGGTGGCCACGATCGCTTCGCCGTCCGTTAACTTATGGAGCAGCGAGATCACCTCCTGGGGATTCAATGTCCCCGGCTTGGCGGTGAAATGGGGCACGCTCCGGCGCCAGCCGGCCGCTTCCGCCGTCCAGGGCCGGCCGCCGCGCGGAGCGGGGGAGGTCAGGGCCGCAAGCCCGTCCATCAGTTCGGACAAGTTGCCGTGCACTCCCAGGTGAACGGGGATATTTTTGCCCAGCTCGGCGTCATCGATGTCGACCTGGACCTTCCAGGAGTTCGGCGAAAAGGCCTGGATCTTTCCCGATAACCGGTCGTTGAAGCGCACCCCGAGCGCGAGCAGGAGGTCCGCCTGATGGACGGCCCGGTTCGCCGCATAAGTGCCGTGCATCCCCACCATGCCGAGATAGAGCGGATGGCCGGATGGAAAAGCGCCGATGCCCATCAGCGTGCTCACGACCGGGATATCGGCGTTTTCGGCCAGCTTGCGGAGCGCTTCGGAAGCTCCCGAAGAGACCACACCGCCGCCGGCAAGCAGGACGGGGCGCTCGGCGGCGGAGACGCGATTCGCGATCAGGTTGATCGTTTCCTGCGGAATGGACGGCACGGGGGCGTACCCGCGCAGGGAAACGTGACGTAAAGGGCCTTGCTCCGTTTTGGCGTTCATGATGTTCTTCGGCAGGTCCACCAGCACGGGACCGGGTCTGCCGGAAGTCGCGATGTGAAACGCCTCTTTGAGGATGCGGGGAAGCTGGTCCACCTCCATGACGACATAATTATGCTTGGTCACATCCATCGTCATGCCGAAGATATTCACTTCCTGGAAGCTGTCCCGTCCGATCAGATCGGTCGAAACCTGTCCGGTCAGCACGACGAGCGGGACGGAGTCCATGAAGGCATTGGCGATGCCGGTCACGGCGTTCGTCGCTCCCGGGCCGCTGGTGACCAGCGCCACGCCGGGGCGGCCGGTAATTCGCGCGTAACCGTCAGCCGCATGAACGGCGGCTTGTTCGTGACGGGTGAGAATGTGGCGGATATCCGGACAATCGTACAAAGCGTCATAAATCGGGATCACGGCCCCGCCGGGATAGCCGAAGAGGGTGTCGACCCCTTCCTCCCGCAGGCAGCGGATTAGCAGCTCGGCTCCGGTGACCGTTTTGGCGGATCGCTCAGTGTGATTTGCAGTATGATTTGTCATCTATTTCCCTCCCGTGTTTTTTTGACCCATTCTAGCGGAAAGGAAGATGGACCGGAGTGACTCCAGTCATAAAGCGGGCATATTTTTCGGGATATGATAACGAAATAGAACAGCGATACCAGAAGAGGAAGAGGAGGCTGGCCTTAGTGGTCAAATCGGTAGCGGTTATCGGCGGCGGTATTTCCGGATTAAGCGCGGCTTATTATGTTCGGAAGTATGCCCGGGAGAACGGAATGCGCGTGAATGTTACTCTGATAGAACATAGCGCGAGATTCGGAGGGAAAATCAGGTCGCTGCATAAAGATGGATGCATTGTCGAACAAGGGCCGGATTCCTTTCTCGCCCGCAAAGTGGCCGCACTGGAGCTGGCGAAGGACCTGGGCCTCCAAGATCTGCTGACAGGGACGAATCCGGCGGCCAAACGGAACTTTATTCTGCACCGCGGCCGGTTTCATCCGATGCCGCCCGGATTGATGCTGGGCATTCCCACCCGGATATGGCCGATGGTGAAGACCGGGCTGCTGTCTCCTGCAGGCAAGGCCAGGGCCGCACTGGATCTGCTCCTGCCCGCCAGGCGGGACCGGGAGGACGAGTCGCTGGGAGGCTTCATCCGCCGGCGTTTGGGCAGGGAAGTCCTAGAGCATTTGACCGAGCCGCTGCTTGCGGGAATTTATGCGGGGGACACGGAGCAGCTGAGCCTTCGGGCGACTTTTCCCCAGTTTATGGAAATGGAGCGTAAGCATCGGAGCCTTATTCTTGGACTGCTGGCGAGAAAAAAACAACCCCCCAAGCCATTGAAGACGGCGGGAAGCACCCCGGCCCCGGAGGCCGGAAGCATGTTCTTAACGCTCAAGACTGGGCTGAACGGGCTGGTGGAGGCGCTTGTGGCTTCCCTGGAGAGCGAGAGGCTGATCCACGGGAACGGCGTCTCGTCGCTGGCTTTGGTCGGGAAGGGACACGGGCCCGGGTTTGGCGCCGCGCCGGGGAATCCGCCCGGAACACCATGCTACGAGTTAAGCCTGGAGAGCGGGGAGCGGTTGACGGCGGACGCCGTGATCATTGCGGCGCCCGCCTTTGAGGCAGCTCGACTGCTGGGTGAGTTTTCGGACGTGGCTTACCTGGAGCAAATTCATTACGTATCCGTAGCGAACGCCACCTTTGCGTTTCGCGCGGAAGATATACCAGCCGAACTGGGCGGGTCGGGTTTTCTCGTCCCGCGGGGGGAAGGCAGGAAAATGACGGCATGTACCTGGAGTTCGTCGAAATGGCTGCATACCGCCCCGCGGGGAGTCGTCCTGCTCCGTACCTTTTTGGGTCGGCTGGGGGATGAACAGTGGACCGATAAGCCGGACGAAGCGATAAAGGAAGAACTGACCGGCGAGCTTCGCGCGTTGATGGGCATTACCGCAAAACCGTTGTTTTGCGAAATCATCCGGCTCCCGCAATCCATGCCCCAGTATCCGGTTGGCCATGTCGAACGCCTGGCGGCATTGCGCGCCAAGCTTGGGACCAATCTGCCGGGCGTGGAGCTTTGCGGCGCCGCATACGAAGGAGTAGGCGTGCCGGATTGTATCCGTCAGGGAAAGCAGTCCGCTGAAAAGGTGTTACATCAATTATTCGGGAGATGAAGCAAGTGGAGTTTACACCTAATATCGTTCAGGAAAGGGATTACCGCGTCAATCCGTTCATTGTGATCTGGGAGGTTACACGAGCCTGTGCCTTAAAGTGTTTGCACTGCCGGGCCGAGGCCCAATACCGTCCCGATCCCCGCCAGCTCACGTTCGAAGAAGGGAAGAAGCTGATCGACGATATCGCCGAAATGGACCGTCCGCTCTTTGTGTTCACCGGAGGCGATCCCTTGATGCGGCCCGATCTTTACGACTTGGCCAGATACGCGATTCATGAAAAAGGCTTGCCTGTCTCGATGACCCCGAGCGCGACGCCGCGGGTAACGTTCTCCGCCGTGGAACGGGCGAAGCAGGTAGGGTTATCCCGATGGGCGTTTAGCCTCGACGGCTCGGATGCGGCCATCCATGATCATTTTCGCGGCACCCCGGGCTCCTACCAAATGACGATGAAAGGCATCGAATATTTGCGGGAGCTGGACATTCCGATCCAGATCAATACGACCGTTTCCCGCTACAATTTGGAAGACCTGCCCAAGATCGCGGAGAAAGTACGGGAATTCGGCGCCGTATTATGGAGCGTCTTTTTTCTCGTCCCTACGGGAAGAGGAATGGTCCGCGACATGATTACGCCGGAGGAGCACGAGCGCGTCATGGAATGGCTTGTTCGGCTGCAGCGGGAGATGCCATACGGTGTGAAAGCGACGGAGGCGCCTCACTTCCGCCGGGTCATTTTGCAGAAGAAGCATTCCGAAGCGGGCGTTGGTAGGGATGAAGCTTTGAACGGCACGGGTGGCGGCGTGGTGAATGCCTCATTAAGCGCCGCACGAAACGTGGACTCAAAAGACGGCGGTTTTGGCCAGGGATCTGGCGGGGCGTCGCCGTCGAAACGAAAGGATGTGTTGGGCCGTTCCCCGAAAGGAGTGAATGACGGGGATGGCTTTGTGTTTATCAGCCATGTCGGCGAGGTGTACCCGAGCGGCTTTTTGCCGATAAACTGCGGCAGTGTCAGGGAGCAATCCCTGGCGGACATCTACCGGAACTCTCCCGTATTCCGGCAGCTGCGGGATAAATCGCTGCTCAAAGGAAAATGCGGAGCCTGCGAATTCAAAACGGTTTGCGGCGGCTCCCGGGCGCGGGCCTATGCGGTAACCGGCGACTACCTGGAGAGCGATCCTTATTGCGCTTACGTGCCGCGGAACTATTCGGCGAGGTAGAGCCCGTCCGCCTAAGGATTAAGGAATAAGTGGTCCTCCCATAATGGGGGGACCATGCTTTTGTTCAAATTAACGCTTTTTTGAAACTTTTCGCCTTGGTGCGGCGAGTTGAATTCGGCAGGGGCCCCCATTTCCCTAGCCGCCCCTCGCACTAGCGGCCGTTTGGGCGCTATTTCGTCCCGATTCGGCTTCGGGGGAATGATAGCGGTCAAAAAAGGCCTTATTGCCCTGTTATGGGCCCCGAAATAGGGGGTTGGCCTGCTTTTTCAAATAATAAGGCCTCAAAAGTCCGCTATTCCCTACCCATGAGCTGAATTAGACAAAATAGCGCCGCATCAGGCCCTGGCGTTGCATCCAGCCTGACATCGTGCGACTATGGTGAGACTTGGGAAGTCTAACGGTTGTGGCAGTCGCTATTTAACGAAAAGTAACCCTTTCGAAATTCTAGCGGTCGTGAGCGCCGTTATTTCACCTGGATTCTCGCCCTAACAGCCTGTTTTTGCAAAATAAGCGCCGTGGCGACCGTTAGAATGGGAAGTCGGCGTTTTCAGGGCAAATAACGGCTGTGGCAACCGTTAGCGTTAATTTTCGTCTTTCTTGCAAGGCTGCTCATGCGACGGCGGTTAGGGAGATGGGGCGCGCCGGATCCAACTCGCCACACCGAGGCGACAAGTTTCAAAATAGGCAGCACCAAGTCAGGTTTGATGCAACTTCAGTGCGCATCAGGCCCTTATTTCTCCACGGCATTCAAATTGCTTCATGCAACGCCAGTGCTTTTGGGGCCTTATGTAGGCAGCCATGCCACAACAACCCAACCTCCGCATTAAACCTCCAAATCCCCATATTTCTGTAAACTTACTCCAACCAACCAACCAACTAACCAACTAACTCGCCCGTGAACCGCACATCACATTTAATGAAGAGGGCGGGCTATTTTTCAGGAAAAAACTGGTTGACATTATTGTAGACAGGTGTAGAATATACATTATAGACAGCTGTAGAAAAAGGAGGTTCGCGATGAATTTGATGAAGAAGCTCCCGGATGCCGAATTTGAGATCATGAAGGTGGTTTGGGCGAATGAACCGCCGATTACAACGGGGATGGTGATGGAGCAGCTAGGAAAGGAACGGGCATGGAAGGCGCAGACGATTATTACTTTGATGAAGAGGCTGGTGGAACGCGGTTTTTTACGGAGTGAGAAAAAGAGCAAAGAACGAGGGTATTTTTCGCTGATCAGTAAAGAGGAGTATTTGAAATTTGAAACCGGCGACTTTATCCAGCGATTTCACGGGAATTCCTTCTCCAGTCTGATCGCAGCGTTGCACGGCAGCCAGCGTTTTAAGGAAGACGATCTGGACGAGCTTGAGAAGTGGCTGAAGGAAAAGAGGGAGTGAGTTGGAGGAAACTTTATCTGTGTTTATTCGATGCTCGCTTTCCATGTCGCTGGTAACATTGGTGTATATGGCGATGGTCCCCTTCTTGGCCAAAAAATATGCCGCAAAATGGTTGTATATCATTTGGTGGGTGATCACGATCGGCTGGCTGGTCCCCGTACATCCTCATATTGTGTTGCCTTTTGCTCCGGTCCGTTACGCGCCGACTACCGATCCGCTCCCCGCTATGTCCGGGCAAGGGAAAGGGCTTGCCGGATTTCCGATCTCCACAGTTCATGAAGCCAATCAAGCGGCCTTCGCCCCTTATCCGGTTTGGCGGATCTTGGCGGTGGTTTGGTTGACCGGCGCCTTAATTGCGTTATTCTGCCAAGTGTATCGGCATATCCGGTTTATGAACCTGACTAGACGCTGGAGCGAGCCGGTGACGGATCCGGAGATTTTGGGAGCTTTTGAGAACATGGCCTCGGAGTTAAATATTAAAACCGGTGTCAGGATAAAATTTTGCCACAGCATTTCATCGCCGATGTTAACAGGTCTGATTCATCCGGTGATTTTGCTTCCCCGGGATATTTTGAAGGAAGAGGACTATCCGCACATTCTTAAGCATGAACTGATTCATTTTAAACGGTTCGATCTATGGCACAAGGTGATTATTTTGGGGGTGAAGGCGGTCCACTGGTTCAATCCCTTGGTTTATTTTATGGACCGGGCGGTTTCCTTGCAATGCGAGCTCTCGTGCGATGAACGGGTTCTCCGAGGTATGAGTTTTCAGCAGCGAAAAAACTACGGTGAAACCTTGATTAAAGTCGTTCGAAACGGGTCAAAAGCCCGGACCGCTGTATTCACCAATCTGTATGGGGGGAAACGTAACTTGCGTAGTCGCATCAATTTTATTATGGATATACGGCCCAAAAAGAACGGCATTGTCATCCTCGCCTCTTTATTGACGGGATTGCTGCTGATGACAGCCGTTTGGAACTCTCCGGAAGCTGGAGCCGCCAATCGGCAGGCTTCTCCCGCCAGGGCCGAAACACTTGAACTCGCCGCGGAGAATTGCAATGTTCTAGTGCAGATCAGTCGGGGCGAACAGCTCTCCGTTGACTACAATGCCAAAGTAATGAACGTGGTACAAAACGCCAAGAACTCGGCGACGCAAATCTCAATCCGACCGAAGCAAGGTGTTTCGACGGAGGATATTGATATGGTGACTTTGAACATACCCAGCCAAAAATTCCGGACGATTACGGTCAATGGCAACAAAGCCGGCATCTCTTTGCCGGCCGTGAACGCGGATCTGAATCTTACGAGCAATGAGGGGAGTATGTCGGCCATCCTGCCGAAAGGATTTAACAAAACAATCAAATTTGAGTTGAAAAACGGTGCCGGAAGTCTCCACATCGATCAAGGCGCAAGCAATTACAAGCTCTCTATGGGGATCAAAGAAAGCGCGTTAACCATCCCGGATTCATTGCCCGGATATAAGCATGGGGCTTCAAGTTACACGTACACGAGCGGTAATGGAAAGGCGCAAGTCGATGTGACAATAAGCGGTTCCGCATTCTCGGTCGCTGATAACTAAAAATCGGCCGGACCCTCGCTCACCTTGAAGGTGCGTTGAAGGGTCCGGCCGATTTGGAATTCGGGCTTGCTTACGCCTCGGCAGCCAAAGCGCTGGACAGGCGTGCCATTCCGCTGAGCCCCTTCATACCTCCATAGAGGGTATAGAAGAATGAATCGGGGGCATCCAGCGAGAAGGAGAGATACTGCTTCGGATCGATGCCGAGCATTTTTTCGAATAAAGCCGCCGTGTCGTAGGCGTAGAAACAGAAGTAGGTGTATTCAAACTCCGGCATTTTCTCGGCAATCATCAAGATTTCAGCGGCATAACGCTCCGGATCGTTTTCGGCCTCGGCAATCATGGCGAGTGCGTCTTCAAGGCCTACCTTGATTTTTAGGGTCTTCTCATCGAGGACCTCAATCGTGGCCAATGGGATCTCCTCCTCGGTTATTCCGTTTTCCCGATTTTTACACGAAAAGTGTCCGGGCCTTGCTCCAGATAGTCCCAGGTAAAGCGTCCGGGATGCATCGCTTCGAATTGAAAGCGCAGCGGCACGGGATCGTGATCATTGATAAGCAGCATCGCTTCTCCAGGCTCCAGGCTGTTGAAGGCGGCAAAAATCGTTTTATGCTTTAATTGCGGCGGGTACTCCGTAGCGTTGACGGTGGTTTTAAAGGTTTGGCTCATAAGTTTGGTCCTCCTGTTTATTTAAATATTGAAGCATTTGCGATCATTATATCAACCGGTCATCATGGCATTGTGATACAAATCACATATTGGCGCAACGCAAAATGTTTCTGCATAAGGCTTCGGTATTCCGTCAAAGTCCGAGTGATTCGCCTCACGTTCATTCCGGAACAGGGCAAAATTTCAGGAAATGGCGAAATGAAGCGATCGAGTGTTTAGCGGATCTTCCGGCGAAATTTGCTCACGGAATGTCCGCTTTTTTTTGCGTTGATATGGTGTATAATAGATACAGAATAGTACAGATTGAGATTGGGGGTGTAACAGTTGCAGGGGCATGAAGAAAGTGTAACGAAGCACGAGCAGCTGCTACAGCATATCGAGAGTCTCAAAATCGGAACCAAAATATCGGTGCGCAAGCTGGCGAAAGGAATGGGAGTCAGCGAAGGAACCGCCTACCGTGCGGTAAAGGAAGCGGAAAATCTCGGAATCGTTATTACGAAGGAGCGGATCGGGACCGTTCGCGTGGAGAAGAAGCCGCGGAATATTACCGATCAACTGACGTTCGGGGACGTCGTCGATATCGTCGAGGGACATGTGCTTGGCGGAGCCGACGGTCTGGATAAAAACCTGCATAAATACGTGATCGGCGCGATGAAGATCGATGCCATGGCCCGCTATATCGATGCGGGAAGCCTTTTGATCGTGGGGAACCGGGAGGATGCCCATTCGCTCGCTTTGGAGCAAGGGGCGGGCGTGCTGATTACCGGCGGCTTCGGAACGAGCCGGGAAGTCAAAAGTCTGGCCGACCGCTTATCGCTGCCGATCATTTCCTCGCGGCACGATACGTTTACGGTAGCCTCGATGATCAACCGGGCGATCTTCGACCGCTTGATCAAGAAGAAGATTATGCTTGTGGAAGATATCGTCGTGCGCAAGCCGAGAGTCAACATGTTGAAGGTGACCAGCAACATCTCCGATTTCGATCAGCTGTCGATCGAGACCGGGGCGCAGCATTTTCCGGTGGTGGACGAATGGAACCGGGTGATCGGCATCGTCAGCCGCAAGGATGTGGAAGATCTCAGCGGGGATCAGAGCATTGAAAAGTGTCTGACACGGCATCCGATTACGGTCGGGCTGCAAACGTCGCTCGCTTCGGCGGCCCAGATCATGGTGTGGGAAGGGATCGACTTTCTGCCCGTCGTCGACCGCAACCGGAAGCTGATTTCTTCGGTGACGCGGCGGGAAGTGCTGCAGGCGATGCGGGACGCCCGGAATCAGCCGCAGCTCGGTGAAACGTTTGAGCATCTCATGTGGAACGGATTCGCGGAGGAGCGGGACGAGAACGGCCGGTTGTTTTTTCACGGCATGATTACGCCGCAAATGGCTACCGACCTCGGGACGATTTCCCATGGGGTGCTGACTTCGCTGATGACCCAGGCCGGCTTGAACGCGGCGAAGGATGCGAGCGGGGCGGACTACGTGGTGGACAACCTGACGACTTACTTCGTGCGTCCGGTGCAGATCGAGAATCCGGTCGTGATTACCCCGGTCGTCCTGGAGATGAGCCGACGGGCGTGCAAGCTGGAAATCGTCATGACCTACCAGGATTTCCTGGTGTCCAAGGCCGTCATGACGCTGCAGTCCATCGACCACGCCTAATGCGGCGATCAGGCGGCCGGTTTATTCCGGGTTCTGGCGGGAGAAGAAGCCATGGTTGCGGATGCCGGCGAATATATTGAAAGCCCCGAGCACCATGAACAGAGCGCCGACGACGACGCGGACCGTCGAGCCGCTAAAAATTAGCATTTGGATCAGGGCCAGCACGATCAGCATGGTGCCCATACTGATATTCGATTTGGCCTGGGCGATCCCCCGGGTGCGCGCATCCAGCGAACGCCGGGATTTGATGCTGAAGAAGATGGAGCAGACGCTGGAAACAATCAGGCCGGCGTACAGGATATAAGTTAAAACTTCAATCATGGGAAAAGGTCACGGCTCCTTTTGGAATAATAGATTGTGATATTTCTCATTGTAGCATGATTCCTCAGCTTCGCACATAGGGCCGGATATCGACCCAGATCTGAAGCACGCCCTCGCTTACCAGCATCGTTTTCACCTGAATTGCGTACTCTTTGTCCCGCACCGCGTAAATTTTCCGGTTCAGCAGCGTCCGGGCCATTTTGCCGTCGGAGTCGATTTCGAAGATGCTGCGGCCGCGCAGCACCTCCAGTTCCTCGTGCAATTGCTGTACGACCTCTTTGACGGCCAGCGCGTCCAGGGGAGGGTCCCGCTCTTCGACCCGGACCTGGATTTCCTTGATGACGGTGGAGCGTTTGTGATACTTTTTCAGTGTCTTGTTGTCTTCCTCGGCCTGATAGAGTTGAATCTGCAAATCTTTATTTTCGAGCCAGAGTTTGTTGAAGCTGGCCTGATAGACGACGTTGAACCCTATGCTGCCGGCGACCATGCCGAGAATAAAAACGGCGGCAATTTGCATGAACCGCTTAAATCCCCTTAGGGCCTCCCGCGTTGTGACCCTCCGTTCGTTCATCCCCGGCTGCCTCCGCACATCCACCTCACGAGCTCCGAACCCATATGCGCTCCAAGAAATGCGAATAGTAAATATAAAATTTGCTTGATCGCCGGGGACAAATTTCCGTCGAAGAAATTGCTTTCGATGACCCGCATCGGGTCAATCGTACCGCCGACCGCGGCGGCGAGCGCCCATATCTTAATCCTTCCCGCGATATCCAGCATCGTCTGCGTCGGCGGCTGCATGGACACGATGGCACCCAGCCCGCCTACCATGGCTCCCCCTACAACGATGCCGAACGCTACGAAAAAATCCATGACCGCCTTGGTCAGAAACGTACTCATCCGCTGGCCTCCCTTTTTTGCGTTCCGTCCGTTTTCGCTTGTCCATTCCGGTTCTATACCATTCTATGGGCGCAAGCAGGCAATCTATGATAAAATATTTAAAAAGGGAACAAACGTTTTGATTTAAGTCCTAACCCAACTAAATTTTCGGTTCAACTTGGAAAGGAAGGAAACGCATGGACAGCTTCGTTCATCTCCACGTACATAGTGAATACAGCCTTCTCGACGGTGCGGCCCGGCTGGAAGAGCTGGTTGCCCAAGCGGCCGCTTTCGGCATGAAAGCGTTGGCGCTGACCGATCACGGCGTGATGTACGGCGCGGTTCCTTTTTATAAATTGTGCCGCTCGCACGGCATCAAGCCGATCATCGGCTGCGAGATGTATTTTACGGCGGGATCCCGGAAGGAGCGGGGGAGCCGGAAGGACCAGCCGATCCACCATCTGATTTTGCTGGCCAAGAATGAGACCGGGTACCGGAATTTAATGAAGCTTTGCTCGATCGGCCATCTGGAAGGCTTTCATTACAAACCGCGGATCGATTGGGAGGTGCTGGAGCGCCATAAGGAGGGGCTGATCTGCCTAAGCGCCTGCCTTGGCGGCGAGGTGCCGCACCATCTGCTGCACGGCCGGCTGGAGGAGGCAAAACGGGCCGCGCTTCGTTACCAGGCCGCGTTCGGGGAGGACTTCTACCTCGAGCTCCAGGATCACGGGATGCCCGAGCAGAAGAAGGTCAACCCGCTGCTCGTCGACCTGGCGCGCGAAACCGGGATCAGCCTGGTGGCCACCAATGATGTCCATTATCTCGGGGAAGGCGATGCCGAGGTCCAGGACGTGCTGATCTGCATCGGAACGGGCAAGACGGTGGACGATGAGGAGCGGTTCAAGATCGGGACCAGCCAGCTATATATGAAGAGCGGTCCGCAAATGGCCGCCTTGTTCCCCCATATTTCCGAAGCGCTGGACAATACGGCGAAGATCGCGGACAAATGCGAGCTGGAGCTTACGTTCGGGCGCCATATTTTGCCCGAATATCGGCCTGTTCCGGAAGGGTTGACGTCGGCGTCTTACCTGGCCTCGTTATGCGAGCGGGGACTTGAAGAGCGGTATGGACACCAGGAACTGTGGCGGGATGAAGCGGAGCGGGCTAAGCTGAAGGAGCGGCTACATTATGAGCTCGGGGTCATTGGCAGCATGGGCTTCTCCGATTATTTTCTCATCGTTTGGGATTTTATCGCTTATGCGCACCGCCACGGCATCGCCACGGGCCCCGGACGGGGCTCGTCGGCCGGAAGCCTGGTTGCCTATGTGCTGCATATTACCAACGTCGATCCGATCAAATACCAGCTCCTGTTTGAACGCTTTCTGAATCCCGAGCGCGTGACGATGCCGGATATCGATATCGATTTCAGCGATGAGCGGCGCGACGAAGTGATCGCCTATGTGGCGGACAAATACGGCGCCGAGCATGTCGCGCAGATCATCACGTTCGGAACCATGGCCGCCCGGGCTGCCGTCCGCGATGTGGGCCGGGCGCTGAACGTGCCGTTCGGGGAGGTCGATAAGGTCGCCAAATTGATTCCCGGGAACTTGGGGATGACGATTGAACGGGCCATGAAGGAGAGCCCGGATCTGAAGCAGCTGTACGACGCGCAGCCCCGGATCCGCAAATTGCTGGATACGGCCCGGAAAGTGGAGGGCATGCCCCGGCACGCCTCCACCCATGCCGCCGGCGTGGTCATTTCGCGCGACCCGCTGACGGATGCGGTACCGCTGCAGGCCGGCAGCGAAGGAACCGCTTTGACCCAGTATTCCATGGAGAATCTGGAGTCTGTCGGACTGCTGAAGATGGACTTCCTTGGCCTGCGCACGCTTTCCATCATCGAGCGCTCCATGCGCTGGATCGGAGAGCAAACGGGAAATGCGCCGGATTTCCGGCTGGTTCCCGACGACGACCGGCTCACTTATGAAATGCTCGGAAACGGGGAAACGACCGGCGTGTTCCAGCTGGAATCGGCGGGGATGCGGCGGGTGCTCCGTGAGCTGAAACCCACGGACTTCGAAGATATCATCTCGGTTTTGGCCTTGTACCGGCCGGGTCCGATGGAATTTATCCCGAAGTTTATTTCGGGCAAGCACGGGCAGACGGCGGTGGATTACCCGCACGGGGATCTGGAGCCGATCCTCAAGGATACGTACGGCATCATCGTGTATCAGGAGCAGATTATGCAGATCGCTTCCCGGATGGCCGGTTTTTCGCTCGGAGAAGCGGATTTGCTGCGTCGGGCTGTATCGAAGAAAAAGCGCGAGGTGCTGGACGAGCAGCGGGGCCACTTCGTCGCCGGAAGCAAGGCGCAGGGATATCGCGAGGAGGAAGCGAACGCGGTATACGATATGATCGTCCGCTTTGCGGATTACGGCTTCCCCCGCGCCCATGCCGCCGCTTACGGCGTGCTGGCCTTTCAAACGGCCTATTTGAAGGCCCATTATCCCGTGCATTTTATGGCCGCCATGCTGACGGCCGTCATGGGAAGCCACCGCAAGGTGGCGGAATATATTGTCGAATGCCGGCGGATGGGCATTACCGTGCTGCCGCCCGATGTGAACGAGAGCGGGATTCTTTTCACGCCCCAAGCAGGGGCGCAACGTGAGGGAGCGGACCGTGAGAAGCAAAGCGGAGACGAGAACTCCGCGCCTTCTCTCGGCATTATCCGCTTTGGGCTGGCCGCCATCAAGAACGTCGGTACGCAGGCGATGGAGAGCATATTGCAGGAGCGTAAAGAGCGCCCGTTCGACAGTTTGCTCGATTTTTGCCGGCGGGTCGATCTCCGGGTCTGCAACAAGCGGGTGATCGAGTCCTTGATCCAGGGCGGCGCATTTGACGCGCTACCGGGCCACCGGGCCCAACTGCTCGCCATGCTGGACGAGACGGTGGAGGCGGCGCTGAAATGGCGCAAGGAGCGGGAGGATCTGCAGATCCAGCTGTTCGACTTCGAATTGACACCGAATTGGGATATCGAGTATCCGGAGATTCCGCGGTTTACGGCGACCCAGCAGTTGGAGCTGGAGCGCGAACTGCTCGGTCTTTACCTGTCCGGGCATCCGCTGGACGATTACGAGGACGTGCTGGAGCAGGAGGCCGCGGAACGCCTGATGGAGCTGGCCGATGCGGCCGACGGCAGCAAAATTGTCGCCGCCGGGATGGTCGTTTCGGTGAAGTCGATCACCACGAAACAGGGGAAGGCGATGGCCTTTATGGAGCTGGAGGATCAGATCGAACGCTGCGAGGTCGTGCTGTTCCCCGAGGTGTGGCGGCGGTGCTCCGGGCACGTCGCCAAAGGGGCTCTGCTGGCGCTTCGCGCCACCGTCCAGCAGCAGGACGAAGGCTTCAAGCTGCTGGCCGACGAGGTGGCGCCGCTCAGCGCGCAGAGCCTCGCGCAGCTAAAGCGCGGCCTCGCCCGGGGCGGCCGCGCCCCCGCCGCGCCTGCGGGGGCGCAGGCCGCGGCGCAGGAGCGGAAGACGCCGGCGCAGCAGCGCGTCTTCATCAAGATCACGGCGGCGGCGGAGAACGCCGGCCTGCTGGAGCAGCTGAAGGCGCTGCTCGTGGAGCATGCCGGTCCCGTGGGGACCGTGCTGTTCTACGAGAGCACCGGCAAGCTGCTCGCCTTGAACGAACGGTACGGCGTCAAGCCGTCCCCGGAACTGCTCCGGCAGATGGAGCGGCTGCTGGGCCCGGATACCGTGAAAGTCAAATAAGCTGTAAAGCTGGGGGCGTATGATCGGGTACCCTCAGCTTCTTTTTTTCATGAACATTTCAAGTTTGCCCCGCATACACATAGGAACACGAGAGGGAAGTGTCCATTAGATTCGGGAGGGATCGGATTTGTCCTATGAGGTAGCGGAGGCGTGGCTTAAGCGCCGGGGAGTGGCGCTGGAGGAAATCGCCGGGATCGTGTACGCTCTTCAGGCTCCGTATCATGCGGACCTGAAAGCGGAGGAATGCTTGGACAGCGTGAGGGCGGTGCTGAACAAGCGCGAGGTGCAGTATACGTTGTTCACCGGGATTGCCCTCGATGAACTGGCGGAGCGCAAGCTGTTGCCGGAGCCGCTGCAGGCGATTCTCGAAGCGGATGAGCCGCTGTACGGGGTGGACGAGACGATGGCCCTCGGCATCACGAGCGTCTTCGGCATGATCGGGTTGACGAGCTTCGGGTATTTGGACAAGATGAAGCCGGAAATTATCGGCGGGCTCAACAATGATGAGGGCCGCATCCACGTGTTTCTGGATGATTTGGTCGCGGGTCTCGCCGCGGCCGCATCCGCCCGGATCGCCCACAAAAGCAGCGGAGCCGCGGTCTATCCGGCGGAATAAGCTGTTCGCGCCATCTTCCTGGCTTGGCGGCCTTGTTGTTGCCCCGCCATGATCGGGAAAACCTCCCGTAATTAGCACTGGTGCTGCATTAACCCGCACACGACCTGCGACAGACCCTGTTGCATTGTTGCTGCTATCGAGAATGAATTCCTGCGAAAGAAAGTCAGGCTTTCGTGGCTGGTACTAACGCCGGGGGAAGTCTAACGGCTGTAGCAGCCGCTATTTTGCGAAAAGTAGCCCATTCGAAATTCTAACGGTCTTGAGCGCCGTTATTTTCCAGGATTACTGCCCTAACAGCCCCGTTTATGCGAAATAAGCGCTGTAGCGACCATTAGAATTGGAAATCGGTGTTTTCAGGGCAATTAACGGCTGTGGCAGCCGTTAGCGTAATTTTCGTTTTTCCAGATTTGATGCAACGGTTGTTGTTATTCCCACTAGTGCCGCTTGAAGCTATTGGATCGCAAACAAGTTTAATTCATTTGCATAACTAGGCCTACGTATGATTTTTTTGAATACCTGACTGAAGCCGGTAGGTAGATAAGGGCTCGATGCGGCGCTATTTTGTCGAATTTGGCTGGGCGGTGTGATATAGCGGATTTTTAGGCACTAGCATTGCATTAAACCTGACACAAGAAATTAACGGAACAGTATTTACTAAATATGTTAATTTATATGTTATTTTCATGGAATAAAATAAAAAAAGCTCCTATTGTTGAGTTAGATGCGTTACCCATAACTCATCTCAACAAAAGGAGCCAACCATGGGTAACATACACAATTTATCTGTGATTCGTCAATGCTTTTCTTATATTTCTGAAGAAAATTTTAGCTTTCCAATTTCCGATCATCGTGTTCGCAAGCTTACTACCTTAAAAAGTATCAAGTTAATTTTAGCCTCCCAACTCGCTAAGTGGGATTCTTATGAACACATTTCTCAAGCCACTTCGAACAAGCACAACGCTGCAGGAAAGTCTGGAACTATCCAGCATCAGTAGTTCTCAAATCTCCAGGCGTCTAAAGATGATTCCTACCGAGATACTCGAAGGTCTATTCCTTGAACTCATCGGCAAGGTCAAGCAGAAAGCTCCATCGGAAATCAAGGGCACACAGATTCGGATTATCGACTCGACTTGTCTAAGACTTCCGGCGACACTGGCCAACTGGGCGTACGTAACCCGTGACCACACTCAAATCAAAATTCATGTTCGAGTCTTGGTTTTGACTAAAAATGAAGAGAAAGAGGTCATTCCTGAGAAGGCCATCCCTACTACGGGGAATGTGAGTGACTACGAAACCATGAACTTTCTGGTCGAAGATGACGGCACAATATACGTGATGGATCGCGGTTATGTGAAGTATAAACAGTTCGATACTTGGCTAGAGCAAAAAGTTCAATTCGTAACTCGAATCAACGAAAAACATAGGGTTTGGCAGGTGGAGCAAGAGCTGCCGGTTCATCCGGATTCAAACATCATCCGAGATGCTATCGTTCAATTAGGGAGTGCCTTTCGCAAGACAGAGAATTCTTTACGCCTTGTAGAGTTTTTGGATGAAAAGGGGCGCAAGTATCGTCTGGCTACTTCGTGCTTTGACCTAAGTGCTGAGGAAATCGCGGACATCTATCGGCAGCGTTGGCTGATCGAGCTATTTTTCAAGTGGATGAAGCAGCATTTGCGATTAGTGAAGCTGTATAGCTATGATCCTCAAGGGATATGGAACCAGATCTTTATCGCTTTGATCGCTTATGCTATGGCCATGCTCATTCATGTGATCAGTGGAACCCGAATGAGTTTGTGGGAAGTGCTTCAATCACTTCGTCTTTTATGGGAGAAACCTAATTTGCTACTTGAATCCGAGCTTCATCGAAGGAGTAAAAGCCAGAACAACAAAGGGCGTCAAAGGAGTACAAAAATGTACAAGGAACCGCCTATTATGAACACATCGGTTGGAATGATCAAGCCAAGAAGAAAATGAAGCTGAGTGAAGAGGCAAAATAGAACAAAAAGTTAATATCCATAAAATGGAATAACGCATCTATTTTCTGACCCCCTTCATTTTTTGGCCAATTACTTAAAAATCGATATGGAAAA